>CAYPKR010000001.1:0-513972 GCA_964411375.1 uncultured Candidatus Saccharibacteria bacterium
CCCCGATTATCTTTGGCGCAGAATCTCTCGATGAGTGAGCTGTTACGCTTTCTTTGAATGATGGCTGCTTCTAAGCCAACATCCTCATTGTCTATGAAATCTCACCTCCTTGTGATGCACTTAGCGTTAATTTAGGGACCTTAACTGGCGATCTGGGCTGTTTCCCTTTTGACCTGCGAAGCTTAGCCCCCGCGGTCTAACTGCCATGTTTTTAATCCTTGGTATTCGGAGTTTGATAGGGTCAACGAGATTGCTCCCTATTTGACCCTTCCAGTGCTCTACCCCCAAGGGGAACACATGACGCCAACCCTAAAGCTGTTTCGGAGAGAACCAGCTATTACCAGATTCGATTAGCTTTTCACTCCTTGCCACAGGTCATCCGATGGAGTTGAACGACCAACCGGTTCGGGCCTCCCGCATCCTTTCGGATACGTTCACCCTGCCCATGGCAAGCTCATCTGGATTCGGGTCTGATATGTACTATTATGTCGCGCTATTCACACTCGGTTTCCCTGGGGCTCCGAGCTTTTGAGGCTCTTAGCCAACAGCACATATCAACTCGCCGACTCATTCTTCAATAGGCACGCCGTCACCCTTGCGGGCTCCGACTCCTTGTAAGCACACGGTTTCAGTTCTATTTCACTGTCCTCTCGGACTGCTTTTCACCTTTCCCTCACGGTACTAGTTCACTATCGGTCTCCACGAGTATTTAGCCTTGCCAGTTAGTTCTGGCGGGTTCATTCAAGCTATTCGTGTCTTGAACTACTCAAGAATGACAACAGAAAGATTCACCGTTTTCGCATACGGGGCTGTTACCCGCTGGGGCCGCGCTTTCCAACGCGTTCTGCTAACGATGTATTTTGTAACTCTCCTCACTTCAAGAGTGAATTTGTCATCTTACAACCCCGAAGATAGATTGCTCTTCCTTCGGTTTGGGCTATTTCCATTTCGCTCGCCGCTACTTAGGAAATGACGAGTTGTCTTCTTCCCGTCTGCGATTACTCGCAGTCAGAAAGAAAACAACTGCTTATTGTTCTCTATTCCTCCAGCTACTAAGATGTTTCAATTCGCTGGGTACGCTCTCAGAAATAAATCTGAGTCAACTGGGTTTACCAGAAGGGGTTTCCCCATTCGGAAATTTCCGGATCAAAGGTTACTAGGCACCTCCCCGAAACTTATCGCAGCCGTATCACGTCCTTCATCGCCTCTGTGGAGCCAAGGCATCCTCCGCGTGCTCTTATCGTTTCCGTTTTGGAAAACGAAAAACCGCATATCTATGCTTTTTGGCGAGATTGCTTTCGCAATCTCAAATCAATCAATTTAATTTTTTGTGTTTATGCTTTTCCCACGTCCATCTCTATCTGTCATTCAGCTGCTTATCACAGCAAGAAAGACCCTGCCTCGTTGCAACACGAGGCGAACAAATAGGATGGGATTGATTTGTCGAAGATCGCTACAATCTGTTTTCAACTAAAAAACCGCTCTGTTGAGCGGCATAATCAGAAACCTCAACGGCTCCAGTTATGCGCTCTTGGGTTCGTTAGAAGTAAACATATGTAGATAAAGAGCAGTATATAGGAAAGGAAAAAAGTGTCAAATATTGGCCAAAATACCGAAAACTAAGGCTAAAAAATGAAGCGCCGCCGGCTTATTCCCCCATGAATCCACCTGCCTGAATGCTCCACAATTTTTTGTAGAGTCCATCTTTTTTGAGAAGTTCTGCGTGCGTTCCTTGATCGGCAACTTTCCCATCTTCAATAACCACAATCCGATCCATGCGCATGATTGTGGAAAGTCGGTGTGCGATGACCATTACCGTTTTTCCTTTCATCAATGTTTCGAGCGCTTCTTGAATCAAGTGTTCCGATTCTGAATCGAGTGACGATGTCGCTTCGTCAAGAATAAGTATCGGCGCGTTCTTCAGAATCGCGCGCGCAATTGCAACGCGCTGACGTTCACCGCCTGAAAGCTTGACTCCTCGCTCGCCAACAAAAGTCTGATACTGTTCGGGAAATTGGGAAATGAACTCATGGCAGTGCGCCTGTTTTGCAGCTGCAATAACTTCTGCTTCAGTTGCATCTGGTTTGCCGTAGCGAATATTATCAAGAAGCGAGCGGTGAAAAAGAATTGGCTCTTGCGGGACAAATCCGATTTGCGAGCGAAGTGATTCCTGTGTCGCATCTTTTATATTCATCCCATCGATCAATATCTTTCCATCAGTTACGTCATGGAGGCGAAGCAGAAGTTTTACGATCGTCGATTTCCCTGCGCCTGATGGACCGACCAGTGCAATTCGTTCACCGCCTTTGATAATGAGACTCAAATGATCAAGGACTGCCCGCGTTTCATTGAATGCAAACGTGGTGTCATCAAATGTAATTTCTGCATCTGACACGATCAGCGTTTCAGCAGTTGGTATGTTTCGAACTTCGTATGGCGTTTCCATTATTTCAACCATCTCCGTTGCATCTGCAATTGCTTCATAAAGACCGCGGATCGAATGGTTGAATCCCCACAGCTGATTGGATGCCGAAATGAGATATGCCTGCACGAGCGCAAAATCTCCGATCGTCACGAATCCTTGCCGCCACAAATGAATCGTTGCGACCATTAGGAAGATTTCAGTCAGCATCATAAACGCCCCCTGAATAAGGTTGATGATGGAGCTGATATTCCATGAAGTACGGCGTGCGACTTCAAGAGTACGGCTCGCTTCCCCGACAAATGCAGCCTCACGCTCTTCACCCGCAAACAATTTGACGGTGTATTCGTTTGAGATCGAGTCAGCAATCGCCGCTGTCTGTGCGGTGTCTTTTTCAGTCGAAATAAGATTGTACTTTTGTTTCCAATTCGCAATCAATATATGAAATCCAATCAGCACGACCGAGAAAACTAAGAATCCGATTCCGAGTATCGGGCTCCGTTTTGAGAGAACAAACGGAATGCCCGCAAGAAGTACGACGACCGGCAAAATATTGTAGATGATGATGTCAGTAAATTGCTGGAACGCGCGCGGCAATCTCGTTACTTTCCGAACGATCGAGCCTCCGAACGCATTGGTAAAAAATGAATACGAGTGAAAAATAAGATTGCCGAATGCAGTGTCAACGAGCTTTGTCATCACTCGAGCATAAAATGCGTTTGCAGAAAATTCGTGGATACGCCAAAGCGCCCAGAGGAAAAAATACAAAACGCCCACCATACCGATCGTGAAGATGAGCGCGGTTGCGACCGCGTCTGTCGGCACTCCGTTTGCAGAGGCGAGCGTATCGAAGAAGCGCTTGTACAAAAGCGGAGTTACCAAATTGAGGATGTAATTGATGAGCGCACTAAGAGATACCAAAAGCGCAAGTGGCCAATGTTTTTTTCCTGTACGCCAAAACAGCTGAAGGACCGGCTTGATTGAAGTATTTCGTTTTTTTGGCTGTTCCGCTTTTTCCATACAGTATTCCGAGTATGCCTCGGTGACGGTTCAATGGCAACTTCCTTGCGAAAAAAGAAAAAACGCGTCACTCTGTCTCTGAACGTGTAGGAGGATAGCGATGCTTTCCACAACCGCGCTATGTTTTGTAGCAATCAGCTTTGTTGCTCCTCGGCGATCATCGTATTGGCCGCCATCACAACCGCATTCGTTCAACAACAATCGGTATGACGGCAAGGCGATACTCGGTGCACTTGCGAGTATTTGGGGAGTGATGGCAGCTTGCGCCTTAGTTGTATTCATCATACTTGAGTTCAGTAATCTAGCGACTGGAATGATTCATGGAGATCCCCGATTTCTGACCAAATGGTGAGAAGGAGAACGGCGGCTTGGAAGGTCCAAGCCGCCGTTTCATATTTATGAATCTATTTTCCCGATTCTAGTGATGCTTTATCTCATCGCGCATACGTTCGATATAGTGCTTTGCGGCATCCTGACCGCCAAGACCAAACGAGAGACCGAGTGCAAGTGATACTGCAACCACAAACCCAGTGAAGAATGTCTGCACGAAGACTGATGCAACTGAAAGCTGATTGAGTGCGGCGAGAAACGCGAAGATCCAGATTGCCCAGTGCGTTACTTTGCCTGCAAAATTTGCCGAGCGAAGATTTGCCGCACGTCCTGCACCTGAAACAACTGCTTGTGCAACTTCTGCAATCACTGCAGCGACAAGAAGAATGAGTACCGCGGCGATTACCTGTGGCAAGTACAGGAGTACTACTTCTTGGATGAAGATATTGACCTGATGGAGACCGAGCACATCGAGAGATGCGACCAAAAATGCGATGATCACGAACCACTTAACGAGTGCGCCAAGGAACCAGCCAGAATTCAGTTTGAAACCAGCACGACGTGCCAAGTCTTCAAAACCTGCGTGTTTGAGTGCTTCGTCAACTTTGAGCGAATCAATGATTTGCGCGATGATTCGAGCAACTGCTGAACCAACCAACCAACCGAAGAAGAAAATAAGAAGGGCGACGACAACGTTCGGGAGAAATTGGATGATGCCCATCCATAAACCCTGAAAAGAGCGAGTAAGGACTTCAGTCCATGTTTCCATTACCATATAAATATTGCGGATACCGCAAAAATTACTTTTTTATAAACAGCGTGATTCTTAAGGGGGATGCTATCACCAATAATGATAGCACTTCCCTACGGCCGAGACAGGGCTTCTGTGGATAATCAATCTACAGCACACCAAGCCGATCTAAAACGGCACGGTGTGGGAAATCGAACACATTCCGAATCAGCCGATCATTAACACTGCGCCGGTACGAAAAGTCGGCAGGCGAAAGACTCGCATAGCGAATGTCTCTACCGATTTCCGCTTCAATCGCGCGAATCGAATTCTCCAAAACTGACCGACTCAGTCGATCCCCTACGACAAGCAAATCAATCTGCGAGTCGCTGTCGGTATTAATGAACAGTCCACCGACAACAACAAGTGTGATTCTTCCTGCACGCGTGAGACGCCTCGCGATATCGGAGTCAGTGAGTGGCATCGTACTTATCAGAAAAGTACGGAGCGCGTTCGTGTATACAAATCGATCATCAAACATCCAACCACCGAGACTTTTATTCTCCGACACCATCTTCCCCCGCTTTTTTTGGGTTACGATTCGGTGAAAGCGCTTTGGTTTTAGTATGCGCGCACTTCGTAGTATTAAAATTTCATTACCAACAATGCGCGGTGGCAGTTTCAGTCGGCGCGCAATATCATCTTTATCAAATGCAGTTTCCGGATTAAAAAGAAACAGCCGGAGCATTTTCATTCGTGCAGGACTTCCAAATAATTTGTGCAGAGGATCAACCATGGGGATTGGTGTAATCGATATAGTACCGTGCAGTGACAACAGAAAAAAGCTTGACGCATTGATTCGCCTCTTCCCTAATCCGCTTCCTTGGACGTGCGGTGGTGTTTCATTCCATTACACTACATTTCATGAAAAATACAATGCGATTTTTTGGATTAGATAGCGTCTTTTTACACTAGAAAAGAGAAGTGCGCCGCCCGCAAGCGGGCGGCGCACAAAGTAGAGTAACGTACAGTTGACTATTCGACCGTCACACTTTTTGCCAAGTTTCTCGGCTGATCCACGTCGGTTCCTTTCAGGACCGCGACATGATACGCCAAGAGTTGTGCAGGAATAGTGTAGAGAATCGGTGCGACAAACGGGTCGACCCTTGGAAGGGTGATCGAGTGCCACACATAATCACGGAGTTGACCAACTCCATCCGAGTCAGAGAGAAGTATGACCCGGCCACCGCGAGCAACCACTTCCTGTAGATTGGACGCAGTTTTTTCGAACAAATGATCATGCGGTGCAACGACGATAACCGGAACTTTCTCGTCGATAAGTGCGATTGGTCCGTGCTTCAACTCACCCGCCGCATATGCATCGGCATGGATATAGCTGATTTCCTTGAGCTTCAATGCACCTTCGAGCGCAACGGCATAACTCGTGCCGCGCCCAAGATAGAGAACGTCATGCGCACCAGACAGAAAAATTTGTGCCGCAATTGCCTGAATCCGAGAAGCTTCCCGTAACACTTCAGATATTTGTGCGGGTAACTGATCAAGTGCGAGAGTCAGTTCATCTTCGCGTGATCGATCGAGCCGACCCCGCGCACGAGCAGTGCCAATCGCAAGACATGCGAGCGTCGCAAGTTGAGTAGTGAACGCTTTTGTTGAAGCAACACCGATCTCCGGACCCGCAAGGGTTCGAAGCATACCATCTGCTTCACGCGCGAGAGTACTCTCCGGGACATTGACGATGGCGAGCGCCCGGTGACCGGCACCGCGCAAATGCCGCATTGCTGCGAGCGTATCCGCAGTTTCACCGGATTGCGAAATGAAGAGACCAACTTGACCTGCAGTGAGTGGAGGTTCGCGGTAACGAAACTCCGACGCGATATCCCAATCGACCGGAAGACCGACCAAGGTTTCGAACCAATATTTGCCGATCAGTCCAGCGTATGAGGCAGTACCACATCCAACAATAGCCAGTCGTGGTACCCCCACTAGATCAACCGGAAGTTCGATACGGTGCGTCAAAGGATTTGCAAAGGAGCGAAGCGTATCGCCGATGACGGCGGGCTGCTCAAAAATCTCCTTCTCCATAAAATGCCGATGATTCCCCTTTCCAATTAAGGCACCGCCCAATGAGGTTTGCTCAATCTCGCGACTGACAGATTTGCCATCCTGATCAATAATCTCCGCGCCGTTTCGATCAAGGAATGCGATGTCCCCTTCCTCGAGATACTGAATACGTTCGGTGAGAGGCGCCAGCGCGAGTGCGTCAGAGCCGATAAACATTTCACCGACGCCGTATCCGATTGCGAGCGGACATCCTCTTCTCGCAACCACCAACGAATCGTGGTGGTTTTCAAAAATAAATGCTAGAGCAAATGCGCCTTTCAGGAGGCGAACTGCTGCAATGACTGCTTCGCGCATTGACGCACCAGTTCGAAGAAATTTTCCGACCAGATGCGCGACAACTTCAGTGTCAGTCTCTGTGTGGAACTTCCAACCTTCTTCCACCAACCCTCTACGCAGTGTGAGAAAATTTTCGATAATGCCATTGTGAACGAGCGCAACGCCCTCACTTATATGTGGGTGTGCGTTTGTCTCGTTTGCTTCTCCGTGTGTTGCCCAACGAGTGTGCCCGATGCCAGTGACGCCATCAAGAGGTTCTCCTTCGAGACATTCGGCGAGACGATCAAGTTTTCCGGGCGCACGTCGACGTTCAATTCTGCCGTCAACGAGCGTAGCAATGCCTGCGCTGTCATATCCGCGATACTCAAGGCGCCGGAGCGCATCGAGCAAGAGTGGCGCCGCAAGGCGATCCCCGATTACTCCAACGATGCCGCACATGTGCGAACTCCATAGTTAGTTGTGAAAGACCAAAAGTGAGCTCCTTTTGAGAACTCACTTAGCTCGAGAAAAGATACCACAGACTTTATAAAGAAAACATGAATGAGAAAATCCGGCGCGGGCAAAGCCCGCGCCGGATTTTCTTTCAAAATAAAGCCCAGTAACTTGTGTAGGAAATTACTTAAGCTCAACCTTTCCTCCTGCTTCTTCGATTTGCTTCTTAAGTGTTTCTGCTTCCTCCTTCTTGAGTCCTTCCTTGAGGGTTGCTGGTGCACCGTCAACGAGATCCTTTGCTTCCTTAAGACCAAGACCGAGTACTTCCTTCACCACCTTGATGACCTGAATCTTCTGGTCACCACCTGATGCGAGAACGAGAGTAAAGTTGGTCTGCTCTTCCTTTGCTTCGCCACCTGCTGCTGGTCCTGCGACTGCAACTGCCGATGCTGAAACGCCGAATTTCTTTTCGAGTGTACCGACGAGCTCATGGAGTTCGAGAACGGACATTGTTTCGATTTCAGAAACCAACTTCTGGAATTTTGCTGGCACTTCGAATGCCTGTGTGTCTTCTGACATAGTATTGATTGATTAGTAATTACGCTTTTTGTTTTGCGATCTCATTCACTGCAACAGCAAAGCGCTGAAGCGGAGAATTGATGAGCATAACGAACTGGGCGTGGAGAGTCTGAAGTGACGGAATCGTTGCGATCGACTGCATTTCTGCAGCACTCATGTAGCGTCCTTCAAAAACGCCACCCACGATTGCGAGCTTCTCTTTGTTCTTCTTCACAAACTCATTCACCTCGCGTGCGGGAGCAACTTGATCTGCTCCGTACACGAATGCGAATTCTCCAGGAATATCCGGAAATTCTCCAGTGTATCCTTTCGATTCAAACGCGCGCTTTGCGAGCGTTTTCTTCGCCACCGTGTATTTGACGCCTGCGGCGCGGAGCGCTTTGCGCATCGCGCTTGTTTCAGCGACGGTGAGTTTTTGGAAGGAGACGAATGCAATCGAACCAGCTGATTCAGCTGCTTCAGAAATTGCACTGATGAGCTCCTCTTTTTTTGCTCTGGTTATTGCCATAACGGACAAACAAAAAATGCTCTGATAATAGAATCGGGTTCAAAATAAATGGCGTCATGAGAGCCAGCACAAACGAGCGAGATGTTGCGGCGGAGGACGAGAGGTATGAGACTACATCGAATCCGAGCCGTTCAATATCGCAGCCGTTTGTGCTGGTTCGCAATAGCCAAACAAAGATATGTTCAGCTTGTGGTTTATTTTGAAACCAGATTCTCGCACCTGACCTTCCCTATTGGGAAATATGAGTCGACCTCCGCAGGACTTACCCGGCATTTCTGCCTTTCGCCTACTTCTTCGGTGCTTGGATAGCACTCTACCAGAGTGCGCCAAAAAATCAATAGTAACGCTTGGAGGGAGTGCTCCACGCAATTCTTCATAAAAAATTCAGCACCTCCCTGATAGGATTACGGACGGGGTGGTGCCAAGGGAGTCTGGATTACTCTCCTGGCAAAGCACATTACCAGATTTAATGTATGCAATATGCCACGTTCTTCCGACGAACTCGATAACGAAGCAAACAATCGCGCAGAGGAAAGTCAGAATCTCCACGACGCCGCTGACAAAATGAGAGATGCCGAAGATGCAGAGGCGGAAGCGAGTAAATGATTTTCAAGGATCCCCTTCGTTACACCACATAACCGCCCTCGAGGGCGGTTATGTGTTTGGACGTCTGATCAGACTATCGCTACTGAACAGGTGCTTCAGGATTGTCTCCATTTGCTGCACCGTCTCCATTATTATTTGCAGGTGGATTATTATTTCCCGAATCAACTGGCGGCAAAGTTACGTTTATATTCGCATTTCCTTGCGGCGGAGTAGTCGCGCTCGTGTCTGCGGTATTTCGCATCATCTTCGGCCACAAAAATATACCGAGCCCGATTACTGCAAGCAAAATAATAACAGCAACTACCCATCCAGTACCCGAATCAACTTCTCGTATCGTTTCTCGCTCGACTACTCTGGGATTTGGATCAGGATTATTTATTATCGTCGCCATATAGAGTTTGTGCTTAAACTGCTAAACACCCCCACTATATGAAATGGAGGGTGAAGCACTCATGAACAAATCTCTACAACTTTTCAACTTTAAATGTCACCTTGTAGCTTTCGGGCGCGGTCTCATGCGCGGCGACGCGGGACGGCGCAATATTGGTGATTGATACTTTGAATGAATCAAACGGATGCGGCGCTTCGTCCGACGGCATGCTGAATGTTTCCGAATCAGTGTCGCTTTTCAAGGTTACATTTGCCGTGATCGCTCCCGCTTCGATGCAGACGACATCAACCGGACATCGATTGTCCTGCACTACTTTGTTCAAAGTAATTCGTACTCCATTTACAAACTTTGTCTCCCCTATTCCCACCTCAACAGTATTCGCTGTATCTCTCGAAACCGCTTCAATCGTATCAACCTCAAGCGTACTTCCTTCGGAGAATTTTCCCGTGACAATCACTTGCTGATTCAGAAGCTGGCCAATAACATTTGAAACTTTGATATGCAATGGGAGCGCATACGTAACTTCTCCAGGAACTCCCATATCCGGCGCGGCAGTCGCTAAGAAATAGTTGCCGTCTTGCTGATAGAGTTTTCCCGTAAACGATGGTTGATCGGGACATGCGGCAAAAGAGCAGTTCGGTCCACTTCTGCCTACTCCTGATCCATCAGGACAAACAAGCGCTTCCATGGTGCATGCTTGTCCTTCGTTCATTCCGATTCCCCACTTCTGCACGGTGTGGAAGTAATACAAAAAGAGTACGTTCACGAAGAGAAGCGTTGTGAACATGAGTACGATAAGTCGAAGAGAAAAAACTGGCTTTGACGCCATCGGCGCGTTTGTTGGAGTGGTATTTTCCATATATCAAAAGTATACAATGCTTTTTATTTTCATTAACCATTCCTAAAAAACAAAGCAGGTCACTCCCTTCGGGGTGACCTGCAATAAGAACCGGTAATATGTCTACTGCTTGAGTTGATCTGTCTGCTGCTGTTTTGCCGCGCCCAGCAGTTCTTGCTGGTGTGCGGCCGCGGCCGCGGGATCAGCGTTGGACGGTGGTGGTGCTTTCAGCACCACCGGCTCCGAATTGGTGGGAGCACGATAAGGCGTGGTGAAGGTCGCACCTCGCGGCTCTATCGGATTCGGAATCCGGTAGAGGTAGTTGTTGACGAAAATCAGCACGAGCAGAAGTGCTGCGAGAAGCGCGAGGTTGCTTCCCCACCTGATGACTCTGGGCGACACTCCATCATTGTCGTAGGAATGCCGGCCGAGCGACTGCCTCGTCGCATTCGCATTCGCTCCGAGTTTAGGCTCCAGATCTACTCCGCGCGCCCATGTGCGAAGTCGGAAGCAAAGCCACAAGAGCGCGATGATCGAGAGCGCATATGCAACCAGAGATAGGATGTTCATCCCGAAGACTCCTTGTTACTGGTTCTGAGTGAAGCTCGAGAGGCCCGGCACAAATCCGAGCGGAACCTTGTCGTCAGCGAAGCGTTCCATGGTCTTGAGCAGCATGTATTCTCCGACCGGAAGGCCGGCAGTTTTCGCGTTCGCGACATCGTTGTTCACGCGAAGCTGCTGGACAATCTGCCGCTGTTTCTCGACACCAAGCTGACCTTCGAGTTCCTGAATCTGCCGAGTGACGTTTTCTTTCACCACGTACAGATTGCGCTTGGCCTCAAGAACCTGCTCCGGAGGCTTGCCGATGCCGTTCGGGAAGCCGACTTCCGTGACCTCGACTGGCTGATCCTTCATCTCCTCGTTGATTCGCTTGAGAGCCGCTTTTGAGATCCCATCCACGTCGGAAAGGGCTTGCTCGACAGTGAAGTCTCGGAGCGTCGCGATGATGAGATTCGGCACCATCCGCTGCAGATAGATACTGTACTGCATGTCAGATGTGATCTCGCGAGTGTAGTCATTACTCCCTTCAGAGTGAACAGAGGTGACGTCCGCGTAGATCTTATTGATCGCCCCTTCAGTCGGACGCGTATGAAACTGAATCGCGATCTTCACCTCCGAAAGATCGACGTTCGACTGTGGAAGAAAAATGGTGCCGACATTGATCTCTTCGGATGCGAGTCCGGTATGAAGCAGAACCATGACCGGACAGGCTGAGAATGGACACGCTTCGAGGCGATACCCGCCGGGCTCGTAGATTTTCTCCTCGAGACCCGAGGTGCTCTGCTGCCGTCCAACGGTGCCGCTCGGCACCTGGACTGTCTGGCCGCACGCGCAAAGCGCGAGGAGACATAAGACAAGCGGGATGCTAGAAAACCAACGTTTGAAACTACTCACGTGTAGTTCTCCTTGCTGTTGTCTGTCAAAAAAACGCCGGCGCTATTATTTAATAAAAAGTCATTAGTGTCAATGGAGTGAAGATTGGATGTAATAGTAGTCATCACGCTTTTACACAAAGACCCCGTAGGTGGAAATTACATCGTCGCTAATTTCCACCTACGGGGATCCAAACGGATACGAGCTAGTTTGGAATCGTGTAGGTTTTTCTGGAACCGTCAGGCATTGAATATTGAAATTCTGAATCAGAAATCCACTTACCTTCCAGCCCGCGCCATATTGGTTCGTTTGTATCTTCGACTAGAATTTGTTTTTTGGTAAATAAATTGTAGAGATAGAGATCTGCAGTTTTTCCTCCCGCCAAACGTTCTGCCTTTACTTGATCATCCCCTTCTTGGAATCCAGTCCAGAAAGCACCGGGGATCAGCGGAACCCATCCGGTCTCAAGATTTAAAGGATACCCGCCCAAGATTCCTTCCGGTGCCACAAATCCTTCGTAACTCCAGTCTTTAGTATCGATACGCACCCATCCATCAACATAGGCATCCTCAAAAATATTTGCCCAGAAGTATCTACCATCTGTCGTCCAGTCAAGCATCATAAACTCTCCCATTAGCTGTGGATATTTTTTTTGAAGATCACTTGCCTTTAAGGTGAAAACGTCTTGTTTCGTATTTATATCCTTTATAACAAGCGCGTAGTCATCTTTGCCATCACTCATGTAACCTCTCTCAAGTACAATGTATTTTTCAGCAGGGTCGACACGGAAGTCGTCGCTGTATTCGTTAACATAACCGGAGGAAGAATCATTACCTAGTCTTACTAATTCTGTACCTCGACCGCTATAGTCAAATTTCCATATCGCGGCAGTGTAATTTTTCAGAGGGATGTGTTTGACGTAATCATAGTTACTCTGTCTAGCAAAATAAACTCCACAAGAATGAGTTTCGATTGGATGATAGTGTATTGTATTTAAAATATCACTACTAAAAGTAGAAGCTTCTATTTTAGAATTTTTGTCTAAAACGGTAATGGTTGTTGTTCCATCTACCCTGGAAAGGTCAGTGCCTTGGTATTTTTCAAAAGAAATAATTACCTGTTGGTTAGTGTTTAAACAAAGTGATCCAGGTAGATTGGTTTCGCGAGCGTGAGATATGACTAGGGTATAGAAAAAAATAATAACCGTAGTCGAAATTGCACCAAAAAAAAGAAGTATCTTAGGGGGGTAATCTTTCACTGTAAATATAGTTTAAGGTCAGCGAGTATCTTAAGCAATTGCTCTGCTATGCTAGTGCTCATATCCTTTCCTCTCTGTAATTTAACTGCTGTAGATAAAAGGTCTATTGCCAATTGGGTCTCTTTAAATTTCTTCTTTTTATAGAGATCTTCTATCCCTGTGATCGCCAGGATGTGGGCTGTTTTTATGAGTGGCTTTAGAGATGAATTATTGATCAAGGATTTAAAAGTGCCTATTAAAGCTGCGAATGAAGGTCGTAAATCACTATTGGTGTTTGTTGCAGAATAGGTAATTGTATATTGGACAACGCTCCCGCTTGAAATGGTCGAGGTGGCTTTTTCGTATGTAGTAGTGCTGCCGTGAGTAAGATATTCCAAGGAATATGAACCGTTGCCAGTACCGGTAACTTGCAAGATGTAGGAAGGTTGTGGGTTTTTTATTCGAAGAATTTTTAATTGTACGGAAGTCGTTCCAAAACCTGCTGGATCTCCAATTGATTCCGTGTAATATTCTGAACCCGGTATCTCGGTGAATATGGAGCTTGTTGCCGATGTCTTTCCTGTGCGACGACCCTGAGGATCAGTTATGAGAAGTTCCGCAGGAGAACCCAGTGCGAGAGTTATTTCTGACATCGCAATGGGTATGCCATTTCCTTTTGCAAAAATACGGAGTCCGTCAAAACCGTTTTCGTACGCTCGTACAAAATTTGCATTATCAGTGTGCGCTTCGTTTAGAGTTTTTGTATTAAACCAAAATGGATCACGTACTCCATATGTCGAGGCGAGTTTTTGATCGACAACGAAGAAATGGGTCCTCGTTATACCGCCTCTGGCACGAACCCCGTCTGCCTTTGCGATAACTGGTTGGAGGTTATTCACGTAGCCATCGAGTCGGGTATATTCTGCAGGGGTGTTATTAGAATTTGAAGTATCATATCGTTCATCGGGTTTATACACCATTTGATAACCTGTATAGCGTGAGATCGCCGCCCAATTTACTACTCCGTGAGCGAAGTAGCCATCAGACTGAGACTGCAGCCATACATTTAATGTGCGCGGTGTTACGGAACTATTTTGAGCAGTATCTATTTGATAGTAATGAGCCACCATTACAGATGAAGTTATGGCACAACCGCATTGCCGGATGGATTTTCCACAGTCACCAAAATCTGTCGCTTTTCCTAAATCATAATCATCATTAGACCACTCATCCGCCGTTGTAACTCTTGTAGGAAAATTGGAAGGATTCTGTGTCCAAAGTGGTACCACCTTTACTGAAAAATCAGTGTTATTAGACGTACCGAATTCTTTCCATTCGGATTTGTTACCATCACTATCGACAGCTCGAGCACGCCAGTGGAATGATTTTGCATTTCCACCAGGCAAGTATTGATCATCTTTTGGAATTAATGGATCGATAACAACCGATAGTTGAGCACTACTTGTTGCGTTCGTTGAACTCGACACAACAACCCCCACCCCATTAAATGCAACTGTTGCCTGCTTAATTTCAAACTCAATTGAAGTTGACGTACTGTCAGTATCAGTGGCAATCCCCTTAAGGACGATCGTATTACCAACGAATGTAGATCCTTCAGAAACAGAATCCACTCCGAACATTTTGAATTGTCCGAGATTTGAAAGCCTGGGTGGCGTATTTGTGGGTGGTGTCGGATGTGCCGATGGCCACGCATTCGGTTCAGTCCATGGATAGTTATCCGTGAATTGATCAGCATCACTTTCGGAATGTGAAAATGGTACGTCGCAAATTTTGTTAAAATTTACGTCCGGACAAAACACAGAAAAACCTGCCCAATAATTTCCGCCATCCGGAAGTCCGTTGTCTGCAATCGGCTTCCCCCACATACGGCCTCCGCTATACACATTATTGTTATAGAATTTCGAACTGGGGCCGTTTCGCAAATCAAATGTCAGTTCATTATTTTCAAACGAATTATTCCGAATAATTACATGTTGCTGACTCGTGAATATTGCTCTTCCTGTTTGGTTCAAGAACATATTCCCCTCGACCAATCCGCCATCGGCGCCATCGAAAAAGATGCCGGTCTCGTTGCTATCGAATGTATTGCCACGTGAAAGCCCGCTTTCATTAAAATAAATTGCAATTGTATTGCTCGCGAGGTTCGAGTTTGAGACCGTGTCTCCATTTCCTCCAATAAACGCGGCGCCGTAGGCAAGATTGGTTAAGTTGGCGTTTTTCACGGTTATGTTACTGCAGGATGTGCAGAAAAATTGTCCGATCGGACGAAGTGTCCCATCAAAAACTCCTCCTATCTGGTTATACAGATTGATGATTGATTTGCCGTCAACCACATTTGACTGATCGATGTCACTTGTGCCGGAGACAAATATACCCCGACTGAAATTATTATTCCGAATCAGGAAGTTGTACATGCGCGAAGACGTAAGACCGATATACTTGGCGTCCAAAATGCTATTCCCTCGAATGACCCCTCCGTCTTGATTCGAGATTGAGATACCGGTGTATGCGCCTGAAATAATATTGTTTTCAATATCGGTCCCAAAGGCAAATGGAGGCGCCGTCGAAAAGCTAAGTATAAATATACCGGTTATCTGGGTACCAACTGCAGTAATGTGGCTATCCCATATCTGAGTGTTGTACGTTTGAAACGCAGCGATCCCTGAATTGCCTTCAGCGGAAATGGTCACGTTCTCGATCAGAGTATTCTGGCTTCCGAATAGTTCGATACCGTCTGAAAAATGAGAGACTGTGAGATTTTTAATGACGACCCCAGCCTGACCGCCGATAAACACGCCGCTCCCTGTACCAACTCCCGTTATTGAATGTCCGTTACCGTCAAGGGTGATTCCACTTCCACCGATCTCAATAGTTTCCCCAACATCACTGGTGAGCGTACAGGTTTTGGTTGTTGAGTCCCAGTTACCGATTGAGATGCAATCACTTCCGACGGCGTCGTCAAAAATAAATTTAGTACTTTTCTTTGGTTGAATCCAAACCAAATGTGGGGACTCAAGAGATTGATCGAATGAATATGTACCTGCCGAATCGGTGGTAATTACTTCGTGATTTTCATATCGATCGGTGTATTTGTGATAGATAGTATTTGGGTCGAGACCAGAAAGAATGATGTGCGTGGTCGTAGCTGTTGAACTTGCAGATTGTGCGATATGCACAGTAATCTTTTCAGGCACCGATTGGAGAAATACAGTAATGGGCACGTTTGCATCCAGCATCAAATTTCTGTAGACGCTATCAGTTAGCGAGAAATGAGTAGCCGTGCCCTGAACTGTTGCCGGCATGCGAGGAACCGGAATAGTGATGTTAGTCTCTGATGCAAAAAGAAATAGCGGGAGCGACAACGCACCAAGTGTACAAAACAGAATAGATACAATTCGAGTCATCGTCGTAACTCGGGGAATTACCGATATCGTCACCCATTTCCCTATTTTTGAAAAGGAAGTTATGCACCTAGCAAAAAGCCCGCACGACCAAAGGTCGTGCGGGCTTTTCTTTAAGATTAGAGTCGTTCGACGTGTTTCTTAAGTCCTTCAGCAGTCCAGCCGATCAGGTTGGCAAGTACTTGGAAGATTGAAGCAACACCGCCAACCGCGAGGAAGAGAATCGGATACCACGCGAGCGGCGTGAGGAAATAAAAGAACGTCGTGAAGAGTGCAAACCATATTCCGATGCACCACGGACACGACATGAGATCGGCGAGCGTGCGAGACGCACCCATCGATGGTTTCTCGCGAACATATTCCCCATTTTCAACACGCACGATGAGAAAGAGATCGCGTGCCCACTCCATGATCTTATCGTAGACAACAAGACGCGTAAGTCGGAACGATGCGAGCGAGAGAAGCAGAAAATCAAACGCCGGAATTGAAGTTGGTACGATTCCAAGTACATACAAAATGACACCTGCGTTTATGCAAAGCACGAGAAAAAGAAGCGTGAAAGTTACGTTCCAAAAATGTTGATCGTTTCGTTCCATATATTTGAGTGAAGGAAGTATCTAGTTGGTATCCGGAGATGAGCGAAGATTTTGAGGTGGCGTTTCTTGAAGCGGACCGGCAAGCGCATTGACCAGAACAAAACTTGCGGTGATGATTGCAAGAAAACCGAACGCGAATTTGAAGAACGTTTTGTTAAAGAGGTACATCTCTAAAATTGTACCACAAGAAAATCCCCGAATCGGCTTCGCCGATTCGGGGATTTTCTTTTATTTGAGCTCTGCGTTAAACGCAGCTTCTGCATTGGTATCCCCCACTTTGTGTGCGGCATCACGAGCGAGCGTGAAATACTTTTTTGCATTTGCGGTGTCGCCTTTTCCTTTGTAGTAATTTGCGGCAAGCGAGAGAAGATCGATTGCGTCAGGATTCTTGTTAATACCGCGAAGGACAGCATCGATTGCGGCAGTCGTGTTTTGCTTATAGACGCCGGCGGTGTAGAGCTCGTAGAGATAGCGGTACGTGTAGACGAAGGTTGGTTCCGCTTTTTCCGCAGCAAGATAACTTGCTTCGGCTTTTACATAGTCATGCGTTTCGTAGGTGTAGAGATTGCCGATGTTATCAAGCGGCGTTGCTTCTTTTGGAATGAGCGCATGCGCGTAGTTCCAGGCTTCGAGTGCCTTGTCCATGTCCCCTGCATTTTTATAGAGCGAGCCGAGAATCAGCCAATCCTGATAGAGGTTGGAATCTTCGTTCAACTTCTTTCGTTCATCTGCAATCTGGGAAGCAAATGTAGATTTCTGATCGGCAGATAGCGATGACTTGTAGTTTACGAGTGCAGTAATGGACGGAACATTGGGAAGCACTGAAATGGTTGCGCCATCAATATCACCAACCCCCACCTGATCATTACCAGTTGTGGTCGATGTGCCACCATTTTCCCCTCCGGTATTACCGGGCTTTGCAGCTTCTTTCTTATAGACAAACCAAGCACCGATTCCAATAATGATTAGTGCAATTACCAGGCCGAGGATAAGTCCGCGACCTCCTTTTTTTGTTGTGTTTGTTTCTGATTCCATAGTCCCCGTATTGTACGCATTTTCAGGAGAAATACAAAAAGCCCCCGAAGGGGCTTTTTGTATGACTGTTGTCGCCAGTCAATCAGTTCAACGAGATTACTTCGAGAGAACTTCAGGCGTCATGTTCGAGGATGGGAGTCCTACGAGACCGTAGCCGTTTGTCCAGTCGTTAGCTGAAGTCGTTGCTGTTCCAGTCGCATTTGGCGACCAGAGGAAGTCATTGTTCGTATCAGCATCGATTGGGTTCAAGCCGACGCCAGTTGCGTTACCCATGAGGGCTGACATAACTGGGTATGCTGAATCTCCTTCGAGTTGAGTCTGAACAGTTGCACCTGATGAGCTTGCACCAGAGACCGTACCGCGTACTTCGAAGTAGCGAGTCGTACCTGCTGGGATCTGGAGCGGATTAGCTACAGCAGATGAGTTCTGCACGTAGATATCTGCGAGACCAGTTGTTGCTCCTGGGGTTGCATTCGATGCCATGAGCTGACCGCCCGATGTGACTCCAGAAACTGGAATCGAGTAGCCAGAATCAGTGTAACCGAAGATGTTGACCGCACTGATTTGTGCGTTACCCGAGGTTGCAAACTTGAGGGTGAACTTGTAGACACCAACATCGCCCTTCGCATCAGCTGTAACAGTGAAGCGGAGGAGAGCTGGAGTACCGTTCGAGAGAACGTTCGTAGGAACCGAAGCTTTTGCAAGCGTTGGGAACGAACGGAATACACGAACGCCATCAACTGCAGTGTCTGATGAAGAACCTGAAGTGATGTTTGAACCAGATGCATTACCAACGGTGTATGAACCAGCTGCGTAATCACCATCGTAGTTCACTGCGATCAAGGCGCCTTCAGTACCAGCCTGTGAAGTACCGATAGTTGAGAGGTCTGCCTTAACAGTGAGGATCTTGTCGGTGTCCTTAGGAAGGAGCAAGCCGTTTCCGATCAATGTTGATGTAGCAATTGTTGCTGAACCGTTGAAGGTTGCAGTACCTACGAGGGTTGTACCATCGTAAAGGTTAACTGAGTTGCCAACGAAGTTCGAACCAGATGATGAAGCTGCGTTCGAAAGCTGGAGGCGAATCTGGCGAAGATACTGATCTTCGTTCGTTGCGCGAAGCTTAAGAACACCGAGCGTTACACCAGTCGAAGCTCCTGAAACCACCGCGTACGATGGGCTTGAAGCATCCTTCTGAACTGTGAACGAACCGTTGTTGATGGTCATTTGCTGACCAGCAGATGCATTGATTGTGTCAGTAACACCAACTGATGAAGTTACACCGGTAACTACAACAGTACCTGCAGCATTCGTGATACCCCATGAGAGGTTACCCGTTGCACCACCTGCGATGTCGCAAGCAAGTGAAATAGTCTTTGAAGTTCCCTTCGCGACTACGAATGACTGATCAAGTGTGAAAGTGTTGTCTGCGCTAAGTGTTGGGTTGTTAACTACGTTTGAACCAGTGTTCAAAGCAGTTGTTCCATCCCAGAGCTGACAGTTAGTGATCGCTGAAGACGAGATCGAACCAGCAGGGAGAAGCTTGATCGATGAGAATCGAACATCTTCACCTGATGCGGTTGCATCAAGCTGGTAGTTCGCGAATACGAACTTCTGAACGCCAGCAGTGATTGACTGAGCTGCAGGATTTGTTGAAACGCTGATCGTGAGAGCAGCAGTCTTAACAGTCATCGAGTTCAAGGTGAATGATCCCTGTGAAAGGGTGATCGTATCGCCAGTGATGTCTCCCTTAGGATTCGTCCAGTTAGACGTATCTGAAGGAGTTGTCGATGCAGTAAGAATGGTGCCGTTCGATGCGCTTGAAGGAATCTTACCCTTCAAGGTGTAGGTGTTAAGACCTACTGGGAAGGTGATCGAGTCAGTGAAGACAACAGTCTGCTTTGTAGCAGAAACGGTTGCATCTACTGGACCTGCGACTACCGTACCGTTCTTATCAACAAGCGTTACATTCGTGATTGCAGATGTAAGTGCAGTTGATGAAGCGATGTCAAATGTGAGACCGCTGATCGTTACTGCTTCACCACGGAAGTTCGTGTCGAATCCTCCGAGTGGCTGGTTAGGTACGTTAACTGCGATGTTCTGCGCAGGAACAGTGTTCGAGCGAGAGATCGTCGTTGCTGCACCACCAGTTACGGTTACAACTGAACCGCTGAAGAATGGTGTGCCGGTTGTGAATTCTGAGTTGGTTGTGATTGAACCAGTCGTACCTGCTGATGGAACGATTCCATAGCCGTACTTCTCGCCAGTCAAGTAGATGTCAGAAGCATTCTCGAGGTCAAACTGAACAGTGCGGCTCGATGCATTGCTGCCCGAGATATCACCCTTCAAGTAAATGTCCTTTGAGAGTCCTTCTGCAACCATGATGCCGTTGCCGAAGCTTGCTGATACATAGTCACCATCAGAAGATGCTACTGCTGGGTATGAAACTCCATCAATAACAACAGTGAGGTTTGACATGTCAGTCAAGCTGATAGAACCAGACTGGTTCCATCGGATCGAGCGAAGGCGTACATCTTCAGCTGAGCCCGCTGTTACGCGAACACCAGAGAAAACATAGCCGGTTGAACCGACTTCCTTGTTGCGAGCTGTGTTTGGATCGAACGATGATACATCAACTGTTGCGGTACCGATTGAAAGAGTACCGTTAACTGTGTGCATCGCACCCATGATTGGGAGTGATCCAGAAACAGATGCTGATGTGTTAACCGAAACGAGGTTCAAACCTCCGTTCTGACCGTTGTACGAATTCATCGAGCCGAAGCTTCCTGCTACCGTGAAGGTCTTTGAGGTTCCGCGTGCGATGGTGACCTTGTCGCCAATCGTTGCCTGATCGTTTGAGTTAAGTGTCTTTGTTGATCCGAGGATAACGCCGTTCTCATCGAGCAACACAACACCAGTGAAGGCGCCGCGTGCGATAAGACCAACGCGCTGAACAACAACATTGTTGAGGACGACGTCGCCGTCATTTCCTGCAGTCACCGTGAACTTGGTGAAAGGAACGCGTGATGCGTTCGAAACAATGTAGCCGTTAGCTGGCTGTGCTGCTGAAGAAACTGAAAGTCCAGTTCCTGATGGATTCGTTGTGCCGCCGGTTGTTCCACCTGTTGCCGTTGCGCAGAGCATATTTGCCTTTGCACGTGATGAGGTGAGGAACTTGCCTGTACCCTTTGTAAGTCCTACTGGGGTAAGGATGTCAGCTGCATACTTCTCCTGGAACTTTGTTACTGCCGCTGCAGTTTTTGCACCGTAGTAGTTTGATTCCATTCCAGCTGAACCTGCTCCCGATGTAGCAACCATAGTGTCGCTAGACGAGTTGAGGAACTTCTGGAGCTTCATGACATCGGTCGAATTCGATCCGGTCATGAGGTTAGTTGTCCAAGTGAATGGGCAAACGCTCGATGTCGAACCACCAGTGGAACCACCGGAGGTAGGCTGACCGTTGAGGGAAGCTGTAACGTTCGCGATCGTAGTCGCATCTGCACCGAAGCTCGAGAGCAACGATACGATTGACTGGATCTGCGACTGAGTCAAAGCCGCCGCTTCAGCGCGCGGAGACGCGAGCGTGAAGAGAACACCAACGACCATTGCTGCTGCAGTTGCTGCAACTGCAAGTTTCGTTGCTGTAGAGTTTTTATAAGTAGTAACCATGGTTCTTAATTACTGTAATGTTTTTAGCCTCATTAATCACTCCTTTACATTAGTAATGACTCATAAAGAGCGGAGTAATTTTTGAGAAACAAAATAAAGACACACGATGATTGTATATTCGACCAATCATTTATTTGTATGTCTGCTCATAATCTGACGAACACACTATCGACAGCGTGCACGCCCGACTATTACCAACTGAATATTGCCCCCGGGCTTCCACCCGAGGAGTTGGTAATCAGGAAGTTAGTCCGAGTATCTTTCGTAATTGCAACAGAACTTCGAATCAAATAATTCGAAGCAAGCGGAATAAGGAATACGGAAAAAACCAATCAATAAATTTGAATGAATTTCTGCGGGATATTCTGTTATCAAAGTTCCACTCGCCTGCCCTTTCAGGAATAGCTTCGCAAACGCGAAGCTGACTAAGTAACCGCGGAGCGATTAGGCTAATTATAGATAGCCGCTCTCAGTCGGCAAAACGAGATAATGTGGATAACTGCTCTAAATCAAGGGTTTTTTGAACCTTCGATTTATGAGAAGCCACCGAGGTAGGTTCTCACAGGAGGACCGAAAAGTCAACGAACATTGAGCGCATTTCTGTGCCGCAATTTCATGAAAATTCGATCAGAAAGTTAACCTGTACCCGAAATCGAAGACGCGCTTTTCATTCATATATTACAGCGTATTTCCGAAGATATAGGTGCTCCACCGACGCTCTCCTTCTTTCTTAAGGACACCTTCGCGGATGAGCGCGGAGAGCTCTCGTTGAATGGTTTTTTCACTGCAATTTTTAATACGTACACTGATGTCCTTTATAGAGACGCGACCCTTTTCTTGTATCAATGCAAGGATATTTTCTCGTCTTTTAGTGTCTGGAGAACTGGTGCCCTGACTTCGAGGTGAGGAACTGCTGCCTTTCTGGCGAATCTGTCTGTCCTTCAAGGTAAAGGACTGGGAAGACTCTTTTTTTGAGGAATCGCCTGAAAAAAGTGCGGGGGTATTCCACTCTCGACTTCGCTCTCGAAGCAAAGAAATCTCATCAACCTCAAAGAATTGTGTGCCGATCAGTAGTGATCCAGAAAGCTCATTTTTTCGCTCACTCATGAATGAAAGAAGTTTGTAGCATTCATTTGCAAGGAAGAGTGCGGTTCTGGTAGCGATGCGATTTCCTGCCGCACCGATCTGGAACAAGCTCGCAAGCGTGATCAAACTTTTTTCCAAAGACTCAACCTTTCCGGACGTGAGGATTTCTATGGAAATGGAAGGGAGCGCTACCGCTTGCTTCTCAAGGTCATTTGCGAGCGCCGAAGAGCGTTCGATCTTATCAGCAATCAAAAGGACAGCCGTTGCGATTCGGTCTGTCTTTTTTAGTAGATATAGACGATGAATATTGCCTTGGGCAAGGATATATAGAAATTTGTCCTTTTCGTTGTCCTCTATCATGTCCTATAGATTGTCCTTTAAAAGACTGACTGAGAATGTCTTTAATTGACCTTTAGTGTACCTTGTACGATCCCCTTGTGGAATATTGCGAAGGAGTAAATTTCAAGTTGCAATAACTCGTGCAACTTAATTCTTTGCACCGTTTCTCTCATTGCAAGTTATCCACATGGTATTATTAGCGCACTAAAACTATGGCGAGTAAGAAGCGAAAAAAGAAATCTGAAGAAGTAATTACTGCTTCGCTTCTCTCCGATCTCGCCGAAGGAACTATTCGGGGAGTGATTGGAATTCTCCTCTTTGTCGTTGCAACTTTTTTAATACTTGGCGCACTCGGCAAGGCGGGCGTTGCGGGAGACTATGCATATCGAGGTCTGTCGTTTGTGTTCGGCATCGGCTACTATCTCATCCCCTTCCTTCTTGGAGTACTATCGGTTTCGTATTTCAGATCGTCTTCCCCTAACTTTCGCGTCTGGTCACTAATAAGCTCCGCTCTCCTTCTCTTTTCTGGTCTTGGTCTCATCGACATGGCACTTCCGGACCGAGGCGGTTTTGCTGGACACCTGATCGCGAACCCGCTTCGCGGACTTATAGATGTGTACGCGACCGCGATTGTCCTCTTCGCACTATTCGTGATTTCCCTTTTCATTTTGCTCGACACGCAAATTCAAATTGACCTTACGCCAATGTGGGAATCCTTCCGTTCAAAGTTACGAAGAAATGCAAAAGAAGATACTCCTCAGGAAGCGGCTATTAGAGAATCATCGTACCTAACAGACGATTCGGATGAAGCGGAAGAAATCGAGGAGGCGGAAGAGGTGGCGCCAGAACCTGAGCCAACCGTTCGCTCATTCCAGACGAATGATGTACCTGAAGAAAAATCTTCCGAAAAAATGTCGGGTAGATTTTGGCGTCCGGTTGGGACATATACGCCACCGCCAGTATCGCTCCTTCAAAAAGATAGTGGTCGGCCCGGAGTTGGAGATACCAAAGCAAATGCCAACCTCATCAAACGCACACTTCAGAACTTCGGCATCCAAGTCGATATGGACGAAATTACGGTTGGTCCCACTGTTACTCGCTATTCACTAAAACCTGCTGAGGGGGTTCGCATTTCAAAAATTGTCTCGCTTCAAAGTAACCTCGAGCTCGCACTTGCGGCATCCCCTATTCGTATCGAAGCGCCGATTCCAGGAAAATCACTCGTCGGTATTGAAGTACCAAACACGACCAAAGCGACCCTTGGTCTTGCGTCGCTTATTGGAAGTGTTGAATTTTCTGAAAATAAAAAGCCTTTGATGATCGCACTTGGTCGCGACATTACTGGCGTGCCACATTTTGCCGATATTGCAAAAATGCCACACGGGCTTATCGCCGGTGCAACCGGAAGCGGAAAATCGGTCACGATCCACGACGCAATCATTTCCCTTCTCTATCGCAATGGCCCGGACATGCTTCGTATGATCATGATCGACCCAAAGCGCGTGGAACTCACGCTCTATAACGGCATTCCACACCTCCTCACTCCTGTAGTTACGGATGCAAAAAAAGCGATTCTTGCGCTCAAATGGGCAACCAAAGAAATGAGTCGCCGCTACGATATTCTTGAGACAGAATCAGTTCGTGACATTAGCTCGTACCATACAACGGTGTATGGACCAGCGGTTGAAAAGGGCGGAAAGGATGAAAATGCCTTACCGGAGCCGATGCCATATATTGTGATCATTATCGACGAGCTTGCCGATATTATGCAGACGTATCCGCGCGAACTTGAAGCGTCGATTGTGCGTCTCGCACAGATGTCGCGCGCGGTTGGTATTCATCTCATCCTCTCGACACAACGTCCGTCGGTAAACGTTATCACCGGTCTTATCAAAGCAAACGTGCCGACACGTCTCGCACTCCAAGTTGCTTCGCAAATCGACTCACGCACGATTCTTGATGGTTCTGGAGCAGAAAAACTTCTTGGAGCCGGCGATACACTCTATCTTTCCGGCGATATGGCAAAGCCAGTTCGTCTCCAAGCGCCATTCATTACCGAGAAGGAAGTAAAGAGCGTGGTTGCCGACATCAAACGAAATAATGATGGCATTCAGGCAGGCATCGACCTCTCAGGAAACGGTGCAAATGATCCAAACGCAATATTTAGTGCAACACTTGAAGATGATGCGACTGACGAAGACGAACTCTACTCCCCTGCAAAGGATGCGGTCGTGCAAGCAGGGCGAGCATCGACATCGTTCCTCCAGCGCAAACTCGGTATTGGATATTCGCGTGCAGCAAAACTCATGGATCTCTTGGAGTCGAAAGGAGTGATTGGACCAGCAGATGGTGCAAAGCCACGTGAAATACTTGGCGGCGGAGCACACTCTCCAAGAGAAGAAGAGATGGTATGAGGCTCCCGAGACTCCGCACCATCTTCATCAGTGCTTTATTCGGATCAGTCATTATATATAGCGGTATCGAAGCGCGTGCGCTGATTGAAGGACCAAATGTCATCGTTACCTCTATTCAAGACGGTGCGGTAGTGAATGGCGGTGTCATCCAGATATCGGGCGAAGCGGCACATGTACAGTCGATGACGCTCGCCGGCCGACAAATTTTTACTGACACGAAGGGACACTTTGATGAGGAATTGGTACTCCCTCTTGGCTATACTATACTTTCAATACGTGCCGAGGATCGTTTTGGAAGAGTGACGGAAGAACATATTCATCTTTTTAGAAATTCCTAATCAACTGCAATGAAGAAAAAAGAAAAAGCGCCGAGCGCAAAAGATGTTCTGAAAGAAAAGGTGAAGGATGATCCATCGAGTGCAATTTCAGAAACTCTTCGCGCAATAAAAACAAAATTCGGCGACGAAGCGATCATGAAGCTCGGCGAGACGACGAAAGTCACCGTCGACGCGATTCCCTCTGGTTCAATCGGTCTCGATTCTGCACTTGGAATCGGCGGCTATCCTAGAGGCCGCATCATCGAAATATTCGGTCCTGAATCATCCGGTAAAACTACCCTTTCCCTTCATGCAATTGCTGAAGCGCAGAAAAAAGGTGGCGTGTGTGCATTCATCGATGCAGAACATGCACTTGATCCTGAATACGCAAAAAAATTGGGTGTCAAAATCGATGAGCTCTTAGTCTCACAACCAGATAACGGCGAGCAAGCACTTGAAATTGCAGAGTCCCTGGTACGTTCTGGCAAAATCGATATCGTGGTGATTGACTCAGTTGCAGCACTCACACCAAAAGATGAAATCGAAGGCGATATGGGCGCAACGCATGTCGGCAAACAAGCGCGTCTCATGAGTCAGGCGCTTCGCAAACTCACCGCAATCGTTGCAAAATCAAAAACGATTGTCATCTTCATCAACCAAATTCGTATGCAGATCGGTGTGATGTTTGGTAATCCAGAAACAACACCGGGCGGTAAAGCGCTTAAATTTTACACATCGGTTCGTCTCGATATTCGCCGCATTGCGCAGATCAAGAAAGGCGAAGAGGTGGTGGGTGGTCGTCATCGCGTGAAAGTGGTTAAGAATAAAGTTGCAGCCCCTTTCCGCCAAACCGAATTCGATCTGATGTACAACGAGGGGGTTTCGCGCGAAGGTGAAATTATTGCACTTGGTGAAAAATTTGAACTGATTCAAAAGTCCGGCGCATCATATAAGTACGGCGACGTTGCGCTTGGACGCGGCTATGATGCGACACGCACATTCCTCCGCGAAAATAAGAAGGTGGCGGATGAACTCCTCAAAGAAATCAGAAAAAAACTCGCAGAAGCGTAGTCACAAAAAAATCCGCCGGCGCCAAAGTGCCGGCGGATTTTTTGTTTACCTACAAAGAGACTTGCCGTTCCGTTCCATGACTTCCAAGTGCTCGGATGGTATCGAACGCAATCCACAAAACAACCGCGCCGCCAGTAACTACCAAAAGTTGCACAATAAGATCGGTGTGGGTAAATGCGTACGAAGAAAATGCATACAAATTATCGACTCTATGTGGCATGTTCTGAAGCACACTCGGAACCGAGGTCAGAATTGAAACGCCAATAAACACCGCTCCGAGCGCATATACCTTCATCATCAACGGATGGAGTGCGCGACGAAAAAAGTATGCCAGATATACTTGGCGCATTATTCTTTTTGAAAGTTGATCGGTATTCATAGTATTCCCCGTTTATATGCCAAGCGATTTGGCAATAAGCTTAAATTCTTTTTTTGCGCGATGGATTCGCGTTTTGAGCGCACCGACAGATACTCCTTCCATTTCTGCCACCTCTTCTTGTGGTCGCCGCTCGATGATATGTAAACGAAGCGCTCGACTCATAGTTCCTGGCATACGTGCGAGCACTGACACTACCACGTCCCGAATCTCCTTTTCCTCATGCATATTGCGGAGATCCGGCAACATCTCATAGAACTCAGGATCGAGGTCAGCGGTTACTGCATTTCGTTTCTTCAATGTCTGGTAGCAAGTGAGCGCGGTATTGATCACGATGCGATACCCCCATGACTTAAACGACGCGCCCTCAACTACCTTGAATTTATTTGCATTCAGATAGATTTTGGTGAATGCTTCCTGCACGACATCTTCAGAATCCTCTCTCGAGTGCAAAATACTCTCAACTTTGCGTAAAAATGCATCTTGATATCGATCAAGAAGTACGGAAAAAACGCTCGGCATCCGAATAGATAACTCGAGTATCTCCTCGTCAGAGTAGTCGCTTAGTTGTCGTTCGTCCTCTAGAAGCATAGTGTTCGAGGATTTCCTCCGCGGCAGTGCCTACTGCCCCATACCGCGGAGCCTCGCTTCTTATAATATCGACCGATTCAAATATTACAACTGGACACTACAAAAAAGGTTACAAGTTGCGATTTTTCACATTCTCCCCTACAATGCGGGCACTAATTTCACCAATCAAATTATGGCAATAATCGCATACAACGAAGCAACTCCGCGAAAGTTTATTTTGCTTGATGGCGCACCGTACGAAGTGCTCACTTCGCATGTCTTTGGTAAACAGCAGAGAAAGCCGGTCAACCAGACTAAACTTCGCAATCTTATTTCTGGCAAAGTAATCGAACATTCGTTTCATCAATCAGAAACAGTACGAGAAGCTGACCTCACCAAGAAAAAGGCAGTGTTTATTTATCGAGCCAAGGGTGAAGCGTGGTTCCATGACGAAGGAAATCCCGGTGTCCGTTATAAAATCGCTGAAGATGTGATTGGCGAGGCCGGCAGATTCTTGAAAGAAAAAACGGTCGTCGATGCACTCGTATTTGAAGATGAAGTCATTGGCGTAACTATTCCAATCAAAGTAGAGCTTATGGTAAAGGAAGCGGCTCCTGCAGTTCGCGGCAACACCGCACAAGGTGCGTCAAAGCAAGTTGTTTTGGAAACAGGCGCAACCATTATGACTCCACTTTTCATCAATGAAGGCGACGTTCTCCGTATAAACACCGAAACCGGCGACTACGTTGAGCGAGTCAACAAAGCGTAACTCTCGATGCGAACCATTACTATCAGAAACAAAAACGCGCTTCTCGAACTTCTCCGAAGCGGCGCGCGATTTGAAAAAATCTCGATCGTTCCCGATCAAGAGATGCAGTCTGATACGAAAGAAATTATTGCGGAAGCAAAGCGACGTGGTATTCATATCGAAGAAACCCCATACAAAAAGATGGCAAAGTCGAGAAGCGGTGAAGCACGTGAATTTATCGCTGGATTTCTAATCGCTGAAGAACCAAAATCACTTTCGAGTCTAATTGACGAAATATACGCAAGAGACGAGACACCATTTTTTGTACTCATTAATCGTGTAGACTTCCCTACCAACATTGGAGTGATCGCACGCACCGCATTTGCTGCTGGAGTGAACGGTCTTATTTTTCAAGGTGATGAGCGAGAATTTTTAAATGACGACACGGTGCATTTTTCACTCGGCGCAATTGCTCGTATTCCACTCGTTAAAAGTAATATTTTTGAAGCGCTTGATGTCTTGAAAAAAGAAGGTGTGCCTACATACTCGCTCGAAATGAAAGGAACGACATACTCGAATGCAGATCTAACTGGACCTGCAGCATTCGTGCTCGGTGCAGAAGCTGAAGGACTTTCAGATACGATAAAAAAACGCTGTGACTTTCATCTCGCCATTCCCATGAAAGACGGCATCGATTCATTAAATGTCGGTGTTTCTGCGGCAATCATTCTCTACGAAAAAGTGCGACAGGATTCCCGTACAAAATAAATTGAGAAATAGTATGGAAAAAGAAAAGGCGCGCGATGTCGCCTTTTTGTACCCGTCTTCGAGTACCCGCATTTCGTTGCCAGACGATTTGCGGAGGCTTCATCACGCGCCAAGGCGCTAACCGCTAGGGTTTAGACGCTAATTGGTCCTCGGGATTTCAGGTTCCAGCAGCCGGCGTTCCCGTCGGCACAAGGCCCCTCTTGTCGTAAATCTAGGGGCTGATAGACCCCAAGTCCCGAAGGACTGAGCGGCTCTTCCCTGCTCTGTATGGGCGAGCAACCGGAGGTGGCAATTCCTCCGAATCCAAGACCCGTCCACATAAGCAGTATGGCCGCCCATTTTCCGCGATCTCGCATCGCGTTCTCCCCTTTTCCCGGGGAGCCAGTTCTCCCACGGGCTTTCCGAGCATACACTGATCCGGCACAAAATGCAACAGGACTTCTTGATTATGTCAAGAAGTCCTGTTTTGAGCCCTAATTAAAGGCTTTTTATCTATCGATGAAGGGCAGGAGTGCCATAAAGCGTGCACGCTTGATTGCTTCTGCGACTTTGCGCTGGTGGAGCGCAGAGAGTCCCGTACGCTTCCTTCCGAGCATACGTGCATGTGGATTCAAGAACTTCTTTAGAAGTTCGGTGTCCTTATAGTCGATGTGTTTTGATACGTTCATATTCGTTGTAATTTCGGTTGATTAGAAAGGAATGTCGTCTGGGTTGATATCTTCTTCAGGATATTCGATTGCGCCGCCTCCTTTGTCATTTCGTGGGCTCTGATCTTCGTCCATACTTGGAGCGCTTCCACCACCACTTCCTCCACCTCGTGGACCAAACTGCATTCGATCGACGACGATTTCAGTGCGGGATTTCTTTTCCCCGTCCTTTTCCCAACTTCGCGTCTGCAAACGTCCTTCGAGAAACACTGAACTTCCCTTTTTCAAATACTGTGCAGCAATTTCTGCCTGACGACCAAAAATCACTACGTTATGGAATTCAGTTGATTCTTGTTTGCGACCAGACTGATCTTTCCAGACACGATTTGTTGCAACGCCAATCTGTGCAACCTTGTTCCCCGTTGGAAGCGAACGAAGCTCCGGATCGCGAGTAAGGTTTCCAAAAATGAATACTTTGTTGAGGTACATAGATTGTTTTATTCGGCGATCATCCCTTCAAGTGACTTGTCGAGTTCTTCTTCAGAGACAAATGCTTTTGATTCATCCTCTCCACCCTCGAGTTCATCTGCATTTACCAACTGGATGAGCGGTTTCTTATCGGCACCGGAATCACGAGTGGTTTTGATAATGAGATAGCGGAAAATAGATGGATTATGATCAGCAAATTCCTTGAGGTGTGCAATTACCGTTGGTGCTGATTCAAACTTGGTCCAACCGAAATATGCGCGGTCAAACTTCCCCGCCTTTGCAACAATGGTGTACGCAAGCGAGATCAATGCTGGAAATCCTTCCTCGATAATGGTTCCCCCTGCTTCTTCGATAAATGCACGAACGTCAGCAGCACGAGCACCGACTTCTTCCTCTCCTGTTGTCGGAATAAGGTGAAAGCCGATTTCGTACACATTCACTCGATCACGCTCCTCCCCTGCAGTAATATTCATTTCTTCATTCATAGTGAGGAAAAGGTACCATGCGAAGTAAAAGTGTGCAACTAGTTTGCTAAAATAAAATTAGTGTGTTCTAAAGACGCGCCCCGCGTTTTCCCATAGCGTTTTTTCAAGTTCTTCAGCCGACACTTCTTTGAGTTCAGCGAGTTTTTTGATGACTTCGATCACATGGATCGGCTCTGCTCTTCCACCTCGGAAAGGGATAGGTGCAGCAAAAGGACTGTCTGTTTCGGCTTGAATCATTTCAAGCGGCGTTTCCTTGATCACCTGATCGTAGTCTCGGGCGAACGTGATAACACCAGTGAATGAAAGCGTGAAATTAAGCGCCAGGAACCGTTTTGCAATTTCAGGTGTACCAACAAAAAAATGCACGTTACCGCGAACTTTTCCCTTTTCTTTCTCCAAAATTTCTAAGATATCTTCATACGCATCCATCGATCCCTTTGAGGGACGACCATGGATCATGAGCGGTAGATCGTGTTGAACTGCAAACACAATTTGCGCTTCGAATTCTTTTTTCTGGCGATGTTTTTCTTCCTCGATATTTTCCTTGAGTCGATAGTAATCGAGTCCACACTCCCCTATCCCAACCACCTTTGGGTTCTTTGCGAGCGTTTCGTAGACGCTCGGATCAAATGATTCAGTAGTGTTATCCGCCGGATGCAGTCCAATGCAGGCAAAAATATGCTCGTTTGCGTCTGCGAGCACGATTGCTTCCTTAGAAGTCTTCAGATCAACGCCAACCGTGATCATCGAAACGCCCGATTCTTTCATCCCTGCAATCACCTCCTCTCTATCCGCATCAAACTGGGATAAATTCAGATGCGAGTGAATATCAATGTATTTCGTCATTAGTCTTTCCTTGCGAATAGATTTTCGGGCTTTTTGTTTGCCTTGATTGCATCGCGGATTTTTTCGGATGTCTCGGGAAGAATCGGGTGGAGCATCTTACCGACAGTATGAAGCTCACTCACGAGATCAGTAATGATTTTCTTTGCTTCGTCAGGATTTTCTTTGATAAGAGAGAATGGTTTGGTTTCCGCAATTTTTTGATCAAGTGTCTGGATCCAGTACCATATAATTTCTGAGGCGCGCATCACATTGAATTCTTGGAGTGCTTCGTGAAAATGAGGAGGAATTTCTTTCGAATCGGTTACTGGCGCGTCCAAATGATCTTCCGCCATCTTCATTACGCGCGCGACCAAATTGCCGAGTCCATTGGCCAGTCCCGCGTTATACGCTTCCTTGAAACGATCCGTAGTAAAATCGCTATCTTCAAACGGATGCACGTGACGTGCGAGGTAATAGCGAAGCGCTTCGGTTCCGTATTCATCGACAATGTCGAAGGGATTGATCACGTTTCCGAGTGACTTCGACATCTTCTGACCGCCACTTGTTATGAACCCGTGGATCACAATATTTTTTGACGGTTCAACGCCGGCAGACATAAGCATCGCCTGCCACATTGCGGACTGCTGGCGGAGATTGTCTTTTCCGGCGAATTGGATCGACGGCCACCACTCTTTGTACTTTTCGTCCGGCCAACCGAGTGCGGAAATATAATTAACGAGCGCATCGAACCACACATACATCACATGCTCATCATCGTCTGGAACTGGAACGCCCCATGACATTTTTGCTTTGAGACGGGAAATTGAAAAATCTTCGAGGCCTTTTTCCTTGATGAGTGAGCGGATTTCGTTTAAACGATAATCTGGAATGACGAAGTCGGGACGTGAATCATAGAGCGCCAAGAGCTTTTCGCCATAGTTTGAAAAGCGGAAGAAATAGTTTTCTTCATTTCGAATTTCAATTTCAAGATTTGGATGGAGGAGACAGTGGCCGCTCTCATCAAGTTCAGAATCCGTTTTTTCAAGCTCGCAGCCGACACAATATTTGACTTCGTAATTCTTTTTATAAATATCCCCATTTTCTTTGCATAGGCGCCAAAACTCCTGCGCCGCCGCCTTATGATGCGAATCAGTAGTACGAATGAAGTTATTGTACGAGAGATTAAGTGCTCCTTTCAATTTGTCGAAGCGGGCGGCATATTCGTCCACATATGCTTGCGGGTCCTTATCTGCTTCGTTGGCTTTCTGAAAAATTTTCTGTCCATGCTCGTCAGTGCCGGTGTTGAAAAAAACCTCATACCCCATCAGGCGATAATACCGAGCAATGATATCCGCGTGCACAATTTCAAGAGCGAATCCGATGTGCGGATCAGCATTTACATATGGAAGAGTGGTCGTGAGAGAAATGCGCTTAATCATTTCGGAAGTTAAGCACTCTTTGCGTCTCTGCTCAAGCTCTTGCTACTTCTGACATCAGACACGATTTCTTGAAGGATAGCCGCCGCAGGAATAGCAAGGAGAATACCCATAAAACCGGCAAGTTCTGCGCCGATAACCAGCGAGAGGATTACGAGAAGCGGTGGCACACCAACAACCTTACCGACAACCAAGGGACCGAGGAGATGTCCTTCAAATTGCTGAATAATGAGATAGAAGAGCGCAGTAATGACTCCAAGCGTGAGTCCGCCACCAACAAACGCGAGTGCGACTCCAGGGACAGCGGAAAGGATTGGCCCGAAAACGGGAATAATTTCAAACATAGTCGCAATAAGTCCGAGAAGAAGTGCATATGGCACGCCAATTAGAGAGAGTCCGAGAAAAACTAACACGCCAACCAAGAGCGCGAGGATCAACTGACCTTGCATCCAGAGTCCGATTTTTCGCTCCGAGCGGTACCACAAATCAATCGCTTGATCTTCGTATTTAACCGGAATAATGAGACGGAGAAATTCTTCGATTCCCTTTTCCTGTACGGCGAAATAAAACGAGAAGACGATGACGAGGATGAATGAGAGAATGTTGCCGAAAATAACCGAAATGACTTTGAGGAAGCCTTCGGGCGCAGAAGTAAACGACGTACGCAGGCTGACAATTGCATCTTTTACTGATTGATTTCCGGTGCCGTCACTCGCACCAAAGAATGGAATGGTGACGAATGATGTTGAGGACTCAACACTCTCAATCAAAGACGGCACTTTACCCAAGAATGCTGAAAGGTCATCAAGTACCGGTGGAAGGAATATAAAAAGCGTTCCCGCAAAAAGGCCTATTGTTGCTAGATAAATAGAGAGAACGGCGAGAACGCGAGGAATTCGATAACTAATTAATTTTTTTACTCCCGGCTCGATTGAGGATGCGATAACAATCGCGACCAGGATTACGAGAACGAGTTGTTTCAGAGTGAAGAGTGTCAGAACCAAAAGCACGATAGCGATCGCTTTAATGATCGCGCCCGTTGATATGGTAAAGACCACTGGCTCTCCGTTCCCTTTCATATTCGTATCCTATCATTCGTTAGGATGTATATAAAGTGAAGAGAGATGATTTATATGATTGAGGCGATAAGTTCGCTGACTTTGACGCGCTTCTGCTCTCCGGTGTCGCGATCGCGAAGTGTAACGGTGTCTTTGTTATCCGGATTTTCACCAAGCGTATCGAAGTCAATCGTGATGCAGTATGGCGTGCCGATTTCGTCCTGTCGGCGATAGCGCTTGCCGATGTTGCCGTTGTCATCGAAGACGACCTGCGGAATTTCTTTTTTGATCATTTGGTACACCTCACGAGCTTTCTGAACCAATTCTGGTTTGTTTTTGAGAAGTGGAAAAACTGCCGCTTTGACCGGAGCAATTGCTTTTGGAAATTTAAGATACACACGCTTTTCGCCGCCGAGTTCGTCTTCGGTGTACGCAGAAGTGAGGACTGCAAGAACTGTGCGACCGAGACCGAATGTTGGCTCAATCACATGTGGCGTAAACGGTTCTTCACCGTCAGTGTCGGAATATTTAAGAGTTACCTTACTTCCCACTTCGTGTCTTCCGAGATCGTAATCAGTTCGATATGCAAGTCCATAGAGTTCTTTGCGGCCAAATGGAAAATCGAATTCGAAATCGATGGTGCGTTTCGAGTAGTGCGCGCGATCTTCGGGAGAAACTTCAAGTTCGTGAACTTTATCTTTCTTGATGCCGACATCCTCAATCCACGACCACATTTCATTTCGCCATGATTCAAAAATATCTTCCCAGTTTTCAGGGCGGATGAAATATTCAAACTCCATCAAATCAAACTCACGCACGCGGAATAGAAAATCACGTGGTGCGATTTCATTTCGAAACGCTTTGCCACTCTGGGCGATGCCAAATGGATATTTTGGATGAAACGAGTCGACGACGTTTTTAAAGTTAGTGAACATTCCTTGCGCAATCTCACCGCGAAGATATGCGGTTGTCGTTCCACCCTGTGTAGCACCCATTTCAACCGGGAATAAAAGATTGAATTGTCGTGCGGCGCCAAGCGTTCCCTTTTTGCCGCAGGATGGGCATGTATTGGTATCTTCTAAGTGATCGGCGCGGAAACGGTTTTTACAATTAGAACATTCCACCATCGGATCAGTGAATCCTTCGAGGTGTCCTGACGCTTTCCATACTGCTTCCGGCATGATGATACTTGAATCGAGTCCAAACATATCATCACGACTCGACACGAATCGCTTCCACCAAAGCTGGTCAATATTTCGCTTCAGTTCTACTCCAAGTGGTCCGTAATCCCACGTTCCCGCAAGGCCACCATAGATTTCAGAGCCTTGGTAGATAAAGCCGCGGCGCTTCGAGAGCGAAATGATATCGTCCAGTGTTGTTTCTTGTTTCATTGAGGAATTTCAGAAATTACGGTTGTACCAGTGCGTCTCCATTTTTTCGAGCTGGATCAGTGGTGAGATCCGTCGTTACTGCGGCAGCACCGGCAGTAATCCCACTCGATGTGTATTGATCAGTTCCGGTTAAGCTTGCTGGTCCGAATAGAATCGGTTTCGAATTGATCTGACTCGTTGACGGAATGAACCCTACTTGGAACGCAACCTCAGGCGCGGTCCGGTCAAATCCAGAGCGCGAGAGAATGTTTCCTACATTCCACGTCAGCACCCGAGATACTGGATTATACACGAGCGATGCGTCAGCAGGCGATATTGCGCCGATCCATCGCATGTAGGATGGGAGTGTAGCAGACACTTTTCCGTTTGTCACATCGTTTGCGCCATTGGTGATTGTCCAAATGACGGTATACGTGGTTTCGACTCCTACCTTCGGCGGAATCGGACCAACATTGGTCCACGGACCAGTTGAGTAGACGCCGCGAGATGAAAGACGGATCTCAGAAGAGACTTTTACATGTCCCACAATCGTGGACTGGATAGTTTCCAAAACACCAGTCTCTCCAAGACGTCGACCTTGGATAGTCACGTCAAAGGTAAGTGCTGGACTCGTGATGAAATTTGTATTGATGCGATCTTTTGGCGTTACGTTGAAATTCACTCCAATAGCTTCACCTGGCGAGAGTCGATCGAGAGTTGGGATTGTTTCTTTGGTGAAGCGTATTGTTTTTGTTCCTGAATCATAGAAACCGTTTCCGGAACGCACGGTGAGTTCATCAAATGCGTTGCCGCTTATATGTACCCTGATTTCAGGATTAAGGATTTCGGTTGATAGATTATTTTTGACATTCACACTTGCCGATAGCGACTGACCGCCTGGCGCCACAAATTCAGTTCCTTCGTCTTGGTTTACTGACAGGGCTGCGCCGATAAACGGTTGCGCAAGTGCAACACTATCAGTCACAACATTAAACACCGTCTGCAGTTCACGTTCACTTTTTTTACTTTGAATGCCTGGCGTAAATTTGAATTCGCGCTTTTCATTTTGTTGTCCAATGAGACGACCATGGACGGTGATTGTTTTTTTCTCGCCTGGATTAACGGTGCCAACGTACCATTTGTCATTGTCGTACGACGGTTCCGGACTTGAGCCATCGAATGTAAATCCGAACGGATACTCAGCAATAATCATGACATCGGAAACAGGAACTGGTGAATTTGAAATAACATCAAGCGTGAAAGTGAGTGGCTGTCCGCTGATACCTTCGGAGAGTCCTTTTTCTACAACTGAAATTGGCGAGGAACTGATCAAAACATCGTATGGTTCTTCTTTCACAAAGATTGCATTCGAACCTTGTACGCGATATTCGAGCGTCATTTTGAGCGTTTGGTTTTCACCTTCCTTGCCAAAAAGAACCGCACGCACATTTTTATTGATCGTCTCCCCCGGTTCTATGGTGCCGATTGATTCGCGCGTGCGACCAAGCGGAAGCGAGAGATCATTCTGAGATCTTGCAGTATCGGGATACTCAACAATGAAATCGGCGAGCTGGATCGGCACTGAATTGCGATTAGTGAATGATACCTGGAGTGATAACTCCTGTCCGCCCGGTGTTGCAACCGGACCAGAAATAGCAATGTCGATATTTTTATTGGAAATAAGATTACCGCCACCAAGAAGAAAGAAGGCAGCAACGGCAACACACACCACGAAAAATGCGATTGATCCAAAGAGGATCAAACTGGGAAGTGATTTATTTTGAATGCCGGGGAAAAGCGCGACCGGTTCGAGATCGGCTTCCTTTTCTGCGGTCCAAGTGCTCGGCACATTGGTTCCGAGTCCCCAATTACGAAGTGTGCGCCTCGCACGATGCTTTTCGAGTCCACGCTTGGAATACAGCGTTGTTTTTAGTTTATCAATTGAACCCTTCGGCTCGTCCATATAGGGAAAAGTATATCACGCCAAATATTGGCATATGAAAAAGATTCTTAGGTATTACTTGCCGCAAGTGCGCGGTTCACAATAGCGACGAGGGTGTCTCTGTCCTTTTCTAGATGAATGAGCGCTTCATCAGTAATAGCGCTTGTCTCCACATAGGGTGAGAGTGTTGCTTCATTTCCTACATACCCCAGAGCGTAGAGTAGGCGAAGTGCAGTTATGAGCTCGAGGTCATCCACCTTCCCTTCCCCAAGCGCGGCAAACAGTGATTGCACCGAATCGAAGGCGAATTCATTGCGCTCTTCTCCGTGAATGCGCATCAGAAGCCGAGCAATCTTTGCGACGAGAGCGCGGCGTAATGGAGAATTTGAGAGATTTTCACTATGAGAAAATATTGGAACCGCCCCGGTTATTCGCCACACGTCTTTCCCTCGCACAAGTGAAACCTCACACTCGGTATATCTCTGGAGTGCATAGCGAAGTTTTGATTTTTCAGAGCGTACACTCCTCGCAACTGCACGAATGAGTCCGAGCTCGCGCGTAAGAAGCGAGATATATGCGTTTGATTCGCCAATCGGCGTCCTTCCGAGCACGATCGCGGAAGTTTGGTAAATGTGATACGCCATACCAAATTATCTATTTTTCAATTGGCAGTACGACAAACTGCATCGCCTCACCGTAGAGCTGTATGGTTGGCACCGCTTCATCAAGTGGGAGAAATTCAATGATCGATACGCCTGCGGTCCCTTCAAGTTCCGCTCTATGTCGATTGACGAAAACTTGTCCGTTCTCACTTGCGTTTACCAATAATTTCACCTGATCTTTCGTCGCGAGTCCGAGATTTTTGCGCGTTTGCTGAATAAGGCGAATCATTTCACGCACCGCTCCTTCTTCAATCAGCTCATCAGTAAGTTTCGTATCAAGAACTGCGGGTAATTCTTGATTTGGATCAAAAATAATTTGTTTTACGTTTACTTCATCTCGAATAACCGCAAGGTACGCTTCTTGTTCGATCAAACGTTCGTCCTTAATGATAAGCGCCGGGAGTGGTTGGCGAATTTTGATTCCACTTGCGGCACGTGCTTCAAGCGCATGAGACACCGCTTCACGCGAGGCTTCCATGAGTTCGATTATGTCTGCGTCGATGAGTCGTGCTTCCGGCCATGATTCCAAATGCACACTTTCAAGCGTTCCCCCGGCGCCTTTATATATCGTTTCCGCAATAAACGGCATGATTGGTGCGATGTATTTTGAAAGCGTCAAAAATACTTCCTTTGATGTTTGGAGTGCGGCAAGGCGATCGTTTTGATCCTCTCCTTTAAAACGGTCACGCGAACGACGGATGTACCACGTGGAAAGATCGAGAACAAATTCTTTAATTGCTTTTGTTGCGCCAACCGTATCAAAACGATCAAGCGAATGAGTGATTGCTTGTCCAGTGGACGCAAGTCTCGATTGAATCCACAAATCGAGAACATTTGAATTCTTCCCTACTTTTGGCGGTATATCGACACCTTCCGCCTGCATTTCAAAAAACTTGAATGAATTAAATAGAATTTGAATGAGTCGATTGTGAACATCGCGAAGATCTGGATCGAGGAAGCGAAGATCTTCTGCTTGCATCACTACTGAACCCATCAAGTACGCACGAAATGCGTCTGCGCCATACAGATCAAGATTAACGAGGGGGTCGGTATAGTTCATTTTTGACTTCGACATTTTTGAACCATCCGCCGCAAGAATCGTACCCGTTGAAACAACAGCCTTGAATGCTTGCTTGTTGAAGATTTCAACTCCCATTACATGCATGTAGTAAAACCATGTGCGTGTTTGCGCGATGTATTCCGCGATAAAGTCACCCGGAAAATGATTGTCAAAATATTCTCCGTTCTCAAATGGATAATGATTGGAAGCAAATGGCATCGAACCGGATTCAACCCAACAGTCCACTACTTCAGGAATACGCGTAAGCGGAGTTCCGTCATCATCAAGTAACTCTACTTGATCTATATATGGGCGATGAAGATCGGGCTCAAAATTTGCGCGGTGAGGATACGGGAAAAATGGAATCTCTCGGTAGACGCCCTGTTCAAAGAGATCGCTCACCTGTTCGCGATTTCGAATGATCGCTTCTCGATCTTGTCCGTTTGCATAGCCCTCAATCATAAGAAGCGGAGAACCGTGAGAAATAATCAAAATATTTTTGCCTGCATATCCCTTCTCCAAATCAAAGAGGCACGCCATCGTCCTCATACCAACAGCTTCGAGAGACTCTCCTCCTTCTGGTGCTTCCACCATTCGACTTCGAAACGGAAGCGCTGATCGAAATTCAGTGACTGGTTTTCCTTCATATACTCCTGCATTAACTTCGTGAAGTCGATCATCCACAACAACTGCGCTATCGGGAAGCGTCAGTACTTGGCGAACAATTTCTGCAGTTTCTCTCGTTCGCACAAACGGAGAAGTAATAATGAAATCGATTTTTTCTTTGCGCAATTCTTCAGCAGTTGCTGCAACCTGCGTTCTTCCCTTTTCAGTCAAATGATGCGGGTTATCTACTTTGGTACTCAAAATACCCTGGACGTTACTTTCTGCTTCACCGTGCCGCATGATGAAATATTTGTTGCCTGATTTTTTGGCACGCGCACGAAGCTCTTCAACCGATCCGATGACAACAACTTTTCCAGTAGCAGAATTTTTCCAGATCGGAAGTGGTGATGCCCAGTAGCGATTGCGAGAAATTGTCCAATCAGGCGCTGACTCGACGATATGCTTGAACCGACCGCTCTTTAGATGATCCGGTACCCAATGGATTCCTTCGTTCAATTCAAGTAATCGATTTTTTACATCCTGCACATTGATGAACCATGACGGAATCGCGTTATAGATGAGCGGCGTATTACACCGATAGCAATGCGGATATGAATGGGTTCGATTTTCGACACTGAAGAGAAAGTTTCGATCACTCAAATCTTTTTTAATGAATGCTTCGGCATCTTCACCTTTCTGAACCGGACAAAAACCGCGCTGGTGCCATTTGAAATATTTCCCTTTGATCAAATCAGGTGCGTCCGTATTGAATGTGCCATTTGGATTTAGAAGTTGCACCATCGGTAAATCTACTTTTTGTCCGAGTGCGAAGTCATCTTCACCGTACATAACTGCGGTATGCACAACGCCTGTTCCTTCGTCGGTCGAGACAAAATCTGCCGCAACGACATAGTGCGATTTTCTTCCGCTCGATTGAATTTTTTCAATTGCAAAGAGTGGCTCGTATTCAAGACCGAGAAGATCACGTCCTGTCCAATTTTCTTTTTCCTTGTATGAAATATCGCCAAGTGCAGACAGGCGCTCCTTCGCAAGAATTACCGTTTCTCCTGAATCAGAGAGAAGTGCCGACACATATGCGATATCATTTCCAACCGCAAGCGCCACGTTTCCTGGAAGTGTCCACGGGGTTGTTGTCCATGCGAGAATGAAAGTGTTTTCAGGAATATCGTTTCCAGCAATTTTTTGTCCCGGTTTCAATTTGAATTTGACGACGACCGACTCTTCGGTGACATCTTCGTACGAATTGTCTTGTGCGATTTCTGCTTTAGCGAGCGGTGTTTCGTCGTGCGGACAATACATCAAAACCTTTCGTCCTTCGTACAATTTTCCTTTCTCGTAAATCTGCTTAAGTCCCCACCACACGCTTTCGATAAACGTGTTGTCCATCGTCTTGTACGAGTTGTCGAAATCAACAAAGCGCCCGACGCGATCGATGTAGTATTTCCAATCATGTACATATTCGAGCACGACTGATCTTGCGGCTTCGTTAAATTTCTCGATTCCGATCGCTTCAATATCTTTCTTACTTTTGAGTCCGAGTTTTTTCTCGATCATGCTTTCAATCGGAAGTCCGTGGCAGTCCCATCCCCACCTGCGCTCCACATGGAAGCCCTGCATCGTTTTGTAACGTGGGATCACATCTTTGATGACCGAGGAAAGAAGACTTCCCGAATGTGGGAGTCCGGTTGCAAATGGCGGGCCGTCATAAAAGACAAATTCGCCCTTCGGAGAGGGTTTCTCAAGAGATTTTTTGAAAATATTGTTGTCTTTCCAGAACTTTAGTATCGCCTCTTCGCGAAGCGCTGTCTCGGTTTTTTGCTGATTTTCTGGAGTTTTTCTATCGTCTTTTTTGGGTTCTGCCATAGGAAAATATTACCGCGTGTTTTCCAAATATAGCATATAAAAAGCAAGCGGCGGATCCGAGGGTCCGCCGCGATATTGCTAGTGCCTAGCCAGTGGCTGCACCGTGATTGGTCCCTGTCTAATCATCGATGGGAGCATGAATTCTGCAATGAGTGGTCCCGATCTCACATCTACACAATACTGTTTCTGGTGAACGTGACGCCCCAAAAATGGTCCGCCAAACTCCGGACTATAGGAAATGACTGCCATGCAGCCGAGTGCGTGTATAGCCTCAAGCGACTCACGGGCTTTGTCCAAGTCTGTCGTCCATACAACTCCAACCTCTCGGAGCAGGGCTGCGTGCATTCGGTGTCTCCAAGAAAAGAACTGCTCTTTTTTCGAGCATACCCCTGCCCTGACGGAGATACAAGGGGATAATTACATTTTTTCCGACGTTTTGATGCCGAGAAGTTGGAGTCCGTTTTGCATTGTGATTTGGAACGCACGAGTTAGGGCAACTTTGTACGGCGAAGTGGAATCATCTTTGTTTACAATCTGCTCATTGGCGTACCAAGAGTTGAATGCGCCAGCGAGTTCGGTGAGATACGTCGTCAGGTAGTGTGGCTCATATGCGGCAGCGGCCCGTTCAACTATTTCTGGGAAACGATAAAGAAGTCGCTCGAGAATAGAAATTTCCTTAGGTGATTCACCATCCACATCTTCCCCAACCCCCTCCTTTTTTGCTTTTTCAAGAACCGAAAGCGCGCGAGTGTGTGCATATTGGAGATACGGTCCCGAATCACCTTCAAGCGAAAGCGATTTCTCAGGATCAAACACCATGTCCTTCCCTGACGATTGGCGAAGGATTGTATATTTGATCGCCGCAACCGCAACCATTTCTGCAATTTCTTCTTTATTAGAAAGTTCACGGCCTTCCATTTTCTCTCGCGCCGCCTGCTTCATATCTTCAATGAACGATTCCCCGGTTACGATATTCCCTTTTCTTGATGACATTTTGCCACCAGAGAGTTTCATAAATCCATGAGTGATATGTCGCGTCCGTTCAGCAAGTTTAGGGAATAGCTTTCGCATTGCAGAGAGAAGTACCTTGAAATATTCAGTGATTTCATTTGCCGTTACCACAATCGAAAGGTCATAGTTCGTCTTTTCAAACTTTATCTTCGCAAGTCCAAGTTCTTTTGCTTCGTAGGTTGGAAGTCCTTGAGAATTTAAAAAGACGCGAGTATGAAGCCCTTCGTCTTCTCCTCGATACACAACCGCACCGTCACTTTTCTCGAACACACCTTTCCCCAGCCCTTCCTCGACAACGTTCTTTCCTATCGTTCCGGTTTCACTTTCAAAAAAGTATTCGTCAAACTTGGTACCGAGGATTTTATAAATTTCTTCGAATCGGTCAAGAGACGTTTGTCGTCCGATATCGTACAGAGTATTTACCTCTGCATCACTCCGTTCATAAATTATTTTATTGAGTGCATCAATTTCTTTTTTAACATTTTCGTCACTTTCATAGTGTTCATTACCAAACGCATACGCTTCTCCAATTTCTTTGATATTTTTTGGATCACTTTGTTTCTGTTGCATTCCCCAGATTGCTTTTGCAACATGCAGTCCAACATCACCTTGATAGTTGGCACGAGTAACTTCAGCGCCACTCGTTTCATAGAGTCGCGCAATTGATTCACCGATGATATTGGTCATCAAATGACCAATATGAAATGGTTTGAATGGATTTGGGTCGGTGTATTCAACGGTGACTCGTTCTCCACTCCATGCTTTGTTTCTTCCCCATTCCTCTTTCTTCTCTAGAATTTCTTTTGTTTCAGTAGTGAAGTGTTCCCTATTTAAATGAAAATTGATAAAGCCAGGACCAGCAACTTCAATTTTTTGAATCATCGAGTTCTCCGAAAATGCAGCGATTATTTCTTCAGCAAGCGCGTGCGGGCTTTTCCCTGCAACTTTTGCGAGCGCGAGCGCTACATTTGATGAATAGTCGCCACGAGGAAGTTCGGCTGGATGTTCGAGAGGAATTGAATCGAAATCAGCCGACCAGAGATCGCCAAGCGCTGACTTGATACCCTTCCGTATTTCATCCTGAATCATACGAGCAGTATACGGATAAACTGCTTTTTTGACAGTGTTGCATAGTGGGGTCAAGGGCAGTACAGTTTCTTTTAGGACATGGCAAGCGGAGATGTGCCGTGCGCGTATTCTCCTTAGCACTACTCGCGATCCCAACCGTGTTTAACCCAAAGGGGTCCACACGCGAGAATCTCCCCGTCTATCCTCCACATTATTTGAAATTAGTGTGTGAGAATCCTGATAACTTCAGGACGGCGGTAGACAAATTTACCACAGAGGCAAAGAGGGGGGTTATTCTAGACATTGTTGACAACACACCGTCGGAGGGCTGTGTATTGCTTTCAAAAGCCGAATACGATGTTGATGGAAACCCCTTGAGAGATCCTGGGTTCAAGTTTACCTTGAAATTTGAAAAGGATGGGTCAGAGATTATTTTCGAAACCGTTCCCGTCCTCATGCGTAAGCTATCGCCCGGATTTCTGCTCACCGTCATCTACGTTCAAGGCTCATCATGAAGAACTCCGAGCTCCCGCGGTGCAAGCCGCGGGTATCCTTTTGTCAGAAGTTGCTGACCGTGATCGGATGACGTAGAGTGCCGGTAGAGACCGTTGGGAGAATGTGTCGTGAAGCAACTGATGCTACTCGTTGGTGTCGCCTTGTTGATCGGCGGTTGTGCAGGAATGGAAACTCGTGATCCCCGACCCCTCATTCAACCGTTGGCAGAGCAAAAATCGGAGATGATCACCATTTGTGATTCAAGGATGTCGATCATTGCAGCGGTTATCGACAAGAAAAAATCCGCGAATCCTGACCTTTCCGGCGGAGATTGTCGCGAGTATCTTCGGACACTGATCACCAACAAGAAATTTGATGCCTCAATCGGTATTCTCATTCCTAGCGAGCAGACAATAATGAGTGTCATCATTGGGAAAGTAACTCTCTCCGATGGAAAAGTTGGGTACGTACTTGCTTCGCTCGAGTTTTACATACCGAACCCCACCCGAAGTCCCGCGGCGCAAGCCGCGGGCATTTTTTATACACCTGACTTAGACGAACTTCTCCGGAATTGGAAATTTCTTGCAGAGTTTTTGAATTTCTTTGTGAATTTCTGCTTTCTTCTTTTTGTTATCTTTATTTCGAAGCGTTTCAATTATAAGTTCTGCAATCCTGGCAGACTCTTTTTCTTTCATCCCGCGAGTGGTGATCGCTGGAGTCCCAAAACGAATGCCGGATGGATCCATAGGACCTCTCGGATCATCGGCAATTGCATTTTTATTTAGAGTAATACCAACTTCATCAAGAACATTTTGCGCATCTTTGCCGGTTACCCCAAGTGAAGAATACACGTCTGCGAGAATGAGATGATTATCGGTACCGCCCGCAAGCATTCTAATTTTTTCTCGCTTGAATACTTTTTCCATGGCTTTTGCATTCTTCAAAATCTGTCTGGCGTACGTTTTGAATGAAGGTTTGAGCGCTTCACCAAAACACACTGCTTTTGCGGCAATCACGTTCATATGTGGACCTCCTTGAAGGCCAGGGAAAATTGCCTTATCAATCTTCTTTGCATACTCCGCATTTTCACGAACTAAGATCATTCCACCTCGTGGACCGCGAAGCGTCTTATGGGTCGTAGTCGTAATAATGTCGAATCCGTAGTCGAATGGATTTTTGACGGCTTTCCCTGCAATGAGTCCGGCAATGTGTGCCATGTCAGCAACGGTGATCGCACCAACTTCCTTGGCAATCGCAACGAATTTTTTGTAATCGAGTTCGCGGGGATACGCAGAAAATCCGGCCAAGATAATTTTTGGTTTTTCTCGCTTCGCAACGCGACGAAGTTCTTCATAGTCAATTTCTCCAGTATCAACATTTTTCATCTTGTAGGTAACAAAACGAAAAATCTTCGCAGGGAATGTCATCGGATGTCCATGCGTCAAATGCCCTCCATGTGAGAGATCCATGCCGAGTACTGTGTCTCCGGGATTAAGGAGTGCGGCGTACATTGCGAGATTTGCCGGAGCGCCGGAGAGTGGCTGAACGTTTGCAAATTTTGCATTAAATAATTTTTTGGCACGCTCTATTGCGAGTGTTTCAACCGCATCAGTAAATTCCTGTCCGCCATAGTAGCGATTGCCCGGATATCCTTCCGAATATTTATTGGTCATTGCGGAGCCCAATGCTTCGCGAACCGCATATGACACATAATTTTCAGATGGAATGAGTTCTACCCCGTCTGCCTGTCGCTTCTCTTCGCCAATCAGTGCAGAGAAAACTTGTTTGTCTTGTTTTCCAACAAATGAATATTGTTTCTGATTCATGATCGATTTCTAGTGTTCGGGTAATTCAGTTGTTGACTCGTCAGATCATAGGATTATCCGTGAATTTTTTTATTATATCCCCCGATTACCGTTAGGTCACCTTTGATTGTTGGATGGGGCTCATACCCTTCAAGCTTCACCATTTCAGGACGGAATGTGTCGAGTGAATCGAAATCTTCAGTAAACGAAATTCGCGGAAATGCTTTTGGAGTGCGTGAAATTTGCTCCATTGCCTGCTCTTTGTGGTTTCCATATATATGCACGTCGCCAAAGGTATGGATAAACTCTCCCGGTTCGCGACCTAAGATTTTAGCAACGACCATAGTAAGAAGCGCATAACTTGCGATGTTGAACGGCACACCAAGAAAAATATCCGCGCTGCGTTGATAGAGCTGGAGACATACTTTGCCGTGTTTAATATTGAACTGAAACATGTTGTGACAAATCGGATAGCGCGCCGCTCTTCCAGGAGCCGCCATGCCGTAGAGATACTCAGGATTCCATGCGGAAAGTACCGTGTTGTGCGCAAACGGATCATTCTTGAGTTCATTTACAATCCATCCAAGCTGGTCGACTTTTCTGCCGTCAGATGCTGGCCACCGTCTCCAAAGTTCACCATAAATTTGTGGAAGCTCTCCGTGGAGTTTGGCAAATTCAGCATCTTCTTTTATTTTTTCAATAAATGCTTCCTGCGAAAGTTCGGGAACCTCTCCCTTCTCCATTTTTTCTTTGTAGTAGCGATATGGATATGCGTCCCAAATATGAACATCTCGGTCAACCAGATATTTGATATTGGTCTGCCCTGAAAGAAACCAATAGAGTTCTTCGATTACTCCCTTCCAGTAGACGCGCTTTGTCGTGAGAAGCGGAAATCCTTCGGACAAATCAAAGCGCATTTGTCTCCCAAACAAACTGTACGTGTGTGCGCCAACTCCAGCATCAACCTGCTCTTCCCCTTTATCGAGGATTTCGCGAATGATGTCGAGATATTGTTCTTCAGGGTGGCGCGCGTTCATATTATTTTTTCTTTCCTGGTCGCTTTTTTGCGGCAACAAAATTTTTGAAATTATCTTTTGAGTAGCGACCGGTGTCTTTGTAGCTTTGACGTGGCGGAGACGTGAGGCGAGCAAATGTTAACTGCGCAATCGCCATGTTTGGACGGAGAATAATCGGCACATTATTGAGATTACAAAGCTCAAGTGCGACATTCAAAAAATGTCCGGGGTTAATCAGCGCGGCAGAATTGTGCACAAGCAGTCCGATTCGTGCGAGTGATGATTTTCCATTTACTTCGATCAGATACTCATCGCTTCCAAAAAAATCTTTCGAGTAGCCGAGGATTGAAACGCCTGGATGCAGGACGAAAATATCATCGTTACCAATTTTGATTTCTTTTGTCTTTGGAAAAATCTTTTTAACTGGATCAATGAAGGTCGACGAGTGCGCATCGTTTACGAAAAAAGTATTACCGAGAAGAATGTCATAGCTCGCCGGCTGTAAACGTTTTTCATCAAACGGCTTCAGTACGATTCCGCCGGCGGAAACTGCTTTTTTAATATCGACATCAGAAAGAATCATAGGAAGACTGGTTATCTATTATTGAACGGTAAATACTTTTTCTGTCCCGTAATAATCTGGCCAATTGTTGTTATAAAACTGAAACATTCGTTCCAATCGATCCTGCGGAAGCTCCACGACTCCCATTTCGTCCATAATGGAACGAAGATCCTTTTTGGTTTGCTCCGCCTTCGACTGATCGTCAATCATTCGCTCGAATTCCGCTAAATACCCGTAGCCTGCATTTTTATCGATACATACTGTTACGTCCTTGAACACGTATTCTTCGCGATCGCGCGACCATTTTGCTTGGTAGCGAAATCCGGCGGAAAGAATTTTTGCGTCCAACTCGTCGAGCGAGAGCGGGACTTGCTCTTCAAACTCAATACGTGCGGTACCATTTTCGCTTGTCGTATCATCGATTGTCGCTTTTATGATGAAGAGCACTCGGTGATCGCGGTCTGCGGTTCTGATTGAATACGATTTGGCGTATGAAACGATATTTTCAAGTTTTTTCTGCTGCTCTTCGTTCAAAACATTCTTGAAAACTCCCGGCAGATTAAGAATGTCGCCTTCTTCGAAGTAGTGATTTTTTTGGGATGTTTTCTTCGGCGCTACTTCAGGATCACGAAGATGTAACCTTTTCCGAAGCTCTTCCGCCTTGTACTGATCGTCAAGCAGGCTTTTTATCTCGATTTCGTAGGAATGCATTCCGGCAATTATACCCTGGGGCAGTGTCCGCAAAAAAGGATTGCCTTCTTTCTGTTTCGTGGCGTAATCAAACCAGTTGCAGATATATAGACTTGTGATTAGATTCAAAACAGCGAGGTCAGTAATCGGACTGCTTGAGGGTGGGCAAACCTGTGTCCGACCCACGGGACTAATCGAAAGTAGGGTGCCAAGGTCCTACTGAATCCGGTGAATGGGGGTGTTCAACGAATGCGACCCTTGGTCCAACATGTTGACCCACACCTCGCCACTTTTAGGAAGGCCTTCGGGCCTTTTTCTTTTTGATAGCGTGAAAATGCTACAATCCCTGTATGGAAAAATGGAATGGAAAAGTCTGCATTACTGTTGGACTCGGCAAAAATGGCGCTAACAATAACGCGATCGGAAAAGATGGCGGCCTTTTGTGGCATATTCCAGATGATCTGAAGCGATTCAAGGCGCTTACCCTCGGGCACCCGATCATCATGGGGCGGAAAACCTTTGAATCGATTGTAAAAATGATTGGCAAACCGCTTCCGGGACGCACGAATATTGTCGTCACGAGAGATCCGGTCTGGGCATACGACGACGTCGCGGTGTTTCATTCGATCGAATCAGCACTTGAATATGCAAAAACGCTCGACGATGTGGAAGTTCATATCGGCGGAGGGGGTGAAGTATATAAAGCAGCACTTCCCTACACGGACAAGCTCTATCTCACATTAATCGACGGAGAAAAAGAAGCGGATTCTTTTTTCCCAGAATATGAAAAAGAATTTACGAAGAAAACATTCGAGGAGGAGCATGAATTTGATGGACTTAAATATCGGTTTGTAAATCTGGAACGGGAATAAAAAAAGAGCGCGACTCCTGCGGTACACAGGTGTCGCGACTCACGATGCAAGATTTCATGCTGCAGATACGGTATCAAGACTCCACATGCCGAGCTTTATGATAGCAGCGAGAAAGGCTGCTCGACGGTCAGGAGGCGTATGAGAACTGCTTAGTCCGTGATGAAAGGATGTTGGACACCCAACCCATCTCGGATTGCGAATTTCTTTATTGCATTTGGGTATAAATGCATGAGTTGCCTGTACCGACACCAGAAACATATGCGTCCACGAGTAATCGCTTCTGGTTGATGCAATAACGCACGAATGCAATAATACTGACTCAGAAAAATCGAGATGTTGGAGTGTACCCTTACCGCATTCCTCACGGAGTTCTCTTCGAAGCACGGCCTCAAGAGAGACATCTTCTTCTTCCGGAGCACCTCCGGGAAATGTGAGTCGCGGAAATCTTTTTGGGCTATTTCCGCTATCGCACATGAAAATTGAGTCTTCGTGGCGAATGACTGCCTTGACACTGGCACGAGTGCCGGGTAGCGGTTTGCGAATCGACCTCCAGAGATCTCTTGGTATTGCTGTGAGTGAAATTGGGAGTTGGAAGTTAGAAGGGTTCTCTCTAGACTTCTTCGTCATTACCGCCTTCCTCGTTTGTGTTCAGATCTGAAAAAAGCCTACGTCTCATTTGGAGATGAGTCAAGAAACAGCCGCGGCGCCAAAGGCGCCGCGGCTGTTTCTTATTTATATTTTGAAGTCTCTTATTTAACCTCAACCCCCATCGATCGTGCCGTACCTGCGATCACATTCATTGCAGCATCGACATCGTTTGCGTTAAGGTCAGGCATCTTCTTCTCTGCGATTTCGCGTAGCTGGGTCTTGTTCAATGTTCCAACCTTTGAAACCAAGTTTTTTCCAGAGCCCTTGTCCTTGCCGAGTGCTTTGAGGATCAAGGTCGATGCAGGAGAAACCTTGAGTATGAAGTCGTAGGTTCGGTCTTCGTATACCGTGATTTCAACTGGCGTGAGGTCGCCCATATTTGGACGTGTCGCTTCGTTAAATTTATTAACGAAGTCGCCAATGTTGATTCCTGCCTGTCCAAGTGCCGGACCAATAGGAGGAGCCGGGGTTGCCTTCCCCGCAGGAATGATAAGTTTGAGTTTTTTAGTGATTTTCTTTGCCATATTTTCTAGCTCGGTTACCGTACCTTATATTCGCTTAACCTGCAAGAAGTCGAGCTCAACTGGGGTCTCGCGACCGAACATCGGCACCAAGACCTTGACTTTGCCGCGCTCTTCGTCGATTTCGCCGACCTTTCCTTCAAGTTCCTTGAATGGGCCGTCAACGACAATAACTGGATCATCAATCTGGAGTTCAATCTGATGCTTCACCGTGTCAGACGACATGCGCTTCATCAAAATGTCCACCTCCTTTTCTTCCAAAGGGACCGGATGCACGCCGGAGCCGACGAAACCGGTGACGCGCGGCGTGTTTCGAACCAAGTACCACGAATCATCGGTAACGATCATGTTGACCAAGATGTAACCGGGATAGACTTTCTCCTCTTCTTCTGCGCGCTTGCCGCCTTTAATCTTGATTTTCTTTTCAGTTGGAACAACGACTTCAAAAATTTTATCTTCCATTCCAAGCGATTCGATGCGTTGTTTCAAATTGCGCTCGACTGCTTTTTCATAGCCTGCATAGGTGTGGATCGCGTACCACCGTCTCTCTCCCGTTGTTTCTTGTTTTGACATACCAGTTCAATACAAAGATGAATAATTTAATTCAAAATAAATGTCGAGAGAATGCGGGAGAATCCGAAGTCAGCAAATCCGAGGAAGAGTGCGGCGATCAAAGAAATGGTGATAACAAGCGCGGTGTAGGTAATCGCCTGTTTCTGTGTTGGGAAAGTAACGTGTGCCAATTCTGCGCGCGTATCTTTGAGGTAATTGATGAGTCGATTCATATGTTTTCTCGTTATAAAAAACCGCCCCGGGGGGCTGTTCGATACGAGTAAAGATACAGGGGATTTAGGAACCTGTCAAGAAAGCAAAACCCCGACTTCAATCGGGGTTTTGCTTTCTTTGAGTACGTTTTTTACCAGATCTCGTACGTGATAGTAACGTAGGAAGTAATTTGATTTTGCCCAGTCTGGATTTCGGGAGCTGCCTGTAAAGCAACCGCCGAGTCCACGGTCTTCCCTCCCATTCCCATCGCATAGTATGGCATTGGTTGATTGCCGTTTTCGCTAAAGGCGAGAACTTTACCGAGACGAACACCGAGTTGTTTTGCAAGCGCCGCTCCTTTTGTTTTTGCATCAGTGATTGCTTTCTCACGCGCATCTGCCTGAAGCTTAGTATCATCATCAATCGTAAACTGGAGTCCTGAAACTGATGTTGCACCTTTAGTCGTTGCCCCAGCAAGCAAGTCTCCTGCTTTTTCAGTATCGCGTACCTTTACCATCACGGTGTGAGATGCGGTGAAGCCTTTCAGCACCTGATTTCCTGGACGACACTCGGAAGCCGTACAAATTCCCTGTACGTATTCATAGCGAGGAGAAACATCGTAGCCAACCGTCTTGATATCTTTCTCATCGATGCCGGCTGATTTGAAATATGCAATGACTGCGTTCATTTTTTCCGTTGCAGCCTTTTCTGCTTCGGCTGCAGTTGGCTTATCTTGTGAGACGCTTGCGCTAAATGTAGCGATATCAGGAACCGCAAATACTTCGCCCGTCCCAGAAAGCGTAATCGAATGCTCCCCAGTTTCTGATCCAATGTAGTGGTATCGCTTGAGGGCGTTAATCGTAAGCACGATCAAAAATGCGGCAAGCGCAATAAGGACGAGCGTCACCATTTTGCCAAAACGGCTGGTCTGCATAAACGACGGCGATTCGCTATTCATAGGAGATAGTTATTGTTAATTGGATACGGTTAAGTATACCAGACACCCTCTCTGACGAAGTTTGTCCCCTGCTATTACAACCAATCACAAAAGTAGACTTGCGATAGAGAACGCCATCAAGGAAACCGTGAGTGAGGAGATCGTACCCCAGACCATATCGACAATGACGACTCGAAGCGGCCAATCGCGGAGCGTGGCTAAATTGGTGAGATCATACGTCGCGTACGTGAAAAATCCGAACAGACCCCCGAGAATCGCGGCACCGAGAAATGTGTGCGCAATAATCGAAGGCGAGATTGCAAAAAACATAAGGCCGATAACATATAGTACATAAAATACGATACCCGCCTTCCAGTGCGTACGATCACTCATCAAATGCCCGACTCCTTGGCGATAAAAATCACGCATCACCACACCGATCCATAGCAAATCGAGAACCGCAAATAAGGCAAGCGTGCTGAGAAAGACAATAATGTACGGAAAGATTGAGGGCATTCAATAAATCATTACGCGTTTTTCTTAAGCAAGTCTCTGATTTCTTCGAGCAATTTTTCTTCGCCTGATTTTTCGGGAGGGAGTGTCGGCTTCTCTTCTTCCTTGCGACGGAGACGCGTAATTAATTTAACCATGAGGAAGATTGCGATTGCAGTGATGGTGAAATCAAAAACAGTCTGGAGAAAATTTCCGTAGGTCAGCATAATAGGCTGCGACGTAATTGCGCCTGATGCATCGAGCTTTACTCCACGAAGCGGTATCGAGAGTTCCTTGAAATTGACGCCACCGGCAAATATACCAACCAAAGGAGTAATGACGTCAGTTACCAAAGAGCTTACGATCTTACCGAACGCTGCGCCGATCACCACACCGACTGCCAAGTCGACAACATTTCCTTTAATCGCAAAGGCTTTAAATTCAGTGAAAAATCCTCGTACTTGTTTTTTCATAGTAGGTTTTATTTTTGAGCTACAGTTACTGCTATGGTTGCAGCGGCAGCAGTGAGCGTCATACCCCATAGTATATCAACAATCGTTACTGAAAATGTCCAACCAAGTAGCGTTGTTTGGTTGGTAAAATCATACGTTCCGTAGGCAACAAACCCGAGCAGTGCGCCATAGCGGGCGGCATTTTGTATAGATTTTTCCCTCAATGCAGGACGCGTTGCAAAAAAGAATATCCCGAATGAATAGCAAATATAAAACAGGACGGCGCCAAGCACATTGATCGACGGCGCCATGATCGCAAAGAGGTGGCGCTCGTAAAACGCGCTCATGAGGTAGCCAACCCAGGTAATATCGCCAACTACCAGAACCAGAAGGCCCACGAAGTAGGCCAGGAAATGCGATCTCTTCATGTGACAATTATACCCCTCCTTCCGATGTTTCAAATGGTGCGTACGTATTTGGCATACCAAATGGTTTCGGGGAGAGGATAAGCATCCAATTTTGCTCATCGGTAATCTCACTACTCCACCGCGCAACAAAATCTTTGCGCGGCATTTTGACGAGTCCAAGCCATGGATCATTGATGATCACATGAAAGCGCGTGAGTCCGGTCACCACTACATAGTGGAATTGATCCCACGCTCCCCACTTCCCTTGCGGCCAATCAGGCATGAAGAGATGCACAATCGCAGGATAGCCTTTCTTTAGAAATGATCGAAGTTCATCGATCGTCGCATTCTTGTCCGCATACACCCAAAAGCCAGACGCTCTCGCTGCGTTCATCATGTTGCGATGCCAGGTGCCAATTGCTTCGTTCGTATCAGCCAACTTGGCAAGATCTTCAGCGGACTTCCGCACGCCGAAATAGGCCAAAACCATCTGAAGCGCTGTTGGCCCGCAATAATATTCCGCCGGCTGTTTGTAGTACGGCACGGGGAGCGTATTCGTTTGTATCTGTTTCGTGGTCATGATAAAAAGTTGCCGCGAATAACGGAACGTCGTCGTTCTCCGATGTAAAAATATTTTCGGACATGAGGAAAGTTTGTCTGAATATTTTCCTATATTCAGAATGGAACTGCAACCAAGATAGGTTACTCCCCTCCTCGCTTTGCCTTTGCTCGTCCTTGTTCAGTGAGAACTTGTTTACGTAGACGCACGTTTTTTGGAGTGACTTCGAGGTATTCGTCACCATGCATGATTTCAAGTGCGCGCTCAATAGTAAGTTGCCATGCAGGAACCAAATCAATGGCTTCGTCCGCACCACTTGAGCGAACGTTCGTGAGTTGTTTTCCTTTAGTTGGATTAACGGTCATCTCTTCTCCTTTCGATGAATTACCGATAACCATTCCTTCGTACACTTCAGTTTGCGGAATGATGTAGAGCATTCCACGATCTTGAAGATTCCAGAGTGAGAATGCGACCGCGGTTCCTGTCGCCATCGATGTCATTGAGCCAACGTCTCGCTTCTCAATATTTCCAACATATGGACGGAATCCAATGACGCGACTTGCAAAGATTCCTTCACCTTTCGTATCAATCACAAACTGGTTCCGGTAGCCGAGAATGCCGCGCGTCGGTCCTTCAAACACCATTCGAACAGTATTTCCATGCGTTTTCATGTTGTTCATGATTGCCGCACGCTTTCCGAGTTTTTCGATCACCACTCCCTGCGATTCACTTGGTACGTCAATGGTAATTTCTTCAAACGGCTCTGATTTAACGCCATCAATTTCTTTGATGATAACCTGTGGCTCGGATACTTGGAGTTCATATCCTTCACGTCGCATTGTTTCAAGCAAAATTGAAATGTGGAGTTCGCCGCGACCGTACACTTTAAATACATCGTTTTGCGAAAAGTCGACTTTAAGTCCGACGTTCACTTCGAGTTCGCGCTCAAGTCGATCGCGAATTTGGCGAATGGTGACAAACTTACCGTCTTTCCCAGCGAACGGAGAATTGTTAACGAGGAAATTGAGAACGATGGTTGGCTCATCCACCGTGATTGCGGGAAGTGCTTCGAATTCTGTTCCAGAGCCAATAGTGTCGCCAATAAAAATTTCTGGAAGACCAGCAAGCATGATGATGTCACCTGCCGATGCTTCGTTTGTTTCAACACGTGAAAGTCCTTTGAAAGTAAACAGCTTGGTGATCCTGCCAGAAAAATTATTTCCTTGCATTCCTTTCACATTCACGACTTCACCCATTTTGATCGTACCTTCGTAAATGCGACACACTGCCATGCGTCCGAGAAAATTGTCGTATGCAAGATTAAACGGCTGCGCGCGAAGCGAAAGTGTTTCCTTCCCTGCTCCCGCATCGGGTACTTTTTCAAGAATAAGATCGAGAAGCGGTGTGAGATCTTTTGATTCATCAGTCAAATTTTTCTTTGCAACACCGTCACGACCGATTGCGTAGATTACGGGGAAATCGCTCTGTGCATCATTCGCACCAAGATCGAGAAACAGTTCCAATACTTCTTCTTCCACGCGATCAGGATCAGCTGCTGGTTTATCGATCTTGTTGATGACAACAATTGGATGAAAGCCGAGTTCGAGTGACTTTTTGAGAACAAAGCGTGTCTGAGGCATTGGACCTTCTTGTGCGTCCACCACCAAAATCACATCGTCAATTGAGCGAAGCACGCGCTCAACTTCCGATCCGAAGTCTGCGTGTCCAGGCGTGTCGACAATATTTATCTTTGTTCCTTTGTATTCAACTGACGCATTTTTTGCATAGATAGTAATGCCGCGCTCTTTTTCGAGTGCATTCGAGTCCATCGACACGCCTTCAGACACGGCACCAGTCTGACGCAGGATTGCGTCAGTCAGAGTTGTCTTGCCATGGTCCACATGGGCGATGATTGCAATGTTTCGGATTTCCATAATGTAAACAAAAAACGCGCGAGCGGCGTAGATGCACCATACAACATTTTACATATTTTAGCTATAGCACGGCAGCAAGAGTGCCGATTGCGAGTATTCCAATGACGTTGAAAAAATACGACATCAAAATAAATTGATATGTTTTGATTCCCGAAAAACCAAGCATCGTGAGACCGAGTTCATCCGGTAAGGGAGAAGCGATAATGAGCGCGCCAAAAAGTGGAAGCGCCCATTCAAAGAGTTCGGTATGAAAGAGATGGAAAAGACGCTTGTATTTTTTCTTTTCAAAGAGAAACGCCACGTCTTTGGTGACATCGGTATGAATGAAGTGAAACAAGAAAAGATCGCCTATGACCGAACCGAGCCCGCCAATAATTGCTACTTGCCAAAGCGGTGCTTGTTGGGAAATTTCATAGAGTGCCGCAATTGCAGGTGCAGTCGTGAAAATCGAAGTGAAAAATACTCCTGCAATGAAACTTGCGAATATCGGTGCGTTGGCAAAATGCGCAAGAAGGTCGTGGATGACGCCACTCGTAATAATCCAGTCCCCCACCAAAAGTCCAAGTATCAAAAAGAGAAAATCGCGCTTCACACGCCTCCACGCCTCTTTCTTTCGAGGAACTCCCCGCATCAGGACTTTAGTATAGCAGTCTGTGGAAAGAGGAAGTGATGACTTTTCCTCATCATGCTATCGTTTTAGGGAAGAAATTACTCATTAATGTCGAATATGAAGGTATATTACGTCGAAGCGTTTGGTACTTTTACGCTCTCACTCATTGTTGCGCTCTCGCTTGCTGGCATGTTTCCAGTTTCAACGCCGGTGCTTGCGGCAATGACGCTCGCACTTTTTGTGTATACCGTAGGGCATGTTTCCGGTACACATATCAATCCAGCAGTAACGATTGGACTTTGGTCGATCGGAAAGATGGAAGCACGGGAAGCTTTAATGTATATCATTGCGCAATTCCTCGGTGCCGCGGCAGCATTTTTTCTCGCACAATATTTTATTCCAAGCCTCGCATACTTCCATGGTGGACCTGGACGGATTGAAGCGGCGCTCGCAGAAGGACTTGGCGCAATCTTATTTGGATTTGGTATCGCGTCAGTTGTATACGGCAAAGTATCGGATGAAATGAAAGGACTCGTTATTGGGGGTTCCCTCCTTCTTGGTATCTCACTCGCGTTTTTTGCGGGGTCCCTTGGAATTCTAAATCCTGCAGTTGCGCTCGCAGTCAATGCATTCAACTTAATGTATCTTCTCGGCCCGATTGCAGGAATGGTAATCGGTATGTGGATGTACAAACTCTTCGCGACAAATATCAAATAAAGAGATGCACTCCCAAACAAAAAACGGCAGTCGCCGTTTTTTGTTTTTTTGGTAGCTTATATATTCCCTATCGCGCCGTACGTGGAGATAAATGATGGTATCGCAAAAAGCAAACCGAGTAGCGGCAGAATAAATAACGCTGCGCTTCCAATCAGCATCCACAAAAAATACTTTCGCATTCGCTCAGACGATACATATACCTTGTCGAGCTTTTCAGAAAGCTCATCAAACTTTTTTTGGAGTTCTTGGTCGTTCATAAAATATAGTATAGCAAAAACAGGTACGTATCCTTTCAAAAGAAAGACATATTATTTCGTATTCAGATACAAAATACTTGTTTGAAGTACGGTTGCAAACGCGCCCCAGAGTAAGTACGGAAGGAGGAGTATGAAAATAAGCGGATATGTTCCCCACACGAACCATTCAATATATAGAACCGTCAGTAACACGACATATATGTCGAGGGTTGCTCCGATAAATGGGCTCACGCGAAGCTGGATAGGAGTATAGACAACATTCGCGATCAAATTGAGAACAAATACGAGAAAGAGCGAAAGCGGTGCGAAGCCTACCCACACCAAATAGCCGAGCCGAAGAAAGGCAATTCCAATCAGCGGATAAATAATGCTCCACGCAAGACCAAAGAACCATGGAGGTGGAGCGAAAAATGGTTTTTTTATTGAGGAGTAGAAAGTTCGGTAGTCCACTTGCCTATTGTAATGCAGAGAAAGAAGTGGAGACAGGTACTGGGAATCGGTCACCAGTATTTTTCCTAGCGGAAAAATCTCGCGACCTCGCCTCGCCGACAAGTCTCGCTGCGCTCGCTTGTGTACCGGCTGCGGCTTCGATTCCCGGACATAAGGCGCGCAGGCGCTTTGCTTAGTCGCCAAAAGAAAAAACGGCTTGCGCCGATTTTTCTTTTTGGGGCGACTACCGGGAATCGAACCCGGATTGAGAGCTCCACAAGCTCCAGTGTTGACCGTTACACCATAGTCGCCATGTAGCGACAGTTATAGCAGAACTACTGATAAAAAAGAAGACGCGCTGCAGTTTCTTTGAAACTGCAGCGCGTATACCCTCTCATGCTACGTTCCCGCAGTTGCAGGATCACGTGAGAGAAATGCTTTGAATGAAGGCCAAATATCTTCTCGGCGTTCGATTAAAACTGCTTGGAAGTTTTTTTCGTCGAGCTTGCGGAATCGCTCAAGCATCGAACTCTCGTAGTAATGAGAGCCCATCGGCTTTATTTCGCCATAGCCGAAGAGATTGCAGATTGCACAGAGTTCTCGGGCAAGCTTCATTGCCTCGTCGTTGTCCGACTCAAAATTGTCGCCGTCTGAACAATGGAAGGCATACACGTTCCAGTGATCGGGATGGTAGCGGTTCTCGATAATCTCCAGCGCTTTTTTGTATGCCGAGGAAATTAGTGTACCGCCTGACTCACCCTTGTGGAAGAATTCATCCTCATTCACTTCCTTCGCTTGCGTGTGATGCGCGATAAATACGAGCTCTATTTTGTTGTACTTAGTGCGAAGGAACCGATATAGCAGGAAAAAGAAAGCGCGGGCGAGATACTTTTTCAGCCGATCCATCGAGCCCGACGTGTCCATCATGCAGATGACGACCGCGTTCGACTCTTCCTTTTCGTCGAGGATGAGGCGTTTGAAGACTTTATGTCTCTCACGGAACGGGGAGGGACTCTCACCCTTACATCCACCCTTTTTCCACTCCCTCTGTTCATCCATTTTTCCTGCGGCCACCGTTTCTCGAACATGAGCTCTCACCGTATCCATGCGCCGCAAGCGAGCCGGGGTACCTCGTCTGGCTCTGCCTTTTACTCTTGCGAGGGTTTCAGCAACCGCCTGCTTCAAGATTTTCCGTTCGAGATCGGGAAGCTCCAGATCCTCGAACATGATATCGATGAGATCATCGAGGGTGATCTCGGTTTCGTAATAATCAACACCGGGATCATTTCCAGCAGGACCTTGACCTTTATCACCCTTACCTTTCGCATTGCCTACAACTTGGCCGGGTTTGGTGTTGCCGTCACCCGTACCAACGCCCCCAGCGTTATCGCCAAAGACGAATCGGAATTCCCTCACGCCGCGGACAGGGACTTTAATGATCCTATCGCCCTGCTTGCCAACAATGCCTTGTTCGGCAATGACGTCGGCAATATTTTCGCGGATTGACCTGCGAAGTTTCTCACGATGTCTCTTACGGTCGCCTGCACTCCGGTCGGAACGCAGAGCCTCTGATTCCGAATACGGTCGGAAGACAGTACTCATGATTCTCTCCTAGGAGTAAGTTGTCAGTGTGCGTCTTCGGTCAGAGTATAGAAAATGAGGAAAAGCACAAGGATTTGGTCGCGACCCGAAAAACAGTATTTAGACACTGTTTTTCCAAAAAAAGGTTTCCCAAACCTTTTTCTTCCGGCCGTTCAAATCCAGTCCTGCGCACAAAAACAAAAAATCCCCAAAGGGATTTTTTGTTTTTGTGCGCAGGACTGGATTTGAACCAGCACGCCGTTGCCAGCGCTACCACCTCAAGGTAGTGCGTCTACCAATTTCGCCACCTGCGCAGTCCTCCTATATTACTTATCTTCAGAAACTTCGCCAACTTCTTCTGCCTTCACTTCTTCAAGTGGCATTTCCTCAGCGGCAGCCTTGGCTGCGGCTTCGGCAGCTGTCTTTGCTTCTGCAGCAGCCGCTTCAGCTGCTTCTTTTTCTGCCTGAATAGCAGCCTGTGCTTTTGCTTCTTCTTCGGCAGCACGCTTTATCGCTTCCTTATCTTCAATATCGCTTCCAGTTGAAGTCATTTTACCGAGAGCACGAGCGTGCTTCATTTGCTTACGAATCTCCTTCGCTGCCTTTTCGCGGATGTAATAGAGCTTCGCACGGCGAACCTTTGAGCGCTTTACGACTTCAATCTTGTCGATCATTGGAGAATAGAGGGGAAAGGTCTTTTCAACTCCAACTCCGTCAACCACGCGGCGGACAGTGAAAGTTGCACCCGCCTGCTTGCCGCCTTTGTGGGTCAAAACGAGTCCCTCAAACATCTGGAGACGAGTCTTTCCTTTTTCCTGAATTTTCTGATGCACGCGAACAGTATCCCCCGCTTTGATTTCGAGGGTTTTGCGCTTTTCGGTATTGATGGGCGATATGACTGCGGTCGATTTCATAGTGGTGAGACTGTACCACAAAGAAAAAGGAGGTGCAACGCGCTATGGTGCACCTCCATCCATGCCGAAAGATCTAGGCCTACGTTGTGGTAAGTGGCGTACCATACAACCCAGTACCATCAGGCTCGTCCGGTTTCCATTGGAGAAGAGGAAAAGAGGCTGCTTCGGGCTTTGGATGCGGAATCAATGTCCCGATAACCTGCCCATCAGCGATTAATGTAACCTCCTCTGTCAGAGCTATACCGCCACTAACTCGAGCAACAAGCGTGTCTAATCTGAGACAATGAGGGCCAATCTCGCCGTTCGCCATCGGAATTCCTCCGCATGAGTTCGAACCTCACAATACCATTCACTACGCTTCATGCAATTCGTTAAATTGGGTGAGCGCGTTTTGAAAATCTTCTGGAAGTGGTGCTTCGAATGTTCTCACTTCTCCGTCGGGGAGAGTAAGTGTGAGAGAACGCGCATGAAGCGCGAGTCGTTCAAAGCCGAATGCAGTGGGCATGTTGGCTGCATAGAGTTTGTCGCACACGACCGGATGATTGATCGCTTTCATATGAACGCGAATCTGATGCGTGCGTCCTGTTTTTGGTCTTGCTTCAATACATGAAAATCCTTTGATTGATTTAAGTACGGTGTATTCGGTAACCGCTTCGCGCATTTCTCCTTTTGCGCCACGCTGTGCCGACCATCTGCGGAAATCGCTTGCTGAACGACCGATCGGTCGATCGATTACTCCTTCCGTTTCTTTGAAGTTTCCGTATACGAATGCGTTGTAGATTTTCTTCGCTTCACGATTTTGAAATTGTGATTTAAGAAAAAGAAATGCGTCTTGGTTTTTTGCAATCACCATAACCCCTGATGTTTCGCGATCCAAGCGATGGACAATGCCCGGACGATCGATGACTTCTCCGCTTTGGAGTGTGAGTGGTTCGCCGACTCCTTTCATTTCAGGATGCGTCTCAGTTATCCAATCAACAAGTGTTCGCTCATCAGTACGGCCATCGGGATGTACGACCAGGCTGGCGGGTTTGTTGATAATAATGACGTTGGTGTTTTCGAAGAGGATTGTGGGAGACATGATGAGTGCACTATACATTGAAGCAGTGATTGCGGAAATAATCGTCGATGTGTATTGTGGCGCAAGTACATCATCTATAAGGAGGAATGGCGTGAGTGAGTCTACCGAACCGCATGTCGATGGAAATGACTGGAATATCTTTGCCACATCGCCACAAGTGAGCAATCCTGAGCGATATTCCGATGTCGCACTCATGAACTTGCTTTCGATGCATGTCAGCCAGCTTAATTCGGTTCGTCAGGCGATCTGGGCGAGATTCACGGCATTTCTAATCGGCAATTCCATTCTCTTTGCGTTTGCAGGAGGAGCGAATCGCCCCGCTGTGCAACAAGCCACTGGTACAATTTCTGGGGTAATCTTGTGCACCATATGGCTTCTGATGCTTCGACGGGATAAAAAGTTTTTCCTGTTTCTTATCGAGAGAGCCGCAAGATTCAGATTACTTGCCTTACCAGCGGCAGAAGCAAATCCTGCAAATATATTTCTCACACGACGAAGTCTTCAGTTTGGAGATTCAATTTATCGTCTGGCGTTTATGGTAGTGTGGATTTTTGTCACCCTCCACTTCATAGTTTTGTATCCAAGCGTTGAGGAATATATTCAAAAATGGGGAGCTGAGGCATACCAAGGAATATGCCGGCCCATACATTGCTGAAATAGAATCGAGCCGTCGGGATTACCGACGGCTCTAATTATTAGGAAGATTGGTCTTCCTTTGGTTTTGGATATGTCCAACCATCTATGGTTGCCCATAGCATTATTATTACCAGGACCACAATGATGACCAAAAAAACCACCGGAAAATTCATTACAGATCTCCTCAGTCTGAGTGGAACCGATTACCCGCGCATTTGCGAGCAATTCTACCTGGGATTTTACCACAAAAATTGGAATTTGCAATGGAGATTGTGTGTTGCGGGGTTTGGTCGCGATATTTAAAGACTTGATCCTTACAGGATCAGTACACCTTGCGGATTTTTTCTTCGTCCTAGCGGACTCAAAAAAGTCTCGCAAGGTTTTCAAGTCCCTCCGCAGAGTGCCCCGCACTCTGCTAGCGCACACTCTTCGCTCACTGTCGTTCGCTTGGTGCGCGCTGAGGGACTTGAACCCCCGACCTTCTCGGTGTAAACGAGTTGCTCTACCAACTGAGCTAAGCGCGCAAATTCGATTCTCGATACTTATCGCGATTAAGTCGTTGGGTAAACGGCGAGGCCGCCTCCACCAATAACCTACGTGCGACATAAAAATTGAATGATTTTCAGTCTACAGAAAAGTAAGCGCCCCGTCCACCATTACAGTGGACGGGGCTCGGATCAGCGTTGCTAATCGTCAAGCGGGTGGTATTGCAAAGGCGAGTCCACGGACGCCAAAACGCCGCTTCGTTCTCTCCCACCTATCCTACGCACTCGACGTGCGACACAGTCCTGGGTGGACAATATAGGAATTATTGAATTGCATCAAGTGTTGGTGCTGGGGAGAGGACTCGAACCTCCACGCCTTGCGGTGCCTGCTCCTAAGGCAGGTGCGTCTACCAATTTCGCCACCCCAGCATTTTGTAAATTGTAAGTCGGCAGGAGTTTCGAAGCTTACAGCTTCAGTACACCTTGCGGATTTTTTCTTCGTCCTAGCGGACTCAAAAAAGTCTCGCAAGGTCTTCGAATCCTGACGAACAGTCCCCCGGACTGTTCTCCGGGGCAAAGCGCTTCGCGCTTGCGCCCCTGGCAGGATTCGAACCTACATCAACGCCTTAGAAGAGCGCTGCTCTATCCATTGAGCTACGGGGGCAAAAAAGCCCTGGGAGTGTAAAGCTCTGGGAGAGCTTTACACGAATTCCACCGCAACGGCAGATGCAACCAGAACTTATTCAGCAATCTACCATGCAGTGAAAAAAATTTCCTGCTATCTCGATGGGTCAGAAGGAGTTTGTGGAGTCGAACTACCTCCGCCAAAATTAGCGCCTCTTGCTTGTATGTTGGTGAGTGTCGTATTCAATACTTCCCGATTCACTGCAGGCGGTGGAGTAGTAATCGAAGATTGTATTTTATGCTCACCATTTGTCGCAAGGAAAAGTGTTACGTGATACACGACAAGCGCGATAATTAAGACGACTATACTTCCAAGCACAATCAGCCAATCACGAACTGGATGCCACAATGCACGATCGGTTTTATTCCCTCTTTTCAGAAGTTTTTGAAGCGATGCTTTGTCGATGGAGAAATTAAGTTTCATAGTTATTGTGGCAAATGCGGCGCAGTAAAATCAATCAACTCTTGCCAGTGTGATTGATCACCTCCCTGTCGATCAAGTCGTACCGAAGTCACGATGAGCGGCACGGGAGAGTGTTCGATGTAATTCAACACCCGATACGTACCTTGCCACGATCCTTCAGCAGAAATACTAAAGCGATACGATTGCTTGTCAGTCGAACTATCGACAGAGAGTACGCGTACTTTTGATCCGGTGGTCGTACCGAGTCCTTCAATCTGCTCCAAAAACCCAACCAATTTATCATCATCGAGAAATGCGCCTTCAAGTGTCGCTCGCTCTCCGGAAAGTTCAACAAGAAGTGATTCTGCATTTTTTGCATTCTGATCAGACGCTGCGGAGACGGCGAGATCAGCGGCAAGCGCATCAGCCCGAGTTGATTCTTTTTGAATCTGCATAGAGAGCAGTACATACGCGCCGATAGCGACGAGTAGTATCGCTCCTGCGACCAGTGCACTCTGTAATGTCTTACCTATCTTGTTCATGGTTTTTTCGAGGTGTCTGGCGCGACCGTTAATCCCAGGGTAAATGGGATATGGTCGGCATCAGCAAGATCAGAAACCGGAAGATCAACTTTTGAAAAAGTTGGAATGCTTCGAAGACCAGAAATAAATGCAACCAGATTGTTTCTTGTCTCCGCAATACCGTTCACCGAAATCGTAATCTGTTTTGGTGATGTCGCTTGATAGTTGATGAGAGAAAAAGTGATGCCTGAAGTTCTCGCACGAAGAAGCGCTTCGATGTGATCGGTTGGCGTTACCGGATTTGCGTATTCTACGGCGCGATCAAGAAGTGCTTGAATCTTTTTCAGTGATTCCGCAACATTCCCTTCCGTTGCACGCGCCGCTGATCCTTCCGCAATTGCTTTTTGTTTTTCAAGCACACTTCGACGCGCACTCGCCGAAATATACGAAGGCAGTGCCGCGACAATACTAATGATGACAATGCCGATCAGTGCCACTTCGGATACGAGAAGCAGGCGTGCGAGATATTCTCTCGTGAGTCGCTTTTGTGATGACGGAGGAAGTAGGTTGATCATAGATTATTCTCTTCCGGATTGCAGTGAGCGGAGCGCAAGTCCGAGTGCAGTTGCATATTGCAGTGATTCTTTTTCTGAAATCGGCGGTACGTAATCGGACGCAAACGTAACATTCGTCCATACGTTTCCCCGACCGACTGGCATTTTAAGAGACGCGCTCATATATTCAGCGATACCCACAATGTTTGCGTTACCGCCGCAGAGTGTTATGTAGTCGATCGACGCACCTTTTTTTGTTTTGTCTGCATCGGTATGCATCGGATGTTGTTTCCAATATTCCGAGTGGCGAAGTATTTCATCGCGAAGCACCGACATTGCGGAGAGTAGCGCGCCGGAGACACTCTGCTTCCCTTTCAAAAATCCCCGCTCCTGTTTCAGTTGCTCTGCTTCTTCAAATGATAGCCCTGAATCTTTTTGAATTGCTTTCGTGAGATCGTCGCCACCAATATCCAAGGTTGCAGTGAAGAGAACTGATCCACCCCCGACAATCGAAATGCCTGCTTTTGTTTTTCCAATATCAACAATGATGACGGTTTCGGTGCCGTCTATCGGAGTGAGTGCGCGAGCACTTGCTTCACCTTCGATTTCAAGCGAAAGCGGTTTTATACCGGCACTTTGAAGTACGTTTAGATAATCCGCGACTACCTTGCTCGGATATACCGCAACACTTACTTTTTTCATTCCTGGAGGAGCCGGCAAGACTTTAGGCATTTCATAATCAAAAACCGCATCCGACGGAGAGATCGGCACGTTCTCTTTCATTTGAAACTCGATGATGGTTTGAATTTGTGCAGGCGTTGATCCTTCAGGAACGTCCGTTTGAAATACGTATGCGTGTTCTTCAGGAAGCGAAATATGCGCGAACTCAAATCCAAGATCGCGACGAAACTTTTTTAGAATGGCGCTGAGCTTGTCGCCTTCTTTGATAGTACTTTCGGTGATGATTCCTGCCGGAATTGCGATTTTTCCGAAGTGAGAAATAGTGGTGCCGCCTTTTCCTTCCGTCAGCCCGATATATTTGATGCTTTCTTCCGAAATATCGATGCCGATCCCGTTCATACTAAGAATGCTCGGCGGTGGAAATACCGCGAGGATTCCTGGGAGGAAGGAACTGTGTGTTTGCGTCTGTCTCATGTGAGCAAATGCGTGACTATTATATCACGCATGTACTTCGCTTCTCTCTGGAAAACTGTTTATTTGACTCGTGTGCCGGGTGGAATCTCGGAATTACCTGCTTCAAGAAGAGAAAAAACTCCGTCCGCAGTCGACGCGGCAAGAATCATGCCGTTCGATTCAAGTCCACGAATCACTCTCGGCTCCAAATTTACGAGAAACGGACACTTCTTTCCGACGAGTGTTTGAATGTCTTCAAAGTATGTGCGGATTCCGGATACAATCTGTCGTACTTCCTCTTCTCCAAAATCAACCGTGAGAAGAAGCAGCTTGTCGGCTCCTTCGACAACTTCCACGGTTTTGATCTCGCCGATCGCGATATCCATTTTTGACCAGTCATCGACATTGATTCTCTCTTTCATATTGATGTATTGAAAATTATTCTGTGTCTTTCCGCAAACTGTCCAAGTAATTTTGGAGAATTAAAGCGGCGGCTGATGCATCGACAAGCGCACCCTTCTCACTCCCCTCTCGACGCGCATGCGCGCTCGAAAGTATCTCACTCCAGAGAATAACCGGAACATCCAGAAGTTCTTCAAGTGCTTTCTTGAATGCGGCTATCTCTTTCATTACTGGATTTTCGTTCCCCTTAAAATCCCGCGACTCGCCAAGAATGATTTTTTCAGCCTTCTTCTCAATTACCAGCTTGCCGATTATTCCGAGCGACTCTTTGTTGGTGTCGATAATTGCTTCGGGAAACGCAATAGAGCCATCTTCATCTGAGATAGCGATGCCGATTCGTTTGGTGCCGTAGTCGATTCCAAGGTAACGCATATCGCAGTATGCCTAGTATTTTGAAATGATTCAATTAAAAACGCCAGATGCGCGGCGCAGGCGAAGCCCGAAGCGAGTCGTATGAATAATACGACGAGCGAGGACTGGAGACTGCAACAAAGCAGGTGGCGCTTTTAATGAATCATCGATGCGTACAAATATGGAATCCAGAGGATTAGTGCGCCCAAAATAAAGGCGGCGGAAAGGAGGAGGGTCGTTTTCAGTATCTTTTTCATAGATGATAATCCGAAGAATATCACACTTCACGCAAGAAACCTGTGGAAATGCGCGTTTCAATGGAAATTATGATGGACTTGCTGCAACCCTGATAATTCCATTGTCTTCTTGTTCACTAAACCCCTGGTTTACTTGGGTTCAAAGTTGCCAATCTGGCGGTGCAGGTGGGTTAAGTGCCCACCAGTGTCAATCACTGTAAGGGTTTTTGAGCAATTTTTCCACCTCACGTTTTGAGGCACGCGGGTCGGGCTAAGACTTTGAAATGTGACAAAAGTGACACCATTTGCACTTCTTTGGCGTGTCACTTTTTGCCTCGCACTCCGGAGCGTCGACGGACAGCGTGCGACGAAGTCTTCTTTTTTGGTCTTTTTGCAGTATTTTTGACAGTCTTGCGCTTTGGCGCTGTTGGGCTGTTATAGCAATCGAAGGACATGACCGAGACCTTATTGATTTTCTGAAACGCCTCTTGAATCGTCGAGAGATTTTTAGCGTCCGTGTTCTTAACTACGAGGAAAATGCCATGCGAGGCACCGTACCCTTGCATGTACGCATCGCGCATCGTTACGTACGAGTCGGACTTCTCAATCGTCTCGACCCGAGGACTTTGAATGTCACTATTGGAGGTTAGCTTAACTTCAATGACGATCGGACCCGTAAAGCCATATCTCACGAGCAGGTCTGTGCGCTTCTCATTAAGGAGCTGTGCTTCGCGGGTGATCTCAACCTGAAAACCACGTTTGAGGAGAATGTTTTCAATTTGCATCTTGAGAGTCTTTTGAACCAGCTTTTCGTCATCACGACGTTCGCCCGGAGACTTTTTCCTGAGAAGAATATCGTATGCACCCTCTCCTTCGATCCAGCGACGAAGGTCAGTCTCCAGCGCATCCTGAACCTGTCGGAACAAATCTTCGGAGTTGCGGACTTTCTTGTCACTAAATTCACGAGCATCGTTGTACTTTGTGATGGCTTCGGCAATAGTCTGCGGTTTGCCCAAGTAACCAAGATACGACTTTCTTAGATGCGCGAGTCGTCCCGCGAACCAATTCACGCCATCTTGTTCGGACACATTCGCAACTGCAGTCTCCAATTGTTGGAGTGAATCATACGATCGGCCCTCTTTAAGGTTATCGAAGTAGGCGTAGACGACCTCCCACATGTATTGACCGTATGCATGGAATTGTGGACCGCGGGCCCATATCTTAAAGGCCTCATTCAACATATCGAGATAGTCTTGCTCGAATCCCGAATATTTGAGTTCCATCAAGGGCTTGGCAAACGTCTTGCTGTGCGAAATCTCGTCCTCAAAATCTCCGACGCTATGAACGCGTGCGCCATAGACCTGAGTGAATGGACCGGCTCGTTCAACAATTTGCTTGAGACGCCACCGTATCGCATCAGCATCGGCATGCGACGTAATGAGTAATCCGCTTGCGATATGCGCGAGCTTTTGGTCACCTGCATCCTTGCTGTCTTTATACTTCTCAAACACCTCCTTCAAAAAAGAAGCATCTGGAGCCAGCGAATCAAATACAGGCAATGCTTCTTCGCGCACATACTTTTCAATCTGCTCTTCCATAATGAGACCCTTGAGTATGGGAGCGGCTGCCGTGATGTGGTATTGCTTGGCAGCTTCCACAAAACTCTGCGGCATATGACGCCAGAGATCCGAACTCTTGTTCGTGTACACCTCGAATACTCTCGTCATCTCCTCTGGCTTGATGTCCTTCACGAGGTCGAAGATGGTGCGTAAATCCTCGTTATACGCGAACGGAATGAGGTTAATGATTTGCTGACGATACGGTGATGTATCGAACCCAAGCCGTTTTGCGGCAACAAGTGCATCTCTGAAAATATAGATCGCGGATGCAGTCGTGTATGTTTTTGATCCGTCATGTTGTGCCGTTATTGTAAGATCAAACTTCCCAGGATCCATGAATTTGAAGACCGTGCCCGACAGCAACTCAAATATCCGCTTTTTGTCATCATTCGAGAGTAGCGGATCGAGCATATCTGCGTGGTCCGTGTAGAAATCAAAGACATTGGTGCTGTATTTGCCTTCTTCAGGCTCAAGCAAAACTCTAAACTCCTGAAGTAAGCCCTGACCTCGATCGTCTTGTGGATTCGCCGCGGCTTTTGCCTGTCCCTCCTCCCATTTTTGGTAATCATCCGCAAGGAGCGATCGGCAAGCCTCATAGAGTTCATTCGCGTTCTTCCTCCTCGAGAACTTGATACGCGTCATTACGGTAAACGCTGAGTACTTCTCTCCCGTATTGAGAAGTGCCTGCACGAAGGGTTGCACGTCTTCCAGTTTGATCGTACGGGCAAAGAAACTGTGCGCGAAGTAGAGACCGGTTTTTCCGTCCTCGCTTTCCTTAATGCGACGCACCATATCCATGACAAAGCTAGGATCACCTTCGCTCAGAAAATCCCAGAGCCCTTGGAGAAAGACCGATTGCTCGGTGTTATACGCAACACTGTGGTGCACCGATTTCACGAGAACTCCTTTAGATAGTTCACGAATCTCGTTATCAGCAACCGCCTTGATACGATCAACAATCACATGATCTTTATCTCGGAAGATCCTCGTGTCGTCGAGGAACTCGCGTCGGAAGTTTTCATCATCAATAAAGCGCCTCAAGAAAGCCACCACCGACTCGCGCTTTTTGAATTCAAACAAGCCATAGCGTCCGTGGAAATCGTCCCGCGCTACTGCTTCGAATACGTGCTGGAGCGTTTTCGGATGATCAGGATCGAGCGCAATACATGCCGAGAGGAATGCCTGCGATACCAATTCATCGCCCTGCGTCTGGGTGAGCACATCAATGACAGAAGGGTCGCCTAAATCTTCCAGCGCCTCCAGCGCGTGGCGTTGGAGCACGCCGTTTTCATCCTTATCTTGCGCATACGCGATGAGCTTTTCGCGCCAGTATGGTTTATCAACCGATATTTTATTGCGGAGCAAGTACGCGACCACGTAGCAAATGTTGCCGAGCGGCACATATCGAAACGCATCTTTCTGCGACTCAGCCTCTGTTACCCAAACTTTGAGTTGAGACTCTAGCGAAGGGTCGTAAAAATCCGGGAGAGCCTGCGTAATCTGACCAGATATCCATTGTCGCGTGCGTCGGTGGTATTCAATGACATCCTTAAAGAGGGCTATGCGGAATGCAGCAGGAACATTGCGCGGATCAACACGACTGAGGAAGTGAAAGAAATTTTCATCGAGTACCTTGAACTTGTTACCGCGCAACCCTGAAAACTCGACAAACTGCTCAAGCAGATTGGGCTGCATGTCCACGAGGAACGTAAGCGCGTTAAACCATGTGGGATAGATTTCTTTTACATTCGGATCAACGGCGAATGCAAACGCGGCGCGATTCGGGTCTGCGAAGCGCGTAATTTCTTTCGCTGCGAGGTATTCTTGAAATTCTGTGTTCTCAAACTCAATCTTGTCGAGATTTTCATGACTCACTTTGAGCAAGGAATACTCATAGAAAACATCTATGCCAATGCTCGAGAGTGCGGCGGTTTTTAGATCGGATTTCAGATCATCGAAAAACGTCATAAGCTCATCTTGCGTAATGACATTCGTTTGGTAGATCTCCATTCCAAGCGCGAGCTTCTCAAGCACGCGCTTGGTGATGGCTCGCTTGTCCTCATTCAGCTTTTTCTCCTCGAGTTCGAGCTTCTTGTAGATGAAGTGCTCGAACAGCTCATTGCGGGAGACCTTTGCCGCAGCATCCAAACCCTTCACTTTCAAGTAGTCATCGAGATAAAAGAGATATCGCGGAATCTGAATCACGAGCATGCGGTGGCTGAACGACATCATTCGGTTGAGAAGTGTGTCGACATCGCGTTCCGCTCGTCCGGCAGAAATAAGGTACTCGCGTATCTGCGAGCGCGTAAAAGGTGAGATACTTATGAACCGAAATTCAGGAAAAGAATTCGCGTAGCGGCTGACGAAGACCCAGCGTCCCGAAATGAAAAGCTGAAGTTCAGGATGCGCTTTTGAAATCTCCTCGATTTTTTGTAACACCGCAGGGAACGTGCTCGACTTTACCTCATCGAGCGCGTCGAGTAACAGGGCTTGCGGCTTTTGCTCTGCGCCAAGAGCGCTATCTATTTGCTGCAGGGCATCATTGTCTCGTAAGCTAACGAGAACAGTGGTCGTGCCTTGAGCTTCCAAATGCTTATGGATTTTTTGCAGAAGAAGGGTTTTGCCGATTCCTGGCTCCCCAACAATTAGGCTGCGGTTACCTTGGGCGAGCCCGTCGATGGCGGTTATTTCCTCATCTTCGAAGATAGCCAGGCCACCGAATTTATCAAAAAACTCCTTCGCTTCGGCGAAGGTGGTATGCACTTTCGTAATGGGCTGGATATAGATGTCTTTGGGGTTCATGCAGGTACATTTTCTCACTTTGGACGGTGAGCAGCAAACAAAGGCATATCTTGCTAAAATCGTCATATATGAGCCAATTCTCCAGACACACCATCGCTGAATACCTTCCTGAAATTAAGGGCATTTGTGCCTCTGTTGAAGTGGAAATGGCAAGACATGATCTGGACGGTCTCCTCCAGCTGCAACCCCTCCCCGCCATTGAGCAGTACGGGCGCTCAAAGATTGTCTACGCCATGATGCTTGTTGGCGAATGGCTTAAGGACACCCCTTTCAGCACGCACTCGACCTATCTTAAGAAAAACGACAAAGGTGCAAGATGGGCAGACATGCTCAAAATCCTGAACGCCAAAATCCTTGAGTATCAGAATGACGTGCCCGTGATCGTTCTCAATCTATCCCGAAGCGGACATATCACGCGCACGGTCGACGGTAGTACGTTCGAGCATGATTTTGAAAGCGACGGCTTCAAAAAAGAAATACTTGTTATGCTTCACGAGAACGACGGTTATGTGCAAACAAAAGATTTGAAACAACGCACTGGCTCAAAGAGCACTGAATCTGTGGCAAAAACGATTGCAGCTATAAACAACGTACTGAGAGCAAAACTTCAGCTTCCTGTAAAAGAAAAAGTAATTGGGAGCAAACGTGCTTCTGGGTATCGTCTCAACCCGCTGTACAACATAGTGATCAAAAATTGATACTTCCCACATCCGGAGTGGAAAAGTGGCTCTATCGTCCCGAAGCTACGGGATTTTTTGCTGATGCCATTCCAGATGCGTTCCATGTAAATATGGTGCCGCTTGCGCCATTGTTATTACATGGCTACAAAATTGCGATGGCACACCGACGAACGCAGAGTTAGCGACCTTGTGCCAAATATTAAAAATCCGCGCAAGATGTCCCCGAAGCAGATTGAGGACTTAAAGCGTTCGCTTAAGAAATTTGACCTCGTCGAGCTACCGGTCGTCGATACAGACAACAAAGTCATCGCGGGACATCAGCGGCTCATGGTTCTCAAACTCCTTACCCGCGAAAATGATCTCATTCCTGTACGCGTCCCAAATCGCAAACTTACCCAAAAAGAGTACGACCAGTACCTCCTTGGGAGTAACCGCATCCATGGTGATTGGGACTGGCAGGCGCTTGCGGACAATTTCGATATTGAGACGCTCCTCTCCTCCGGCTTCGACGACATCGACATGGTGCATATTTTTGACGACCTTGAAGTTGAGGATGACGAGTTCGATGTCGAAAAAGAACTCGAGAAAATCAAGAAACCGAAGTCTAAGACCGGCGAGCTGTATCAACTCGGTAACCACAGAATCATATGTGGCGACAGCACTGACCCCGGAGTTCTGAAAAAGTTGATGGGTGACAAGAAAGCAAGCTCAATTCTTCAAGACCCACCATACAACATCTCCCTCGACTACAACAAAGGCATCGGCGGCAAGCGCAACTACGGCGGTACAGTTGACGACGCGAAGCCCGACAAGGAGTACAAAAAGTTTCTGAAATCGGCTCTTGAGAATGCACTGTCAGTCTTAGAGAAAGACGCACACGTATTCACATACTGCGATCAGAAGTACATCTGGCTCTTGCAGACCCTCTACGCCGAGCTCGGTATCGCTAACAAGCGCATGTGTTTGTGGGTAAAGAATAATTCCACTCCCACGCCGCAAGTTGCGTTCAACAAGCAGTACGAGCCGTGCGTATATGGCACGGTTGGCAAACCGTATCTGAGCGAGAAAGTACTCAATCTCTCGGAAGTGCTCAACAAAGAAATCGGCACGGGCAACCGCACACTGGAGGACATCTACGACATGATCGACATTTGGATGGTTAAACGCCTCAACGGCACAAACTATCAGCACCCTACCGAAAAGCCCCCGATGCTCCACGAGAAAGCCCTGCGCCGTTGCACGAAGCCTGGCAACATCGTGCTGGATTGCTTCGGCGGTTCAGGATCTCTTTTGATTGCATGCGAACAACTTAAGAGAAGTGCGTACTTGGTCGAACGCGAGCCCATATTCGTTGACTTGGTAATACGTCGCTATGAAAAACTCACTGGCAACAAAGCGAAAAAGCTCAACTAGGTGCTGGCAGCTTGGCGACCATCGCCTAGTGCAGGGTGACTCCACCGATCCCGAGATCGTGCGGATGGTCATGGGCATCGAGAAAGCGAATCTCATCTGCACTGACCCACCATACGGCGTGGCAGTCGCAGAATCAAAACGCAACTTCCGCACGCTCTCAAAAGACAAGAACATCGCCAACGATCACTTGCAGTCTGATGATGAATATCACCAGTTCTCGCGAGCGTGGCTGGAAGCCATCGCTCCGCACCTCGCCAAGAAAAACAGCGTGTACATCTTTAACGCGGACAAAATGGTGTGGTCTTTGCGCGATGGTATGGTCGATGCGGGATTCAAGGTGGCACAACTTCTCCTCTGGGTGAAGCAACAATCGGTTATCGGACGCTTGGACTATGCCCCGCAGCACGAACTCATCGTGTATGGGTGGTTCGGTACGCACCACTTTAGACGCTCTAAAGATAAGTCGGTGTTGTTCTACCCACGTCCGAACAAGTCTAAGCTCCACCCGACGACAAAGCCGCTCGGGCTAGTACGTCGCCTTATTCTCAACAGCACGAATATCGGTGACGTTGTCTTTGACGGCTTCCTCGGGAGCGGCACCACTCTCTTGGCATGTGAACAAACGAAACGCCGATGTTTTGGCATTGAACTGGATTCCGAGTACTGCCAGACCATCATCAAACGCTGGGAAAACATGACCGGCAAAAAAGCAAAACAAATATGAAAAAGACCGATCAAACCAAAGAAGCGCTTCTCGAACAGCTACGAAAAACACCTATCGTGCAGATTGCATGCGAGAAGCTCGGTATCAGCCGCTGGACCTTCTACCGCTGGAAGAAGGAAGATGCTGACTTTGCCAAGAAAGTCGACGAGGCACTTCTGGAAGGATGCCTGCTGGTAAACGACCTCGCGGAATCACAGCTCATCTCCGCCATCAAGGATCGCAATATGCACGCGGTCATGGCATGGCTCAAACACCACCATCCTTCGTACAAAACCAGAGTGGAGATCGAAGGAAAACTTGAGACGGTGCAGGAAATGACCGACGAACAAAAAGAGTTGGTGCAAAAAGCTTTAGAGTTAGCAAATATTCAGCTAAAAGAACATGGAAACGATCAGGGACACTGCGACGTTTGAGGCCATTGCGCAGGATCGTCTCGTGCGGCGTACGGTGACGCGCGAGAGTCACCTCATGTTTTTCTACGTGTATTTCTCCCACTACGTCACGTATCCAATTGCTGAATTTCAGAAGGACATCTTTCGTATCACCGAGGATCAAAGCAACAAACTCGCGGTCATTGTGGCATTTCGTGGATCCGGTAAGTCAACCCTCGTTACCTTTTCATATTCCCTCTGGGCCATGCTCGGCGTTCAACAGAAGAAATTCGTACTCATTATTTGCCAAACGCAAACCCAAGCCAAGCAACATCTCATTAACCTCAAGCGGGAGCTGGAGAGTAATATGCTGTTGCGTAACGACCTCGGACCCTTTCAGGAAGAGAACGGTGAATGGGGTGCTTCCGCTTTAGTGTTCCCACAACTGAAGGCTAAGATCATGGCCGTCTCAACTGAGCAGAGTATCCGCGGCCTCCGTCACAACCAGCACCGTCCCGACCTCATTATCTGCGACGACCTTGAGGATATGGCGTCAGTAAAAACATATGAGAATCGTCAGAAGATATACAACTGGCTCTGCGGCGAAGTGATGCCGCTCGGAGATCGCAGTACTCGGTTTGTAGTGGTGGGCAACCTCCTTCACGAGGACTCGTTGGTCATGCGGCTACGGAGAGACATTGTCGAAGGACAGCGCAATGGCACTTTCAAGATTTTCCCTCTAATCACCAGTGACGGAGCGATCGCCTGGCCGGGCAAATATCCGACACCGGAGGCTGTTGCCGAGGAAAGGATGAAAAGCGGTAATGAGTATGCGTGGCAGCGAGAGTATCTCCTCAACATTATTCCTGATGAGGATCAGGTCATTCAGAAAGAATGGATCCATTACTATGATGCCCTGCCCACTCGGCGCGATACCTACCATGGCATCTTTACGGGAGTTGATCTGGCAATTTCTCAAAAAGAAACTGCGGACTATACCGCCATAGTGAGCGGACTCATTAGCCACGACGAGAATTTCTGCGTGTATATTCTTCCCAACATGGTGAACCGGCGCATGAACTTTCCGGAGACAATCAAACAACTCAAAGAGATTAATGCTGCGAACAAGAAAATGTACTCATCGCATATTTTGGTCGAGGAGGTCGGCTATCAAAAGGCGGTAATCGATCAGCTTGCGCATGATTCTCTGAATGTCGAAGGCGTCAAAATCAGCACCGATAAGCGCTCGCGTCTTATATCCATCTCCGCCATGATTCAAAGTGGCAAGATAAAGTTCCCTCGGCATGGCGCGGAAGCTCTCATACGTCAGATTGTCGGCTTCGGAGTTGAGCGACATGACGATCTTGTGGATGCGTTTACACTCCTTGCCCATCATGCTATTCAATTCGACCGAGAGGCTCCTCAATTCTTAGTTATAGACCTCACTCCAAACAGATGGGACGATGGGGAGGGTTGGTTTCCGCTGAGTCTCAACACTCGTTTTTAAGTTACCAACTCCGCATATATAGGCCTACGTGTCATCCCTTGAGGAATGAAGTCTGTGGACGTTGGAAATCTGAGGTACGTGCAGAAACTCTTGGGTATCTGTATACAGCTATTGCGAAAGATCGAGAAAGAATCAGCAAAGCCCAAGAACCAGCCATCGCTCCCGTTTCGAAATAGTCGAAAACGAAAACCTAGAAGCCGGTAGCAGCCGTCGTAATATCTGTGCCGTATCCGAGATCCTTGAATACCATGGTGTAGCCGCTTGAGCCTGTGGGTATCTCAAAGCCAAGGCTGCCTGTGACGGTTGCATGAGGCTGAAGCGTGAACGTTGGCATTTTCGCATCGGTGAGCACCATGGTGTATGTGGCTCCGGCAGCGTCTTTGAGGTAGAAGAAGAATTCACTGCACTGTGTTTCTCCACCATCGAGCGCATGACACGTGAGAGGTTTGTCGCCATTGTTGGTGATTGAGACATCGACACGAACTCTCTCGTGTCCTTCTTGAGGAGTCGAGCCATACTTTTCAGTGTATGGACGTTTGTACCCAGTTACCTTGAGAGAAATGTTCTCGAAGTTCTTTACCTGCGAGATAACGTTGGCGATACTCGAGCGGAAACACCAGCTGGTGCCAGATTTCTCGAGTGTCATGAGTTGAGTTTCGCTTTTACCGTCAGAGGTATTTTCAACGAGCTGAACCGATGCACCATTGTTTTCTTCCAGAACACTCTTGATTTCAAAGTTGGTAAGACGCGTTGCACCCCATATGTTGGTGAGAGCTTTTACATATTCAGTCTTGGTTGCACCCGTCCTGTCTTGCGGACAGACGAGGTCGTACATCTTGGCGAAATCGCGCTGCTGCGTGTACCGCTCTACCTTGGTTGCGAAGGCAGAAGCGGATGACTGTTCACTGTCGGTCAGCTCGCCATCTTGCACCTCTCTGGCAGCAACTTCAGAGTTAGTGGTATCGGTAACTTGATCAGTACGTGAGGCGCTATTGGACCACCAATACACACCTCCGCCAAGAACCATAATTGCAACAATTACTGCTGCTATCCAATGGGCTTTATCCATAGTTTAAAGGGTTTTTATTGACTAATAACGGACCCTAGTGTTCCTAGCTTAGTTTCGGAGAGTTGCGAAGGGGGTTACCAACAGCGCCCTTTTGAGGCGCAATTTGAGCATAACATAAATATCTAAAGTTTGGATATTCAGTTCTTGGATAGACGCTTAATGGTATGGGAAAGTCTATCCATACCAAGGAGTACAAAATATTTGTTGAGCGTTTGAGAAAGGCACGACTTGAAGCAGGTCTTACGCAGGTAGAAGCCGCAAAGAAATTAGGTCGCCCTCAATCTCATATCTCCAACGTTGAGACCGGACAGCAACGGGTAGATATCGTGGAGCTTAAACGGTTCGCGAACCTCTACGGAAAGAGCGTCAGCTATTTCCTCTAAACAACCGCCCCTCTAAGGGGCCTAGGCCTCTTTGATTGAAAGCCGTGGCAATGCACTAAGCGCACGGATGCTCTCAAATACCGCAACAAGAGCGGTTGTGTACAACACATCGCCAACAAGCATATTTCTTAAAAATGGAAGTCCCAGTTCATACGAGTATAGAAGTCCAGAAATGGACTTCTCATACCATGGAGAGAACGCCCACACCGCACCGTTGGTAATTAAGAAGAAGATAAGTGAGGCTCCGATTATTGATAATCCGACGGGCAATAAAGTTCGATATCTTGCAGCAACAAAACTAAGAAGACCAATCAAGACAAATGATCCGTACACTGAGAACAATATTTTCCAATCGTAGAATCCGATGAGCACATCAGAGAGAAGAAGCATGAGTATTGGCAGTAGAATCGCCCATTTCCTGCCGAGGTACAAACTCCCAGTAAATGCTATTGCTGTGATCGGCGTCATATTCGGCGCATGAGGTAAAAGTCGCACGACAATACCGAAGAGAATAAGGATGCATGTTGTTATGATGATATTGTTCTTATTCATAATTTGACTAGAACTCTGATTTATCGAAATACCATTCGATTGCGTCTCCGCCTTTGACCTGCAATTTGTCCGCCCCGACTTGCGGCATTACTCCGTTCACTCTGTACTGCCAATACTCATCATTCACCCCATTCGTTTTATTGCCGATGCTTTCGACAAGTGTTCCGAGCCCGGAATACTCTTTTGTTATGAGTCGTACTTCTTCTTGCTGAGTATCGAGTTGTTGTAGTATCTCAAGCACAGTTTTAGGAGAAGAAAACTGGACGCTCTTATCAACATAGAGCCCATCAATCGTTACGGTAACGGTTTGTGTTTGCGTCTGCGTCTGTGAAGATCCTTGTTCTGGCCCCTTGGCAATCTCAATACGGTCTATGGTTGCAGAAATCCCAAAAAGAAGCGCTGCAACAATAGCTCCTACCCCTACTATTTGCCAAATTGTTTTCTTGCTCATAATTTTATAGATACTAATAAGATGGCGATGCCTCTTTTATTTCTTCTTTTGCTGCCGCATACCGTGCAAGTGTGTACAGAAGGCTTGAGAGACGATTTAGGTATGCGAGCGATTCGCGGGACACCTTTTGTTTTGTAGCCAATGCAATCACGGACCGCTCTGCACGTCGCGTAACTGTTCGGGCATAATCAAGAAAGGCCGATATCGCTGTTGCGCCCGGAATCACAAAAGCATGCGGATTGCCAATAATGGTTTCAATGTGATCGATAACATTCTCAAGAGCTCCTACACGCACTTTATCAATTTGCTTGTCTGATCCGGCAAGCTCCGCTTGGATGATAAAAAGTGCTTCCTGCGCATCTCGAATCTCCTTCTGGAAAGATATCTCGCCAGTTGTTCCAGCCGCGAACAGCCTGCATATGCCCAAAAGGGAGTTAAGTTCATCGAGCGTACCGAGGGCGTCATACACGAGACTGTTCTTTGGAAGTCGTTTTTTGGTTCCAAAGAGTCCTGACGCTCCATTGTCTCCTTTGCGAGTGTACAGCATGTTGTTTAATGCGCCGCAACGGCTTCAGACACTTCAATTGGTAGTGTGATGTCGATCTCGCATGTGCCACCAGCACAAGCAAGTTCGCGCTTTTGTTCCGTCTCGTCGGCATGTTCATATACAAGCAATTTCGAGTAATCAACGGTGGGTAATTTTGCTGCCATCTCGTCGTGTTGCTTTTTAGTAATAGTCTCGTATGGTGCAAGACGGTAAATGTGGTCAAATCGCGGAAGGAAGGAAAGTCCGCCAATGATGTCCCAATTCTTTTGTATCCAATCAACGACGCCGATCCACTCATCTTCACCCACGGATATTGTCGCGGAAGGGTTGTGTTCTGTGTAATTAAGTTTTACCGTTTTCCAATATTCCAGTTGCTCAAGCGCAGAGAAGTCATCCTTAAATTTGGCATCCCCGGGAGACTCAATTGGGAATTCTAGAACGAACGTCGTTGCGGTCTCTTCTGTCTGTCCAACTTCGGGGTGGTATGGAATACCTTGGTCTTTCAGCATTTTGAACAAAGAGTCGGTCGCCGATATGCGTACGCGGCGAATGTAGTATTTTGCGTGGCGCGGGTGGATGCCGGAAGAGCAATTGAATGTCTGTGAGACGGTGCCCGAAGGCTTTACGGCAGTAACCGAAAGAGAAGGTTTAATCCCAAAACGTTGAGCATATACTACGTTAGTTTTGACAGCCATATCACGCATGGCTCGCATGGTCTCTGGATTGCGTGCGGCTTCAGAATCCCATTGACCTGTTACGGAAACGCCCAAAAGACGCTCCTCCTCACAATGCTTCGTCCAATCTTTAGAGATGTAGTTAAAGCGGGATAATGAGGATTGATACGTTCCAAGGAGTGACGCCAAGCGCGCCTTTCGCACTAGACTCTCGTGAGTATCGTTTGCACGAGCAATGATTTCTGAGAGATTGCAGAATTGTTTCGATTGCAGGATAATCTCGCCGCACGGGTTTGTACCAATGGGACCTTGCACCACGCCGCCTTCGTCGATAAATCCAACACTCTTAAAGTATTTTTCTCGCCGCTTTGGCAGGGTGTTTATAAGTGATCCACGATTAAAGATACCTCGCTCTCCGGAACCGCTCTTCATGAGAGCTACCCACTCCTCCATAAGCTCGTTGCTCGTTGGTCTGGTTCCATACACGGCAGAATTATTGGCGACGGAGCGATGAGGCTCGGTAAGGAAAAACTGGCCCTTTTTCGCGTCACGCATGTCTGCATCATCCAAGTCAGAGAGGCTAATCATGGCAGTTCGACGTACGCCCCCCGACACCACACATTCGCCGATCTTGCAGATAATGTCGTGGACATCTATCGAGCGTAGCCGCCTACCTTGCCGTTTCAATATCTTTTCTCGTGCAAACGCAAGGAGCGACCGAAGCGGTTCTGGACCAGATGCCTTGCCTCCCATGGTTTTAAGTCGTGCACCTGCAGGACGGACGAGGGAAAAATCAAATTCGATATCCTTTCCTGCGTACCATGTCTTGAGTCCTAGAGTTAATGCGTCACACCAGCCCTCCTTCGAGTCTGCCACGACGTGAGCTGGTAATTTTTTCTGGATTTGCTTTTGTATCTGCGGCAGTTGTTCAATATTCTGGCTTTCAACCGCGAACCCCACGCCACATCCTTGCATAGACAGGTACATGATCTCCGCGAAATCCCCTAAAGCCGTTGGCGCGATAAACGTGCAGTTATACGCACAGGTATTACAGCGTCGTGCAGGTTCGCCTGCAAACTGCATAAGACGCATCGATGGCATAACTTCTTGCTTCAAAACTGCCTCCCGCACCTCTGCGTATTCTCCCTCTGAAAGTTTCTCCCCAATATTTTCGCGCATAAATGCCATGTATCGGTCAACTGTTTCGAGCCATGTCTCGCGGCGTTTTTCAGTGTCAATCCAACGGGCATAGGTACGGAGATAGACAAACTCGCCAAGAGGGTTCCCCTCAAAATATTTCTTGCTCTCGACAGTGAGAGCGCGAACATGGTCAGGAACCTCACCGAACTCAGATCGTTTCTCCGCTCGTTCCGCTCGGTACAGGATGTATGCCTTAGCAGATTTAAGAAAGCCCAAAAGCATCAGTCCTGTCTCCACTTCATCCTGCACCTCCTCAACAGTTGGGGTAAAGTGCTCATCTGCAAGTCTCTTTGCGTCGAGTCTTTTTTCAACTGCCCGAGCAACTGTCTCAGCAGCACTTTCTTCAAACTCGCCAACCGATTTCATTGCCTTGCCAACCGCAATTACAATCTTTCCTCTTTCAAAGGGAACGGTAGCGCCGTTGCGTTTTATGATGGTAGTAAGTTTGGGAGAAGTGGATTGCGACATACAGATAGATGCGTTATATTGATAATGGTCTATGCATTTTAATATAGATGACCATCTATGAGTAAGAAAAAACTGGGGAAAAGAGTCGGCGGAAAGAATAGCGACACGAAAAAAGATGAGCGTACATACCCTCGGCCTACATGGGTGCCCAAAACCGTATCAGGCGAGGAGGAATTGTGCCCAGATTGCTTCAAAGTCGTCGGGGAAAGGAGCCGCTACAATCTTGTGTGCATGCTCGGCAAGGCCAAAGAAGGCATGACTGTGACTGAACTGACTGAAAAAATGAACCTGCGCCAGCCTACCATTACGCACCACCTTCAGACGCTGCACTCCGTTGATGCCGTTGAAATCGAGCCGCGGGGGCGGGAGCGAATCTATAAGCTCAACCGGGACGCACACTGCTTTGAAGAGTGTAAAATTCCTTATTAAGGTCTATGGAAATTCTTTCGTTTCTTTGGCAATATCTCGTTGAAGGTTTTGGACTCTTAATAGCCTATGTCTTTGCAGGTGTTTTTATCTTTCTCGTGTTGCGCCAGTTCCACTCATGGAAAATAACAGCTGCACTGGTTGCAATCTTTATTGGTGTCTCTATTGCTTTTTATGTGCCGAATGGCATTCCGCATGCGTTTGAGTATCCGTTCGGCTTGCGAACCTTCGGTCCCTCTACTGGACCTGTGCTCCCATTCACAAACGTAATTGGGTTCTTGAGAAACTTCAACTCATTTGAAAGTGTAGCGAATGTTGCTCGCGACCCTAACGATGTGTCACAGATAGCTGCGCGTGATGCTGAAGGAGTAGTTGAAATCAATCTCACTGCCAAGGAGGTCATTGGCGAGATGGCTGATGGGGTGACTTTCAACTACTGGACCTTTGATGGATCGGTACCGGGCCCGTTTCTGCGCGTACGCGAAGGAGATACTGTCCGTCTTACACTCACGAACGATCCAACAAGTTTGCACCACCACTCTATAGACCTTCACGCTGTCACTGGTCCTGGGGGCGGCGCAGCAGCTACTATTGTTGCTCCGGGAGAGAGCAAGACAATAACGTTCAAGGCGTTAAACCCGGGAATCTTTATCTATCACTGCGCTCATCCGAACGTTGCCAACCACATGGCGCATGGGATGTACGGGCTCATCCTTGTTGAACCTGAAGGAGGGCTACCCCCCGTCGATAAAGAGTTCTACGTTGTACAGGGAGAATTCTACAGTTCCGGCTCTCTCGGACGCAAAGGCTTGCAACTTTTTGACCCGCAAGCAATGCTCGACGGTAAGCCGCAGTATGTGGTTTTCAATGGGAAGACCGGCGCACTTGTTGGGAATATGAATGTGGACGTCGGCGACACAGTACGTTTCTATGTCGGGAACGGCGGCGTCAATCTCATTTCCAGTTTCCATGTCATTGGTGAAATCTTCGATCGGGTTTACCGAGAGGGAGATTTAGTGAGTGTTCCCGCCCAAAGTGTGCAGACCACCCTTATCCCTGCAGGAGGCGCAGCAGCGGTTGAATTTAAGGTCGATTACCCCGGCAATTACATCCTTGTCGACCACGCGCTTTCCCGGCTTGATCGCGGGGCGTGGGGAGTGCTGCAAGTGAAAGGCGAGGCAAATCCGGCTATTTTTGAGGGGGAGATACAGAGCGGCCACGGACATTAGGGAATCAAGGCTAAAGTTACCAACTCCAGGGGTCTCGGGACGCTCTGGACTCCTAGGGCGGTCTGCGTCATTCCTTGTGTTGTATGGAAAACATAGCAACATCAAGGGTGAACCTCGGCGTGAGGCAGGCTGGGCCAGCACCCATTATCAAGTACTGCCTCTATGCGAGAAAAAGTACGGAGTCAGAGGAACGCCAAATCCTCTCAATAGACAGTCAGATTAAGGAGATGATTCAGCTCGCCGAGCGCGAGGGCCTTGAGATAGTCGAAATCAAGAGAGAATCACATTCGGCGAAAGAGACAGGACAACGTCCAGTCTTCAACGAAATTATCGACGAAATCCGGCAAGGTAAATTCACAGGAATACTCACTTGGGCACCAGACCGTATCAGTAGAAATGCTGGAGACCTCGGAAAAATAGTCGACCTCATGGACGCCAAGCTCTTGATAGAGATACGCACCTTCGGGCAACGATTTACGAATAGCCCGAGTGAGAAATTCTTACTGATGATATTAGGAAGTCAGGCGAAACTTGAGAATGATAACCGAGGTATCAACGTAAAGCGTGGATTGCGAACGAGAGTTGAGATGGGATTGTGGCCTGGAGTCGCACCGCTTGGATACCTGAATCAAAAGTTGATGGACAAGAAGTGTCAGATTGCGGTCGATACAGCACGGGCACCGATAGTGAAGAAAATGTTCGAGAAGGTCGCCTACGAACATTACTCAGGCAGAAAGATTTACAACTGGTTAAAGTTTGAACTGAACTTTCATACACGAGGAAATAAGCCACTGACACTCAGTGGTGTGTATCGTATGCTCGACAATCCGTTCTACTACGGACCATTTGAATATCCACGAGATAGCGGAAACTGGTATCAAGGAAGACATACGCCACTCATCACTCAAGAGTTATTTGAGAAAGCTCAAGCACAACTAAAGCGTGACAAGATAGTGCGCGAGAATAAAGAGTTCGCCTTCACTAAATTATTTACCTGCGGATACTGTGGGTCAGGGATATCAGCGGAAGAAAAATGGAAACCGCTCAAAGATGGAACGTCAGCACACTATATTTACTACGGCTGTAGTCGAGCGAGAGACCGTAACTGCAAAAATAAATACATTCGAGAAGAAGAACTCATTGACAATCTTCTCAAGATTATGGATGTAGTGAACATCAACGAGCTTGGCATGAGACAGAAGCTTGAAGATGAAATACGGCGATTCAACAAATTGCAGAAGATAGTGAACGGAAAGAGTGGTAACTCACTAGTGGAAGAAGACGACGTAAACATCAGACAATATGCTAAGTACCTACTCAAAGAAGGGAGTACATCAGACAAGCGAGAATTACTGGCAAATCTACGAAGCAGACTGAACTACAAAGACAAAAAGATAACGATGATTGAGGAGTAGAGAAAACAAAAACAGCGAACAAAATTCGCTGTTTTTGTTACAACTTTTTAGGCACTCGGGTCACAGCTTACTCGCTATTACTCGGGTCATGCCGATAAGAAATTGTCTTGGCGGAGGGAGAGGGATTCGAACCCTCGGTACCTTGCGGCACTCCTGTTTTCAAGACAGGTGCACTCGACCACTATGCGATCCCTCCTCTTTTCTTTGTCTCGACAGACTATCGGAGACTGGCAAACTATGCAACATTCGTATATTTCCAAGTCTGCTAAAATAGCCGAATGACCCAATCCGAAGTGCTCGATATCCTCAAAACTGGCGCGAATGTATTCCTGACTGGCGAGCCAGGTTCTGGAAAGACGCATACGACGAATGAATACATTCGCTATCTTCGCGAACACGGTATTGAACCTGCGGTTACTGCATCAACCGGCATCGCCGCAACGCACAGCGGCGGACAGACAATTCATTCGTGGAGTGGAATCGGCATCAAGTCTTCCCTCTCTCCGTATGATCTCGATCAGATTGCATCAAACGAAGGTCGTGCCAAAAAAATCCGCCGCACGACAACACTCATCATCGACGAAGTGTCGATGCTCTCTGCGGCAACGCTTTCGATGGTTGATGCGGTGTGTCGCGAAGTAAAAGGTCGCGATGAACCGTTTGGTGGACTACAGATTGTACTCGTCGGCGATTTTTTCCAGCTACCACCAATTGAAAAAGGCGGGAGCGACCTTTTTGGTGCACCAAATCCATCCGGTGAAAAAAACTTCGCGTATCGTTCCCCTTCATGGGAGAAGATGCGCGCGGTTGTCTGCTATCTCTCTGAACAGCATCGCCAAGAAGATGATTCGTTTCTTGGGGTTTTGACGGCGATTAGAAATGGTTCGGTTGGCGCAACGCATCACAAATTGCTTCGTGAGCGAAAGATTGAAAAAGAGAACGAAAATGCAACGCAACTTTTTTCACACAATATCGATGTTGATCGAATCAATGATGCGGAACTCGCGAAACTTGCGGGCAATCCGCGCACGTACACCATGACCTCACGTGGTGCGACCCATCTCACCGAACAGTTGAAGCGCGGCTGTCTCTCTCCTGAATTTCTTTCACTCAAAATCGGCGCACGAGTGATGTTCACCAAAAATAATTTTGAAGAAGGATATGTAAACGGCACACTCGGTATTGTTGAGTCATTTTCAGACCAAGGACCGGTCGTCAAAATCCGATCAGGAAAAGTAATCACGGTGACGCCGCTTGAATGGACGGTGGAAGACTCGGGGAAAATTCTCGCAAAGATTATTCAGCTGCCGCTCCGCCTCGCATGGGCGATCACTGTACACAAAAGCCAAGGAATGTCTTTGGATGCCGCGCATATGGATCTCTCAAAAGCATTTGAATACGGACAAGGGTATGTGGCGCTTTCTCGCGTGCGCACATTATCTGGTGTTTCCTTGATCGGTATTAATGAACGCGCGCTCCAGGTGCACCCAATGATCGCAAAGCAGGATGTGGCGTTTCGCAGTGAATCGAAGGAAGCGGTGGAAGCGTTTGGAGGAATTTCAAAAAAAGAGTTGGGAGAAATGCATGCCAATTTTATTAAAGCTTCTGGTGGAACACTGACCGCAAAAAAGATTGCGCCGAAGAGCCTGAAGGAGAAAAAGATGCCGAAGAAGGGTGACACCATCGCGGCGACCAAAACGTTTGTTGATAAAAAACTTCCGATTGAAGCAATCGCAAAAGAGAGAGGGGTGACACTCGGAACAATACTCGGTCATGTCGAATCGCTCTACGTTGATGGAAAAATTGGAAAGACAGAACTTACTGCACTCTTCAAAAACCAACGGAAGTCATTTTCCGATATAGAGAAAGCGTTCTACAAACTTGGTGCTGAAAAACTCAAGCCTATTTTTGAGTATTTCAAAGGAAAGGTCTCGTACGATGAGATAAAGATGGCGCGAATGCTCTTTGAGAAGTAGTAAATTGCTCTAGGGAATGTGGATGATTCATTTTGTAGTATTTGTGTCGTGATACACTACTAGGAATGGCTGAAGAGGTTCCTCAATTTGAATGGAGTGCATACGAGCACGAACATATGGAGCGCTCAAATGAGTGGTTCTGGATCGTTGGCATCATTGCGGTTGCACTCGCAATTGCGGCTTTGATTCTCGGTAATCCCCTCTTCGCGGCACTCATCGTCATCTCGGCATTTCTTCTTGCGATGTTTGCGGTGAAGAAGCCGGAAGAAATACTCTACCAACTCACCCCAAAAGGCGTGCGCATTAATAACGCACTCTATCCATACCGAACGCTCAATTCATTTTTCGTAACGCATGGTGATCCGCGTCTTGATATGATTCCAAAGTTGCTCCTTGAATCAGAACGTCCGCTGATGCCGCTCATGTCCATTCCACTTGCACCGGGAATGGATCCGGATGATGTCCGAGAATTCATGCTCCAATTTGTAAAAGAAGAGGAACACAAGGAACCAATCGCTCATCACCTTCTGGCGATGATTGGACTCTAGTGATCTGGAAAAAATCGACGTTTCTTGCTACAGTGCCTCGACAAGGCGCTTTTCCGTTATCGCCTCAATATCCTCTCGTAGTTCAACGGATAGAACGCGGGATTGCGGATCCCGTAATGTAGGTTCGATTCCTGCCGAGAGGACAAGAAAAACGAAAAATGCCCCGAATTTCATCGGGGCATTTTTCGTTTGCACAGAAGCTGGTAACCGAGTAAGGTACTGGCGGGTTAGTAAAGGTATGGGAAGGGATAAAGAGATGCTACAGGCAGTGATTCTCGCCGCAGGCGAAGGTACACGGATGCGTCCCCTCACTATTGAGAAACCGAAACCGCTTATCAATGTCAGCGGCACGCCAATTTTGTCCCACATAATGGGGCAACTTCCGCATTCGGTGAATGGAATCGTTCTAGTCATCGAGTATAAAGGCGGAATGATTCGCAAATATTATGGCGATGAATTTGAGGGTCGCCCCATAGAATATGTAGAGCAACGGGAAAGAGGAACATTCGGCGCGCTCGCATCAGCAGAAGAATATCTGACCGAGCGATTCCTTGTACTGAACGGTGACGATCTTGTTTTCGAAGCCGATCTCAAAAACCTACTTCGCAAACGCACCGCAATACTCGCCGCAAGACACAGAGAGGCGCAGAATTTTGGGGTCATTTCGAAAACAGTCATCGGTGCAAAACTCCTCGGGATCGAGGAGCAACCAGAACGTCCGAGAAGTAATCTCGTGAATACTGGCGCCTATGTACTCACAAGGGGGATCTTCGAATATCGCCAGTACGCTACACGCCGCGGCGATGAACTACTTTTGACGCCAGCGATAACCGCCTATGCCAAGGATCACCCTATGGATGTTGTCGAGACAAATTGGTGGTGCCCCATCGGCACACCCGAAGCAATTCCAGTTGCCGAACAGATGCTCCTCAGGCGAGAGCGACTCGATCTCGATTAGTCAGAGCACATGAAAGCGAAAACACCCCCGAACAGATCGTTCGGGGGTGCCTTCATTTTGATTTTTATTTCTTGACCATTGCGGCTACCTGCGACTTCTTTCGTGCGGCGTTGTTCTTTTTGATAAGTCCGCGCTTTGCTGCCTTGTCGATTGCTTGGTATGCAGCAGGAAGGAGTTTTTCTGCACCAGCCTTGTCCCCTGCGGCGACCAACTTCTTAACCGCCTTAATAGACGTATCAAGAGCTGTTTTGCGGCGAAGGTTGAAGACGCGCTTTCGGTCGGAAACGCGAAGTGCTTTTTTGGCTGATGTCGTAATCGGCATTCCGGTAATCTACCACAAGCCTATAAAAAGGCAAATGGGCGAATACCGGTCGGGACGGTATGATGGAGGAATGATCGCAAGTATTAGAGGTACGGTTACGGGAGTAAGCAAATCTTCACTCATTATTGATGTTGGTGGCGTTGGCTACCGAATCTACACAACCGAAGCAACAGCGCTATCCTATTCCGTCGGCTCCCCTGCAGAATTATCCACCTACCTTGCCGTTCGAGAGAATGCACTCGATCTATTTGGCTTTGAAAATACCGCGGAACTTTCCTTCTTTGAACTCCTTCTCGAAGTTCCCGGAATTGGTCCGCGCTCAGCACTCAATATATTGTCGATCGCTGACATAAGAACACTTCGCGAAGCAATTGCTTCAAAAAATGCAGGATACCTCACTCGTGTTTCTGGTATTGGAAAGAAGAGCGCTGAAAAAATTGTTATCACGCTCCAAGACAAGGTGACAAAGGGTACGCCGATCGGCAATCTCGATTCTGAAGCCGATGCACTTGAAGCACTGCGTGCACTCGGATACTCTCCAAAAGAAGCGCGCGATGCGCTTCAAGAAGTGCCGCGGGAAATTACTGATGTCGGCGAGCGTGTTCGCGCAGCACTCGGACTCCTTGGAAAATAATTAAATCGACTAATGCATAGTTTGCGTAGAGTAATAAAAAGTCTCGTTCCGAAAGGAATGCTTGATGCCATACTTCCCCTCTATCACCGTACCCTCGTTTTTCTGGGCGCGGTTCGCTATGGCTTTCCTTCGAAAGATATAAAAGTCATTGGCGTCACTGGAACAAAAGGCAAATCAACAGTCGTTGAACTCATCCGCGCAATCTTCGACGAAGCAGGATATATGACTGCGTCCGCCGGAACCATTCGATTTACAATCGGCGAAGAAGAGCGGCCAAATCTCTTCAAGATGACCATGCCAGGGCGTTTTTTTATGCAGGAATTTCTCCATGACGCGAAAGTTGCCGGCTGTCAGTATGCGATTATTGAAATGACGTCTGAAGGTGCGAAACAATTTCGCCACAAACATATCGAGCTTGATGCGCTGGTCTTCACCAACATCGCTCCTGAACATATCGAATCGCACGGTTCATTTGAAAACTATTTGGCAGCTAAACTCTCACTTCGTGATTCTTTGAACGAATCGACAAAGTCGTCACGCTTCATGGTTGCCAATCGCGATGATCAACACGGTGCTGATTTTCTTTCAGTTCAAAAAGGAGTAACGCCGATTTCGTTTTCTCAGAAAGATGCTGAACCGTATGCAGTAAATGATCGTGGTATTCTCTTCACGATTGACGGAGTAACACTCCATTCTCCCCTTCTTGGTACATTTAATCTCTACAATCTTCTTGCGGCAGTGAAGATTGCTCGTGCGTTTGGCATTTCGTATGAAGCGATCAAATCTGCGCTTGCAAAAACGACCGAAGTTCAAGGACGCGTACAAAAAATTGAAGCGGGGCAAAAATTTCAAGCAGTAGTGGATTATGCGCACACGCCAGAATCGCTTGAAGCCTTGTACCGCGCATTCACTGGAAAGCGAATCATTGCGGTTCTTGGAAACACTGGCGGCGGACGCGATACGTGGAAAAGGCCGGTGATGGGAGCGATCGCCGAAAAATATGCGAGCCATGTCATTCTCACCAATGAAGATCCGTATGACGAAAATCCAGATGCGATCATTGCAGAAATGGCAGCAGGCATGAAAGAAAAAATTCCCGAAATAATTCTTGACCGACGTGAGGCGATCAAGAAAGCACTCTCGCTCGCAGAACCGCGCGATGTGGTTTTGATTTCCGGCAAAGGCACTGATCCATACATCATGGGACCAAATGGTACCAAAGAGAGGTGGAGTGATGCGGAAGTAGTGCGCGAGGAACTCTCGGCACTCCTCAAAAAGACGCTATAATCTCGCTATGGAAAAGGGCAACGGCGATATCGTATTTTTCATACTCATATTTATTGCAATCGGTATTGGATGGTTGGTATCAACGAACACGCCAACCACTTCAACCAATTTTTTTAGCGCACTTGTTCCTGTTTCGTCGCAAAGCACCAGCTCGGGCGCAACTATCCAAAATCCGGGAAGCAGTACTTCAAACACTTCTTCCGGTAGTACAGCAGGAACAAATACCAAACCTCCAGTCTTCAAAGTGACAATCGATCGATCGTGGTCAAATCCGAAGACAACCACGATTGATACAGAATATGTCGTCGTGTACGCGGATTACCAAAACACCGGACCGGTGTCTCTTGCGGGTTGGAAAATCCAAAGTGCAGTTTCTGGTGCTTCCTACATAATTCCCCAGGGAGTACGAGTACCGACTGCCGGACAAGTAGGTACGGTTGAATCAGTTTCTCTTCGCCCAGGAGACCGAGCGATTATCACGAGCGGTCGCTCTCCCATCGGACAATCATTTCTTGAAAATAAATGCACGGGATATTTAGGACAGTTTCAAAATTTTTATCCAAGCCTAGGGAGAAGTTGTCCGCTCCCAAGTAGCGAGCTTCCCTACAGTATTGATAACGCTCGAACCTACGGTGATGCGTGCTTCGACTATTTGAATCGAATAGATCAGTGCACCGTGGCAACAAGCGGCTCGATTCCGAATACTCTGCCGCAAGCGTGTCAGATGTTTATCTCAACGCGACTCACGTACAACGGATGCATGAATGCACACCGAAATGATTCTGATTTTTTTGGAACAACGTGGCGACTCTATTTGAATCGTGAAGGAGAAATTTGGCGCGACCGACGCGAAGAAATTGATCTCATCAATGCGAGTGGTGTAATTGTCGACAGCTACTCGTACTAGCTACTCTGGAACTTAGAAATCTTCTGGTCCGCCCTCCACATGATCAGCGGCCGTGTATTCCTTGATAGAAACTCCTGATTGCCGAGCTTTCTCTCGATTTGCCTGATCAAGAAATATGAGCTGGCCACCAGCACTCAATTTTCTCTTAAATTCATTTTCGATTTCATCTACATATTGCACATGTTTTGCTTGTGCCTCTGGCGAGGTGAATGATCTTTCGTCCCACCTACTATTCCATTGGTAAAAAGCCTGCACCGCCTTGAAAATTGCTTCTTTAGTGGGAGTGTGTGGACCGAAACTATCTACCATAAAATGTTCGGCGGCTTCACCAGCATTTTTGGCAGGTGCTCCTGTCTCTACATCAAAATCAAGTGCAGGTTGTACATACTCAACTTCAGAATATGACTTCTTATCATCTCCTTCTGCGATATATGCGCGCTTCCATCCGACAGTATTCCAAAATTTCTCCGACGTCGAGGTGCATTCACCAGCGGCAAAGACTAGTTCTTTTCCTTCTGCTTTTGCAGATTTCGCAGCATCCAGGATTGCTGATATATATGCTTCACGTGCCAGACCACCCTGTCTCGCATTTGGATCAGTGACTGCATATGCGACCATAAACATCAACTTGTTGGTCGGGAGCCCTTCTTCGTCCATGAGATCAAGTAGGCCACCAGTAACGGTCGAAACAACTACCCCTTTTTCATCCTTAATTACATGAATACGTTGGGGAATGTCTTCAAATCCCTCTGGAGTTTTCCCTTCAACGGAACTGCGTAAGATTTCTTCCGGATCAACTTCTGCAGCGCCGAATGTTTTCTCGAACAATCCCTGAACCTGGGAGAGATCTGGATGATCAGACTGTTCGAGTGATTCGATCGTAAACCGCCTTTCCCCTACTTCGATCTGTGTACTGGGAGAGTCCGGATGCAGTCTTTTAAATTTGCTTTGTGCAATAAGACGCTCAATATCTTGTTCTGCAGGTGTCTTTTCAGGGGCGGCTTCCTGGGTAGGAAATTGTTCGAGTTTCATACAGCCATGATAGCGTCTAATTGTTAGGACGGGAATTAAAAAGTATTACCCCAGCCGATACTGATACATTAAGCGATTCTTTTTTCCCGTACATAGGAATTTCGGCAATAACATCTGCCTTCTCTAAAATTTCAGATGGAATCCCCGTAACTTCGTTTCCAAATATAAACGCCGCACTTTCTTTTATAGTGATTGATTTATAGTCGACAGAATTTTCTGCCTGTTCAACGGCAATAATCTGAACTCCGTCTTTTTTGAGTTTTTCAATGAGTGCCACAATGTCAGGATGTTGTTCCCACGATACGGATTCTTCAGCACCAAGCGCTGCCTTGGCAACATCCTTTCGTTTTCTTCCAAATCGATCGAGTGGAGTCGGGGTGTAGCCGGTTAGATATATTTTCGAAATTCCTGCCGCGTCAGCAGTGCGAAAAATGGCGCCGACATTTTCTGCGCTTCGTATATCGTGGAGAATGACTATATGTTCGGTATCCATAATTCCCATGTTCACACGCGCGTCCGCACCATGCTAGAGTGTCTTCATGTTTACCATATTTCCCGATCTCTTAACATTTAGTTTCTTTGCGCCAACTATTTTGCGAATCTTTGCTGGCACCTTTTTTCTCTTTGCTGCATTCACATTAGTCGCACGCACGAGACGACACACTGCTGAATCAACGCCGTTTACGTGGTACTGCATTTTGGCTGAAACAGTTGTCGGAGTGTTGCTTCTTGTAGGAGCGTGGACACAGATCGGTGCAATTCTCGGTTTTTTCTTGTCCGCAAAATTATTGTATTTCTCAAAGAAACGGTCACATCTCGCACCAGAATCGGCAGGTGCCTATATTCTCCTCATCGGTATCTGTCTCTCAATCCTTATATCAAGCGCGGGCGCACTTGCGTTTGATTTGCCCCTCTAAACTTATTTCTTATTTATGATATATTGTCGCCACGTTGGATTGCGGTGGCGATCTAATGAAATCCGCCCATAGCTCAGTCGGTAGAGCGGCTCCCTTTTAAGGAGATGGTCCCAGGTTCGAATCCTGGTGGGCGGACAAGCGTTAAGAAATCCTGACCTGCGTCAGGTTTTTTAATGCTTGTCCGCGGCGGAGGCATATCGCGAAGCGATGCCGAGCCGGGGTCGCGACCACTTAGTTTTTGAGGAGCAGAGCGACGAATAAAACTTAGTGAGTCGTGACGACAAAGTCAATTTGAGAACACATTTTATTTAAATCCCAAGTACAAATTCCTCTACTCCTTCCTTCATCTCCCCCCTTCCTCGCCGCGCTTCGTGGTAGACCGTTACTAATTTTTTGAGAAACTCCCGAAGTTCGCTTTCAGAAAATGCGCCAAATGTTTTCCTCTGGAGCATGGTTTTCAGTTTCCAAAACACCATGCCATGCAAAGCTTCAGGTGCTGATCCTCGATCAATCGCTTCGAGATACAAAACCCATGCAGATTTTTTGTCACGACGTCCTACTGCGTCAGCAAGGGCGAAATCATTCGGTCGAACTGTTTCTTTGGAAGCCGTAAATTCAAAAAACTTCTCCGCATATTTTTCTACTGCAGTTTTCGGTTTTTTGAGAAGTGCACCTTCTTTGAAGATAAAAATATTTTCTGATCCCTTGAAATCAGTAAGCCTGTGGGAAATCACTTCAAACGATTCTGTGTCATCAAATATATGCTCAAGAACCGCAATAAGCTTCCGCTCAAACAATCCTTGGCCGCCAACTAACTCGTCGATAAGCGTGTCAGTGATTTCCTCCGATACATGAACGATGCTTGCATCTGGTTTTTTAGCACGAAGAGTCGCGACAAGTGTGTTTGCTTTCTCCGCCACCTTTCGTGTATCTGTTCCTGAAAATACGTACAGCATGCACGCATTGTATCAAAAATGACGTAATGAATGGAAAGGGCGGCCGAAGCCGCCCTATTCGTCGAATTCAGCTCCTCTCACTGCAGGAGCGACTCGTTCTGATTGTTGCTGGATCGAATAGTGGCTGGCTCACTCGAGCGAGCCACGAGAGAAAAACGTCCATTAAGTTATCAAGCATCCTGGTTTCTCCTCATTTCAGCGTCTGATCTCCCCGAGGAGAAACTCTTCTGATTAGCAGGTCGACGACCACAATGAGAATCAAGAAAGCCAAACCAACTTTGACACATGTTCCTAGATCGGGCATCTTTCACACCTCCACATTTCAAAAATCGAGTGTACTCCCTTTTTAAAAATTGTCGAGAAATTACACCGCCTTCATCTCTCCCCAATTTTTACCAACTTTCGCCTCGGCTTTAATCGGAACACCCTGCGTCTCTTTCGAAGTGAGGACTGATTCCATGATTTTTTTTATTTTTGGAATGATAGTATCGGCATCTTTTGCAGGTAATTCAAAGACAAGTTCATCGTGTACCTGAAGTAAGATATGTGCATCTACTATTTTTTCTTCTTTGAAGAACTCGACGATGCGCGCCATTGCAATCTTAATCATGTCCGCTTGGGTACCTTGAATCGGTGCATTGATCGCCATACGCTCTGCCGCTGCGCGAATAAATGGAAGAGATGAGCGGATTCCCTCGAATCGACGCTTCCGCCCAAAATAGGTCAGCGTGTATCCATGCTTCGACGCAAACTGTTTTGTTTCTTCGAGATAATTTGCGAGGCCAGAAAATGTTTTAAAGTATTCGTCATAAAATACCTGGGCATCGGCGCGCGATGTACCGAGGTTATCTTTGAGCGCTGTCACACCCATCCCGTAGAGAATGCCGAAGTTAATCACCTTCGCACGGCGACGCATTTCGGAATCTACTTTCTCAGGCGGCACGCCAAACACCTGTGCCGCGACTGCGCGATGAATATCACCACCCTCTTTAAAAATCTCAATCAATTTTGTATCTTTCGAGAGAAACGCTGCGATGCGAAGTTCGACCTGCGAATAGTCGATTGAAGCAAGTATCGATCCTTTCTTTGCGATAAATGCATTTCGAATACGACGACCCAGTTCGGTTTTTATTGGAATATTTTGGAGGTTGGGATTCAATGATGCCATTCTCCCGGTTGTCGTTCCCGCTTGAATAAAGTCAGCATGGAGACGATTATCTCCACCGAGTTGTTTCGGAATCGTATCAATGTAGGTGCCCAAGAGTTTTTGATATTCGCGATAGAGAAAAATGTCTTCAATTATCGGATGCATGTCACGCATCTTCTCAAGTTCTGATTCTTTGGTTGATTTTTGTCCGGTGCCCGTTTTTTTCTGATTTAGCGGTTTGAGTCCGAGTTTATCAAATAGAATATCGCCGAGCTGTTTGGGCGAGCTTACATTAAATTCCTGTCCTGCTGCCTTGAAGATGCGTTTTTCAATTGCACGGAGTTCCGCATGATATTCCTTTGCGAGCGCAGTGAGATACGGAACATCGATTAGCACACCGACATCATGCATCTCTGTAGTAATCGGAATGAGTGGAAGTTCAATATCACGATAGACCGAATCTAATCTTTCTTTCTTAAGTTCTGCTTCAAGTTTTTCTTTTGCTTCAGAAACCGTGTCGGCTTTTGCATATTCGAGTACATCCATCCTTGTGGGATTTGTGAAATCAGATCGTAAGAGCCACAGTGCAACACTTGCTGCGTGGAGGGTTTCAGGATCGTAGGAATCTTCGACTGCTGGTTCTTGCTCTTGAATATTTTCAAGCAAACTATTGGTGCCAAACATTTCTTTGACGCGGATCGTAAGCGAACGAAATGCAAGCTCTGCAAAAAGTGTCGTTATTTTTTCGATACTAATTGCGTCGCGCCACCGATCTTTCGGAAGTGAAAAATCAATTGGCGCATCACGGCGGATTGTTGCAAGCGCCTTTGAAAAAACCGCTTCTTCTTCGTGCTCACGAAGCAGTTCAAGTATGCGAGGTTTTATTCCCTTCTCAAGAAATCCTTTGTCACTTTTTTTCAGTTGCTTGTAGATAGTTTCAATCGATCCAAACTGCGATATCAAATCCGTTGCGGTTTTTTCACCGATTCCTGGAATACCAATGATGTTGTCAGATGGATCACCCCGAAGTCCTTTGTAATCAGGGAGAAGCTTGGGAAGAAATCCAAATCGTCCAAGCACTCCTGCTTCGTCATAAATAATGGTGTCCTGAATCCCCTTCTTTAGGGTGTAGACGCGCACCTTGGTGCCCTCAACGAGCTGAAGCGTATCCATGTCGCCTGATGCGATCAAGACTTCCAAATCTTTTTCTTTCTTTACTCGCTCGACGATGGTCCCAAGAAGATCATCGGCTTCAAACCCTTCGAGCGCGTAGAGTGGAATATTGAATGCTTCAAACACATCTTTTGAGCGCGTAATCTGAACCGAAAGTGCGTCATCTGTTTTTGCACGCCCTGCTTTGTAACCGTCATACACTTCATGGCGATAGGTTGGTTTCGGTAAATCGAAACACGCGATTATATAATCTGGTTTGAGTTCTTCCGAGATTTTTAAAATCATCGCGGCAAGTCCATAGAGTGCACCAGTCGGCTCACCTTTATTTGACGTAAAGTCTGGAAGCGCATGATATGCGCGGTGGAGAATCGCATGCGAATCCAAGAGGACGAGACGTCGCTTCTTTGCATTTTTGCCTTTTGATTTTTCCGTTTTTTTCTGTGCGGACATGTCTGGGAAATTACAACGTATCACTGATCCGAATTCCACGCACATCAGGACCTTCGTGTGAAAAAGTAATTCGAACGGCACTCGGAGGTAGGAGCGATTCTACTCGATCTGCCCATTCAATAAAAATAAGATTCTTAGGATCGGCGAGATCGTCCCCAAACTTTAATGTCGTGAGTTCTTTTGGATCTTCAATTCGATACGCATCGATATGAATGAGTGTGGTAAATGGCTCTTCGAGAAGCGGGTACCGACGCTCAATCACAAAGGTTGGACTCTGCATCAAATCGGAAATTCCAAGCACTTCCCCACATTTTTGTACGAAAGTAGTTTTACCAGCACCAAGGTCTCCAAGAAGTGCAACAACAGTCGCTTCATTTGTATGTGCACCTTGCGCCAAAAGCGTCTGTATAAAAACATTGGCGACTTTTTTTGTTTCCGCGACGCTTTTTGAAATTACCTGCATCGCTCTATTGTAGCAAAAAGAAAAATCGCCCGCGGGATCGGCTCGACTGATGGTCGAACCGATCCCAAACGGGACGATTAATATGATGGCACCCGAAGATGGGGTACCGAGAATTGAGGAACTGAATCTTGGGGTACCGATTGGTAACCGGCTGCCCCGCCTCGATATCGACCTGGAGGATTTCCGAAGTCGATGGAGAGATTTACGCTTTCGCTGTACGTCGCGTATCCACGAGGTGAAATAGTGGTCCGTAGCGAATGCCTGGCGACAATCTTGCGATTGCCGTTTGTGCATCCGGCCTGCGCTTGGCCGGTAAACTGACCGCCGTAGACCGACGTTGTTGACCGAGCCTTAGCTTCTACACGGTAGTCGCTGTCCGCCGCCTGCTGACTGCAGAGAGCGGACGCGGCCTTGAGTGTTTCCTGCGGCCTGCCAGTGCAGGCGTTAGCCGTTAGGCACAGAAGTATCAGGGTACAGATTTGCGCATATCCCCTGAAGCTGCGCCAAATCCGAAGGGGAGTAGTTGCTTGCGTGCTGTTTGACGTCGAGGCAGATGTTCTCCGCAACGTCCTTACTCCCTGTATGAGATTGATCGGCATGACTTGTCTCCATACCGTCACCGCCAAGAGCGGCACCAGTCTTTGCCTGAGTGGGAGTTGTTGGGTTCGGCGCAGCACGAGGGGCGCCCTGTGCTGCTGGGGCAGGAGGTGCGACTGGAGCGAGCCCGACAGACCGCTGTCCATTGAAAGCGCTTGCCTGCCCAAGAGCACCTCCGGTACCCTGCTTACCAGTTACATCGAGACCGAAACCGGTCCCGCTGCACTGGTATTCCGGCGGACAAAGGCTCGGGTCAGAGCCAGCCCGGACATAGGTAGCGGCATTGCGTGCGTCGCTCGGGTCAAGCAGATTTGACTGATTTCCGCTCTGGTCCACCGAAGAAGCGGCCGAGGAGCAAGCGCCGAGCGCGAGAAGTCCTAAGACTACCCAATGCTTACCTAGATTCAACATGTCGAAGATCTCCATGTACACGGCTGACCGAGAGGTCAAAGCCATAGGTTTCAGAAAAACGCTTTCGGGACTATAGCATATAAAATGGTCATTTGTCAATAGCCTGCTTCCCTGCGCTAGGCGGCTAGTGGTACTATTGAACAAATGTCCCAAATCCAAGAAGGCAAACAACGCGCGAGACTCGACGAAATCCGCGGTCGCGAGGAAGAAGAGCTTGCCAAAGTACTTTCAAAAAAATACGGCATCGAGTATGCCGACCTTTCGCAGCAAGTTATCGAGACTGATGCGCTTCGCCTTGTTGAGGAACAGGAAGCAAGACAAGCAGAACTCGCGACATTTCTCCGCGCCGGAAAAAAGGTGTCGATAGCGCTTCGGAGTCCAAATAATTCCTACGTCAAAGAAATTCTCGATCATCTGAAAGAACTCGGCTACATTCTCTCAATCTACATGGTCTCACGCGCAAGCCTTGAGCGTGCGTGGTCACGGTACAAAGAAATTTCATTCGCGATGGAGACACGTGCCGGAATGCTTGATATTTCTGCAGATGAAATTCGGGAACTCATCAAAAGCATTACTACATTTCAAATCGCCCAAGCAAAAATTCGCGAAGTGCTCGGCCTGAACAAAGCACACCGACTTTCTAAAATTCTTGAATCGATTCTTGGCGCTGCGCTTGCGCTGAACGCGTCCGACGTTCATATCGAGCCGGAAGAAACGTTCGTGCGCGTGCGCGTGCGCCTCGACGGCGTTTTGACCGACTTGGTTGAATTTGATCGCGAAACATTCGGCCTTCTCGATTCACGCATCAAATTGCTCTCGGGACTGAAACTTAACGTCAAAGACGAAGGACAGGACGGAAGATTCTCCGTCAAAATTGATAATGCTGATATTGAAATCCGTACCAGCGTTATCCCAGGCGCATACGGTGAAGCGCTCGTTATGCGTATTTTGAATCCGAATTCTATTTCGGTTCCAATGGAAGAACTCGGCATGGATCCACATCTCTTGGCGATTTTGGAAGAAGAAATTGGAAAGCCGAACGGAATGATTCTGAACACGGGTCCGACTGGTTCGGGAAAAACGACGACGCTGTACGCCTTTCTCAAAAAAATTCACAAACCAGATATTAAGATTATTACGATTGAAGACCCGATCGAGTATCACCTGCCTGGCGTCGTACAAACTCAAACAGAAAAAGAATATACGTTTGCCTCGGGACTCCGCTCTGCACTTCGTCAAGACCCTGACGTCATCATGATCGGCGAGATCCGAGACGCGGAAGTGGCAGAAACGGCGATGCATGCCGCGCTCACTGGTCACTTGGTGTTCTCAACACTTCACACCAATAACGCGGCGGGCGCATTCCCTCGCATGGTGGACCTCGGGATTAATCCGAAAGTGATTAGCTCGGGCGTCAATATTGTGATGGCACAGCGCCTTGTGCGAAAATTGCGCAAGGATGTCGCAAAGCAGGTACCGCTCGAAGGCAAAGAAAAAGAGTTCGTAGAGAGCGTCCTCGCTTCAATCACCAACAAAGATCTGATTCCTCCGAATCCCACGATGAAATGGGAGCCAGATGAGACTAAAGCGGAGGCAAATGCGGCATTTAGAGGTCGAATTGGTATCTTTGAAGCAATCAGAGTGGACGATGCGGTCGACCGATTGGTGGTTGGCGGCGCAAGCGAGCGAGAAATTGCCGAAGGAGTGAAGAGTCAGGGCATTCTTACGATGGTTCAGGATGGCGTCGTGAAAGTTCTTCAAGGTACGACAACGATCGCCGAATTAGGCCGCGTCCTCGATCTCGGACTGTAGCAAAACAAAAATCCGGCAGATAACCCTCTAAGCAACACTTTCAATACAAGTACTGAAAGCCGAGTGATTATTCTAAGGAGATTCCCAGTGATTCTTCTGTAGGAAGGGACCAGGAAATCCTCGAAAAATCCCCGCAGCCTTATACAGGCCTCGTCGCTTAGAGGGTTATACGCCGGATTTGGCGCCGCACGTGTCCTTGGGGAAACTGAAGGACAAATAAAAATACCCGTGGTGCGGGTGCATGCGGGCTTCGAGAAAACTAGCACGAAAAGAAATATATGTCAAGCTCTACCCCCAACGCTCCCCTTGCTGACCAGTCGCTCGACCGGACACTCCGCCCGAGTTCCTGGGACGAATATATCGGACAATCTGGCACTAAGGAGAACCTTCAGATATTGCTCTCGGCGGCAAAGGAGCGTGGCCATGCTCCTGAACATCTTCTCTTCTATGGCCCCCCAGGTCTTGGAAAGACAACGTTGGCGCATTTGATTGCGCGAGAGTTAGGCGTACAGATGAAAGTTACTTCGGGCCCCGCAATCGAACGAGTCGGCGATCTTGCTGCGCTTCTTACCAACCTTTCGAAAGGTGACATTCTATTTATTGATGAGATTCATCGATTGAATAAAGCGATTGAGGAAGTTCTCTACCCTGCGCTTGAAAGCGGCGTACTCGATATCATCATCGGTAAAGGTCCGTCAGCGCGCACCATTCAACTCGAACTCCCCCCATTCACCTTAGTTGCAGCGACAACAAAAATTTCGGGACTCTCCGCCCCGCTTCGCTCGCGTTTTTCCGGTGGCGTCTTTCGTCTCGATTTTTACACTGAAGAAGAGTTAGGAAAAATTTTACTTCGCTCATCTCGAGTACTACAAACTGAAGCGAGTTCGGATGCGATTAGAATGATTGCAGAGCGAAGTCGCTACACTCCAAGAACCGCAAATTATCTTTTGAAACGTGCGCGTGATTTTGCACAAGTAAAAAAACTACCACTTGAAGCGGCGGCCGTTTCTGAAGCGCTTCGACTGCTTGAAATTGATGAGCTTGGTCTCACTGCCGCTGACCGTGCGGTTCTGGATATTTTAATTCGAAAATTTAATGGTGGACCTGTTGGACTCGGCACCCTTGCTGCAGCGACTAGTGAAGAAGACGGGACCATTGAAGATGTGTACGAGCCGTATCTGCTTCGATCAGGACTTATCGAGCGAACGCCACGTGGACGAGTTGCAACAAAGCGCGCATACGAACATCTTGATCTCATGGATGAATGGCGCGGACAGGAAGAGTTACCAGTATCGTCAGAATAAATATATGTCAGGTCACAATAAGTGGAGCAAAATTAAACATAAAAAAGCAGACTCTGATGCAAAGAAAAGCAAGGAGTTTTCAAAAGTAGCGAGTTTGATCGCCGCAGAATCAAAGCGCGTGAAGGGTGATCAGACCGCAGCGACCCTTCGAGTTCTCATCGACAAAGCACGTTCAATTAATATGCCAAAAGAAAATATTGAACGGGCAATTTCAAAAGGCCGCGACAACCCAAACGCGTCATACGATACCGTACTCTACGAAGCATACGGTCCTGGAGGTGTTGCAATAATCATTGAAGGGGTTACGGACAATAAAAATCATGTCGCCTCAGAATTAAAGAAGGTGTTTTCAAGACACAACGTTGCACTTGCCGCTCCAGGAAGTGCCATTTGGGCATTTACCAAAACGGAGGAAGGCTACGAGCCGAGCGTTACTGTACCGCTTGAAGACGCCGACATTGAGAAGCTAGAAAAAATTGTGGAAGAAATTGAAGAAGTACAAGATATCAATGACGTCTACACCAACGCGGAGTAATTTCTAGTAAAATCTCCACTTGCTTTGTTACGGAGCCTCTGCGTTTCGTTGCCGTACTATTCTATACGTCTCCTCAACGCTTTCTCCGTGCCGCGCAGGTGGAGATTTTACATACGAAATTGTGATTTAAGAGTATACTTCGCTCATGCGAATACTTGCGCTTGATCCCGGATACGGACGTCTCGGCATTGCCATCGTTGAAAAAAAAGAAAACAAAGAGCACGTTCTTTTCTCCGATTGCATCGAAACAAGCTCAAAGACACCCTTCCCTGAACGTCTACATACTCTGGGGATAGCGATTGAAGCAGCACGGAACAAATATGATCCAGGTGCGATTGCACTTGAGCGATTGTATTTCACCAACAATCAAAAAACGGCAATGCATGTGGCGGAAGTTCGCGGCATGATTATTCATCTCGCGAGTACATTCGCACTTCCAGTCTTTGAATATACGCCGGGTGAAATCAAGGTTGCCGTATCCGGAAGTGGTCGAAGTGACAAACGACAAATGATGAGCATGGTCCAAAGACTCGTCCATGTCCGAGACGGAATCAAACACGATGACGAGTATGATGCGATTGCGGTTGGACTTACCTGTATTGCCAGTGAGCGAAATCTGTTTTTGAATGTGAAAAAGGGGGCTTGAAAAAGATTTAGCTTCTGATACAACTATGGCAATCTTTGCCCGCAACTATTTTGAGCGAAGAGTTTATAAAAAAGTAACGTTGAAGGCACATGGTTTCGGATACTGATTTTAAATCATTTCGAGTGTCTGATGATGACGCTGATCCAGACGGAGTAGTCTTGGGTGACGATGCGCTTCCTGAAGCGATAGATCCCCTCGAAGAGGAAGAAGGAATGGGATGGGGTTCGAAAGAAGGATCGGCGGATGACGACATGGAATAAGCGACAATCAAACCAAAAAAGTGCAGGACATCCTGCGCTTTTTTGTTAGCTAATTGTTATTTTCAAAAAACGCTGTTTACCAATACGGAGAATCATTTCTCGTTCAACATGAAGAGTGGGGTCATCCATTTTGATGCCAGCTTCTTCGGGAAGTGAGATTGCACCCTGTTCAAACAGTCGACGCGCTTCAGATTTTGATTCAATGAGTTTGCTTTCCATGAGCGCATCAAGAAGCAACGTACCTCGAGAGACGGAAACTTCCGGAATATCTGCCGGCACCTCCCCTTTTGAAAAAGTCTCTACCCAAAAATCTTCCGCATCACGCGCAGCATTTGCATCGTGATACATCGATACAATCTCTCGTGCTAACCGCATCTTCGCGTCTTTTGGATGCTCAAGGAGGATCTCTCTAACTTCGTTCATTGGAACTCGGGTCGTGAGTTCAAAATATTCAGGGAGGAGCGAATCGGTAATACTCATTACTTTGCCGTACATGTCCCGCGATGAATCAAGAAGATTGATGACATTTCCCCAACTCGAACTCATTTTTCGTCCATCAAGTCCAGCAATGAGCGGATTTAAAATAATATCTTGTGGTTCCTGTCCGTACTTTACTTGGAGCGGTCGACCTGCGAGCACATTAAATTTCTGATCAGTGCCACCAAGTTCGACATCTGCTTCTACCGCAACGGAATCATACCCCTGCATCAACGGGTACAAAACTTCACGAAGCGAGACACGCTTTCCTTCATCGAGTCGTTTTCGAATATTTTCACGTGCGGTAAAATCAGCGACCGAAAAAAGATCTGCGTGTTCGCCAATTTCACGATACGAAAGATTTTCAAGCCATTCACTGTTATAGCGAAGCTCGACTTTTGAAAGATCGAGAATCTTCCCCGCCTGATCAAAATAGCTTTGCTTGTTTTTTTCAATAATTTCTCGCTCGAGCATCGGCCGTTCGCTGTCTTTGTCGGACGTGTCCCCAATAACTGCAGTAAAATCGCCAACAATAAGAACAACTTGGTGTCCGAGTTCTTGAAAATCTCGAAGCTTCAGGAGCGGAATCGAGCGGCCAATATGGAGATTGGGGCTGGTTGGGTCAATTCCAAGCTTCACCCGAAGACGCTTGCCCTCACGGAGCTTCTTCTCGAGGGAGTCTTTCTGTATCACTTCAGCAACACCACGCGTAAGGAGTTCTGCTATTTTTCCGTCATCAGTATTGATTTCCCCGCCGATTTTCATCTGCTCACTCTAGCATAGGAAAAGAGAGCGTGGTACAGTCGCCTCAATGCTTTCACGTTTTGCAAATCTCATGAAACGAGCCCGGCACGCTCTGCCCCATGTGCTACACTATTTCCGTACTATGCGGAAAAAAATCCGCCGCGAGCATGTCAAAACGCTTGTAGTTCTGGGAATCGCCGCTGTTTTCTTTGGAGGTGGCATCCTCTTTCTCTTTGCCGCCACACTCACAACCCCAGACCTTGGCTCCTTTGATTCGCGTAAAGTTGCGCAATCAACGAAGATTTACGATCGAACTGGCAAAATCCTCCTCTACGATCTTCACGAGGATATGCAGCGAACGGAGGTTCCCTTCGAAGACATTTCTCCATACCTGAAACAAGCAACGCTTTCAATCGAAGATGAGGGCTTTTATAGCCATGGCGGCATTCAGCCGACCGCCATTGTTCGCGCCGTGTTCCAAGATATTCTGATTGCCCTTCATCTCTCCGATGGCTATACGCAAGGAGGTTCGACAATCACTCAACAAGTAATTAAAAACTCCGTATTGGTGCGCGACCGAACAATCTCACGCAAACTCAAGGAATGGGTACTCGCAATAAAACTTGAGCAAAAGTATTCGAAGGATCAAATTCTTGGATTTTATCTCAATGAATCCCCATACGGCGGGAGCTTATATGGTGTTGAGGAAGCATCACAGTCATTCTTCGGTACTTCATCCAAAAATGTTGACCTTGCACAAGCGGCCTATATTGCTGCACTCCCTCAAGCACCAACCTACTACTCTCCGTATGGCAATCATCGCGATGCGTTGAACGCCCGCAAGAATGTCGTCCTCTCTCAAATGATGAAGCAGGGATATATCACCAAAGATCAGTACGAAGCTGCAAAAACAGAGAAGGTTGATTTTCTTCCACAACGTTCACAAGGAATACTCGCACCACACTTCGTCTTCTTCGTTCGCGAATATCTCGAGAAAAAATACGGACTTGATGCGATTGAAAACCAAGGGATGAAAGTCATCACTACGCTTGATTACGATCTCCAAGCAAAGGGAGAAAAGGTGGTTAAGGAATACGGAATTTCGAATCAAAAGAATTTCAATGCTTCGAATGCGGCGCTCGTTGCGATCGATCCAAAGACTGGACAAATTTTGACGATGGTGGGTTCCCGTGACTATTTCGATCAATCAATCGACGGCAATTACAACGTCGCGGTCCAAGGAAATCGCCAACCAGGCTCATCATTCAAGCCATTTATCTATGCGACTGCATTCACGAAGGGTTACACACCAGAAACTATCCTCTTCGATACCAAAACGCAGTTCTCAACAACCTGTAGCCCTGACAACATGACAAGCGATAACGGATGTTACTCGCCAAACAATTATGACGGGTTGTTCCGTGGTCCAATGCAACTCCGCGACGCGCTCGCTCAGTCGATTAACGTACCTGCAGTAAAACTCTTTTATCTTGCGGGGCTTAAAAATTCGCTGAAGCTCGCGGAAAACATGGGAATCACCACCCTTGGTCCAAGCAGTCAGTATGGTCTCACCCTCGTACTTGGAGGTGGCGAAGTCTCGCTCCTCGACATGACAAGTGCGTACGGCGTGTTTGCAAACGAAGGGATACGAAATCCGTACACGCCGATTCTTGAAATTGATGACGGGGACGGAACGGTGCTTGAAAAATATGAAGCTTCCCCGCGACAGGTGCTCGATCGAAACGTTGCTCTTACTATTTCCGACATTCTCTCGGATAACAACGCTCGCACACCAGCATACGGAGCAAATTCTCCACTCTACTTCCCTGGACTTTCCGTCGCCGCAAAAACCGGAACCACGAACGAATCGAGAGATGCGTGGATTATGGGATACACACCGCAGATTGCAGTCGGCGCATGGGCGGGAAACAACGACAATAGCCCGATGGAAAAGAAAGTTGCTGGTCTCATTGTTGCACCACTATGGAGCGCGTTTATGAAAGAAGCGGTTCAGGATAATTACGCAACCGAATCATTTGAAAAACCGCTTCCAAATGCAAATTATCAAAATCTAAAACCGGTATTTCGTGGATTCTGGCAGGGTGGACAGTCGATTGTCATCGATAAAACAACCGGCAAGCTCGCGACTGATATGACACCGCAAGAGCTTCGTCAAGAACAAATTATCCCAAATGTCCACGATATTCTCTATTGGGTGGACAAAGACAATCCGATGGGACCGCCTCCAGCAAATCCGGCGAGTGATCCACAGTATGTGCGCTGGGAATACGGTGTACAAGCATGGAAAGCAGCAAATGGCGTGAGTGACGCTCCAATTAACGTTCCACAGAGTTACGACGATGTGCACACGAGCGGAAACGCACCAACGATAACTCTTCAGAGCCCAGCGCCAAATCAAACATTTGGCATGAATGACACCATAATCATGCACGCAAATGGTTCGGGCGCATTTCCGATCTCAAAAATGAATTTCTACGCAAATGGTGCATTTATTGGATCTGCAACAAAAGCACCGTATGTGTTCTCATTTACGCCAACTGACTTCAATTTGAGTGGTACCGTTACTTTGACGGCAACCGGCTACGATAGTGCGCTCAATAAGAGCTCAGCCGACGTTTCAATAACTATTTCTAATTAGCGAATATCCGAGACCGGGTTCCTCGCACCATCTCCAAAAGAGTTACGGAGGTGACAAAGTATTTCCCCTTTCCGAAGCATAAGCTCACTTCGAAGTACCGATGGAACTTCGATATACGCACAATTACCCGTTAAACGGATTTGCGTACCCTGAATTGTGACACCAACCACATTTGAGATTGCTTCAATGATTGCTTTCTTCCTCGTCCCCTCGGGAGGTTCAAAACTAAATCGTTCAAGTAATGGTTGAATATTTTGGAACATACTAATTAGATTATACCGCTAGCGGTTCATTGGCATCACCAGATACAGGAAAGAATTATCAGAGATACTTCGAATAACCAACGGCTTTCCAAATCCCGAGAATGAAAGAGAGAGACTGTCCCCTGATATCGACTGGAGTGCGTCAGTTAAGTAGCGCATATTGAAACTGATTTCCAAATCATCCCCAGTAATGGCTGCATCTAAGGATTCTGTAATCTCCCCAACTTCCTCATTTTTGGCGAAAATGACCGCTTTTTTCTTTTTTGGTTGGATAGTAAATCGTATTTGATTGAATTTATCAGAGAAGATTCCTAACTTACGGAGGGCGTTTTGAAAATCTTCTCGAAGCAGGGTGATTTCGGTTGTGTGTGTTTTGGGAATAATTTGTCGATAGTCAGGAAACGTTCCTTGTACCAAACGAGAAGTGAGGTAGGTATTAGGGAAGGAGATCGCAAGCTGGTGTTCAGTAACCGTAAGTGACACTTCTTCAGGAGCAGCTTCGAGTATATGGATTATCTCAGGAATATTCTTTGATGGGATGAGGAGTGCAGGAATGGTTGTTTTATTTTTTAATGGAACGATTTTTTCCCCTAACCGAAACGAGTCTGTTGCCACACAAACAACATTGCCCCCTTCTTCATACACATACACACTCGCTAACTCTGGTTTTATAAGAGACGTAGACGCCGCATACCATACTGAACGAAGTCCTTTTAACAAATCTTCTTTCTTCACTACCAACGAATTTGTTTTTGGTAACTCTGGGAGTGTAGGAAATTCTTCTGGAGCAAACGTTTTCAACTTTGCTTCAGAGAGGCTGCCTGAAACCGAGAGTGTACCCCCTTTTATTTCGAGAGTGAGTGTATCTTTTCCTAAACCAGAGCGGAGTGTTTGAAAAAAAGTATGTGCTGAAACTACCACTACACCTTCTTTTTCGACTTTCGCTGGTATTTCAACTTCAACACCAAGTTCTAAATTAGTTGTACGAAAAATTATTGTATTTTTTACGGCCTCGATACGAATCCCCGCTAGAATTGGAAATGCCGGGTTCTTTCCTGCTACTCTCTCTGTCTGTCCTGCGTATTTTTCTACCTGCTCTCTCGGTACCTGCACCTTCATATAAGAATTTTATTTTTTAATTTTTAAATCAAATCACTATATTATTATGGGTGTTGATAGGTGGAAAACTTTTTATACGGCGCACCATAACGATATTTTCATTTTTATTTTCTAGAGTTCTGTGGATTATGTCTCTTTTATTTTTGTGACTAAAAAATAATTTTTTGAATCATTATTTTTTCCACACACTACCCCACACTCTGTCCAAGTGATATCCCCATCATTTCAACATCATGCGGATATGATTTATTTCTTGGAGCAAAATTGAATCGCTCAACACGTCGTTTTTAATTTTTTCACACGAGTGAATAACGGTTGTGTGATCACGTCCACCGAGTTTTTGTCCGATTGTGGGGTATGAGACACTAAAATCTTCGCGAAGAATATACATGATGAGTTGGCGCGGCTTCACCACTTCTTTTTTTCGCGTCTTCTCATAGATTGACTGTTCATCGATGTTGTAAAATTCGGACACCTTCTTCACTACTTCCCGAATAGAAATAGTTTTCTTCGGTTTCGGGCCGTTTTTAATCAGTGTACGCACATCAGCAAGACTTGGCATGACACCTTTGAGATGTGCCTGGCAGATAACTGCATTCAGCGCTCCCTCGAGGTCGCGAATATTTCCCGCAACAGTATCTGCAATATATTCAATGATCTCGTCAGCAAGAATAAAGTTGTTATGTCGCGCTTTCGTTCGAAGAATCACAATTCGTGATTCTCGATCCGGCTCATTAATGTCGACAATCATTCCCTGCGAGAAGCGTGACTTCAAGCGCTCTTCCAGGTTTTGAATATAGTTTGGGTGTTTATCAGAAGAAAAAACAATTTGCTTATTGTTTTCGTAGAGCGCGTTAAAGAGATGGAACAATTCTTCCTGCGTCTTTTCTTTCTGTGAGAAAAATTGAATATCGTCCATGATCAAAACGTCATATTGACGATATTTTTCCTTAAATAGATTCATTGTGCCGGCTTGGAGCGCGCTCAAATAGTCCATCGCGTACTTTTCAGAGGTCACATAGTACACTTTCTTGCTCGGACTCATTTTTTTTACCTGATTTCCAATTGCTTGGATTAAGTGTGTTTTGCCGTAGCCGGTTGAGCCATAGAGAAAAAGTGGGTTATAGAGGATGCCGGGACGCGCAATGATCGCCTGCGACGCCGCATGCGCAAGTTCATTGAATGGTCCGACCACAAATGAGTCAAAAATATAGCGTGGATTCAGGTTGTCGCTTCGATTGGAGTAGTGTTCCTCAAGCGGAAGTTCGCCTGGAATATATGGTGATCGAATATCTTCCGCTTTTGCTTCGCGGTGCTTTTCGCTCTTGGAGACCATGAATTCCACACTGCGAACCGACTGCAGTGAGTCTCGAAGCGCCTTCAGAATCATCTTATGGTACTTCTTAGACAGCCAATCTTTGACGAATTCAGATGGAACGCCAACAATAACCGCGCCATCTTCCCTCCGGATGATGTGTGTATCCCGGAACCACATTTTGAAATTTGCTTTCGATAAGGAGAGCTCCATTTGAACGAGCACGTTTTCCCATAATTGCTTGTTGGTGATCTGTTCCATAGGAGAATATTTCGACATTATACCGGCTCTCTATAAATCCAGAACTTGCGGATACCGCCCCGGTATGTTAATAAAATGTGGATAAGTGCAAAAAGCACTAATCGATAATCTCATGTCATTTACGTACAAGCCAAAAAAGAAGAAGCGAAAGACTACGCACGGATTCCTCGTCCGCCAGAAGTCGGCAACCGGAAAAGCAACGATTCGCCGCCGTCGCGCAAAGGGACGCGCAAGACTCGCAGTTTAATCTCATGCTTCGAAGGAAGCACAAAGTAGAACGTTCGGCATTCCCCGTAACTCTTAAGCAGGGGCGCCGCTTCGGACTGGCACACACCTCCCTTACCCTCCACCGAGGAGGTGAAGGGCGCCGCCTCTCTTTCGTTGTCTCAAAGGCAGTTGCTCCCAAGGCACACGACCGAAATAGGTTAAAACGTCTCGGGAATACGGTTGCCGAGTCAGTTATTGACTTCAGTAAGCTGGATCCCTGGAGAGCGGTCTGTTTTTTCAAAAAAGGGGCCATAAACCTACCCCCCCAACTCCTTCGCCTTGAGCTTTTGGAACTATTTAGAACTGCAAAGCTCATCGATTAATGCCAATTCCCTTTCTGCTCTCGCCAAGGTAGAATGACGCAATGCTCGCGAGCATCTTTGGCGCCATTTTCTACAATCCACTCTATAACTTCCTCATTCTTCTTATCGGAATCGTGCCGGGGGGAGATGTGGGGCTTGCCGTCATTTTGCTCACGTTGGCGGTCAAAATAGTGCTGTTTCCGATCATTCTGCGCGGCATGCGAACTCAAGCAATGCTCCGTCTGATTGACCCAAAACTCAAAGCAATCAAAGAAAAGTTTCCCAAAAGCCGCAATGAGCAGGCAAAAGCGACCCTCGCACTCTATAAGGAATACAAAATTAATCCTTTTTCTGCGCTTTTGCCGCTTCTTATCCAGACACCCTTCCTCCTCGCCCTCTTTTTCATCTTTGCAAAAGGCGGACTTCCTTCCATTCGGCTCGATGTCCTCTATTCGTTCATCCACGCTCCCGCTGTGGTTAGCATGCATCTCTTCGGGCTCGTCAACGTAGGCGCAAAAAGTATCATTTTTGCAATTATCGCTGGTGCGACACAGTTCCTCTATGGTGTCTTCTCCCTCCCTAAGCTTGAAGCGCGGAAGGAGAATGCTTCATTTTCAGATGATTTCGGACGGAGTCTTCAGATGAATATGCGCTATATTTTGCCGGCCATTATTGCAGTGTTTGCATACAATTTGCCTGCGGCAGTTGCGATTTACTGGATCACCGGTAATATCTTTGGAACACTTCAAGAAATATATGTCCGAAGCGAGTTTAAGAAGCACCCACCGGCTATAACCTAATCAACCCTGTATGCAACAATCCGAGGTCATTTCAATGATTACCGCCCTCCTCGATCGCCTCGGAGTCCCATACGACTCGGTAGTGTTTGATGACTCTCTTCCCCATGCGCTCTATGTTGTGTCTTCTCCAGAATCAGCGCTTCTGATTGGACCCCAAGGAGCGCATCTCGATGCACTTAATCACTTGATTCGTCGGCATATTGAGCAACGCTTTAGCGAGAGTGATGCACGGACCGTTTCAATCGACGTCAACGGATTCCGTAAACGAAAGATTGAGGAAATCCAGAACAAAGCTCGCATGGTAGCGGAGCGGGTACGCCTCTTTAAATCAAATGTAGAGCTCTCTCCGATGAGCGCATACGAGCGAATGATCATTCACGCGCTTTTCGCTGAAGATCCAGATGTCATGACGGTGTCGGAAGGTGAAGGAAAATTCCGCCGTATAATCATCAAGTCAAGAACAACCGGTCTCTAGGACCGGTTTACTACTGCACAGGAGTCGATGTTCCTGTTGGGATAGGAGTTTCGGACGACACCGGAGGTGTCGGCAGACGGTATCCAAAGAGTAATCCGTCTTTTTTGTTTCGGAACAACAAGTATTTTTCATCTGCCGAAAGAGACGGCTCTACGCCATCAATATCTGTTCGTGTTTCAACAATCGGTATTGAGAGGAGCGTCATAAATCCTGAACTCACGTCAATTTTCCAAAGGTTGTCCGAGAAAAATAACTCTCCTCGATACCAACTACTCTCTTGATCTGACGTAGGGATAGTACGCGGTACGAAACAGTACAGTATGGTTGGCTGTAATTTGCTCCACGCACACTTTTTGGGCAAGGTGACGAATGCGAGTACGCGAGTCTGTAAATCAGCGCGGTTGAAGACCGCTGTTGCAAGCCTATGGTCAGAAGGATCGTTTGGTGACTTCATTTCAGTGTAAAGGATTTTTCCTCCCGTTGTATCTACCCTGGTCGTTAAATCCATACCCTGAAGTACTTGTGTTGTTCGTCCAGTTCCCGCATCAACAAAGAAGAGTACCCCGGTCGCAGAGCGATCTGGTTTGGTTGTTATTGCAATGGTGGTTGCTGTCGGCCACTCGACGAGAAGTTCTGAGAAGGGTGAAGAAAATAGAACTGAGCGTTGATGCGTAATATTGTCGGTAATAATGCCTGAACTTCCTCCAGGAGTTTTAAATAGAGAAAATACAGCTCCCCCGTCATTCCGGAGTGCTGCCCCTGTCGAATCATCATCGATAAAGAATCCAGTCACGGTACCAGAAAGACCGTCTGGATCGGTATTTTTCCCAAACGTGCCGTAGAATGAACGCACTCGCGTACTATTTTCACTCAAATATTGAAAGAGAATGTTATTTCCCGCCCATACTGCTTTTCCTACTCGAGGAATTGTTACGTTTGAAACCACTGTCGGATGTACTGACTCAAGACCGGTTTCAAATACGTGCCCGGTTGAGCGATCGACATATCGAGCGAAATCAACTCCAGCGCTTGGAAAGGAAGTAAATGCAACGACTGGTGCATCTGAAATCTGAAATAGGGCCGCATGCTCTGTTTCCGGCGCAGTTCCTGCTGTTGCGCCTCCCTGATTCGTTCCTCCCACGATAGGACGTCCATTTCCTCCATTATTTCCAAACGGAGAACCGTCCGGCGTCGTTGTCGCGGTATCACCAGTATTTTTCCCGCCAAAGAAGTTAAGGATTAAGAGAAGTAGAATAAGAACTCCAAGAATACCGAGAACGATAAGTACTTTTTTGTTTGAGAAAAAGCGCATCATATATAGCAGACCATGTTAAGTATTTGCCCACCGCGGTTCAGGCATTCTTGCTGGAGCCTAAATATCTCATCAACGCTCGCGTCTGCTGGAATTTCAAAAATGGGAACACCACTGACTCCTCCAGGAAGTGTACTGACTGCGGTTGGCAACAGTATGTCGAGTTTAAGCAAGTCGGGATTGATAGTGTTCAAAATAAGGTATGACCCCAAGATAATGCCAAGCCCCCAGAGCGCATTCGTCATTCGAGCCCTCCCTTTAGAGATCGAACTCATTTTGTCGGAAAGCATGTACTCCGCTCCACCAACGGCAATCATGATGACGCCAAGAATTGCCGCAAAGCCGATGGTGACCAAAAATAGATTACGAAGTAAATCCGGAAGAGGTGCCGTCGAAGAGAGTTCAGTCAAACCCGGAATATTCGTAAGCGACACAAACTTCGGCGCTTGTGCGTAGGCAGTTGGAATCAAGAATGAGATGAGCTCGTGTAGCATGGATTATTGTTCGGGAGTCGAGATAACACTAATTGCCTGTCTCGCTGACTGCATATATTGCGTTTTATTCCTGACTCGCACATCGATATTTGCTGCAGCCTTTGCGTTTGTTGCGCCTCGGAGCACTATCGCGCTTCCCGTATTTGAAAGGTCTTTACTCTCGGTTCCATTAATGAGCCATGAGTATTGGAGATCATCAGCACTCCGCCTTGCCGCAGTAAAGTAAAATGGTTCGGCAATAATCTGCACTTCTTCCCCGTGAAGCGTCGTGGTGACTGGAAGTGCAGTGTCATACCGGATTCCCATGAGTGGATGGTCTTCATAAAATACTATTTTTGGCTGAACCACATCCAAACTGAGCTTACCCGTTCCACCTATACGTGAATCCTTCGGATCCGTAACCGTAACCGTTATATCAAGCGGACCAATCAGGTTTTTGTTTGTCACCGTCACCGTCTGCCTCCCTATCCCAGAAAGAGCAGTCATCACCTTATTGCCTTGGCGCCAGGTATACATGAAAGCGCTTGGAGGAATTTGATCCTCGCCAGAAATGCTAATCGAAGGAAGTGCTGTCAAACGGATTTTTGAACCAGCAGTTTGGAGTGCTTTACCTTCAAAAAATGGCGGCGTGTAGGTGTCAGACTCCCAAATGAGTTCAACAGTTCCGGGAGTAAGAGGATATCCTGCACTGTATTCCCTTCCCGTTGTTTCTCTTGCTCGCGCAAGGATATACATCGTGTCTCCTGCACGTGGAGCTACCAAAGAGAGCGTTGTTTGACCAGCTCCACGAGCAACCACATCCCCGTTTAGTGACCATTCGATCGAATCATTCGGCAAATCTGTTTCAAATCCACTGATACGTGCAATCACTTTTTCTCCCGGTCTAGGGTATGGGGGAATAAGTTCAATCTTCAAAGCAATTTGAGGATCGGTAAACGCAGTCATTGTATGGTTGGAAAAACTATTGAGGGGGGTAAGATCCATACTCTCCATATTGTCGCCAGAAAATGGATTACTTGATTGTGCATGGAGACGTGAAGCACCAATCACCATACAAAAAATGATAGCGAAAGAAAGGAGAGCATTCCTATTCATTGCACCTTATTGTACCGCATAGTCTTTGAACGCGAAGCGCTTTACTGTGGAGTGAGCGTATTTCCCGGAACAGGAGGCGTCGCTATAGTTTCAGCAGGCGGTTCAGGAAGTGATTCTTCTGCACTACCTGCCGCTTCATCAGCAAGTTCTTGTTTCGCTTTTCTGATTGAGAGGAGCTGCGATGGGTCCGAGGTAATGATCTGATCTTCGGTGTATGAAGCGATAATCTTGATTGCCACATGCTTCACTCCAGCAAAGAATATCCCCTCCCCCACTTGAGACTCTAGAAGTAGGTATTTTTCCTCATCAGTTAGGTTAAATGTTTTTTGGAGTGTATCAATCGATGTCGGCGACTGCTTAAGCAGCATTTGGATCGATGAGTTCGTGATCATCGGACCTCCATAGGGTGATTTCAAAAAGTCATCCACGTCTTGGGTGATTGTAGCGAGTCCGAGATAGTATTTACGTCCGCGCTTCGCAATTCCATAGAGGAATGACGCAGTATCTTCTGATTTCATCATCCACCACGCCTCGTCAACGACAAGGAGACGCTTCTTGAGCTGTTTTCGGACTGTTGTCCAAATGAAATTGGTGATGATGTACATTGCGACCGGCTTCAGCTCGTCTTCCATGTCGCGAACCGAGAACACAACGAATTTTTTGTTGATGTCGATGTTGGTCGGCTTGTTGATGAAGTTTGACCACGAACCGCGGGTGTATTTAGAAAGACGCTGCACAATTGATTCGCTTCCCTCCATGCCGGCGAGCACGAGCTCAAAGTCGGAGAGTAGTGGTGGTGTTACCGCAGTAAAGTCAGAATTCGGTGTGATGTCCTTCAAAGCATAGGTTTCAGTGATTGCACGATCAACCACCGCATCTTCTTCAGGGGTGAGTCCGCCAAGCATAATACGAAAGAGTCCAACCAAGCTGATGATGTTGGATCGGAGAATGTTTGCAGGCGTTTCATCGTCGCGCGGTGGTGGAAGGTCGAATGGGTTGATGTGGAAACCGGAAGAAAGCGAAATATTAAAATATCGTCCGCCAGTCGCTTCTGCCATGTACTCATATTCGCGTTCTGGGTCGATGACGATAACGTCGGTGTCAAACATAAGTGAGCGCAAAATTTCAAGCTTCACCGCGTACGATTTGCCGGAACCAGATTTTGCAAAGACTACCGAGTTGTAGTTTTCCATCGAGAAGCGGTCAAAGAGGACCAAGCTCGAGTTGTGGCGGTTGATGCCGTAAAGAATCCCCTTGTCTGCAGTAAGGTCGAACGAAACAAACGGGAAAAAGCTTGAGAGTGGGCCGGAATTGAGTTTTGAGTGCACAAGAAGTTCATCAGATGCGATTGGAATAACGCTTCGATATCCTTGTTCCTGTTGAAAAAGTGCTGGTTTCAAATAAATAAGCTGTGCTTCGAGAAGCGACTTGATCTCGTTTTCCGTTTTATCAAGTTCGTCACGCGTGTCTGCGTAAATTGAAATATAGAGTCCAACATCAAAGAGACGCTCTTGGGCTTGTTGCAGTCGATCGCGAAGTTCTTCAAGGTTTTGATAGGCAGTATCGAGCATCGGGTCGCGGACAAGTCCGCGCTCTTCGCGCACTTGGATCTGACTTTCAACTTCCGCCACTTTCTTCTGGAATTTTTTGAGAACGACACCGGTGTCGATTGGGTGCACGAATATCGAGATATCAAACACTTTGTCGAGGTTGATGATTGGATAGAACCAGTTATTCGACAAGAATCGCGGATACGAGATGACGAAAAACGAACGCATCACCTTCTCGCCGAGATTCAATTCTCTTGGCGTTACTTGGAGTGCGGAAGGCGCAATGACATCTTTAAGTTCCAAGACACCGGTCTCGTAGATTTCTTGCGGCAACACTGGTTCAAGTGATACCGGACCGCCGCTTTTATTTTTTATGAAATCAAATAAGCCCATAGAAGATAGTATGCATTACTGGCGTTGATTTTGGAGCGGGATTGGTCGTTCAAGCTCTCCAATGTTAAAGATTTTGTAGAACAATTCAATCACTTCTTCGGTTGAAAGTTGTGCAACGCGAACACCGGTGCGTGACATTCCCTGCTCGACGATCGCCATCCTTTGTTCAAGCTGTGAACGATTCTCTTCAAACGATTCATTTTTTTCTTCCGCTGTTTTCTTCGGCGCACGTCCAAACGCACTTCCGACACTTCCAAGTACTCCGGCCTTTGGATCAACGATTGCTGGCGAGTATGGCACCACTACGAAGAAACTTTTCGTCATAATGTTCGTTCCCTCGGTCAAACTTTTGACGAAATCAATGTACTCTTTCACCTGAATTTTCATGAGGTCATTGCTTTGCTCAGGAAGTCTTGCTTCAAGAAGTGCAACGTACGGTCGAATATCGAGTTCGCGCGACTGGATAAATATCTGCACCGAAAAATCGAGTGAATTGAGGAAACTTTGAAATTGCAAAAGGATTGCTTCCTGTTCCGGTTCGCTTTTAAGAGCGATGTTTAGGGAAGATGCCATAAATATTCCTCGCAGAGACTTGTCTTTTAAAATCACAATACCGTCTCGTACTTCTTCGATCGGAACGAAGTCTTGCGTGGGGCTTATATTTGAATTTGAAAAAAGAGCCATACTTATTTGTCCTCGTTAGTATTTTGATTATCACCGCCCATCTTCTCTCGGATGTCCAAGCTCCACGCAAGGTCTTTGAGACGGCTCTCTCCAACTTTCGGTACGACCAGCGTGTTCTGGGTTCGCGCTTCTACCCCGACATTCTCTACCTTTTTCGGCGCTTCCTTTTTCCACAAATAGAGTCGATTTTTCAACACATAATAATAGAATGCCGACTCAAGGACGCGGATAAACGGCTGATCGTTCATTCGAAAGAATGCGAGGAGGACGCCGAGAATGATGAATGGAATTCCGAGCGCGATTGCGATGATCGTTGGAAAAAATGTCTTGAAGACAAATATGGATGCGACGCCACCAGCCAAATAGAGAAATTGCTTAAAGGTGAACGGACCGAAAATTTTATCTTCAACCTCGATGAATTGAGGAACTTTAAATACCATATTCATCTACAGTATAGCGCGCCAGCAGACTGATACATAGACTGAACGACATGCAATTATGAAGAACGCATCGAAACTCTTTCGACTCAATGCAACAAAACTATCTACACTGTTTCTCGGTACGGATCAGCCGATGGTTTAGGAGTAGTTGGCGGCGCGCTTGCGTCTGGAGTTGCTGGTTTTGGTGCGGTTGATGGAGAAATCGGCAACTTTGATTCTGTTTTTTTCTCCTCCCCAACTTGAATCCCAAACGATTTGAAGCTGATTGATGATGCGCTTAAAGGAGCTGCTATCTCTTTTTGCGATTCTACTTTCGGTAGAGTCACCGGCGTGTCTGTTGTAGGCGCTGGAGTCGGTACTTTTGGTGCGGCGGTTACTGGAGCAGCAGTTGTCGAAACACCTCGTAACTTATCGGCAACGATATTTTTTGGTACTGCAGGGAGTGGAACTACAGCCGCTTGTGGAAGCGCGTCATCTACCGGTTCACGGTAGCGATCATTACTGACCGGAAGGTTTGGTGCCGGAGGAGCGGTTGGGCGTAGTGCATCTCCTGGTGTCACCGGTGGAAGCGTTGATCCGAATTCTTGTGCTTGTTTGTTGATGAAGGACTCAAGTTTTTCTCGGATTGGATGAAAAATCTGATCATTTACATCCCGTGCCAACGCGCGCGAATCCTCTGGAGAAATAGCAAGCTCCCTTCTTGCGTTATTCACGAACTCATCGGGGCTCTCCATTCCCATAAGGACAAGCACGACTTCATTTTCAAGCACACTCGCTTTGTCGATATGGAGACGATATTTCTGCATGATCGCAGCAAGCTTTACGCGAAGATCACTTGCCATGATCGCCTGCTGAAGTTCGGGCGGTAGCTTGTTGTACTGCTCTTTGAATATTTTTTGTACGTTTTCTTCCATATCAGTTCAGTATTATGGCGTAGCTGCTCCACCACCAGGTGCTGCTCCCCCTCCTGCCGGAGCCGCACCGCCGCCTGCGGGTGCACCACCTGCAGGAGCTGCCCCCCCGCCAGTATCTGTTGCAGTTTCTGTAAGGAAATCCTCAAGAATTTTCTGCTTCTTATCCTTACCTTGCGTACGTGCGTAATCTCTCGCTGCCTTATATGTCGGTCGAGACCAACCAAGAACATTCCATGCCTTATTAATACCTTCCTTTGGTCCAGGAGCTGCGCCGTCACTATACGATTTGGACAAAGCACCTGCGCGCTCTCTACCTCGATTTCCCGCAATCTCGCTAGCAATTTGATGCTTGTCCATCTTCTCAACATTGGTGACAAGCTGCCTTTGTTTCTTGATTTCTCCCTGCAATCGGTCAATCTTGCGTGCCTCAACTGCTCTCTGTTCAGGGGTAAGAGTAGCATCAGTAGATGCAGTAGTTGCTGTTCCGAGCGCAGTATTAAGGTCAGTAAGTTTATTGCGTTGGACATTTTTAAATGCCTCCTGACTTTCATCCGTAAAGTCTTTAGCGGTAACCGTGTTCTTACCAACCAAGCTAATTTGATCCTTGTAGTATTTCTCGTTTTCGTCGCGAAGCTTACTATACGTACTCTTGCTTCCCTTGCCGAGAGGTACTCCAAGTTTTCCTGAGTATTTACCAACTGTTGCTGTATTTCGTGCGTCAAACGTACTCTTCGAAGTTCTTTCAGAGCCAGTAATAATCTTTCGAGCCATCCATCCCTTTGCAGTTGCTTGTGATCCTGCCTGTCGCAGTGATTCAGATTCGGCAAGATTGAGTGCAGCGCGACCAATCGACTGTCGACCGACAAATGCAACGCCACCTGTTGCGGCGCCAAGCGCAAATCCTGCAAGCGTATTTCCCCAGCCGGTAGCAAATTTGCCGAAGTCCCCTGCATATTTTTTGGTAATTCTAATTGCAACAATAAGCAATGCAATCGCAAGAATGTATTGGAACAAAAATTGATTGGTCGAGTTTCTTGATGATACGAATATCTGAGTGCTCGATAGCACTTTTATGACCACGAACAACAAGAACAAAAATAGTGGCGCAACAAGCGATTGATGGATCAACAAATCTTTCCAATCGCTAAAATATTTTTTAGTTCCCGGAAGAATCGAAGCGACGAATGCGGCAGGCGAAACTACAATTAAATATATAAACGCAACAATGCGTACAAAAATAACAAGGGCTGCTTGGAAGAATATCCAAGCAGCAACAAAACCAAAGAGTGCCTGAACCGTTAAAATGAGAAGTGGGCGATATTTTCCCTTCCCATCCGAAAGCGTTTGTGAAATATCCACTTTCTGGAAATGGTTATCGAGTCCCATTAGGCTTCGTATAGCACCTCCGAGATCGGCATCTCCATTGGCGTCAGGAGGCGCAATAGAAGAATAAATTGCGTAGGCAAAGATATTTGATATGTCGATGACAAAGCGAGTGATAAAGAAGCTGAAATTGACGAGAAGCGCGATAACGATAACCTTTGCGAGGAGCTGTCTTCCGCCGCCGCCAAGATCAAGCATCGTAGCAACGCCTATATATATGAGAATGAAAATAAAGGAGAGGTTTGCAAAATCTCGAAGGACCGTCCAGCCGACAACCAATCCACTATAAAAATTATCGATAATATTTGTGAATACCGATATTTTCAGTGTGTAATCGAGTAACGTTGCTGTCCATTCAACAAGTACACCCGCAAGCCACCATAAGGCAGTCACGGCCCCCTCTAAAATACAGTAACCCGGATCCTTCAAGAATCCACTTGGCCAGCCTCCGGTACCTACTTCCGTGCACTTGACTGGATCGTCATCTCCAAGTTCGAGTACAGCCTGTCCAATTGAAGGAGGTGCCTGACCGGTTTCCTGACATCTCACTCCTATCCCTGGAAGATATGTTCTTGTACAGGTAGGCTGGGTTTGTAAGGCTCCAATTTGAGCGCTCGCTGTCGGCATAAATACCGAAAACATTGGCGCGATAACCGCAATAAGTATGAACGCCGCAACCACTCGCTTATGAATAACCAAGCGAGTGGTTCCTCGAATCCCCTTTCGGAGAAGAGCTATTCCTTTATAGTAGGCGTTCTTGAACATGTTATGGACCTGTTGGTGGAGTGGTGTCAGGCGGTGGAGGCACATCGGTCTGCACTGGCGGTGAGAATACGTAACTGATACCTGCTGGGGGATGGAGATACTGTTGTTGAATCGCGAGCAATTGTTCGAGGCTTGTCGCCGCTTGTACTTGGAGGAGCAGATTTCGTAGGAAATCGATTGATCGCTGAATTTGTGCAGAGACTGCAGGGTCGGTTGAAGTGTTTAGCGCGGCAATGAGGCTGTTCAAACTTGCTTGAATTTCACTGATGAGCTCTTGGCGAAGCACCGTTTCTGCATTTCCGCCAGTCTGCCCTGTCATTCTGGTGATGTACGAGTTGTCTCCTCCCTCGGTAGTTCCAAAGAGTCCGCCAACATCGGTCAAGATTATCTGCATGAGTTGTGCCATGAGCGCATCGACGATTTCATCGATGGAATCCGCAATCTCAAGTTGATAGAATCCAGTACCCGTCACCTTGTCGACAGCGTTTTGCGCCAATTGTCCGGGAGTCAGTGTCTCGTATTCCATACATACTGGCGTACCGTCCGCATTAGTCAGTGTGGTGCTTTCCTTCACACACTGCTGAACACCGAGGAATCCTCCGTTTACTGATAGGTTGAAACCCCAGTTTTGAATGCTGTTGCCGATGCGGACGCCCATCGTAGTTTGCGCATTGTAAAATGCAGTAACCGGATTATTTTCTGGGTGGGTGCTAACCGCAAGCCATTGATCCCAGTTTTGTACTCCCGAGAGACCGGCATAAAAGTTGTCGATATTTGCCATCACTCGAGTCAGCGTACACGCATTTTGATTACGTCTCTGTGCGAAGTAGGCGGTATTCAGCGCGATCTGAATTTGCAGTTGGAATGGCCGACAGACAAATCCAAGTCCAATCTCTCCAATGAAGTCGCCGGCAGCGCGATCTGCCATGTCGGTGAAAAATGCTTCCGGATTTTGTACGAAATCGGGTGAACCTTCGAATCCAGAATTGATCCACCGCACAATGCTTGCCGTAATTTCTGCAATGAGTGCGCGTTTCAAAACTTTGACGAGCGCATCGAGCACGCACTTGATGAATACTTCCGAGTTTGTCGCAATGGCAGTCGAGCTGATGCCTGGATGATCGATTGGAACTGAGGTGAGTGCTTGCCAAATTTCTGCGCCGATCGCGATGACGCCGCCGATCACAGGGCCGAGACATCCAGCCATTCCCACGGTGCCACCCTGCGCATATGCTTGCCTTGCAAAGAGTGCAGGGGTTGCGACAAATGAAAGTACCAGAACAATCGCGACTATTTTTTTACCGAAGTACGATCGCATATTAGATGTGGTAGGTTGCAAAATACAACGCAAGATTTTGAGAAGCAGAAACTGAACCTCGCTCGAGTGCTTGATAATTCTGGATGGTTACTGCTGCTAAGACCGGATCGACTTCGAGTGTGCGTACGGAATCAAGTGAAGAAACATACGCAGAAAATGCATTCAAAAATGAAAGGTGCACAGAAACTGCGCTTGGTGGAACTGGCACATGTGCAAGATCATCAACAATATTTTTGTAGAGCGTCACGATATCGTCCGCAGCTTTGCGCGCATTTTTATCTTTCGGATTTTCAATTGAAAGCCCAATAGTATAGAGCTCATTCCCTTGCACATCTTTTGCAGGTGCAAATATCGAGAGTATTTGCGCTTTGTACGTGCTTCTCGTCGAAGTACTTTCGGAAACAAGAGTGAGATCAGACACCGTGTACTTTTTTGCAAGCGCACGCTTGACCGAAGAATCAACGAGTGTGTTCACCAACGCTTGTTCGTGCGCTTTATCGAGGGTTCCTGATTGTTTTTGCGCCATGACCGTATTAAAAAGATCGCGCGCAACTTGATCGGTAAGGGTACCTTGCGCGTTTGCGCTCGAAGAAGTCACGAGTGTGCTCGTTGCCGCCTTGCTGACGATATCATTTGGTCCAGGAATAAGTGGATTTCTTCCCGCTTTTACTTCATCACCATCTGAAGTTCCATCACCGTCAGTATCGGATTTGTTGGTATTGGTTGATAGTAATGTTTCTTCCCAATCGAGGAGCCCATCACCATCGGTATCTGCTTTCGAAATCGCCGCAGTTTCAGCAAGAATCGGATCAGTTTTAGAAATCGTTTGTGCTTTTTTGGACCAAAAGAAAAAAGCAAGAATGCCCGCAACAATAAGCAGCGTGATTCCTACAAAAATAAACGTTATCGGCAGTCTGCCGCGCATTTGTCTTTTAGTATAGCAGCAGAGTCTATGTCCTTTAGCGTGGAACAACTATATGAGTGTGGATACTGAATTGTGAATGAATATTTTTTGGATCACTTTAATTTTGAAAAGAGAAAAGCCGACGCGCTTGCGCACGTCGGCTCTCGTTGCCTCCTTTCATTTAGGAGCGAGGATCTCCTACGAGGTCGGGGTGAACACCTCCACCCCAAGCTTGTTGCAGGTCATTCGATGACCGCCAGTCGCCAACCACTCGAGGTTGTCTGCGTTCAGTTTGCACTGGTGCCTCTGCATGTCGTCCTGCATCTTGTTCTGGTCGAAGTCGGTTTGCTTGGGACCAAAGGGATTCCAGCCTGCAGCCTGGACACCGCTGGCACCGAGCTTTGCCGCTATCGCTGGAGCCATGGCACCGCCCAGCTGAGCACATCCAGCAAGACTGGAAACCATCAGGAGCATTGCCGCCGCCAGCGGCAGAGTATTACGAGTCTTCATGGGATCTCTCCCGCTCGCGGGGCTTGGATTAGCCCAATCGCTGAAATAAGTAATGCCATACTTTTAAAAAAAATGCAAGTGGGGAATTTTCGAGCAGATGGTGGGGAAACCCGAAAATCCTGAAGGGATTTTCGGGTATACTCTTAAATATGCTGAAAAATGGCTTTTTTTTTGCACTTGCTATAGCAATTGGGGCGGTTTTTCTCTCCGCGGGACACCTGGGACTCGCCAATACATTCACTAGGAATCTAAGTCTTGGGATGAGCGGAGAGGATGTGAAAACCCTTCAAGCGTTTTTGAACAAAGATCCCCGCACCCAAATCGCCATAAGCGGGGTAGGTTCTCCCGGGAAAGAGACCGGATATTTCGGGCGGCTTACGAGTCAGGCAGTCGCTCGGTATCAAGAATTACATGCAGATACCATCCTTACTCCCGCCGGCTTAACAAAAGGAAGCGGGTACGTCGGATTTAATACGAGATCTGTTCTTGAGACGGCGATAACCGCAAAAAGTACCGAAAATTATACAACGCTTCTCTCCACCACTTCCCCTTGGCAGACCAATGGTCCGATTTCAACACTTCCGATTCAAAATCCTAAAGACGTAAACACTGCTTCTTTTGCCGCCGGCATGGGGAATCTCGAGCGGCCGCTCATGGCATTTTTCTCTACCTACGAAATTTCTCCTGGTGAAACGCTCACCATTACTGGCGGCGGATTTACCAACACCAATACAATTACCTTTGATACCAAGTACGGCACGCCGTTTACCCTCACTGGAACCTCGTCCAATGGGACTACTATTACTCTCTTAATTCCAAAAGATACCGCAATCGGTAAATACACTATTTGGGTATCAAACGAGCGGGGAAAAACGGAATATCCGAAACGACTTGCTGTCAAAAAGAAAGGAACTCCCCCACCAGTGGTGACGAGCATCACCCCTTCTTCCGGAACGTACGGCACTGAAGTGACCGTAACCGGTGTCGGATTTACTCCTGAAGATAATGAAATTCTTGGCGCACTCAGTATAATGGATCTACCGTCGAAGGATGGCGTGACGCTCCATTTTAAGATCGAGCCTATGTCAGAACTGTTTGCGCCAACCACCACACCGATCGGAACATGGAGAAAAGATTTCAGTTGGAATATGCGCCTTGGAGTCATCAACGCAAATGGACTCTCCTCCTCTGAACATCCAGTACAGTTTCAATTCCACGCAGAATAACCATGCACATTTTTAGTAAAGCGAAAACAATTCTCATTCTGATCGTGTTTGTCGGCACGCTCTCATCTATTCTATTTTTTGCGAGAGAACGTGCGGATGCGGCGCTTGGCGCACCAATTGCCGGATTTGTGAGCGACATACTCCCCTGCAGTTGTTCAGGTAGCGAAATATTATTTTTAAGTCCCGGGTACGTGAGCCTAGTGCCTTCTGCGCTTGCAGTTATGTATATTCCAGGGACACAAGCGTACGCATGGTGGAATATGGGCGTTCCGGGACTCTGGGAAGTCGGACTCCTCGAAGGAGCGTGGTCGTGTTGGGTGCCGACCGTTGACCCTCCGTGCACCATGGTATTTTCAGGACCTTTGATTGGTCCCATTGTTGGCAGTTCTCCGTTTTAAGCGGAAACTTCTCGAGTGAGCGCGAGCCACGTATCAAGCGCTACATCTTCAGCTCGCGCTTTCGGATCGATACCAACTTTCTCCATGAGTTCAAAGACTCTCTCTTTTCCGAGATACGAAATATTTCCTGCAAGCATTTTGCGCTTACTTGCGAACGCATGTTTGATGAGTTCAAAAAAGATTGCCTCTTCTTTTTCATCTCTAAAATTACTGCGCGAAATATTTTCGATCGATATGATTGCCGAATCAACGTTTGGCGGCGGTGAAAATGAACCGGCCCTAACCGTCGCGACATAGCGAGGAGTACCATACGCTTTTACCGAAAGTGACGCGAGACTTTCCTTTTCGTTCCGTGCGATTCGCTCCGCGACTTCTTTTTGGATAAGAAATACCGCTCGCTCCGGCTGTACTTTGCCGGCAAGCATTTTTCGAAAAATAAGTCCGGTCAAATAATATGGAATATTCGCGACCACTTTGAACGCGCCGCTTTGAAGGCCGAGCGATTCTGGAAGGTGGTCGCGCAAGTCGCCAGAAATTATTTCTACCTTCCCTTCAAAAATTTCTTTTGAAAACTGCGCGGTAAGGAACGAAGCAAGCAGCGAATCCTTCTCAACGGCAATTACTTTTTGCGGCATGACATCTCCTCGGACGAGTCGTTCGGTAAGTACTCCCTTCCCTGGCCCGATTTCGTAAATGATGTCGGTCGGTTGTATTTCGGCGGCGGCAATAATATCCGCAAGCGCCTTAGTGGAAGTGAGAAAATGTTGTCCGAGTTTTTGTCCCATGTACCTAATCAATATAGATTACTTTTGATGTCCCCTCACCTCTGGCTTCTTGTTCAACTAAATCATCGGGCAAATCAGTAATGAACTCTGATGGAACATTTACCTGGCGCGATCCAAAAATTGTCCGCACTGATGCGTACGTTGCAAACACTTTTTTCTTCGCACGAGTGAGCGCGACATAAAAAAGTCGGCGCTCTTCCTCGTCATCGACATTTTCGCCGATTCGCTCATGCGGAAACAGACCTTCTTCAAGTCCAGTTATGAATACATAGGAAAACTCCAGTCCTTTTGCGGCATGCACCGTCATGAGTGCCACCGCGTCATTCTCATTTCGAAGTTCATCTTGTGCGGCAAAAAGTGCCGCGTCTTCCATAAATTGATCAACTCCGGTGCCGAGAGAATGATCGTTGTAGCGTGAGGCGAGCGTTACCAATTCTTTCAAGTTTTCGAGGCGCTCTTTTTCTTCTTCAGTTCCTCGACGATACTCTTCTTCCATGCCGCTCTCGTGGATGACGAACCGGACAAGTTCCGAAGGAATTTTTGTCTCTGCCGCTTCTCGTACTCGATCGAGTAGTGTGAGAAATGTGTTTATTTTTGCTTTACCACCTGCAGGAAGCGAATCAACTTTTCCTTCGATCAACGCGAGGAGAGTTACTTTGCCAATACCACGTGGCGGAACATTCGCGATTCGACTTATATCCCCGGAATTTCGCATTTGTGCTGCACGAATAAACGAAAGTACATCCTTCACTTCTTTTCGCTCAAAAAAGCGAGTTCCAACCACGCGATATGGAACATTTTCCGAAAGAAATGCTTCTTCCAAAATACGAGACTGAAAATTCGCTCGGTACAACACCGCGATATCTTTTGCGAAAACGCCGCTTTGAATGAGGGATGCAGCTTTTTTTGCGACGAAGATTGCTTCGTCTGCTTCGTCGTATGCCGAAAAAAGTCCAATCGGCTCACCATCTGCGTTGTCGGTAAAGACGGTCTTGTCTTTGCGTCGGAGGTTTTTCTTAATAATGTCGTTCGATGCGGTGACGATCGTTTTGGTTGATCGATAGTTTTGCTCCAAGAGAATCACCATTCCTTCCGGATACTCTTCTTCAAACGCAAGGATGTTGCCGATATCGGCTCCCCGCCAACTATAAATACTCTGATCGGCGTCTCCAACGACACAAATATTTCGATGCGCCCCAGCAAGTATTTGCGCAAACTCGTATTGCACCTTATTCGTGTCTTGATACTCGTCGATATGGATATATTTGAATCGATTCTGATATTCAGAGCGGATTTCTGGGTGGGTGCGAAGCAGTACGACCGCAGAGAGGAGCAGATCGTCAAAATCAAGCGCGCCTTCTTTTTTTAGAGTTTCCTCATATCGTCCCCATACGTCTTTTAGGGTGCGCGCAAAGAAATCGTTCGGGGCTGTTTCGCGGAATGCAGAAAGTGTTTGCCCATTTCCTTTGTGTTTCCCGATCGCGCTGAGCATTTTCCTCGGTTCAAAGCGTTTTGGATCGAGACCAGCGGCGATCACTGCTTCCTTCATGGCGCGGGTCGAGTCATTTCGATCATAAATAGCGAAACGTCTCTGGAGACCGAGCACGTGTCCGTGTTCTTTCAGTATTCTGACGCCCAAACTATGGAAGGTAGCAAGAAGCGGGAGTGCGCCATCAAAGCCAGCGTGATTCTGGCGTATCAATTCCCGCATACGCTCACGCATTTCTTCCGCTGCTTTGTTGGTAAAGGTGACCCCGAGGATTTCTGCGGGGTCGACACCTTTTTCAATCAGATGGAGGATTCGGTAGGTGATGGTTTTTGTTTTTCCTGCTCCTGCTCCGGCAATAATAAGGAGCGGACCTTCGGTTTTTAGAACCGCTTGGCGTTGTGCGGTGTTTAAATCATCAAGTATCACGAATGGACTATACCACACAGAGAGAATATCCCTTCTTCATGCCGACTTCAGGGGTATTTTTCGCTATCCACACCCCCATTTTGACCTCGTTGACTTTAAATTTGATGCCGGTATAGTGGATAGATACGGATGCATGAAGGAACGATTAAATGGCTTGGTTGAGCCATATTCTGAAAGATAGAACGACCTCTAACACACGGCTTATAACCCTCAATACCCAGGATTCGACGCCTTCCAAACGACAGCGAGGCTCGATGAAAGAAAAGCGATTATGGCCCCTCGGGTTTCTTTTCGCTATCTCCCCTTTTGTAGTCCAGGCGAGCACCTTTTCCGCCCTCACGGGAACTTTTTTTGGCATTTTTTCTGGACGGGAAACCTTCTCAGGCGCTCCGATTGCCGTCTCGTATAACTCGCAGACCGTCCCTATTCTCTATGCGGCCTCCCATACTGATCCAAATCCTGCGAAAGGAGGTGGCGATATTATGGTTGCGGATGATTCGGCACTTGTTCCAGAGTCAGGACCCTCGGGAACGATGGCAGATATTGAGGAAACTCCCCATGCCGGACAAATCAGCCTCTATATCGTCCGATCTGGCGACTCGCTTTCTGGTATCGCAAAAATGTTCAGCGTTTCGGTCAACACTATTATTTGGTCAAACAATTTAAAGAAGGGCGCAGCGCTCCAGGAAGGTCAGCAATTGGTTATTCTTCCAGTTACTGGAGTTCGCTACACCGTTGCGAAAGGAGATACGCTTAAATCGATTGCCAAGAAATACCATGGCGACATTGCAGAAATCGTCCAATACAATGGACTTGCAGCTGAATCAGATATTGCAGTTGGCGACACACTTCTCATCCCGGGAGGAGAAGTAACTGCTCCAGCCGTATATACGCCAGCACAGACAAAAGCAAAAGTTATTGGCGCAGGTGGTCCAGATTATGGCGGCTACTATATCAATCCACTTCCAGGCGCAATTCGCACTCAAGGACTGCATGGATATAACGCAGTTGACCTTGCTGCCGCAAAAGGAACGCCGATTCGTGCTGCTGCCTCTGGAAGCGTTATCGTCAGTCGCGAAGGTGGATGGAATGGCGGCTACGGAAACTACGTTGTTATCACCCACGACAACAATTCTCAGACGCTCTACGCGCACATGAACCAAACGCTTGTTTCAGTCGGACAGACCGTTGTTGCAGGACAAGTCATCGGCTATGTCGGTGCAACTGGCCGCGCAACCGGTCCGCATCTCCACTTTGAAATTCGCGGCGCAAAGAATCCCTTCTAAAGTATCTGTTAGGTAAACAAATTTTTCGGACGATATTGCAGAGCCTCGAGAACATGAACCTCCTCGAGGTTTTTGCTTTCTGCGAGATCAGCGATAGTGCGAGCGAGTTTGATAATGCGATGGTATGCACGCGGCGAGAGATCAAGTTTTGCAGCAGAACTCGTTAAAATCGACTGCACTTTTTCTGGAAGCACAACCAGTCGGTCGATGTCTTTAACCGACATATCGCTGTTCGTTTTTCCGCCATTAAATCTTTTTTGTTGAACTTCCCTCGCCTTTCTAATTTGTTTCCGTGCCAAATCAGACTCTGATCCCCTCTTTGTACGCCCTTCAGCCAATATCTTGTGCGGCACATGCGGCACTTCAATCCACATATCGATTCGATCGACAATTGGTCCTGAAATTTTCTTTTGAAACCGTTCGCGCTCTCGCATCATTTCGACGCCACTTCCACCGTGTGCACGAGTTGGGTTCATTGCAGCGATAAGCACAAAATTTGCGGGAAAATGAACGGTACCTTTTGCACGAGAGACCGATACCATGCCTTCTTCTAGAGGTTCCCGAAGTGCGTCGATTGCTCGGCGGTCGAATTCTGGAAATTCATCCATAAAAAGTACTCCGCGATGTGCGAGCGTTGCTTCACCCGGGCGAATATTTGCCCCGCCGCCGACCAACGATACATACGACGCGGAATGATGCGGCGAGCGAAACGGTGGATGTGAAATGAGTGATTCTTGCAGTACCCCGGCGATTGAATGAATTGCAGTTACTTCAAGCATTTCTTCAAAAGAAAGTGGTGGCAAAAGTGCCTGAAAAGCACGTGCAAGCATCGTCTTCCCTGTTCCCGGCGGACCGTAGAGTGCTATGTTGTGTCGACCAGCTGCTGCAATCAAAAGTCCGCGTTTCGCTGTTTCTTGTCCACGAATATCGGAAAGATCGATACCGTCCTCACTCCGGTTGTCAGTAATTTCTGTTTCAGGTTGCGCAGAGAGAAATGTCCGTACTTCTGCTTTTGTATTTACATGACCGATTACTTCCCGGAGAGTATTCGCGCCGAAAACGGTAATGCCACGAACGAGCGCTGCTTCCTCCGCATTTTCTTTCGGTACAAATACTTGTGCAAAGCTATGATCTCGTGCGGCCTTTACCGCAGCAAGCGTTCCTCGCACCTTGCGTAGATCTCCATCAAGCGACAACTCGCCAATAAAAAGAATTTTCTCTTTCGGAAGTGTAATGTCTCCGCTTGCAACAAGGTATGAAAGCGCGATTGGTAGATCAAATGCTGGACCTTCTTTTTTGAGATCAGCTGGAGCAAGAGAAACCGTCACTTTTCGGTTCTGGCTTTTGGGAGAAGGAAATCCACTGTGCTTGATTGCGGCTGAAACGCGGTCGCGAGATTCTTCGACTGCTTTGTCGGGGAGTCCGACGATTGCAAAGGAGTGGAGACCCCGCGAAATATCAGTTTCCACCATGATCGGTTCTGCCGATAGATGAAGTGGTTGAGCGCTATATACGCGGGCAAACATACCAGAGGTTATACAAACAGATACCCCGGAGTATATCGAAACAAACGAAAAGGAGTATCAGTGTTACCGAGGAAGCGAATCTTCTTCGTCTATGTGCATTTTGCACGTACGAGCTGCGGGATCGGCGTTCAGACGATCTTCCTCAATTTTTTCTCCGCCAACTTCACAGGTACCGAATTCACCATTTTGTATCTTGTCGAGCGCGAGGCGGACATCATGGAGACGTGGCTTCAAAGCACCGAGGAGTGCCTGCCGTTCACCAAATGCTTCAAGTGCATCTGCGGCAACATTTGAGTCGGCATCACTTGCATCAAAATCATCTCCTTCGGTTGCTTCAAATGAATCAGGCGATGTCCCCTCTTTCACACCGATTCCGGCGAGTTCCGATTCAAGCACCGATGCTTCCTCTCGAAGTCGCTTTTCGTATTCAGTAGTATTCATAGAAATATGATACCAAGACCCTCTCTATGCGCAAAACACTTATATTCGTATCGATTGTAGGCGACTGATAATTTCAACCAATGTTGATTCGGTGCTTGCGATAACGACGGTGTTTTTATCAGAAAATGCATAGAGGAAGACGATCGTTCCATCATCACGTTTGAGTGCACGTGCATTGATATTTTTAACGACAATATCGACAAACGATCGTGCGATAAGATCGTCGGTTGTTATGTTGCTGACTAATTCAGGAGTGGTTGATGCGTCACTCGGTTTTGAAGTAGTTGCGGAGCTGGTTGCTGATGTCGTCGCGATCACTCCCGTGCTACTTCCTGAAGAAAATGTCGGTGTTTTTTGAATACGTGGAATGCCGAATGGAAGGAAGAGGTCACTCTCGATCGTTTTTTCCCATTCGAGCATGCCGGCAAACCCGCGCTCATAGTCGGTGACTTTAAAAATGAGGAAATATTGATTGCCGTTAAATCCATGGAGGCCGAGCATCATTGGCTCTTGGAGTGCCCGGGAAAGTGTTCCCGGCACGGTGATATCGAGTTGTTTCAAAAATTCTGCGCCAGAGAGGAGTCGAGGAGAGCCGGTCGCGCCTTTTACGGTTGGGTAATATTGAGTAATTGATCCGAGGCGTAAATTACTTTTTGTTCGCTTGTCGGTCAGCACATTTATGATACTGCGGCGATTCATGCCAGTGAGATCAAGTACCTCTTGGTGTTCAGAAAATACTAACTTCGGTAGTGCGGACGCTGGAACCGTCCCCACTCCTTTATCTCGAGTAAGATATGCATATCCGACAATTCCAAGACCCACGATGACAAAAAAGAGCGCCCCGAAAAGAAGTGCATAGTTTACCCACGAACGACTTTTTTTCTTTGGCGAAAGTTGTTTTTCCGTTGCCTCAACTGTTTTTGCACGACGATTCGCTTCCGCCGCCACTGCCCCGACGAATGAGGTCTTTCGTTTTTCAATCAACTGCGAAATATCATCTTTATAGGTTCGAATCGGTCGAACCAAATTATTTTCGGCACTTTGCTTGCGAAGCTCCTCCATCAAAGGATTCTTCACCGGCGCAATCGTTTTTGCCTGAACCGGTGGATGAATGACTCCTTCCCCAAATACATTCCTACCTCCCGCAGTTTGGAGTTTCCCTGCAAGAGAGCCGAGCGATTGTTTCGGCTCTACAGAAGGAACTGCTTTTGGAAGCGGATCTTCTTTCGGTACTGTAAAATCAGTCGCTGAATGCGTTTCGACAACTTGCGTAACCGCATCAGTAAGCGAAAGAGGAGTCGCTGATTTCTGAGGAATAGGAGAGGGCGGCAGCGGAGATGGCGCGGGTTTTGGCACCGGCGGAATGATCGGTGGTGTTTGTGGGATCGTAGCAATTGGGGGCGCACTTTCCTTCTCGCTTTGTACTGGCGGAGGCATCACTACAGAATTTCCCGAAAACGGGCTTGCAGATTTCCGCATTTCCGGATGCATTGGAGATGAAAAATCATCTGCCGCAGGCGGAGGAGTGTTTGCGAGTGGCATTGTTGGCTCACTTGCTTCCAAATGTCCGCTGGCGCCTCCCGGCATACCAAGAGAAGCGCTGAGAGAAATATCAGGTTTTGAAGAGTTATTGTCGCCCGCTAGTTGGTCTTGATTCCCCATTGCCATTATTACTTCCGTGACTTGGCGCAATACCTTTTCGTTCTGCAAAGGTCGGATCAATCGCCTTGATTGAGAGGTTGATGCGCTGTTTCTCGTCTATCTCTTTGATTATAACCGAAACTCGCTCACCTTCCTTAAGCACGTCGGTTACTTTGTTGATACGAAATGGTGCAATTTCACTGACATGCACTAATCCTTCGGTATTTTTGCCGATCTTCACAAATGCGCCGAAGTCCATGAGACGTGTTACTTCTCCTTCGAATGACTCCCCTGCTTTGTATTCGTGTGTAAGTTCCGAAATTGCTTTGTGTGCAAGCTCGGCGCTGCCCCCCTTTCCGGTTATGAAGATAGTGCCGTCTTCTTCGATCGTGATGTCCTCAACTTGCGTTGCCTCACGAATGCCGTTGATTGTCTTGCCGCCGGGACCAATAACAAGTCCGATTTGATCCTTCTTTACAACCAAGGTCAGAATTTTTGGTGCACGAGGACTGATGTCTGCTCTCGGGGCAGGAATTGCTGCAAGAATTGTCTTCAGAATATGGAGCCTTGCCTGCTTTGCGCCTTCGAGTGCTTCACGAAGAATAGGAACAGGAATACCATCCAATTTAATATCCATCTGAATGCCCGTGATTCCTTCTGTTGTTCCGGCAATTTTAAAATCCATGTCACCATGAGAATCTTCAGGACCTTGGATGTCGGTCAGCACTTTGTACTTCGTGCCATCCATCATGAGTCCCATCGCGATGCCGGCGACTGGACGGAGAATCGGTACGCCGCCATCCATCAGTGCGAGCGTGCCTGCGCACACTGAACCCATGGAGGTTGAACCATTCGATGCCATACATTCTGAAACAAGGCGAATGGTATAGGGGAATGCTTCTTTTGAGGGCAGAACGGCTTCAAGTGCTTTTTCTGCGAGCGCGCCATGTCCGACTGCGCGGCGATTGATGCCGCCGACTCGTCCGGTTTCTCCCGGCGCAAATGGCGGAAAGTTGTAATGATGCATGAATCGCTTTTTTTCTTCCGGGCCAGATTCAATTGAGTCGATTATTTGCGAATCTCCCGGACCGCCAAGCGTGAGTGCCGTGAAGACGTGCGTACCTCCGCGATAAAAGATGCCGGTACCATGTGCCATTGGAGAAATTCCGCCTGCTTCTGCGTAGAGCGGACGCACTTCGTCGAATGCACGTCCGTCAGGTCGGCGATTATTGTTGATTGCTTCAGCATGAATCTGCTGATCCACCTTTTCTTCGAAGAATTTATCTGCAAGTGCGCCCGCATCTGGAAGCACTGCCTTTACTGCTTCGACGAATTCTTTTTTAGCAGCATAAATTTCTGCCTTTCCCGGATTTCCAGAAATGACAATATTTGGCATGCGCGCCGCAAATTGTTCATTGAAAATGGTAACTGCCGCTTCTGGAAGTTCAGGAACCGAAATCGTCCGCTTTTCCTTTCCAATTTCTTTGACAATTGCTTCTTGGAATGTCTGGAGTTTTGCAAGTTCAGCAACTGCTTCTTCAAACGCTTCTCCCAGTTCGACTTCAGAAACTTCCTTTGCCGCAACTTCGATCATGTTGATCGTGTTGTCGCGACCACACGCAAGAAGATCATATGAGAGTTCGGCTTCCTCGCGATCCTTATAGGTTGGATTCAATATGCGTGCGCCAGTTTTTGTTTTTCCAATGCGAATCGCCGACACGGGTCCATTCCACGGGATGTTGGATGTCGCGAGTGCGAGTGATGCACCAATGACGCCGAGTACATCCGGATCATCTTCGTCAATTGAAAGAACCGTAATGATAACTTGGACTTCGTTTCGTAGCCGATGATCGAAGAGTGGGCGGATAGTGCGGTCAACAATGCGGCCGGAGAGAATTGCTTCGTCTGATGGACGTCCTTCTCGACGCTGGAAGCGGCTTCCTAAAATTTGCCCTGCGGCATAAAATTTTTCTTCGTATTCAACGGTGAGTGGAAAATAATCGATGTCGGTGCGCTCCCGTCCTGACATAACAGCAGTCGCAAGAACGACGGTATTCCCATAGCGGAGAATTACCGATCCATGCGCTTGGTCCGCAAGATCAGTAAATTCGGCGGTCAATTTTTTGCCGCCCACTTCAGTCACAAAGGTTTTTTTCTGCATATGCGCTTAAAGCAATGCTCGGAATCGAAACGTGAAGCCACATTTCAGGCTTCAAATCTCTCACCAAGCACCGCAAAACTAATGAATAATTGCGGTTACTCTAGCATTTTTAAATAAAAACAAAAGCTCCAGCGCGGTCGTTGGCCCCGCCGGAGCTTTTGTAAAACATCCTAAAACTTCGCACCTTTGTATGAGATCAAATATTTTTTCGGATCGTCATCGAGATCGGTGAAATGATCGCATGCTTCCTTAAGTCTGCTTGAGGTTGATTTGCCGAATGAAACCACTTCCACCTGACACCCCTCTTTAATTCGGAGATATTCAACAAGCGGAATAAAGTCGCCGTCGCCAGAAGCGAGAATAATCGTGTCGAGCTTTGGCGCCATAGTAACGGCATCTACTGCGAGCCCAACATCCCAATCGGCTTTCTTAGCGCCACCAAAAAAGATTTGAAGATCTTTGGTTTTGGTTTCAATGCCTACTTTCGCAAGCGCTTCGAAAAAACCTTGCTCCTCCCCTGTTTCGGTGGTGACGACGTACGCGAGCGCGCGAACCAAGATACGATCATCAATAACTTCCTTCAACACTGCGCCAAAATTCACTTTTGCCTTGTAGAGATTTTTTGCGCTGTGGTAGAGGTTTTGCGTGTCTATAAATACACCGACACGCTGCGCCTTATGCTTCACTATCATAAAAATACAAAAACTAAATATTAAAAAATAAACCGATACTTAGAAAAGTATACCAGAAGAAGGTTCAGGGAGGGTGAACCTATTTTTTCAAATCCAACTTCTTTAAAAGCGCGTTATATCGGCGCTTATCCTTCTTCTCCAAGTATGAAAGATGCTTGCGGCGATCTGCAACCATACCAAGAAGACCTCGGCGTGAGTGCGTATCTTTTGCGTTTTTCTTCAAATGGGTTGAAAGTTCTGCAATGCGCTTGGTCAAAATCGCAACCTGCACTTCAGGAGATCCTGTGTCAGTGTCATGGCGACGTGTGTCCTTGCTTGCGTTGACCTTCTGTTTCTTTGAAAGCATGGGCGAACTGTAGCACGAAAGATAATTATTGGCAATAGCGAGAACGCACGATTGGCTTTCTGTCAAATTGCCGAGGGGCATGCCGCTTGGCGGCAAAAGCAGGATATAATTATTGTACGACCTATGGCATCAAACGATCTACATACCCTCACGCGAGAGTTTTTGGAACATTTGGAGATTGAAAAAGGTAGGAGCATCAAAACAATCCAAAATTACGATCATTATCTGACCCGCTTTCTTGATTTTTCGAAGCTTACTTCCCCAAGGGCACTCAATGAAAACGTTATTCGTGAATATCGTCTATGGCTCAATCGCCAAGATGCAGGTAAAAAGCCCGGCGGCGCTCGCGAAACCTTAAAGCGAAAGACGCAAAACTATTATTTGATCGCGCTTCGCGCGTTTCTCAAATATTTGAGGAAGCGCGGCATCGAATCAGTTTCCCCTGAGCGAATCGAACTTGCCAAGGTGGGCGACCGCTCCCTTGACCTCATCTCTATCGAAGAATTGTCCCGTCTCATGAAGGCGCCTGAGGGGACGAGTATAAAATCTCTCCGCGACCGCGCCATTCTTGAACTTCTCTTCTCCACGGGACTCCGTGTATCCGAACTTTGCTCGCTCGATCGAGACATTGATCTCTCCAGAGACGAACTCTCTGTGCGTGGCAAGGGAGAAAAAATCCGCGTTGTATTTATTTCAGACGATGCGAGAGTAATTTTGAAGCAATATCTTGATAAGCGGGATGATGTTGATGACGCACTCTTCGTTCAGCTTGGCAAAGCGTCAAAATCGGCCACGTATCTCCGCCTCACTCCCCGTTCTGTCGAGCGAATCATTAAAGGATATGCAATCAAAGCTGGTATTACGAAAAAAGTGACTCCCCACGTGATTCGACACTCGTTTGCAACCGATCTTCTCCAAAATGGCGCTGATCTTCGCTCCGTTCAAGCGCTTCTCGGACATGCCAATATTGCAACGACGCAAGTTTATACACACGTTACCGATTCGCATCTCCGTGAAATCCACAAAAACTTTCACAGCAAGCGACGCAAGTAGGCGTACAATGAGTGTAATTATCGATCTAACTCTATAGATATGGGATTTTTTAGCGATGATCCAAAAGGAATCAGAGGTTCGAGCGAAATGAAGCAGCTCGGAAGTGATATTCGAGAGACTATGCATTCGTCAGGCATTTTTGGCGGGCCTGATCAGCGAAAGTTTGTCGCGGATGTGTTCGATACCTACGCAAAAAACAAAGACACGTATCATGGGCGTGAGATTAAGTGGGGTGCGGGTGTTATTGAACCCCATGAAACCGAAGAAGCGCTCTCACTTATTTCAAAGGAAGCAGACAAATACCATATCAAGCCAGAACAGATCGCAAAACTTCGCGAACATGTTCAAAAATTGAATGACTAGAGATTAAAAAGGCGTGAAATCCAACCGCGCTTAGGAGTAGGAACTTCTTTTCTTCGAGGATCATCCATTCCGGGCAGTGTTTCTGATGCTTCAGAGATTCCACCCCATCGGTAGTTTGGATCTTTTATTCCTGTTGCCTCAAAACTTTTTTCTGAACGTTCTCGATAATCGTTTTGACGTGCAATCATACCTTCTTCGCTTTGCTCCATTTTGACTCCAGCAAGCGGCCTTTTATCCATCTCCATGAGATTAGAGCGGGATACTCCTTGTATATGTTCCTCGCGTCTCCTTTCAGCTTGCTCGTTCAGTACTCCCCCTAGCGGACTTGCATCCTCTCTTCTTGATACGTTGGGAGGAGTAACTGCCCGTTCTGCATCAGCAATTGGTTCGGAAGTAGGAGCTTCACTTTCCCATGCCGACTCTGCGGATCTCATCAAAGCTGCTTCATCTGACGCGCCATCCTGCTGATCGATTTTCGAAGTTTCTACATCTTGAGCTGGTCTAAAATTCAAACCTTCTGCTGACATGATGGAGGGATAAAATTAGTAATTACCAGAATAATACCGCGACTTCCTTCCCTAAGGTTGCTATGATATCCCCATGAAAATTATCTCGTGGAACGTAAACGGCATTAGAGCGGTACACAAAAAGGGGCTATTTCTACCCTTCATGCAAGAATTCCAGCCGGATATCCTGTGTCTTCAAGAAACAAAAGCCGAGCAAGGTCAGGCGGTCATCGATCTTTCTGGATACGAGGAATATTGGAATTCCGCAGTAAAAAAGGGCTACAGCGGAACCGCCATATTTACCAAAATAAAGCCAAAAAGCGTTGTGCTCGGTCTTCCTGGAGACTTGGCCAAGAAATATAAGCTCGATTCTGATGGATACGGCGATCCTAATACGGAAGGAAGAGTCATTGCCGCTGAGTTCACCAAGTTCTGGCTCGTGACCGTGTATACGCCAAATGCAAAAGATGATTTGAGTCGACTCTCACTTCGTCACAAGCAGTGGGACCCCGCTTTTCTTGCCTATATGAAACGCCTCGAGGAAAGTAAACCCGTTGTTTTTTGTGGAGATTTAAATGTTGCGCACACTCCTGATGATCTCGCTCGTCCAAAGGAAAATGAAGGGGTGAAGGGATTTACCAAGGAAGAGCGAGAAGGAATTCAATCGATAATCGATAAGGGGTTTGTCGACACATTCCGCATGTTTACGAAAGGAAACGGATACTATACGTGGTGGAGTCATTTTGCAAATGCGCGAGAGCGTAATGTTGGCTGGAGGATAGATTATTTTTTTGTGAGTGAAAAATTAAAAAATAAAATTACCGCCGCAAAAATTCTCCCTGAAATCGTAGGATCTGACCACTGCCCCACTCTCATAGAGATGAAAGATTAATAAAGGACAAGTTATCCACACATTTGTCCTTTACGTAATCTTAATGTCCTTTATACTCACATCAGGACCTCGTGTCCTGTTCTTTACAAATCGAAAGACTTTTTATGGTCTTAGCCAATGCATGTGTCCACAATATTATTTTGGGGAAACAAATAAGGCACCAATGCTAGCAAAGACGATTTAATCTCTCATCGATTAACAAGTTCTTTATTTATCGGGCTAGAAATAGCCAAACAAGCCGCCTGGAATGCCGCCTAGAGATACTCCACCTCGAAAGCCGCAAGAAAGGCGGTTTAGTTATTTATATACACAAAATTGACCGCAACTAAATGTTTCCCATGAAACCTTTGACATAACCTTTAGTCCACGTGATGCTTGGAGCGGAGCTCTCGGAGCTCTTTTTCATCCTCTTCTTCCTTCCTTTTCTTGCCAGCCTCTCCTAACGTGCGTAATTCAATATCACCAAGCCCGCTCAATTTTTCAGCTGTTTTTTCAAGATAATCGGCATCATTTTTAGCAGGATCTTCCAATACTTCCTCAAGAAGGGCGTGAAGTATAAATCCAACTCGAGGACCGGGCTTTTCACGTGTAACATCCATAATTCTTGCGCCGTCTATCTTGAGCATGCTAACGGAGATCGGGTCCCTAAGAGCTTCGTCAACCATTGCTTTGTACTTTCTAAAGCGGAACGGCTGTTCTTTGGGACGACCAGTACCAATACGGTCGCAGATACGGATATTAAGGAGATCCTGTATGTTTTCCTCTCCAACATTTTGAATCATCCGTCGTACTGCCGACAAAGTGATTTGGTCAGGATCAGAAAAAAACATGTGCCACCTCACCAAAAGTACTACTTTTTCTATTATCTTGTTTGGAAATTTGAGATTTTCAAGAATTTTTTTGGTTACACGTGAACCAACCACCTCATGGCCGTAGAATGTCCACTCCCCATTTTCACCTTTCCGGCGAGTTTCAGGCTTCGAAATATCATGGAGCAGAGCCGCTAACCTAACTTCTAGAGACATTTCCTTGTCCGCCGCATGTTGGAGTGCACGAAGAAGATGCTCGAATACCGTGTATTTGTGAGCTTGGTTCTGTTCAACATCGACAGTCTTTAGTAGCTCTGGGATAACGTATTCCAGAATCCCAACCTGTTTCATGAGAAACATCGCATTCAAGGGCCTTTCGGAATTTACTATCTTTACAAACTCATCTCGGATACGCTCCTTAGCTATCTTTCCCAATGTTTCACGTGAATCAATCAGACCAGCCAAAGTGTCCGCCTCAATAGCAAAGTCATACTCAGCTGCTAGGCGGATTGCACGGAGGATCCGAAGCCCATCCTCAGCAAATCTATCCTTAGGGTTACCAACAGCACGCACAATTCCCTTCTGTAAATCTTCGATTCCCTCAAAATAATCAATAATAGAGCCATTTTTCGGTCGGTATGCTACGGCATTAAAGGTAAAATCTCTACGCTTAAGGTCGTCAGCAATATCTGTGCTAAAGGACACCGAATCAGGATGACGCGCATTGCTATAGGACGTTTCTGTCCTATATGGGGTTATTTCAATGACCTTTAGAGTCTCGTTAGTTGCCGCGTCTATAACTACCCCAACGGTCCCATATTCATTATCAGAAAATGCGTGAGGAAAAATATTCTGAATTTCTTCAGGAGTTGCGTTGGTTGTAACGTCCCAATCTTTTGGAGGAACGCCAAGAAAAAGATTGCGGACGCATCCTCCAACTAAATAGGCCTCAAAACCTGCATTCTCGAGTGATTCCGTTACATCCATCACTTCTGCCGGGATCGAAAAAGGAGGTTTTTTCATTGGCGTCATTGTAGTCTACGTTTTGATATTCCCCTAATGTGGCTTATGATTCGCGTACATACGCCCCCGTGGTGAAATGGATATCACAACAGTCTTCGGAACTGTCTTTGTAGGTTCGAGTCCTGCCGGGGGCACAAAAGAGAAAAAGGCCAACTGCTTGGCCTTTTTCTCTTTTGTGCCCGCTGAGCCTATGTCGCTTTAGCGACGGGCGAAAAGCGAGGACCTAATCTTAGGTTTTTTAACACATACATTTGTAAAAACCCTAAGCAATGCTAGAATGCCCCCAATCGCGGGATTTGTTTAATGGTAGGACGCGTCCTTGCCAAGGACGAGGCACGAGTTCGATTCTCGTATCCCGCACAGAACGAAGTGAGCTTTGAAATAGAATAAATGAGCTTCTGCTCATTTACATGGAGAATCGAAGACTTTTTCGATGTTTTGTGAAAAGGTTTGCTTTGAACAAACTGAAAAGGTGTACTGGGTCCTGTAAGGACCGATTCCCTGCCAGCATGTCCCAGACTGTGGATAACTATGTGGGTATGTGTATAAAGGACACAAAAAAAGCGTCCTTTTAGAGTAGATCACCAAATAATATGGCTCACCACTTACCTTTTAAAAAGGCATGGGTCGGACGTACACTATAAGACGTGAGCACTACAAGTGGGCAAAATGTCGGTGCACTCGGTGAGGCAATTGCAGTAAATTTCCTTATTCGTAAGGGTTTTTTAATTTTGGACCGTAATTATCGAAAGCCGTGGGGCGAATTAGACATTATTTGTAAAAAAGATTCTCGAATTATCTTTGTGGAGGTGAAATCTGTTTCACGTGAAACAAAAGCTGAAATCAAGGATGCTGAAAATTTTCGACCAGAAGATAATATGCATCAGCCGAAGATCGAGCGACTACATCGGACGATTCAGACATATTTAACAGAAAAACATTTAGAAAAACTCGATTGGCGCTTAGATTTAGTGACCGTTACCATAGATTTTTTGACAAAAAGCGCGAGATGTAAGCATATTTCAGGAGTTTATTAGAAGCCTAGGATTCTTTCCGGGAATCATGTAGTGTAGTAGAACTTGTAGTATTGAGTGGTATCGGGGTGTGGTGTAACGGCTAACATTCCTGTTTTGGGAACAGGCGACTCCGGGTTCGAATCCCGGCACCCCGACAAGGACTTTGGATGAACAATAAGCTAGAGAAGTCCAAGAGAACAGGCGACTCCGGGTTCGCCAGTTAGAATTCTGGCGGCACCCTGACAAAAGTCTTGGTCGAATATCCTGAAAAATAAAGCATTAAATAGTGTGTAGTACAATGTGGCAGTAATGCACTCTGAAAGATGAAAGGTCGGAAAACGTCACCAACTAGGAAGCCTACGGCATGAGCGAACGCATTCTATTTGAAGAAGCGTTCGAGCAATATTCAGATGCTCTTTTTCGGCATTGCTTCTTCCGTTTATCAGATCGGGAAAAGGCCTTGGACTTAACCCAGGAAACTTTTTTACGCGTTTGGAAATATAGTGAAAACGGGGGAGAGATAGAAGATATGAAGGCATTCTTGTATCGGACACTGAACAACTTAGTCGTTGATGAGTACCGAAAAAAGAAAACCGTCTCGCTCGATTCACTTCTCGAAGAGGAAGGAGTTTCAGAAGGGGATTTTAATGATCTCGTCTCGAGTGATCGAGAATCTTTTGAGCAAGCGATCGATTCGAAACGCGCGCTTCTCTTACTCGAACGTCTTCCCGATAAGTATCGGACTGCACTCACGCTCCGCTACGTTGAAGGTCTATCACCAAAAGAAATCGCCGAAATAACTGAAGAGACTGAAAATGTAATATCCGTACGAATTCATCGCGGACTCGCCAAGCTTCGAGAAGAATGGGACAAATAACCATGCAAAGAGACGACATCGGCAACAAAATAGGGGACGCACTCAAGGAAATCCGCCTTTCAAAAGCGGAGAAATTTGCACTGCGAAATGCGGTAATGTCGAAGATCAATTCTTCGACTCAGAAGTCATCTCGACCAGTACCATCTCCATTCGCTTTCTCATTTTTCCATCTTCGAACGGCAATCGCTTCAATCCTTCTCTTTTTCATTGTGAGCGGTAGCGGTATTTCATACGCAGCAGGGAACGCACTTCCTGGTGATCTTTTGTACGCAATAAAAATCGGATTCAATGAGTCAATCCAGGTTGCGCTCGCAACATCTCCTGAAGAAAAAGCAACGCTCGCTGTTTCTTTCGCCGATCAGCGACTCGAAGAAGCAGGGAAGCTTGCAGCACTTGGCAAACTAACTCCAGAGCTTGAACAAACCGTCAGTACGGAATTTGAAAATCAGGCAAATCAAGTCAACGCACATTTGACCGTACTCGAATCAACCGATCAAACCGCCACGCAAGAAATTTCAGATCAATTCGAAGCGGTGCTTTCTGCGCACGAAGTAGTTCTCTCTCGTCTCGCACTCAAAGTGCAAAATGATACAACCAATATTGCAACCGATACGCCAAGCGATATTGCAATGGTAACTGAAAAAATTCATTCGCAAGTTTCCAAACTTGCCGAACGCCATCTCGCATATGCAGAATCAGTTGCAGTCTCGGGTGACACACGCACCATTCAGATGCAAAAAATGTCTGTGAAAAGTGTGCCTGCACCGGAAGCTACATCTGAAGCGGCTCCAATGACGCTTGCGGTTGATGCATCTACATCAGCTTCAAGTACCATTTCAAGCGACGCCGATCTTGCGGTAAGCATTCGTCTTTATGAAAAGGCGAACACCATGTTTATAAATGCACAGTCATTGCTTGCAGATGCTTCGATTTCAGATGCATCGGTTGTAAAGGCAAAAAAAGAACTCTCCGCTATTCAAAATCTTCTCGGAAAAGCAAAGACAGCAATTGATGCGAAGGACGCAAGCGGCGCAAGACAGTTTGCACGTGAAGCGCTCCGCCGCTCCACTGCATTCGGTGTCTATTTAAATGCCGAAGGCTATAACGGAGGATTTTCTGATTCCGATGATGATGCAGATGAATCAGAAAACGCAACAACAAGCATCCGCACGCTTCCAGAGACGACGACCGTTTCTGCCACTACATCCTCGAAAGAAGGGAAGAAGTGGTTCTTTGGGTTGCCGCGTTAATTATTTGACGCATCATTCCTTCGTTTGATACTCTCTAGAGACATGCAGAGCAATTCCTCATATTGGTTTACATGGTTTAGCAAGCTTCGGGCTGGCTTTTCGATGATGTCATAATTTTTTCAAACGACATTTTGAGAGACCGGCCCGAGAGGGTCGGTTTCGTTTTGTGAATTTGATGGTCGCTACGAATCGTTTCGCGGAGACCACAAAATTCACAAGTTCTTTTTCCCAACCCTCGAAAAGGAGTTCAGGTTTTGGATACACAAGCTGAGTTATCACCGCCCCGCAAGCAGGCAACAGTACTGTTGTCTAGGTCTCTCTCTCCCAAAGAATATCGGGAACTTCCTGATGCTGAAAAGGAGCGCTATGACTACGACGCAGTATCCGACATCTATGTTAGACGTCCCCCTAGAGGGTGGTGACGTTCCCAAAAGTTTCGTTCTTTGCCGAAATCCACATCACTCGGAGTGTAGGTCAAATGGAACCAGAGTAGCCATCCCCCGAGTAGGAGTTGAACCAACCTGCCCAACATGCAAAGCGCAGGTAAAGTCTCCCCCCGTTCGGTGGGGGCACTGAATTGAGTGGGCTCTACGGAGCCCGCTTTACTTTTTTTAGCAAGAGGAATAGTATCGAAGTATGCAGTATCGAATGATGGCAATGGCGATTATTATGCGAACGCGACTTCGGCCGTAGCGGTACTGTATTGATTCAGACTGTAGCGGCCCGTAAAGGGCCTTTTTTGTTCTTTCAAAATCGAACATCAATCAGTGCGGGCGAAAGCGGCTCGAATATATTCCGAGCAATTTTCGCCCGCACTGATGCGGGCAAGTACCATTGGAGTCGAAAATGGCAGAAACAGATCTTCGACAAAAAATCGACCCACTTGCAGATTCCTCGGGTCGCAAGGGACGTGACCAACAGAGTCGCCGATTGAAGAGGGGAAATCATCCGTTCAAAGACGAACTCTCCGCTTCAGGAGGATTCCTCCGTGCTCGGCGGTGGCGCTATACGGGTTTTCCGGCCGTTCCAAATGGCTTATCACCACTCCAGTAGTCTGGAAATGCGCCGGCAGGAACGTTCCTGCCGGCCATCACCAAATGGAGGATCGATGGCTATCACTGTTCATACTGGGGCTGACTCGATGATGCGCTATTATGTAGCGCTCGGTCATCGCGAATCACCTCCCAAAGAAGGTTTTGGCTACGTGTATACTGGTGCTGGCAGATTAACAATTACCGCAAAAGCATTCTTTGAGCGAAAAGCGGAGTTTCCGGTTGCTGCCGAACTTGGTCCAGAGTCGTACATGTATGAAACTGACGGTGTTACGCCTTATTTCCATCTTATCGCTCCAATCACCGCGTTACCGGTAAAGGGTAACGAAAGGCTGTCCCCGTGACAGCCTTTTCCTTTGTGTATAACTTCTTGACAGTATTTTGCTCTGGAGTAAGGTAATGAGGTATGACAACGTCGGTCTTCATTCGCAACGTACTCCTCCTTCGATCGGGGGCTGTTTGTTGCGAATAAGACGGACACGTCAAATCTCCAACAAACTGCCCCCTCAAGTGAGGGGGCAGTTTGTTTCGGAGCAGTTCTTTTACAACTTGGAGAAGAGTTATGAGTAAACAGTATCAGAGCAATCTGATTGTGACCCTCCAGCGGTTTTTTGACAGCATGCCAGCAGGACACGCACTTGCGATTGGCCCAGCCGGAGATCAACTGCTTACCAAAACACTCAAGGGTTATTTCGAGCAATTCAATAGACGGCGTGACATTCATCCCGGCTCAACATTGTGTCGGATTCGGACAGTGTGTTCACGGCTTTTCAAGCGAGTAGACGACGGAAAGGTATTTGTCGGATACACACTGCTTGTGCAAGGTGAGATGCCTGGACCAATGCATATTGAACTTTCGCAACTTCTTGCGCAGCACTTTGAGGAGACTACATCTCCACAGAAAAGGGCAGCATGATGGCTCATGTCCCGACTAGCGTCACAACGCTAGTCGGGGAGCCTTTCTCACATGCAATCCGGAGATTAATTTTCAAAACATTTTTATTTTTTTGAAAATTAATCTCCGGATTGCATGGGGCAACCGGATCATGGAGTTTTCTTCGATGTGTGTTGACTTAAGTACAATAAACACCTTTGATCTTGAGCGCAGGATTGCTGCGCTTAGACAAAAATGTGAGGGCGGTAGGCCGGTTCGTGACAGATTAGGTCCCACTCTCGATGCTTACGAAGAAGAGATGAGACGTAGGAATCAGGAGGGTCAGAAACCCTCGGACCTCACCACTGCTCCAACTCCTGCGTTGGAGCAAATAATAACCGGCGTATAGTCAGCAATCAGGGAGGACGAATGGTTCTCGTATCCGCGAAATCATTCGTCCCATCCCCCTTCTTTTTTCAAATTGTTTCGACGCTGTCGAGACAAAAACACGCGACCAACATGGTCGCGTTTGTCTTTTGATGCCATCAATAATTTTTTATTCATTCAAAACTTGAATAAGTTTTGCAATTAATCTCGGCGCAACGGTGGAATTGAATGTTCTGGCGTACGCCTCGCTGTTGCTTTTCAATAAACTGTTCAGATTAGTTCCTGCATTTTTTGCGAGATCGCGGTCAATGTTGGAAAGCGTGATTGCGCGCAGATCGCGATCGCCCGTATTTGCCGCTTCAGTTGTGGTCACAATAAGCCCAATTAATTTGCCGCTCGAGTTTATGACGCCTCCGCCCGAAGAACCTTTTTGAGCGACGACCGTTCCGCCAACTGACATGAGGTCAGCAGTATCGTTTCCTAAATCAAATGTAAATATTTTTTGTATGGTTGAAATTGCTGATGCGCTATAGAGATTTTTTGCAACCGTAACGCCGCCAAGAAATCCTGCAGGATATGCGGCAACTAAGACACCTTCGCCTTCGGACGGATCACGTGTCTCTGGTGGAATATAGGAAACGGGGAATGAAATTTTTTCATCTGGATTCGTACTTCCCGTAATTCGGAAAAATGCAAAATCATGTTCACCAGTTCCGGTTGGATCCGCTTCAACAATCGTGTGCGCATTTTCATCAATCCACTGTGGCGAAATGTACATGAGTTCAAGCGTGTATTTGTTTACTGCCGGAGATCCAGTTCGCGCAACGCATTCAATATATCCTTTCGTCAAAAAATCTTTAAGGAGCATGTACTCTGCAACATGCGCATTGGTGATGATGATGCCGGAAGGATCAATGACGACGCCCGATCCTGAAATCGGATCAAGCGGACCTCCGTTTGCAGTGGTGCATAAAATATTAACGAGCGCATCGCGCGCAATTCCATTGATACTTGAAAACGATGGCGCGATCGGTGGAATCGAAATAGGTGGTGTTAGTGGAACGGAGATTGTTACATTCTTTGTTTGGTCCGTTATTGGTGTATTCTTCGTTCCATGTTTCGTTGATGTTGCATTTTTTTCTATCGCAATATTTTTTGTGGATGTTCCGATCGTGGTACTCGCCTGCCCCGCGGTTGTTGCCGCACTGGTTGCGAATGTTCTTTGGGTCGACGAAGGAGTGGGAGAGTTAACGATTGCAAATTCACGTCCAATAAATGGATTCGTAACAAACGCGATCGCGATACTGATCGAGACTATGAGTTTTGCAAAAAAAGCAGAAACGATAGAAAACATATTGCTAGTATACCGCGCAGAAAATCCGAAATCATCTTCGACTTGTTTCGCTCTGATTTTCTGCTACGATGGGGTTTTGTAAACGGTAGGGTTACTACCGAAGAGGTGACGCGGGATTAGTTTAATGGTAGAACTTCAGTTTTCCAAACTGATAGCAGGAGTTCGATTCTCCTATCCCGCACCGAGTTGGACGTAGTGAAACGAAGAGTGCGGGATAGGAAGCCGCCTGCGCGGCTTCCGTAGGAGAATCGAAAGCCGTAGCCATGTTTTGTGAAACAAAACATGCGAGGCGGGGTCGACGAAATTTTGCGCAGCAAAATTATCGGTGACCGATTCTCTGACCCTCTTTTTCATTGTTTCACACCCCTAAAATTAGATAATTTATTCCCCTCGCCAAAAATTTCTTCCGGCGTACACTACTCTCATGAGCGACCGACCCGACACCAATCCTCTCCCCCTCGCCGCTAAACTGCGCCCCCAAACGCTCGATGAATTTGTTGGCCAAGAACATTTGGTTGGCGAAGGTAAACCGATCCGAACCGCAATCGAAGGGAAACATCTTTTTTCATTTGTGCTGTGGGGTCCGCCGGGATCGGGAAAGACAACACTTGCAAGATTGTATGCAAAGGCACTCGGCGCGCATATTGTCGAACTCTCCGCGGTATCTGCTGGCAAAGAAGATATTAAAAAATTTTTGAAAGAAGATGCTGGCGGAAAACCGCGCGTATTATTTCTTGACGAAATACATCGCTTCAATAAAGCGCAACAAGATTTTTTGCTTCCATATGTTGAATCAGGCGAACTCACGTTAATCGGCGCGACAACTGAAAATCCATCATTTGAAATTATTTCTGCACTTCTTTCTCGCGCTCGAGTGTTTGTTCTCTACGCACTTACTCCCGAAGGTATTCAAAAAATAATTACACGCGCAGCGCCTGAAATTGAAGATGACGCACTTGAGTGGCTGACCGAAATGGCAAAAGGAGATGCGCGCGCGGCACTTTCAGTTTTGGGAAATTCACGAACGCTCTACGGAAATGTGTCGCTCGATTCCCTTAAAGAATCTCTACAGTCGGTATTTCTTCGCTATGATAAAAAAGGAGAAGAACATTACGATACGATCAGCGCGTTTATAAAAAGTATGCGCGCCTCACAAGCCGATGCGGCGCTCTACTATCTCGCACGAATGGTTGAGGGTGGCGAAGATCCGCTCTTCATTGCGCGGCGAATGGTTATTTTTGCCAGCGAAGATATTGGACTCGCGCAACCAACTGCGCTGGTTGTCGCGAACGCAGTATTTCGCGCGTGCGAAACAATTGGCTATCCGGAGTGCGCGATCAATCTTGCGCACGGTGTCGCATATCTTGCAGATGCAAAAAAAGATCGGAGCGCATACGAAGCACTCGGACTTGCGATGCAGGATGTTAAAAAATTTGGTAATCTCCCAATTCCACTCCATATCCGAAATGCACCAACCAAGCTGATGAAAGATTTGGGCTACGGAAAAGGCTACAAAAAATATGATGATGAAAGTTACTTGCCGGAGAAATTAAAAAAGAAAAAGTATTTGAAATAAGGGAGGTAATCGCCCTGAAAGAGGCGATCCGACACTTATGCCCGAATGAGTATAAAATTGCCGCCCCTCTCGGGGCGGCTTCCGCAACCAATGCACTTTCACATTTTCTTTCCTTGGGAAGTTTGAAGAAAAAATCTACCGGATCAAAACTAGCAGGCGATTGCAACACTTCGTCTGGTTTTCCATCGCCGTTATAATCTATCGACAGAGTGTCAGTAAATAGATTGTGTATCATAAACGGCGGGTATTGAAGAACATGATTACAGGCGATATACACCGCTCTGTAAAATGCCGGTCCATCTCGTGCAAGTGCATAATCGAGCCACTTAATAATTCTTCCTTCCGCCACTACTTCTTTGTTTTCTGCATGCAGAAGGATCAAGCCTTTTAATCTTGGCATCCGACTCGGATGTTCTCCTGAGAAGGCAGGCTGAACGACAGCACAGACACAAAGTGTGATCGCTAGAAAGATTCTATACATCAAAAGAACTCCCGTGGTTTGTCTCCGTAAGCGTAGCACTTTGATCAAAGTGCGCAATAAAAAACACACAACCCGCCATGAAGCGGGTTGTGTGTTTTTTCTGCAGAAAAACGTCTACTTCACTGCGTCTTTCAAAGCCTTTGCGGCGCGGAATTTCGGTACGCGCATCGAAGGGACTTGAATCGTCTCGCCGGTTCGCGGATTGCGACCGGTTCGTGCAGGGCGTACCTTGGTTGCAAAGATGCCGAGACCTGCGATCGAGACCTCATGACCATTCTTCAACTCCTTCACGATTGACTCGATGATGGTTTCAACGGCACGCTCTGCATCTGCCTTCGTAGAGCCAAGGACGCCGCTTACTTTCTCTGCAATATCTTGCTTGTTCATCGGTATGTTTTAAAGGATAAAATCAAAACCAAATATATTTCTGTACCGCTTGTTCAATTGAAGTGTCTCTTCAATTTCTAGGGAACGATACTATTCGACCTCGCGACGGGGCATAGGAATCTTCCATATACCTTGGATAAATTATATAAAACACCATTTTTCGCGCAACCACGCCGTTTTTAGACGATACGATTAATCAATCGTCAAATTTTTTGGAGAGAAATTCTCTTTTTTGCTGTTTTCTTCTTTCACGGTATGCTGGTTCCTATGAAAATTGGCATTTCAGGCGCGAGGGGGAGCTTTTCGGAAGAAGCGGCAGGCGAATATTGTCGCAAAGAGGGAATTGCTAACCCGGAGATTCAGTATCTCGTGAGCGTCGAGAATGTACTCGCAGGTCTAGAAAATGGCTCTATAGAGCTCGGAATTTTCCCTATCGAAAACTCCAACGGTGGGATTGTCATTGAAGCAGTGTATGGAATGGCAAAACACAATTTCACCATACAGAAATTATTTGAAATCGATGTCCATCAATGTCTTCTTGTTGCACAGGGTACCAATCCTGATCAGATAACCGCGATTACCTCTCATGATCAAGCGCTCAAACAGTGTCGGATGTATCTGAAGCGAAAATGGCCAGGTGTGGATATTGCCCCATATCCAGACACTGCAAAGGCGGCAAAAGACTTGAGCGAAGGAATTTTGCCAAAAACAACCGCAGTCATTGCACCAAAATCATGCGCGGCGCTCTATGGACTCGAACTCCTCGAAGAAAGTATTCAGGATTTGAAATTCAACTTCACCACCTTCGTAGCAGCAGAAAAATAGAAATGAAAACAAAAAACGGGCACTCAGTGCCCGTTTTTTGTTTTGTAATATCTATCTTGCGAGTTCAACTACTCTCGATTCGCGGATGACGACAATCTTGATTTCACCTGGATATTTAAGCTCTTGCTCAATCTTTAGGGCGATACCTCTTGCGAGATCTCGTGCTTCCATATCAGATACATTTTCTGGCTTCACGAATACACGTACTTCGCGACCTGCGGCAATCGCGTACGACTTCTCGATGCCGGGGAAGGAATTGGCAATTGCTTCGAGATCCTGGAGTCGCTTGATGTAGTTTTCAACCGAATCGCGACGAGCACCTGGTCGTCCACCAGAAATTGCGTCCGCTACCTGCACGATAACTGATTCGATCGTGTCGTATGGATATTCTTCGTGGTGCGCGCGCATCGCATGAATCACTGCGTCACTTGCGCCAAATTTCTGAAGAATTCGGATACCAATCTCGACGTGTGAACCTTGGACTTCGTGGTCGACTGCTTTTCCGATGTCGTGAACGAGTGCCCCAGCTTTTGCGACCGCGACGTCTGCGTTCAGTTCAGATGCAAGCATGCCGGCGATATGAGCCATTTCAACCGAGTGCTGAAGCACATTTTGTCCGTAACTCGTGCGGAAGTAGAGGCGACCAAGAACAGCGAGAATGCGTGGATCGAGATTCAAAACTCCTGCTTCGTATGCTGCCTGTTCTCCCTTTTCTTTGATTATCTTTCCGATTTCTTCTTCTGCCTTTCGTGCCATCTCTTCAATCTTTGCCGGTTGAATGCGACCATCCATAATAAGATTTTCAAGTGCAATTCGTGCAATCTGGCGACGAACGGGATCAAATGACGAAAGGGTAATCGTTCCGGGTGTATCGTCGATAATTACTTCAACACCCGTTGCGCGTTCAAACGCTTTGATGTTTCGTCCTTCCTTGCCGATGATTTTTCCTTTGATTTCGTCGGATGGAATCGTCATCGTTGACGTGAGCACGTCTTGCGAAACAGAGTTGCCGAGACGGTGGATGATGGTCGTCAAAATTTCTTGCGCTTTCTTTTCAAGCTTTTCGCGACCCGTATTTTCGAGTTTGCGCATGCGCACGAGAAGATCTTCCTCCTCTTCGCGCTCGATTCGATGCATGAGTTCATTCTTCGCATCTTCTACCGAAAGTTTTGCGATTCGCTCGAGCTCCTTCATCTGTTCTTCGCCGGCTTTCTCGATACGGTCCTTGACGGCCTTTACTTCCTCAATCTTTTTCTTGATATGCTCGACTTCTTTATCGATATCAGTTTGGCGCGAATCAAGAAGCTCCTCCTTACGAATGAGGCGCTGTTCTGACTGCTTTAAGCTATCTTCCTTTTCTTTAAGCTCACCGAGGCGTGCTTTTGCAGCAGCTTCGCCTTTCTTTTCGGCTTCGTCGGTAATTTTTTTCGCATCCTCTTTCGCGTCGAGGAGCATTTGCTTCACTTCGAGTTCGATCGAGCCTTTTTTCCCGAGAGATACGATCCATCGAAGAAAATAGCCGAACACAGCACCGCCAAGGCTTGCGAGCCCGAGGAGCGCTAATAAGATTTTTAATGACATGGCAGTCGGACCAGCCGACTTCCGCCGCTACTTCACGTGGGAAGAGAAAGTATTATTCTTCAAACAAAGTCCGCGTTTCTGAAGCATACGTCAGTCGGTATCGTCTATTACAAAAGTGTAAATAAGGGTTTCAAGCACCTACTTGCCGCTCGGAAATAAGAGTTCAGTCGGAGGACAAAAGGACACCATCACGGTACCAGTTTTTAGTGGGTTTGTACAATATAACCGGCGCGGGCCATAGTATTTCTTTGGCCCGCGCCGGATTCCCTCATTTTTCAGTTTGCGATTACTTCTTCGACTTGTAGATTTCGTCGATGATGCCGTACTTCTTGGCTTCTTCTGCATCCATAAAGAAGTCGCGTTCGACGTCTTTCTCAATTCGGGCAACGGTCTGTCCCGTTGCTTTTGCGAGGAATTTATTGAGTCGCTCCCGAGTCTTCAAGATGTGGCGAGCGCTGATTTCGATATCGGTTGCCTGTCCTTCTGCGCCGCCGAGTGGCTGATGGATCATGACTTCGGCGTTTGGAAGTGCAAATCGTTTACCTTTCTGTCCATTCGCAAGAAGAATCGCGCCGCCAGAAGCCGCGAGTCCGACACATACGGTCGCAACGTCTGGCTTTACGTAGTTCATCGTGTCGACCAGTGCGAGAGTCGAAGTCACCGAACCACCGGGGCTATTTATATAGAGGAAAATATCTTTCTTCGGATCTTCGCTTTCGAGGAAGAGAAGTTGGGCGATAACAAGGTTTGCAGAAACATCATCAATTGGGCCGCCGAGAAAGACAATCCGTTCGCGAAGAAGGCGCGAATAAATATCGTATGCGCGCTCGCCGAATGATGATTTTTCGATAACCGTTGGTACAAGATATGACATATAGGTTGGATTAGCTGATAGTTCGTTGCTGAGTAGCAGGGAATATCGGCTAGAGTGTATCAGAAAATAGTGAGCCCCGGAAGACCGGGGCTCGAAACTACAACTTATGAATGAAGAACAGGGAGCAAGCGATAGAATTTGTGATGACCGATGGTCGTGGTGTACTCGGTGTTCGGCCAGTTTGGTTTTCCCACGGAGTCTCCGTGGTAGAACGTCGCGCCATACGTTAGGTCATGGAGCGTACCCATCCTGAGTTCATCAAGCATTTGATATGCGAGATCGAGGGATGCACGCCATGCGTTGGCATCACGAGGCTTGTCAGACTTGCCGTCGCACCACCATGACATGTCGCAGAACTTTTTGCGCTCTATTCCATCAGTAATGACGGTATAAATTGAACCGGCAAATCCTTTAGTGAGTACGCGGTTCAAAACCACATTCACCACCGCACGCTGACCGTTTACCGATTCTCCTCGAGCCTCGTGGTAAATCTGAAGCGCGAGTATGCGTACCGTCTTCCCGAACTCGTCGTCGTTCATCGCGATCGGGATTGTTGGATAGGACGGAAACTCGATTTCTCCATCCGCAGGCGGAGCATATATTCTATGCATTACATATGCACCGATGACAGTGCCGATGAGTAGCATAATCACGTATATGCGAATGGTTCGCCAAAGTCTTGAAAGACTCCGTATAATCCAACCCCTAAGCGCAACACCAAGTCGCGAAAGGGGGTTTGAGATGATTGCACGTCCGCGCATTTGCGCTACTCCTTGTGGGGCAAACTATAAAAACTATACAGTAATTTATAAATATGTCAATATTTTGGGGATAGAAAGTAAAAAGAATATAGGCGCGCCGACAGGCGCGCCTATTCTCATGTCTTTCCTCCAATCGCTACCTTCGGCCTAAGTATTTTAACCACGTCATCTTCTACTATCGGCGGCGGTTCATACGCGAGCAGCTGCTGTTCTGGAAAGAGCGAGTCGATCACCCTCCGTAACTCCTCGATGATAACGAGGGAACTATCCGTCCGAGGGAGCCAGCGCTTTCCATGAAATAGTTTGAAAGCCGGACTTTTCCAGTACTTGAAGATAATTGCCACTAGCATCTGGTGTTTTTCACAAGAACCTCCAATCTCTCCGCCCAGCCTCTCAGGGCATGGGACTTTGATCTCGTAGGTAATATGGATTTGGTACCCTTGGACTAGCTGATCATATTCGTCCCGCATCGGTTCAATCTTTTCCGATATATTGAACGATGTGGGGCGCAGTTGGACCGGTAACGCAGCTCCTCTACGCAATGCGCGCCGAAATTCGGTATGGAGATGGGCTTCCAAGTTTCGCACATGCAATATCGCCTGTCTCCCCATCCGATAGCGCGTGCTGGTGAAAAAATCACCTCCCTTAAAGTAGAGAAAAAAGAAAACCCCAAAAAGGATTGCTACCCATAACAAATCCATGGTCGTTACTCCACGCTATGCTCCCAGAGAGCAACATCTCTGACTTAGTGATACAACCTTCCGGAGAAAAGTCAAAGCAGTCGGGAGACTATTGCATCACCCCGAGGAAATATCCTTTGGTGAGGAAGGCAACAAGCGCGCCCGCGAGTACCGCGGCGGCGAAGTATCCAAAGCTTTTGAGTGAGCGTACTCCCGCAAGTTCTTTTGCGACGAGTCCGACGAGTGGAGCGAGGATTACATACGGTGCAGCAGTCGTGATTCCGCCGAATGCGCCCATACTCGCACTAGATCCAGTAATCGAGAGGAGATCGCTCGCAAGTTTCGAGCCATAGGTAATAACTTCCTTCCAGCCGATAAAGATCATCAGGCCGGCGACAAAACCAAACGCGAGGTTGATAAGGATCGAGAGGAGATTGGTGCCGGATTCTGGTTGACCGAATCCAGCCATGTTCATTGGTGGCATATGGAAATAGTATAGCGCCGAACGAGCGTTTTAAAATCCTCAATTTGAGTCAACACTACTGTATTTTTTGACCACCTTCTGGATTTCATCGGAGTTTCCGCTTTCAATCGCTAGCCTAAATTCTTCATTTCGTTGAACCGCTTGAGAAGCTTTAACCATAGCTTGATCGTCTAAAATCACTGTTCCCATACTCACTAAACCTTCTAACTCTGCTTCAAAATCAACTAATGACATTTTCCCGACAAGGTCATGTAAAACCCCGTTTCTTTTCTCCCTGTACGTATGGAGCTTAGTTTTTAAACCAGGATCAATCACTCCAACCTTTACTAGGTATTCGATAATTTCAAAAAGATTTTGCCGCAACAACCTTTCCTTCACAACCGTAATTTGTTTCGGCTCGTCTAGGCTCGATTTTTGACTTGGATGAGTTATGACTTTGAATATCACCGTTTGAAAAAAATCATCCTCAATAAGTTGTTTTAGAAGACTTTCAATAAAGGCACTTTGGAGCAAAAAAGCTTCAAGAAATTGTTTCTTTAAGTTAGAACCTTGAATATTATTTATCACATCCTGCCTCTTCATTTCATTTTTCTCATAACAAAGGCTTCTTATTCAGAAGCCTTTGTGTCGGTTGATTCAGTTTTTCCTTCCAGCATTTCAAACACTTTTTCGTTTCGCATCATCGTCTCGACGTACATGCGGATCGAATCAGGATTTGCTTCTTTGTAGTGCTCAAGTACGTGTGCGACATCGCGGCTGACTCTCTGCTCCTCAAGGAGTACGTCCTCCTTATTCGCAATTGCGTTCAATATAAGTTGAAGCTTTGCGCGCTTCTCGGCTTCTGGCTTCCATTCGGTCCGAATATCTTCCGGCGTTTTCTTGATCGAAAGGAAGTATTGGTCTGGATCAAGTCCCATGCGCTCGATCTCGCTTTTGAATTCGCCCATCATCTTATCGAGTTCGGCATCGCGGAGAATCCCGGGAAGGGGAATCATCGTCTTCTCGACGAGCGCTTCGACGATGGCGAGGCGCTTTTTCTCCTTTTCTTTCTGCATCTTTTCGCCCATCATATTGTTTTCGAGCGCAGTGCGAAGGTCAGCGACCGTTTTGAACTCGCCGAGTTTCTGAACGAATTCGTCGGTTACTTCGGGAAGCTCGGATTCAGGGATATCGTCGCCCTCGTGCGCTTCGTGCGGAATATCTTTTCCGTCCGCATGATATTTTTCAAAATGCGCCATGCGCTTGCGGATGCCGAGGATCGCATCATCGATTTCTTTTGCTTCGACCTTGAAATCTGTTTTGGTGAATGGCTTTCGCGCTTTTTCGGCGATTGTCTTGTAGTCGGGGAGTTCAAACTTTGGAAGAACCGCCGTCTTTGCGGCGAATTCAATCGGATTATCCTTGGCGAGCTTGGTTATGGAGATATGTGGTCGACCAATGACATCAATCTCGTTGTCGAGAACGATTGCAGGGTAGGCATCCGCGATGGCGCGCTCCGCCATTTCTTCAAGCACAGTCATCTCCCCAACATGCTTTACAAGCACGTCTTCAGGAATATGACCTTTCCGAAAGCCATCAATGTTTACGTATTCGCCAAGCTTTTTTACCGCCGCATTTCGGTGCTTCTCAAAGATTGCCGAGGGAATCGTGCCACGGATCTCAAGCTCGGAATCCGCGAGTGGGGTAATCGTTACGTTTTCGTATAGAGTTTCTTTGTTCATGCGATTCGACTATACCGGAAACTCCCGCGCTCGTCTATGACGAGCGCGGGAGTTTGGTCGGCTTTTTCGTATTGAATTATTGGCTCGAAGAGCTACCGAAATTGGTATCAACGGTGCCGGAGAGATCAGTATCAACATCAACTGCTGCAGAGTTAAGATCATCGCTAATCGCATTTGGATCGTCAGACGATCCGGTCGTCTGCGTTGTCTGTGTTGTTGTGGTTGCAACCATTTCTTCCGTTGGTGCTTTCGGCTGTAGTTGCATCATGAAGTAGTAGATACCGCCGAGCGCAAGTATTGCGATGATGACAATAATGCCGATCATTGCACCGATGCCTGATTTTGCTGGAGCGGGTGTTACGGTTGCCTTCGGCATGACATTTGTTGTCGGAGTTGGGGTAGGAGCCGGTGTTGGTTGTGGAGTTGTGTTTGGATTTTGATCCATGAAAACATTTTAGATGTTAATTGATTTTTTATTCAGCTGGGTTTTCGCCGTCTGCTCCGTGATCTTCGCCTTCGTTGTTTTGTGGGGGAGTAGTAGTTATTTCTCCGTCAGTTTTTTTGAGAGAATCAACTGCTTTGCGGAGTGCATCATATCCCGCCTTAATATCTACCTTTACCTTATTGACGCTGTCCTGCACTTTTGCAAAATCATCGCGTGGATTTTCAGAATTGATGACCGTGTTCAGATTGGTTACGACTGTCTGGAGATCGGTCGTTGCGGCACTGAGCGCACCTTTTGCATCACCGAGAGAATTTGTAGCGTCGGTTACATCAGCTCCTGCTGTAGCAAGTTTATCGACGCGTGACTGAACTCGATCGGCAATTTTCTTCAAGTTGTCGATAGCATCTCCGAGTCGCTTAGTGACATTCTTCACATCGATCATCACTTTTTCTTTCACGCGATCTTTTGTGCTCGTTGAGGTTTCTTTCCACTGTTTCTTCCATTCATCGCGAATCTTAAGTGGCGGACGAGGAGTGGTGCTTCCGGTCGCATTCAACAATTTTTCGCGCATTTCCATCTCTCGCTTCAACAGCATATCAAGCGGTGGGCGTCCCATTGTCGTTGAGCCCATTTTTCCTTGAGAGCAAGGTGAAGGTGTTCCTTCCGTTGTTGCCGCACATGGAGCCATTCCTTCGTGACCTGGAGTCGATGAACCATTCTTTCGCATCTCTTCCATCATGCGAATCTTGGTCGAAGTCGAGAGATCTCCTTTCGGCATCATTGGCTTATCTCCATTTATTGGAGTACTGGATGCAACTCCCGGACGCTTCAAAGGAAGATTGGTTGGGGTTGACTTGCCCTCGGTATTCATCTTGGGAGGAGTTGGTGGAGGTGGAGGAACGTCCATTCCGTCTTGTGCGAGAGCGACAAGAGCGCCGGATGCGAAGAGGAGTGAACCTACGACTAATCCGGTAGTTGAAGCGCGAAATAATGCCATGATCTAGATTTTTTATTACTGACAATAATCATCAGAGCGCTCTCGGGGATCGAAGAGGGCAGATGTTCCTAGTATATACAAAGGGCGGAGCCTTTGGCGCCGCCCTTTGTTGATAACCTAAAGGTTATCTTATTTAGCAAATTTCTCCTGGTAGAGCTTCAGTCCCTTTTTGAAGTCTTCCTTTGCGCCTGCTGCGTCTCGGAATCCTTTCACCTCGACGACCTTATTTTGGATCTTCTTGTAGGTTCCGAAGAAGTGTTCGATCTCCTTGAGGGTGTGCTTGTTGATATCAGAGAGATCCTTAACATCATCCCAGCGTGGATCATCAGCTGGAACGCCGATTATCTTGTTGTCGCCTTCATCTGAATCAACCATATCCATGACTGCGATAGGGCGAATGCGTACCAAGATACCTGTCTGGAGAGGGTAGGTGGTGAGGACAAGTGCGTCGAGCGCGTCATTGTCTTCCCAGAAGGTTTGCGGAATGAAGCCGTAATCAAATGGGTAATCCTGGGAGGTGTGCATCGCGCGATCGAGTGCGATCATGCCGGTCTCCTTATCAATCTCATACTTATTCTTTGATCCCTTTGGGATTTCGATGACGACGTTAATTTCGTCAGGTGTTCCCGGGGCGATATCGTGCCAATAGTTCATATACGTAGTGTAAATGAGTTAGTAAGAGATTGATAGGGGATTACTCTGTTTCAGAAGTAGTTTCTTCCGAAGTCTCCGCTCCAGTTTCAGCGCTATCAGTTGAAGCACCTTCTACAGTTTCACCGCGGGCAGAGTGGATATCGATCTTCCAGCCAGTGAGCTTTGCGGCAAGGCGTACATTTTGTCCGGCTTTGCCGATTGCAAGGGACTGCTGATCTTCAGATACTTCAACGAGCGCGCGATGTGCGGCTTCGTCAATTTTGACGCCAAGTACTTTTGCAGGAGAGAGTGCTTCCTCGACAAACTGTTTCGGATCTTCTGACCATTCAATAATATCTATTTTTTCGCCGCCGAGCTCGCTCATAACGGTTGAAACGCGAACACCCCTTTGTCCGACGAGGGAACCAACGGGATCGATGTGAGAATCGCTCGATGCAACGGCAATCTTTGAGCGCGATCCTGGCTCGCGGGCGATTGCTTTCGTGATGACGGCACCAGACACGAGTTCAGGTGCTTCGAGTTCAAACAATTTCTCAAGGAATCGTGGGTGTGAACGAGAAAGACGGAGGAATACGCCGCGCGGACCTTCTTCGACATTGTAGAGATAGGCACGAAGCCGCTCACCTTGACGGAATCGCTCTCCAGGGATCTGTTCGTCATAGGGAAGGATACCCGTTGCGCGACCGAGATCGACATATATATTGCCGCGTTCGATGCGCTGGACGGAACCGTTTACAATATCGCCTTCGCGCTCGCCGAATTCATTCAAGACTGATACCTTTTCTGCTTCGCGGATTTTCTGGATGATCACCTGCTTTGCGGTTTGTGCGGCAATACGACCGAAGTCATCTTGTGGTTCGAGAGGGAAGACAATTTCGTCATCGAGTTCAGCGCCCTTCTTCATGCGGCGCGCGTCTTCGATCAAAATGTGGTGTTCTGGGTTAAATCGAACGCGATCATCGTCTTCTGCCGGTTCCTCATCTTCCATATATACGAGTGAGGAATCAACAACCTTTTTCGCCTGATAGAATTCAGTTGCACCGGTTCCGATATCAAATTTTGCACGCACAATCTGCCCGCGCTTGCCATATTCCTTGCGGTACGCGGTTGCGAGCGACTGCTCAATCGCTTCGAGCACTTTTTCACGTGGAATACCACGCTCTTCTTCGAGTTGGTCGAGGACTGAATTGATTACTTTAAGGTCGAACATACTGTTTTTTGCTTTTTTAATAAAACTGCCCGCCAAAGGGCGGACAGTTCAGATGCAAATATCCTACCGTACACTCATTTTTTGTCAAATACGGAAAAACGAGACGATATGTTGAAAAAGAAACAGCGTTCCTTTGCTATACTAATAGAAATATTTTTGCATGTACGTTAACGCCGATCAGTTAAAAGAGTTCATTCTCGATTCGGGTATCGTGTCTCGAAAAGATTTTGAAGCGGCTGAAAAGGCGGCGGACGAAAACAGTTCATCCGTTGAAGGGGAGCTTATAAAAATGGGGAAGGCGACGGAAGATGACATTCGTCGTGTGCAGGCGTATGTGCTCGGCATCCCATTCATCAGCCTAAAGAAACAGAAAATCGATTTTGATATTCTCTCGCTTGTTCCCGAACCAATCGCACGAAAGCACAACATTGTTGCGTTTAAAAAGTCCGAAGGCGCACTTGAGGTTGCGATGCTCGACATCGACGACCTCCAAGCAATCGAATTCGTCAAAAAGAAAGTTGGTTTGAAGATTTTGGCGAGACTCACTGACGCCGATTCCATCAAGGAAGCGCTTCTCCAGTATCAAAAAACGCTGAAAGACGAATTCGGTGATCTCATCAAAAAAGAGTCAGCCTCCTTAGATCTCATGCCGGACGCTGAGGGAGGGGATGCATCGGAGACAGATCTCAAGAAAATTGCAGAAGACTTGCCGGTCGTGCGTATCGTGAATTCGCTTTTGAAACACGCGATCATTCAGGACGCATCCGACATTCACATCGAACCGATGGAAAACGAAGTGTTGGTTCGGTATCGAATTGACGGACTCCTTCATGATGCGATGACACTTCCTAAAAATGCAGGAGCTTCGATTACTGCGCGCATCAAAGTGCTTTCAAACTTGAAGCTTGATGAAAAGCGTCTGCCACAAGACGGTCGCTTTAAAATGCGCATCGACAATGACAAAGTGTCATTCCGTGTTTCGATTTTGCCAACGTACTACGGCGAAAAAACCGTCATGCGTCTTCTTCGCGAATCGGGTGGCGGATTTACGCTCGAAGCCCTCGGCTTTCATGGCGAAGGGTTGGAGCGAATCCATTCTGCAACCAAACTCGCAACTGGAATGATTCTTACGACTGGACCAACTGGTTCCGGAAAAACGACAACGCTCTACACTGTTCTCGATATTTTGAATACGCCGGACGTCAACATTTCTACTATCGAAGATCCGATTGAATATCAGATGGCTCGTGTAAATCAGACGCAAGTAAAACCAGAAATTGGATTTTCATTTACTTCGGGACTTCGCTCGCTCGTTCGCCAAGACCCCGACATCATCATGGTTGGAGAAATTCGAGACGGCGAGACGGCATCTCTTGCGATTAATGCAGCGCTTACCGGTCACTTGGTGCTTTCAACGCTTCACACCAATTCTGCCGCCGGCACCATGCCTCGCCTTATCGATATGGGTTGCGAACCATTTTTGATCGTCTCGACCTTGAATGTGGTCATTGGGCAAAGACTGGTACGTAAACTAACGGGCGAAAAAGAAGAATACACGCTTTCGGATGCTGAGATCGCGTCTCTTGCTGAACACGCCGACCTCGACATTGTTCTCAAGACTCTGAAAGAAGAAAACATCGTTCCAAAAAACGCGTCATTCGGAAAAATCCCGTTCTATCGTCCGAAGCCCTCTTCACAAGGGGATGGGTACAAAGGACGTGTCGGCATACACGAAGTATTTAAAATGTCGGGCGCGATCCGTGAAATGGTGATGCAAGGAAAAACATCTGGCGATATTGAAGTGCAGGCACGCAAAGAAGGAATGCTTACCATGCTTGAAGACGGTATCTTCAAAGCCGCAGAAGGTGTAACGACTATTGAAGAAGTGCTTCGAGTGGTGACGGAATAACGAATTATTTCCAGCCGAAGAGCAATTTTATCCGCATTTTTTGCGTAGCAAAAAATGCGGAGTGCCCGTACAATTACATAAACATTCATGACGCTCTTCAAATACAAGGCGATCAACAAAGATGGTGAGCAGTACGACGGCACAACAACCGCCGCCGATCGTTTTGAACTCTACACGCATATCCAAAAAGAAGGCGGCACCATCGTCTCGTACAAAGAAGAAGGAAAGGAGTCAGGTGAAAATATCATCAACTCAGTTTGGCATCTATTTTTTGGGCGAATTAAAGAAAGTGACAAAATCGTGCTCACCAGAAATTTGGGCGCGATGCTCTCGGCTGGATTGTCTCTCTCTCGAGCACTCGCGGTCATGAACCGTCAGTCGAAAAATAAAAAACTGAAAGACGTGCTCGAATCTATCTCTCACTCGATCGAAAAGGGAGGTGCGTTCAATGAAGCGCTCCTTGAATTTCCAAAAGTATTTTCACCAATAATGGCGGCAATGGTAAAGGCTGGTGAAGAATCAGGACGTCTTGCCGAATCGCTCGCAACAATCGCCGAACAACTTGACCGCTCATACACGTTGAAGAAGAAGATTCGTGGCGCTCTCATGTATCCGGCGATCGTCATCTTCGCACTCATCGTTGTCGGTATCCTCATGCTTATCTTTATCGTGCCAACGCTCACGAAGACCTTCAATGAAATTCATGTCGAACTCCCCGCAACTACCAAATTTATTATTGGACTCAGTGATTTCCTTACGCACCACACTGTTTCCGCGCTCATCATTGCGATTGCTACCTTCGTCGGAGCAAGTTATGCGCTAAGGACGAGACAAGGACGACGCGGTTTTGAGTGGGTAATTCTCCGCATTCCGGTGATTGGTGAATTGGTTAAGGAAACCAATTCTGCACGCACTGCACGCACACTTTCTTCACTCCTCTCGTCAGGCGTCGAAATCGTTCGTGCCATCGATATTACCAAAGAAGTGTTGCAAAATTCGTATTACCAAGATGTTCTTGCGACTGCCGGAGCACGTATTCAAAAAGGCGCGCCGCTTGCAGAAGTATTTAATGCAAATGAATCGTTGTACCCGCCTCTCGTTGCAGAACTTATCGCGGTTGGTGAAGAAACCGGAAAACTTCCCGACATGCTTCTTGAAGTCGCCACTTTTTATGAACGCGAGGTTGAAATGAAAACCAAAGATATGTCGACCATCATCGAACCATTTCTCATGCTGATTGTCGGTACTGCGGTTGGATTTTTTGCCGTGTCGATGATTACGCCAATCTACTCCATCACGCAAAACATTTAGGAGATTCCACAATGAACAATCGAAGGGGAAATCGATCGAAAAGAGAAGGACGCTCACGCGGCTTTTCATTCATCGACACTTTGGTCGGCATTGCACTCATGACGATTGTCTTTTTTGCGCTTCTCTCTGCATTTCGCTACAGCATCATGCTTCTTGGTCTTGCGAAGATGCAAATTACCGCAATTGCCCTTGCAGACGAACAGATCGAATATATCCGCTCGCTCTCATACGATTCAATCGGCACCGTCTCTGGTATTCCGTCCGGCAGCATTCCACAGACAGAAACGATTCTCTTAAATAAGGTTAGTTATACGCGCCGAACGCTGATCCAATATGAAGATGCGCCACAAGACGGACTTGGTGGATCTGATACCAACGGTCTTACTGCCGATTACAAACGCGTAAAAGTTGAAATGTCGTGGTACGCGAAAGATATTCCACATACCTACGCGATCACTTCAACGATTGTTCCCAAAGGAGTCGAAAGTGTTTCCGGAGGAGGAACGCTTCGCATTTACGTACTCTCCGCGCTTGGTGCGCCGATCGAAGACGCGCTCGTGCGTATTCAAAATCCATCAACGACACCTGCAATTGATGTGAGCGTCTACACCAACAGCGCCGGCAAAGTGGAATTTCCGGGTGGTACACCGGCGGCAAGCGGATATCAAGTCACCGTTACAAAACAAGGATACAACTCCGCACAAACATATTCAGTATCGGTCGGAAATCCAAATCCAACTCCGGGGCATCTCACGGTTGTGGTTGGGGGCACTACGAGCGCAACATTTGCGATCGATCGCTTGGGAGGAATGATTGTCAAAACATATTCGCCACTTCAAAACGGCGCATGGTCTGACACATTCACCGATTCATCGCAAACAACGCTCATGGCTTCGACATCGGTAAGTGGAGGACGTGCTGGACTCATTATTGATCCTCTGACTTCTGATTTTGCGCCGCAGGGAGAAATTCGCTCCGAGACAATCGCACCATCCTACTTGGTATCGTGGGGTTCGCTCTCATGGAATCAAACGGTCCCATCAGGAACGGAAATTCGATATCGCGTGTACTACTTCAATGGTTCTTCGTACGTGTTGATCCCTGATGCAGCCCTTTCGGGGAATAGTGTCGGTACAACAACTTCTCCGATATCGCTCTCCGGTCTTGCAACGACGACGTATTCATCACTTCGAGTCGATGCAGTACTCTCTGCAAGCGCTCCGTCGACAACCCCGTTCCTCAATGACTGGCAGGTTTCTTATCAAGGTGGTCCAACACCACTCCCCAATATTCCATTCTCGATGAGGGGCTTGAAGACAATTGGAACTGATGGCGGTGGCTCTCCAATTTATAAATATTCTGCAAATAACAACTCTGGTGCCGGTTCTTCAATAGCGATTCCTTCGCTTGAATGGGACACATACCAAGTAACGGTTTCTTCGGCGACTGGGTATGATGTTGGGGAATCGTGTAATCCGCAACCAACCAGCGTCTCTCCAGGAGCAACAACCACCGTCTCTTTGACACTTGTCCCGCACACTACCAACTCACTTCTCTTATATGTACGCGACAACAATGGCAATCTCGTTTCTGGAGCATCTGCACATCTCTATGGTGGTGCAACAGATACTACAATCACTACTTCCTCTTGCGGACAAGCGTTTTTCTCTAATCTCTCGGCAGTAACAAGTTACACGCTCGATGTTTCAAAAACTGGGTTCCAATCAACCTCAATCACACCAGTCGATGTCTCTGGTGGGCAAACGCTTCCGGTAACACTCACTCCATAAACATGCAGAAACATACGACACACCATCAAACGCGCGGACTAACCCTGATCGAGGTGGTGGTGACTGTTCTCATTGCATCGTCATCGATGGTCGTTCTTTTTAGCGTCATCATGTATCTCTACCAGATCAATCAGATTAGTTACGAACAAGGATTTCAGCTTGAAAGTGCGCGTCGCGGTGTTGAGACGATGGTTGAAGATATTCGTGAAGCAGCGTATTCCGATGACGGTTCGTTTCCGATTGTTGCGATTGATCCATACGGGATAACGCTCTATAGCGATACTGATAAAGATTCGAGTGTCGAAAAGATTCGATATTTTTTGACGGGAACAAACTGGAAACGAGGCGTTACCAACGCAACGGGCACCCCTCCTACATATCCTTCCGCCAATGAGCGCGTTACAATAGTATCTGACTTCGTGCGCAATACTGAACAGTCGCTTCCCATTTTTCACTACTACAATGCGACCGGCACAGAAATAACCGACATGAGTGACATATCGGAAGTGACATTTGTCAAAGCAGATTTGGTGGTTAACATCAGTCCGACACACTTACCTGATGAATTCGTCCTCCGCTCGAGTGCGACTATTCGTAACTTGCGACCAAACCCATAATCTTTGAAATACGCATGTCTATGCATCCGACATCATTTTTAAAAACACGTCGCGGGAGTATCTTGCTCCTCACACTGGTGTTTGCGGGACTCTTTGCAATGATTGTCTCCTCACTTGCAGGTTTTCTTTTGACTCAACAAAAAGTGCAGCGCGCAAAAAGTGATCGCGAAGAAGCAATCCAGATTGCTGAAGCAGGTCTCGATTATTACAAATGGTTTCTTGCGCATTTTCCAACTGATCTTCAAGACGGCACCGGAGCGGCAGGACCATACGTACATGATTATGCCGATCCAGAAGGGGGCAATATAGGGAAATTCTCTCTCGTTGTCACTGGTAATTCCCAGTGCGGCTCGCTTGGTTCGGTGGATATCACCTCAACCGGCTACGTAAACACCAGTCCAGCGCTGAAGCGTGTTGTCTTTGGGAGGTATGCTCGCCCTTCGGTCGCTGAATACTCACATATATTGAATAGTGCGGTGTGGGCAGGATCAGATCGCCAAATATATGGTCCATACCATTCAAATGGGGGAATTCGCATGGACGGAGATAATTTTTCAAGAGTAACGAGCGGCGTTGCGACATGGCAGTGTACGCCGTCATTTGGATGCACATCGACCACAACAAAAAATGGTGTTTTCGGAACTGGTTCAGGTTCTAGTCTCTGGCAGTATCCCGTTGCACAAATTGATTTTGCGGGCATCACCGTGGATTTGGTGAATATGAAAAACCTCGCGCAGACACAGGGCGGTCTCTACTATCCGCCAGCAGGGCAGGGCTATCACGTTGTTTTGAATGCGGGTGGCACAATGACGGTCTATCGCGTCGACAGCACTACACTTATATGGAGTTACAGTACTGAAGGTGGATGGGTACATGACGGAACCGTCATCAACACGCAAACAAATCTTGGTACCGTAACTATTCCTGCTAACTGCAAACTTGTTTTCTTTGAGGATGATGTATGGCTCGAAGGAGTCGTCAAAGGAAAAGTAACACTCGTCTCCGCAAATGTGACAACGCCGAATGTTTCGCCGCGCATTATTTTGACCAACAATATTACCTATAACACGGGAAGTACGATTGATGGACTTACTGCGGTTGCGGAAGATTCAGTTCTTATTCCGATCAATTCACCAACCGACATGGAACTCCATGGAATCTTTATTGCCCAGAACGGTCGGTTCTCTCGCGATCATTATGTTTCGAGCGGATCAAACAAAGTTCCAAATGCATACAACTCGTACATAACCCAAAATGATCTCGCTATTTACGGCACCATCGTTTCAAACGGACGCGTCGGTACGCAGTGGACGTGTGGTGGAACATTTTGTTCAGGATATTCAACCCGCGAAAACTACTATGATAAAAACTTGGCACAATCGCCGCCGCCTTTGACGCCATTTACTTCGGAGGACTTTCGGTTCATCGAGTGGCGTGAGAACGACTAAAAATTCACAAAATTGACGCATTGCTTTGTCGCAACCTCCGCTCTTCACTCGTCGTATCTCTAATACGACTCGCTCCGGTGCTCGGTTGCTTCGCGCACTGCATTCAATTTTGTGAATTTTTGAAAAATCGAAGCGCCTGTTAAGGACTTTTTGACGTGGTATCATATCCCTACATGAAAAAAGGGAAGCGGATTGTGGCAGCAAACTGGAAGACAAACCCCGGAACCCTCCTACGCTCCAAGGAGATCATGCTTCCACTGAAGCGCATTGCCCCAAGGCTTCAAAACGTATCCCTTTCTATATTTCCGCCAGCTCCCTTTATTGCCCCACTCCGGAGTGGGTATTCAGGGAAAAAGATTACATTTGGCGCGCAAGACGTTTCAATTCAAACATCTGGCTCCCATACCGGAGAAGTTTCTGCCTCGATGCTCGCAAGCGTCGGCGCGACATCGGTCATTGTTGGACATTCAGAGCGCCGTGCGGGAGGTGAGACAAATGAAATTGTCTCCCAAAAACTCCAGACAGTACTTCAGGGCGGACTCTCTGCAATTGTCTGTATCGGCGAGCGTGAACGCGATCATGGCGGTAAGTATTTAGAATTTCTCCAAGAAGAACTCACCGCGGCACTGAGGGGTGTTTCCGCAAAATCACTCCGAAATATTATGATCGCGTATGAACCAATCTTTGCGATTGGAAAATCTGCTGGAGATGCGCTTTCTCCTCATAACATTCATGAAACGGTCCTCTTTATCCGTCGCATTTTGACCGAACTCTATGATCGCGACAGCGCATTTAAAGTCCCTATTCTCTATGGGGGATCAGTAGAAGCAGTAAATGCAGAAGAAATTTTGAAGGGTGGCGAAGTACAAGGATTTCTTGTTGGTCACGCATCGCTCTCTCCGGACGAATTCAAAGAAATTCTCACGATTGCAAACCGCGTATGACCATTCCTACAATCGCTACGGAAACAAATCTTCACGGAAAGCGAGTTATCCTCCGCACGTCACTTAATGTGCCAATTGAAAACGGAAAGGTGTTAGATGCATTTCGTCTTGAGAAATCCCTTCCGACAATTCGATTCTTAAAAAATGCTGGCGCGAAGGTTCTCATTCTTGCGCATTTGGGACGCGAAGGCGACTCACTTATGCCGGTGTATGAAATTCTGAAAGGAAAGGAGTCAATGCGATTTGCAAAAGATTTTGAGAGTGAAGAAACAAAAAATATACTTTCCGCGATGCAGGATGGAGATATCGTCCTCTTTGAAAATGTTCGGAAAGATCCGAAGGAAATGGAAAATGATCCTGCATTTGGGGCGATGCTCGCAGGTCTTGGTGATTTGTATGTAAACGATGCATTTGCCGATTCACACCGAAAACATGCATCCATTGTCGGTATCCCCTCCCACATTCCTGGTTTCCTCGGTCTTCTCTTTGCGAGCGAAGTTGAACATCTTTCAAAAGCACTTGCGCCTGAACATCCATCGCTTTTTATTCTCGGCGGTGCAAAATTTGAAACCAAGCGACCACTGATTGAAAAATGTCTCGCGCTTTACGATCACGTGTTTGTGGGCGGCGCAATCGCAAACGACTTTTTCAAAGCAATGGGATATGAAGTAGGAAGATCCTTAATTTCCGATAACAGTACGGGTGTCTTCGATCTTCTTCGCGGTCACGACAATTTGATGCTTCCCGCTGATGTAACCGTTCAAAATCAAGAAAAAATAAATCGTGTCTCAACTCCTGAAACCGTTGCGCGCGATGAATCAATTCTCGATGCCGGACCAGCATCAATTGAAGCATTGAAACCACACATCGAGTCGGCAAAATTTATTCTCTGGAATGGCCCACTCGGAAATTACGAAGCAGGATTTAATACGTACACTGAAGAATTAGCAAAACTCATTGCGGATTCAAGCGCAGTTTCGATTGTTGGAGGAGGCGACACGGTCGCAGCAATTGCAAAACTTAATCTCGACGATAAATTTACATTTCTTTCAACAGGAGGTGGCGCTATGCTCGATTTCCTTGCAGAAGGAACAATTGCAGGAATTGAAGCCATTCTTACTGGGGCGAAGTAAGTGATTGTCGGATTTTTTCCGCAACCACTCTCATTTGACCGTCTGGATATGGCGCGCCGTGCCATACTTCACGGCCATCGCCCTTGAATCGGGGAATGATGTGTACATGGACATGCGGAACAACTTGTCCGGCGGCACTGCCATTATTCATCATGATATTGATTCCGTCCGCACTCAAAGCGGCTTTTATTTTTGGTGCGAGCATACGAACTGTCTCCATCACTGCACTCCAGCTTTCTTTTGGGGCTTCAAAAATAGTTTCGTATTGCAGTTTAGGAACCACAAGCACGTGTCCCGAATTGACCGGTGTTATATCAAGAAACGCAAACGTGTCTTGATCTTCATAAATTTTTTCGGACGGAATTTCGCCGCGGATAATTTTGGTGAAAATAGATGATTCAATTTCCATAAAAACAGTATGCCATAAAATGGCATGCCCACGCGCGAAGAGCGCGTGGGCTAATCTTTTACAATAGTGAGATCTTTTCGGCGGATCTGTTCAATTATAGTTCGTACCCGAGGAATTAATTCGTTGGGTACTTGCACTCTGATTTCGTCGAGAAACACAATTTGTTCGAGTTCGGGAACCTTTCCCAGCCTATCCTGGATGCGCAACTTGAGTTTAATTATCTCGGCTTTATTTAGCGTAAAGAACACGCATGCTTGTTCGCTCATCGCTTCCTCCTCCTGAGCTTCCGAAGAAGGGTAACATAGCGGTAAAAAATGGAAAGTCGGCGGCTCAAAGAGCACGCCGACCCATAGTCAGGAATTTCGAGCCAGGAGGTATCTGAGTCTTTCCAGGAACTGTATTTGTTCCTTGGCAATCTTCTCTTCTCGATGTGTCATCACGCTCTCCTAAAGCTACCCGAGATTATAACTATTCGCCTTCATTCGCAAGTTTCAGACCAAACCGCTACAATAACCCGATGTCCGCCCCTGCATTTTCCGAATACGACCCACTACTTCAAACACTCCTTACGAACAGGGGAATCAAAACCGCAGAAGATGCAGAAAATTTCTTACATCCCGACTACGAACGCCATACACACGATCCATATCTTCTCGCTGATATGGAAAAGGCGGTCGATCGCATCAAGTTTGCAGTCGCAAACGATGAACATATAGTCATTTGGAGCGATTACGATACCGATGGCATTCCAGGCGCGGTCATTCTCCATGATTTCTTCAAAAAAATTGGCTATACCAATTTTGAAAACTATATTCCGCATCGCACCCTCGAAGGATTTGGGTTAAATATCGAAGGAATAAACGACATTGGATCACGTGACACCAAACTCATGATCACCATCGATTGTGGCATTACTGATTCTGTACAGGTTGCTCGTGCAAATGAACTTGGTATCGATGTCATCATTACCGATCATCATTTGCCAAATGGCGAAATGCCAAACGCATTTGCAATTTTGAATCCAAAACGCTCCGACTGTGCGTATCCAGAAAAAATGCTCTGTGGATCAGGCGTGATCTACAAACTTGTCCAGGCACTCGCAAAAAATCCAGAATGGAAACTCGTCGATGGATATGAAAAATGGCTCCTCGACATGGCGGGAATTGCGACACTCTCGGACATGGTGCCGCTTCGGGGAGAGAATCGGGTCTTCGCGCGCTACGGACTCACGGTACTTCGAAAGTCGCGACGCGTTGGACTTCAAAAGTTACTTCGCAAATTAAAAATCGATCAGCGCACCATTACTGAAGACGATATCGGTTTTATGATTGCGCCTCGCATCAACGCGGCATCTCGTATGGGCGTTCCGCACGACGCATTTCGATTACTTGCGACTGATGACGCCGCTGAAGCCGATACGCTTGCAAAACACCTTGATTCGATCAATAACGAACGCAAGGGACATGTTGCTGCGATGGTTAAAGAAGCAAAACATCGAATTGATTCGCTCGAAGAATTGAAGCCAGTCATTGTACTCGGCTCGATTGATTGGAAGCCGTCGCTACTTGGGCTTGTTGCAAATACGCTCGTTGAAAGTTACGGACGCCCTGCATTTGTGTGGGGGAGAGCAGAAGGAAGTGTGATCAAGGGCTCATGTCGATCCGACGGATCAGTCAACTTAGTCACCATGATGGAACACATACGGGATACGTTTATCGATCTCGGCGGCCATGCATTTTCTGGCGGTTTTTCAATAACTAGCGAAAAATTACACCATCTCGAAGAGGGGCTCGTTGCCGCGTACAGAGTTGCTAAAGATCAAGAAGGAACCATTCCCACGAACACTCCTGATGCTGAAATTGAGCTTGCGGACGTGAGTGACAAAACATACCGAATGCTCGATCAGCTCGCACCGTTTGGGGAGGGAAATCCAAAGCCGCTTTTTGCGTTCCGTGGGGTGCGGCTTGCTGCGGTTAAGCAATTTGGTAAAGAGCAAAATCATCTCGAACTTCAACTGACCGATGAATGGGGAAATAGTCGGAAAAAGGCTGTCGCCTTTTTCCGACAGAGCGATTCCTATGCAAAGCCCCTCCTTGAGGGGACGACTGCTGACATTCTCGCTACCATCGAGCGTTCCACTTTTGGAGGGAAGACCGAAATCCGCCTCCGTCTCGTTGACGTTCTGTGAAATAAATAATGAAGTCTTCTGTAAGAATGGATAGAGTAGCCCGTCACGGCTACTAGCACAAGCAAGTGCTCCCATTCACACCCTCAAACGGAGGCTCCAATGCGAGAATTGCTCGGTAATGTTCTTTCCTTCCTCCGCAAAGCAGTTAGTTTTTTGAGGAGTTTGACCCCGGAAGATCCCACGGACTTTGTTATCAAGATTACATCTGATAGCGCGCCAGTAGTGTCTTTCGACGCCAAACCAATGCCAAACCTTTCGGAGCGGCTTGCACGACCCAATAGACTGCACCGGGCTATTTCACTCTGCACATTAGGCGGTGAGAGAATTCTCTTCTTGCCGAAACATACGATAGGATACCTGTTACTCGGGTTCCCAATCAATGCACACGTGTACGATCCGAAAATCGGACGGAAATATCGGTACCCAGTTATTGCCCATATTCCTGACCCGAATTTAGGTGCAACTTCTGCAATGCTCCTCGCCGCATAGGCGAACCCAGTCGCGCGCGTTGTCTTCGGACGACCCGCGCGGCTTTTGCTATACTCGATCTTATGAATGAATCAATTATGGTGTTTACCGACGGAGGAGCAAGAGGAAATCCGGGTCCGTCCGGCATCGGCATCTCAATCGTTGATCAAACAGGGAAGCCAATCAAAGAATTTTCAAAATATATCGGCGAGCAGACCAACAACTTTGCCGAATACGAAGCAGTCGCGCTTGCACTTGAGGCGATCAAGAAAATGTATGGAACGAAAACAAAATCCATTCACGTTCATATAAAACTCGACAGCGAACTCATCAAAAAACAAATCACCAATGAGTATCAGATAAAAGAAGAAACGCTCTTCCCGCAATACATCAAAGTCCACAATCTGCTCGTCTCATCATTTCCAAATATTACATTCACCCACATCCCGCGCGCCGAAAATAAACGCGCCGACGAACTCGCCAACGAAGCGATGGATAGGAAGGGGTAATTCTTCGTTTCGCAATTAGCGACAGCGGTATACTTCTCGCATGAGGCACTCTTGGGTGTATCTCCTTTTTCTTGGATTCGGACTCGGCATTTTTGTCGCATCAATCGAGCATGTTGGACTATGGCTTGCCATTTTCCTACTCACATTCGCGTTTGTACTTCTTATCTTCGGGACTCTCACCAATCGGAAGCGGGTACTCGCACTTTCAATCACATTCTTCGCATTTGTGTTTGGTATTCTCCGAATCAATCTCTTTGAATCGAATCTACCGATCGACTCCGTCACCCCACTTTTTGGCGAAACGGTTTCAGTTGACGGCATTGTCATCCACGACCCTGATGAACGCGAAGCAACTACTAAGCTCACAATTGCGGTTTCAAAAATCAACGGGCAGTCCGCTTCATTTCGCCTACTTGCGACTGTTCCACGGTATCCAGAATTCAAATACGGCGATCGCCTGCATCTCGAAGGGAAACTTGATGAACCAAAATCTTTTTCAGAGGATGGCGTTCACATTTTTAATTATCCGAAATGGCTCGCAAAAGACGGCGTTGTCGCGCTTGCGAGTCATCCAAAAATTTCACCGATCGAATCGGGGCAGGGGAATACGGTTCTTCAGAATTTATATCGTCTTAAAGATTCCTTTCTTGAAAAAATTCATCGACTGATTGCCGAACCAGAGAGCGGACTGCTTGCGGGACTGTTGGTCGGATCAAAACAAGCGCTCGGAGCGGACCTTCAAGAAATATTTCGTCGTGCTGGAGTTGTACATGTTGTGGTTCTCTCCGGCTATAACATCACGATTGTTGGAGCGGCGTTCATGCGCATCTTTGCTTTTTTGCCGAAGCTCCTTGGTACTTCTCTCGGTGCTGCCGGCATGGTCCTCTTCGTGCTCATGGTTGGCGCTTCGGCAACCGCGGTTCGTGCAACCGTGATGGCGCTTCTCGTTTTGCTCGCACAGGTGACGGGAAGAAGTTCCAACGCGCTCCGCATTCTCTTAATCGCCGCATTTTTCATGGTGCTTCAAAATCCGTACATTCTTGCGTTTGACCCATCATTCGAGCTTTCATTCCTCGCAACACTCGGGCTCATTCTCTATTCGCCATACTTCGAACGGAAACTAGTATTTGTTCCAGAAAAATTCGGACTTCGATCAATTGCCGCTTCAACGATCTCGACTCAAATAATGGTTTTGCCACTCTTGTTCTGGATGAACGGATTATTTTCGATCGTTGCGCTTCCGGTAAATCTCCTCATTCTCGGATTCATTCCGTTTGCGATGCTCATCGGATTCATAGCCGGAATGCTTGGATTTATTTCCTGGTGGATTGCATTTCCATTTGCATTCATTACCGAAATTATTTTGCGCTACGAGCTATGGATCATTACTTTTTTTGCTAATCTTCCATTTGCGGCGATCTCTATTCCTGCATTCCCATTTTGGATCGCGGTGATTTGGTACGGAGCATATGCATTTCTATTTTGGAAACGAAAACATAAAGAAGCCCGCGCATAGCGCGGGCTTCTTTATTCGTTAGTTATGCGACTTTTTCAAATCGCTTAGAGATTGTTTCCCAGTTGAGTGCCGCAAGATACGCATCAACATATTTCATTTTGTCGCCCGGCACATAATCAACCATGTATGCGTGCTCCCATAAGTCGAGCGCCACAACCACGGGAAGTGTCGCCATTTGTCCTTCGTCGTGGTTGGTTACCCAGTTGAAATGAAAGCGCTTTCCGACCGGATCATAGTTTAAAATCGCCCAGCCAGATCCTCGTGAAATTACTTTCTTAAAGAGCGAAGCAAAATTTTCAGGACTCTGAAATTCTTTCATCATTGCGTCCCTCAATACTCCTTCGGGAAGTGGTTTCGCACCACCTTCAAGATCGCCAAAATAATATTCGTGAAGTCGCATGCCGTTAAACTCAAATCCGAGTCGGCGACGAAGTTCCTGCGTGATGTGTGCATTTTTTTCGGCATCTACACCAAGCTCTGCGCATTCAGCATAAATCAAATTTACGTGCTTTACGTAGCCCTGGTACAGCTTCAAATGTTCCTCAATTTGTTTTGAAGAAATTCCTGGAATTTCAGGAATTGAAAATGTTTTTGCAGTGTAGGTATCCATATTGTTCAAATTACTTATCCAAGTATTTATTATTTGGCAATTATACCATCTTGAAAATAAAGCAAGGATGAAAAGAAAACTGCCGGGTCCGAAGACCCGGCAAATCGAGGGAGGCATCATAAGAGTGTCGTCCAACACCCTCAGTCGAGGTAGCGGTCGCTGAGACCGGCATCAACAAGCAACCGCTTCTTCTCTTGTAACAAGCGAGTCATGTCGTGTCAATATCCACACCTTCGGCAAGAAAGAGTAAAGCCCGTGCTAGCATCAAGTTATGAAGACGTTTTTGTTTTTCGGAACAATCATACTCATTATTGCCGGTGCATTTTGGTACCTTAATCGCACGCCATGTACGGGAGATTGTGCGACCGATCATGAAAAATATTGTTTGAGCCTCCGAACGCACAACGGCGATTATGAATACTCTTATGGTGAGCGGGTTCAAATGATGCTCAAAGGTTGCTTATAGAAAAACACTTCTCTAAATTCCATCTGCTTTGTTGCGGGCTCCAGTCCTCGTTCATCGTATTATTCATACGACTCACTTCGGGCTTCGCCCGCGCCGCGCACCTGAAGTATTTTTACTACATTCTCCCGTATGAAGCGCGAAATAATATTTAGGTTAATTGTTCTTGGAATCTTTCTCGGGATTACTATTCTCATTTGGTACCTCACCACTCTTGGAAGTGGTCGCGGATTTTTAACCGTCGCATTTCTTGATGTTGGGCAAGGAGATTCCATATACATCGAAGCGCCGAATGGCAATCAATTGCTCGTTGATGGCAGCGCAGATACCAAAGTACTACAGCGCTTAGGAAACATTCTGCCGCTCGGTGATCATTCAATTGATGTTGTCGTGGGCACGCATCCAGATGCTGACCATATTGGAGGACTTCCAGATGTGTTGAAGCGTTTTGAAATCACATACGTGATGGAGCCTGGCATGCCAAATGATACTGGAGCGTGGAGGGCTTTTCTCGCTGAAGCAAATAAAAAAGGAGTAAATCATATTGTTGCGCGGCGCGGAATGGTTGTTGATCTCGGGTCAGGTACCAGATTTTCAATCTTATATCCCGATACAAAAATTGTCGGGGGAGATACCAATCTCTCATCAATCGTTGGCAGACTTTCGTACGGCACCGTGAGCGTTATGCTTACCGGCGATGCGCCACAAAGTGTCGAAGTACATCTAATCAAATTAGATGGAGAGAATTTACAAAGCACTATTTTGAAAGCGGGACATCATGGATCAAAAACATCAAGCGCGCCACAATTTTTGGATGTAGTGCATCCAATGTATGCAATTATTTCCGCCGGCAAAGACAATCGATACGGACATCCGCACAAACAGACAATTGATGCGTTAAACGCAAGGAATATTCAAATATTAAGTACGATCGATCGGGGGACGATCGTTTTTCATTCGGATGGAGACACAATGACTCTAGTCAAATAAAATATTCTGGGGTATGTAAAAGCTCGAAACAGCAGGAGTTCCTTAGATGCTCGACAGTGATGCATTGAAAGGCCGTGTTCGCACCTACCAAGAATTCAGTGTTCCCCCAGGGGTCACCCTCGGTAATGCGCGAGTCACCCAACTAACTCGTGATGTAGGACACCCCGATCAAATCGATCTCACACTCGTGTTTGACGGAGAGATGCACCGATTAGATGATGGCGGTGTAGAGGTTTTAAAACCGGCGCATAAGGAAGAGGGGTTTGTAAGTATTCGTGCATACGGCGAAGACGCCGGTCGCCTCTCTGTCTTCGCTGATTCTCGTTTACGGCAAGATGGATACGAAAATATTGGTCAAATCAGAATCGAAGTAGTCGAACGACAATTACTCGAGTACATTCGGGCAATTGGCTGGGATCAACCACCAACACCGACAAGTTCCTAAACGCCAAAGGGCGGGTCATTGAGACTTTTTAAATGTTGATTTAGATAACCCCTGCGTCTTTGAGTGCGCGGAATGGACCTTTCTTTGCAATCGTGCGAAGTCCTTTGGTTGATACAGTGATCGTTACGTATTTCTTGAGTTCAGGGACAAAAATGCGCTTCTTTGCGAGATTTGCCTTGCGCGCAACCATTCCCGTTGGGTTGAATTGGGTAGCGCGAACACGATTGGAGTAGCGTCCCCCAACCTTGGTGCCTTTATTTGTGATTTCGCAGACTTTTGCCATATCTGTATTTGTGTCGCGTCATGCTACCATGGCATCACTAAGCCTGCAATACACTATTTATGGATCCAGTAACCCTCTTTCACTTCCTCATTCTCATTCTTTCGATCGTCATCCATGAGGTGTCTCATGGCTATGCCGCGCTTGCCCTTGGGGATCAGACCGCAAAATACCAAGGAAGACTCACCCTGAATCCCTTGAAACATATTGATCCCTTAGGTTCAGTCATCCTTCCAGCATTCCTTATTCTCTCAAATTCATCTTTCCTTTTTGGTTGGGCAAAGCCGGTTCCATACAATCCATATAATCTGAGAAATCAGCGGTGGGGCGAGGCACTCGTTGCGGCGGCGGGTCCTGGCGTCAATATACTGATTGCGCTCGCGTTCAGTCTCATAGTGCATATAGGAGTCGGTTCGCTTCCAGGGACATTCATACTTCTTGCCCAAAACGTCATTTTGATAAACCTCCTTTTGGCAATTTTCAACCTGATTCCGATTCCTCCCTTAGATGGCTCACGTATCCTACGTTCGGTACTTCCGTGGCGACTTGCCCAAATGTACGAAAGGCTTGAAGAGCGGCTCTTTATGTTCGGTCCGCTTGCCGGATTCATCATCGTCTTCCTTCTCCTCTCATTTATTTGGCCCTTTTTCTACCCACTACTGACATGGTTGTTCACACTTTTGGCAGGGTAGAGACTTGACAAATATACAATTTACTGTATTATTCCCCATAGCAACAACGTACGAAACCTTGCGAGGTGAGGAATGGAACGTAACCAGCAACGCTTTTATGCGACGGTTGTGACGGTTATTTTTGGCCTCATCGCCTTCCTGTTTGGAGAACACCCGTCCCTTCCATGGCGCCAGCAGGCCAGTTTACAGGGGATCACTTTCTACCAACTCAATCAGGTTCCGACGCAAGCCGTCGGACCAATCCTCTTCGGCGCTCTAGTTGAACTTTCAAAGTCATGAGGAGCCCCCACAAAGAGCCGCCACACCCCAGGGTGTTGGCGGCTCTACTCATTTTCTCCCCCAATTTCTTGCCTTTTTATAAGGGGCATAGTACAGTATCCGGCGTGGGCAATTCGCCCGTTTTTTATATCAAATGGCAACCATCAATCAGCTGGTCAAAAAGAATCGCAAGAAAACCGCCCGCAAATCAAAGACGGTTGTTCTTGGACGTGGTTTTAATACACTTGAAAATCGCCCAACCTTTTACCCATCTCCATTCAAGCGCGGCGTCTGCACGAAAGTAACGACGAAGACTCCTCGCAAACCAAACTCTGCTATCCGAAAGATTGCTCGCGTTCGTCTTACGAACGGTATGGAAGTCACTGCATACATTCCAGGAATGGGGCACAATTTGCAGGAACACTCAGTTGTACTTCTTCGCGGTGGCCGTGTGAAGGACATCGGAGTGCGCTACACTATCGTTCGCGGTAAACTCGATGCGACTGGTGTTGCCAACCGCAATACTTCTCGTTCAACCTACGGCGCAAAGCGTCCAAAGAAATAATAATCATTTGTAGATATGCGACGTCCGCTCAAGAAAAAGAATACGATCATCCCTGATGCGACTTACGGTTCGGAAAAAATTTCGAAGTTCATCAATGTGCTCATGTGGGATGGTAAGAAAGTTGCCGCTCGCAAGGCAGTATATGGTGCGCTCGACATCATCAAAGAAAGCGGTGCTGATCCTCTGGAAACATTTGAAACTGCACTTCGCAATGTCGGTCCGTCAGTTGAAGTTCGCTCACGCCGCGTTGGAGGTGCCAACTACCAGGTTCCTCGCGAAGTTCGTCCTGAACGAAGAAATGCGCTCGCAATTCGTTGGATAATTGCAGCCGTTCGCGCAAAGAAGGGAACACCAACTGCAAAATCACTCGCCGAAGAACTTACACTTGCTGCACAAAACGAAGGTGTTGCGGTAAAGAAGAAGGAAGATACGCACAAGATGGCAGAATCCAACCGCGCATTCGCACACTTCGCGTGGTAATTTCAAAAAATTAAATCAAAACCAGCGCGGGCGAAGCCCGCGCTGGTTTTGATTTCAATATATAAAAAATAGAACGCCGGCCCGAACAAATCGGTACCGGCGCACAATCCCTAATTCCTTTTCAGCTTACTGGAGATATTTCCGAGTAGCTCTTCAACCGAGCGGAATCCATGCTCGGAAAGATCAACTTCCTCGTTGGTACACCACGCCTGACCAGTTTCATCGATAACCATTGTCATCGCTGAATGAGGAAATCCGGGCACATTTATTCCTATAACACCGAACACCGGTTCTGGCGCTGTCGGGAACCGCTTTTCCTCGTCCGGGGGAATGACAGCCGGCTCCCCTCGGGTTCCATCTCTTGCGATGCGTGTGATGGTCAAGGGTTGGGTACGTCGTTCTACTTTTTGGAAGCCCATATCACGAAGGAAGCCGGCAAACTCGCTCTCTTTCGTTGGCATTGAACACCTCTACCACCTGTTTCGCAGAGATCGTACCAAGCATCCTCCATGTTGTCTATTTTCAAAAAATACCGTATAGTCCTCTCTACTAGCGCCACGCGCATTTTTATTTATCAAATAGCAGTTCGCCAATTATCATTATCTGTATGGAAAGAGACTATCCACTAGACCGAGTACGAAACTTCGGAATCATCGCCCACATCGACGCCGGAAAGACCACCACGTCTGAGCGCATTTTGTACTACACGGGTGAGTCTCATAAAATCGGCGAAGTGCACGAAGGTGAAACCGTCACTGACTGGATGGAGCAGGAAAGAGAGCGCGGTATCACTATTACTGCTGCGGCAATTACCTGTTTCTGGACGAAGACGGACGTGGACGCAACTAATAAGGCGAACAAGCATCGCTTCAATATCATCGACACGCCGGGACACATCGACTTTACCGTTGAAGTGAAGCGCTCCCTTCGCGTTCTCGACGGCGCGGTTGTCGTATTCGACGGCGTTGCCGGCGTTGAGCCGCAGTCTGAAACAAACTGGCGCTACGCAGACGAAGCAAAAGTGCCACGCGTCTGTTTCATCAACAAGCTCGACCGAACCGGCGCATCATTCGAGCGCTCGTATCAGTCGATTCTCGATCGCCTCAACAAGAAAGCAGTTCGCATGCAGATTCCAATCGGTGCAGAGGATCAGTTTGAAGGCGTCATCGACCTTCTCAAAATGAAGGCGTTCAAAAACGAAGGTGAGCTCGGCAAGAACGTTGTTGAATTTGAAATTCCTGAACACATGAAAGCAGAGGCGGAGAAATATCGCGCCGAACTCATTGAGCGAATCGTTGAACACGACGATGCGCAGATGAATGCATACCTCGAAGGGAAGGAGCCAACGATCGACGAGCTCAAAAAAACACTTCGCAAAGCAGTTATCGCCAATGATATTTTCCCGGTCTACACTGGTTCGGCTCTCAAAAACAAAGGCGTGCAGCTCGTGCTCGACGCGGTTGTTGATTATCTTCCGTCTCCTCTCGACATGCCGCCGGTTACCGGAATCAATCCAAAAGATGGAAGTCCAATCGAGCGCCATGCGTCAGATTCAGAACCATTTTCAGCGCTCGCATTCAAACTCCAAGCTGATCCATTCGTGGGACAACTTACATTCTTCCGCGTCTATTCCGGATCGATTGAATCGGGTTCATATATTTACAACTCAACAACGGGCGACAAAGAACGACTCGGACGCATCGTACGCCTTCAAGCAAATGATCGCGAAGAAGTGAAGAAAGTATTTGCCGGAGAAATCGCAGCGGCAGTTGGTCTCAAAAATACCAAGACTTCGCACACACTTTGTGACGAAAACAATCCAATCATTCTCGAAGAGATTGTCTTCCCAGAGCCGGTTGTGTCTCTCCGTATCGAACCGAAAACAAAAGCCGATCAGGAAAAAATGGGTATCGCGCTCAAGAAACTTTCTGACGAAGACCCAACGTTCCGCGTTTCTTCTGATACTGAAACAATGGAAACGATCATCGCCGGAATGGGTGAACTTCATCTCGAAATTCTCGTTGATCGCATGAAGCGTGAATTCAATGTCGAAGCAAACGTCGGTAAGCCACAGGTTGCATACCGCGAAACAATTCAGCGCGAAGCAGAAGCAGAACACAAATACATTAAGCAAACGGGAGGTCGCGGTCAGTACGGTCACGTGAAGATCCGCATCAAACCGCTCGAACCGGAAGAGGAAGGAAAGAAGCGTCCAAACAACGTGAAGCGCGAAGATCACTTCGAATTCATCAACAACATCAAGGGAGGTGTTATTCCACAGGAATATATTCCCGCAGTTGAAAAGGGCGTTAAAGAAGCGATGGAGCGCGGTATCGTTGCCGGCTACAAACTCGAAGATGTTTCCTGCGAACTTTTCGACGGTTCATACCACGATGTCGACTCATCTGAAATCGCCTTCAAGATCGCTGGTTCGCAAGCATTCCAAGATGCAGCAAAGAAAGCAGGCGCGGTCATTCTCGAACCAATCATGCGCGTTGAAGTTGTTATGCCAGAAAAATTCATGGGTGACGTAAACGGCAACCTTTCATCGAAGCGTGGACAGATCGAAGGAATGGAAGATCGCGGAATGCTCAAAGTCATCAAGGCAAAAGTACCGCTTTCTGAAATGTTCGGATACACGACCGCACTTCGCTCGATGACTGAAGGCCGCGGATCGATGACAATGGAATTCGACCACTACGAAGTCGTTCCACGAAATGTGTCTGACACGATTGTTGCAGCAAGAGGAGGAAAATAATTAGGCTCTCAAAAATAAAAACAAATCAGCCGCAGGCTTCGCCTGCGGCTGATTTGTTGACACTCCCTGCCGATCGGCGCATGATCGTTTTCGGAATCAAACCAGTGCCCTGAATGGAGGGAAGCAAGCGTGCCTCAACAAAATCACTACTGCTTTACCGTCGAGTATCGCTCTGGCGGGTCGCCCACAAAAAGGCGCGGAATCAAGGTGATATCGAATGGATCAGGAGGACGTCGTATTGAAAGCTTCCCGAATGTGAGATGCATCGCAAATACGACTGACGATGGATTGATATTGCGCGGTACATTTACTCCGCAATCACGAGATGTCTTTCGAATTTCGAATCCTCTCGGTCCCGACACTGATCTACCGGTTATGTTCACGCTTCTTTTTGCGAGTGGAGTGTCTGAGGGCAATACGGAGGCAAGAAAGGGACAGGGAGTATGGTCCGAACTTAATTTCGACCCAGGAATGCGGGCCGAATTCGCTCGAAATGTACCAATGATTAGCTATTCATCTCGTCGCTATACCAGGTCGACGATCGATGGTCGACGGTGCGGGAAAATCCGTAGGATACCCACACACGAACTCGTCACCCTAGCTGCTTCCAAAGAACTTTTTCTTGTGGATGTCGACAATGTTGTTTGGCGCGCTAAGTATAATGTTGCCACCGAAGATTTGGAGATTACGCCCGTAGAATTGCCTACAATTTTTCGGGAACTCGATAAGTTCCTTCAGGTGAGAGATCTTGCCGGGCCAGAATGCGATTGGGCTTCGCATAACATCGCCACAATCAATCGTCACAAACCTCGTCTCCCCAGTATTCAACGACGTGGGGGCAGGATAATCGTAGAACATTTCTCAAGACGGTAACTGTGTCTTCCCGCCGAGCTTTGCTCGGCGGTTCACTTTTTATATACAAAATCAATTCGGCCGCCTCGTGAGAGGCGGCCGACCCAGATCAAGTGCCTGTATTGTTTGGACTTCTCCAAACATATCCGGCCGCTATATAGAGAGCTGCGGCGGGAATGAGCATTTTCGACGTTAATAGAAGGAAAAATACACATGCCGTCGCGATGTTGAAACCGAACGCGGCGAGAACAATGTGGTTTCTCGCAGAGCCGCCCTCACGTGCTGCACGCCCCATAGCCCACGCCCACGGTACCACCATGAAAAGTAATCCCCCCATGCTCCATGCATAGAGCGACCACTCAAAAGGCAGCCATCTTGAGAAAAATGCTGCCCAGCACGTGATGCCAATTACCAGGCACAGAATTGCGAGAATGTACGGCAGATCCTCTTTCTTGGCCACGTCCAATCAACTCCCTTGCTAGCGTTCGCCAAGTACCAGTGAAGCATACCGAGATAATTCCGTACAATGATTCGTATCGGTTCTGACACGCATCCCCACCCTATCCACAAGGTATCCCCGAAAATCGGATACTGGATAATTCCACCCCCGAGGCATATTTATTGACGGTTTAGTCACTTTCCGATATTATCTCGCTACCGCATATTTTTGCGTCTTTTTTGTCATGGTGGTCACCGTGACGGGAAGAACAGACGAATTTTATTAATAGCAGTTCATTCCGGTATCGTCTCGAGTTGAGCCCATTCTCGCGCGCTCATACGGGACGCTACCGTTACACAAACATATGGCAGCAGAAACATTCGATCGCTCGAAGCCCCATGTGAACGTCGGCACCATTGGCCACGTTGACCACGGCAAGACGACCACTACCGCCGCGATTCTTCATGTCCTCGGCAACCTTGCCAAGGCACAGGGATATAATGCCCGCATCGAGAACGTTGACGGTATCGACAACGCACCTGAAGAAAAGGCGCGTGGTATTACTATTGCACTCCACCACTCGGAGTATGAGACGCCGAATCGCCACTACGCGCACATCGACGCTCCTGGACACGCCGACTACATCAAGAACATGATCACCGGTGCCGCTCAAATGGACGGCGCAGTGCTTGTTGTTGCTGCAACTGACGGTATGATGCCCCAGACTCGTGAGCACGTTCTCTTGGCACACCAGGTTGGTGTTCCAAAGATCATCGTCTACATCAACAAGTGCGACATGGTTGATGACAATGATTTGATCGACCTCGTTGAAGAGGAAATCCGCGACCTTCTCACCAAGAACGGTTATGACGGCAAGAACACGCCAGTCATCCGCGGCTCATCATTCAAGGCACTTGAAGCAAAGGATGCATCTGATCCTTGGGCAGCAAAGATTCTTGAACTTGCAAAGGCACTCGATGAATACATCCCAATGCCAGTTCGCGAAGTTGAAAAGCCATTCCTCATGCCGATCGAAGACATCTTCTCTATCGAAGGTCGCGGTACGGTTGTTACTGGCCGCATCGAACGCGGTACGGTAAAGGTTGGTGAAGAAGTTGAAATCGTCGGTATCAAGCCGACGACTAAGACTACCGTTACTGGTATCGAAATGTTCAACAAACAGCTCGATTCAGGAATGGCCGGCGACAACGCAGGTATTCTCCTCCGCGGTACTAAGAAAGACGATGTGCACCGTGGTCAGGTTCTCTCGAAGACTGGTTCGGTTACACCGCACACTGACTTCGAAGCAGAAGTGTACATCTTGAAGAAGGAAGAAGGAGGTCGTCACACACCATTCTTCTCTGGATACAAGCCACAGTTCTACGTTCGCACAACGGACGTTACTGGAGACGTTACGCTTCCTGAAGGTGTTGAAATGGTTATGCCAGGCGACACTGCGAAGTTTAAGGTCAAGCTTGTTGCACCAGTTGCACTTGAAGATCAACAGCGCTTTGCTATCCGCGAAGGAGGTAAGACTGTTGGCGCAGGTGTTGTCACCAAGATCATCGCCTAAATTCAATCCTTAACGTAAGCCCTTTTACAAAACAATCATGGCAACGAAAGAAACGACCAAAGCTCCGGCAAAACGAAAAGCCGCACCAAAGGTGGCGAAAGCTACCGCAGGAGGTGAAGTGTCAAAACTTCGCATCCGCGTGCGCGCCTATGAGCACAAATTGCTCGATGCATCTGTAAAGCAGATCATCGACACCGCGCTTCGCTTTGATGCCACGATTGTGGGCCCGATTCCACTTCCGACTGAAATCAAGAAGTACACGGTGAACCGCGCGGCGTTCATTCACAAAGATGCGCGAGAACAATTTGAAATGCGCGTTCATAAGCGACTCATCGACATCTTGAATCCAAGTCCTAAAGTGATCGAATCTCTGACAAATCTCACACTTCCATCTGGCGTCAACATCGACGTAAAGATGGTCTAGAGAAAAAATCAAAACAAAAATCCGGCCTCCGCCGGATTTTTGTTTTGAGAAATATAAAGAGAAATTCGCCGCAGGTCGAAGACCTGCGGCGACATACATCACGCCCTCTGGGGCCGGAATGGTTCCCGATTGTCGGGACGGTTCAAGACATATATCAAAAGAGCGAGAAGCAGAGCAAGACCCATCAAGACAGAGCCTATGACGGGGGCAACTTGCCCGCGACGCTCTCCGTCCGAGTAGAAATCGAAGGTAAGATTTTCTCGGTCGAGGTGCACTTTCCCGACGTAACTGAAAAACATGTAGTCGGGTAGTAACGCCTTGGCGCTGATGTAGGTCGACATATTACCGGGCAACGTGACCAAGGAAACGTAGGTCACGGTCAGACGGCGATTTTTTTCCACGCCATCGTTCGTGAGATCTACTGGACCATCAGTCCACCCATCCCAAAGAACCACAAACGACGGGACACCGTTTCCGACCCTTCGCTCAAACTCCGCAGACGAAACTTCTACCGAGGGCGTGCCGTCTTTGAAAGAGAGCGCGCCGAGGACAGTCGATCTATCCGGTTTCCAGAGTTGTACATGTACTGGATCTGGTACGGCACTTACGAGCCATGTGATAGCCATTGCTGCACCGAGTGCGAATATGAGTCCCGCCCATCGATAGGTTTCCCAGACGTACTTCAAGAAATGCCGAATGGGTCTCCACTTAAACGTCATCATTTCAATTCCTTTCCGGAAGTTGAACCCACGCCACCGTACCATTCACTCTATTTATTGTAAATAAATTCCTTCAGGAATACTTCATGAACAAAAAGGTACAATCGCCAGGTGCCTAAAAAACAAAAGAAGGCGATTTTTACGTTCTTTGCACCGCTTATTCTTACAATCATCCGCTTCTATTACTATCTCTTTCGTCCACTCGGCGACAGCGTAAAGATCGTGATTCGCCACAATGGAAAAGTGCTGCTTATCCGCAATTCGTATGGCATAAAGTTTTGGACGCTTCCGGGCGGGGGAGTGAAGAAAGGAGAAACGCTTGAAGAAGCGGCAATCCGCGAAACAAAAGAGGAAGTCGGAATTGAACTCTCCCCAAAGGATCTCAAACTCCGCGGCAGTGTCCGCTACTTTGCCGACTATCGCCGCACAACCGTGTGGGTATTTAAAGCTGAAGTAAAAAATCCAGGAATCTACTTAGGCGGCGTCGAAATCGACGAAGCAAAATGGTTTGCTCCGAAAGCAATTCCGTTTATGCGCTCGCATCTTCTCACCAGATTTCTCCAGTTGGCGAAATAATAGAAGTAGGAGTAGTATTTTCCTGCCATGAAGAAAATCACCACAACAAAGATCGGCCGTGATTTTGCTGAATCGAATTTTGTTTTACTACACGAAACTCCTGAAACGCTCCTTTTCTTCAAACCCGAAATTCATCCCGGGGGAGTCAGGGGGTATTTAGTAAGATTCAAAAAAGAGCGAAGCAAAGATTGGAGTCAGTTGGGGCCTTCCGACTTTGAAAAGGTAACTCTCTCTCCGAATACAAAAATTGAGCTGGACATGCATACAGAGGCGATTACCCGTTTGTGCCAGACAATTGAGGAACATTCTAAAATCATCGAACAGGGAATTAAAAGTGGTCGAAAGGAATATGTGGTCGCAGAAAAAGAGAAAGTCATCATAGTCGATGATGCAACAAAAAAAGTAATTTTCGAAAAAATTCTACAAAAAGGATATACAGAGGAATTTTGGGATCTTCTCGAAAAAAGCGAACCAGAACTGGCAACCCATCTTTCTGTCGGACACCTCTATTCCGAGAAAATAAAAATCCTGGAAGAATTATCCTATCGGCTTCAAGGTAATTACTCGGAAACAACCGGCTCGGATTCTTGGCAACGATGGATTTATAAAAATAATTGGCTCTTCGGTACCAATTACATTCAGGTAATAGAGAAGACAAAAATTAGTCTTGCGGGAAGTATGCCGGACTACCTCTTCCTCACCGCAGATAGTTTCGCCGATATTCTCGAAATCAAATTACCAGAAGAAGAGGTTATTGTTGAAGATAAAGGTCATGCAGGTGCATACAAATGGTGCCCTAAAACCAATGAAGCAATTGGGCAGGTGGTGAACTATCTTGCAGCTATCGACAGACTTCAAACTGAGTTAGAAAAAGAGATTCGCAGAGTATATGGATTCAGCGTGTCATTCGTCAAACCGCGAGGTTTTATTCTTGTCGGAAGAAAAGATGGTTGGAACGAGTTTAAAAAGGAGGCACTCCGCAATCTAAATTACTCGTTACACGGTATCGAAGTATTAACGTATACAGATTTAATGCAGCGGGGGAATGAGATAGCGAAGATGTATAAGACTACTTGATACTTTGTTCGAAGCCTACCACCGCAGTTGCATCTTTTTGACCCTTCCGGTATATTCCTTTGCGGAACGGTGCTTCCATTGGTCCTTTCAGGTTCGAGCGAGCTTGGCCGTGAGACGGGCCTGGTTGTCCAGTGAGGCTCCCTATTCCGCCCCTCGGCGACGCTAACGCGCGCTGAGGGGTCTTACTTTCTTGCACAAAATCCGCTCTTCCTGTATAGTCCTATCACTTCCAGTTTCGGAAGACGCCACGTCCCCATAGGGACCAATGGACAGAACGCCTCAAGGGCTTCGTCCTTGGAGGCATTTTTCATACCAAAACTTCCAAATGAAATTCATCCTTGGAACAAAAGAAGAAATGACCCAGATCTTCGATGAGAAGGGCGTTGTGCATGCGGGCACTATCGTGAACGCAGGTCCGGTTGTTGTGACCCAAGTTAAGACGGCAGATAAGGATGGCTATGAGTCAGTCCAGGTTGGCTTCGGTCTCCGCAAGGAAACCCGCACCAACAAGGCGATGAAAGGTCACCTCAAGGATCTTGAACTCTTCCGTACTCTCAAGGAATTCCGCGGCGCAGACAGCGCCCTCTCTCGTGGCGACAAAATCGACGTTTCTATATTCAAAGCAGGCGATGTTATCGAAGTTTCTGCTACTTCAAAGGGTAAGGGCTTCCAGGGAGTCGTGAAGCGCCATGGTTTTTCTGGCGGTCCGCGCTCACACGGTCAGAAGCACTCTGAACGCGAGCCGGGTTCTATCGGCGGTGCTGCACGTGCCGGCGGTCGTGTTGCAAAAGGTATGCGCATGGGTGGCCGCATGGGATCAGATCGTGTAACGGTCAAGAATCTCAAGGTGCTTCATGTTGATGCAGAAAAAGGACTTCTTATTGTTTCCGGTGCGGTTCCTGGTCGTCGCGGCACCTTGGTTGAAATCGTCTCGAACAATAAATAAACACCATGGAAACTTCTATCTATACCGTAGACGGCAAGAAGGCAGGAAGCATCACTCTTCCAGAGTCTCTCTTTGGTGCAAAGTGGAATCCTGATTTGGTACACCAAGTAACGGTTGCTGAAGCAGCAAACATCCGCAATACGGTTGCTCACACTAAGGGACGTGGCGATGTTCGCGGCGGTGGTAAAAAGCCATGGCAGCAGAAGGGAACTGGTCGCGCACGCGTTGGTTCATCACGCTCACCACTGTGGCGCGGCGGAGGTACCACTCATGGACCAACAAGCGATCGAGTTTTTGAGCAGAAGATCAACAAGAAAATGAAAGTGCGCGCGCTCGCGAGCGTTCTCTCAAAGAAACTTGTTGACAACGAAATCATTTTCGTCGACACGATGAGCTTTAGCGCGCCAAAAGCCTCAAAAGCAAAAGAAATGCTCGGCACTCTTTCAAAAGTATCTGGCTTCGAAAAACTTTCGACCAAGAAAACAAATGCCGCACTCATTGGTTTCCCAACGAATGACATACATGCAAAGAAGAGTTTCCGCAATTTTGGAAACATTACCGTTACTGAAGTACGTAACTGGACTGCAGGTGCACTTCTCAAAGCGAAGTTTGTGATCATGGTTCAGCCAACGGATTCACTCAAGACCTTGTCTTCTCGAATGGGTGAAGAAGTTGCGGTAGTAAAGGTTCCGTCTCCGAAGAAGCGCGCACCGGTTCCGGCGAAAGTAGCAAAGAAAGCTGCGCCTAAGAAGTCTGCAAAATAATATGGCCCTCTTTAAAACAACAACTGAAAAAAATGCCAAGAAGGACGCAAAGGCGCATGCATCTTCGACGATTGATGCAGGTACAGTAATCGTGCGTCCACACATCACGGAAAAGGCAGCAATCAAGACTGGCGACAATGTCTATGTCTTTGAAATTTCTTCTCGCGCAACCAAGACTGAAGTCATGAAAGCGATCAATGCGCTCTACAAAGTCATGCCAATCAAGGTGAACATTGTTCGCAAGAGCCCGCTTACAGTTCCACAGCGTTCTCGTCGTGGCATGCCGGGCACCAAGAGTGGTATGAAGAAGGCATATGTCTACTTGAAGAAGGGAGACAAAATTGAATTTGTATAGAACACTCGTATGAAATCCTACAAGCCAACAAGTCCATCACGCCGCGGGATGACCAATCCAGATTATAAGCAATTGCTTTCTGGAAATCGTCCGCATAAAGCGCTCGTCAAAGGTGGTAAGCGCGACATGGGTCGCAACTCATTTGGTCGCATCACTACTCGCCACAAGGGAGGAGGCAACAAGAAGCTTCAGCGCGATGTTGATTTTGTCTACAACAAGAAAAATATTGAAGCGAAAGTAGAATCGATCGAATTCGATCCAAACCGCACTGGTTTCATCGCACTCGTTTGCTATCGCGACGGAGAGCGACGCTACATTCTTGCGCCAAAGTCAGTAAAAGTTGGCGACACGATCATTGCGTCTGAAACCGCACGCGTAAAGCCGGGCAATCGCCTTCCACTCTCGAAGATTCCCGTTGGAACATTCGTCTACAATGTTGAAATCAAACCAGGAAATGGTGCGAAGATGGTTCGCTCTGCAGGAAACTATGCAGAAGTATCTGCACAAGACGGCGACTATACGCTCATAAAAATGCCATCAACTGAAGTTCGCCGATTCCTCGGCACTGCATGGGCATCGGTTGGTGAAGTTTCAAATGATGAACATCATCTCGCGGTTGTTGGAAAAGCAGGACGCTCACGTCACAAGGGAATCCGCCCAACTGTTCGCGGTACCGTGATGAACCCAGTCGACCATCCACACGGAGGAGGCGAAGGAAAGGCAGGTCGTGGTCACCGCCGCGCACGCTCTATGTGGGGCAAGCCAACTGGCAAAGGTCACAAGACTCGAACGCCGAAGAAATACTCAAACTACCTCATCGTTTCTCGCCGCAAGGTCGGAAAGAAAAATAAATAAAACAGAACACGCCGACTCTCCCGAGTCGGCGCTTCGTTTCTGCTTTCCACTGGCTTATTCCAAAAGCTGCGGAGGAAATTCGATTTCCAATTTCTCTAATTGTGCATTGAGACCGGTATCTTTTTTACGCAATCGTTCGATGCACTTGATGGCGTGGGCTATGGTCGTGTGATCACGCTCAAGTAGTCGCCCCAAAGAGTTAAGACTAATCGGTCTTCTATCCTTAACTAGGTGCCGACGTGCAATATAGATGGCAACATGTCGAGCGTGCACGATCGGAGCGGCTCGACTCACTCCCATGATTTTATCTTCCGCAATCCAGAAATTCATGGATACTGCACGAATGATTCGTGCGAAAGCCCCATTTGGTTTCAAGGGCATTGCTCTCTATTCCGATTGTTTCAGATGACTTTCCACACTAAATCATAGGCAATTCTGCATTTCAAATACGCTATATAAAGTAATAGCCGCCGGCGCAATTGCGCCGGCGGCTTCCATCAGCCATACCGTGCGACACCTTTACTGCGAAGTCTTCTTGCCGCGTTGACTACTGGTGTAGCGAGACGAACTGATGTGATTTCGTACGCCGAAACTAGGTTTGTATTCCTTCCGTTCGGATGAGGAATGCCGCGTGTCTCGACAAAGTTACCACAAAGCAGGTGGCGAATTGGATTTCCTTGACCCAACCTAAGGAAGGCAAAGATACCAGCCACTGATTGGGCACAGGCAAAATTTCGACGACATTTTCCTCTCCAGAAAAATAATTCGACGATTTCGCCGTTGATCAATCTCCTGACCTTAAGTATGCCTTCGTCTGAATACAGAACGTCTCCAACCCGCAAAGCATTTTCGGGAGAATTTGGAGGAAACTCCAGGGCGCTCCTCGCCAGAATCAGGTTCATGTACCCCACATCCCCGTTGGTGATACAAAGTCCATTTTGCATTAAAAACTATTTTGAAGATTTGTCAAAAATATAAAAAATACGCCCCCGAGCCGTGCTGGCTCGGGGTTCGATTGAAAGATCATCGGAATATGGCGGCTACACTTTTGCCATCGTCATACTTGATTCGGCGAGGGCAAATGCTGCGTCCACTGAAAAGGCGAGACGGTTCTGAAAGTTGTCTGGGAGCCGATAACTCTCTGAGATGTGGACCGAAACGCCAGAGAGGTCTTTTCCATCCAGCACTAGAATTCCTGCTCCCGTTCCACAGATCTCATCCAGCACCCCCTCAACAACCCCCCGAAAGGTGTAATAGTTTTGAATTTGTGGGCGCACCTTCTTTTTCCCGGTGGAGCGAGTCCTGACTGCGAATCGTACGAACGGTCCTGCCCCCCGCACCTTCTTGCGAGCGACAACCTCGAACTGGTGTCTCACAACAACTGCCATCCTCTCCTCCATCACGATGGGCCAGGTATAATTCAACATTTTTGTCTCTTTATGTCAAATTCTCGCCCGCCCTAATTTGGCCCCGGAGTGCGCGGTTTGACAGGGAGGGGGCTTTCCCGTACTATGCTTCCCAAGCTCTCTCGCGAGCTATTTTCTTTACTGCAATGACACGATCGCTCAAAAAAGGCCCATATGTCGAAGCACGACTCCTCAAGAAAATTGAGGGTAAAAAGCCTGGAACAGGTGGTGCTATTAAGACGTGGTCACGCCGCTCGCAGATCTCCCCTGAAATGGTCGGCTTTATCTTTGGTGTTCACAACGGAAAAGATCATATTCCCGTTTTGATCAGTGAAGAAATGGTCGGTCATCGACTTGGTGAATTTGCTCCAACGACCAAATTCGTTCGTCACGGAGGTAAGATGCAGAAGGAACTTGAAACCAAGAAGAAAGAGGGTGAAATTGCTGCTGCAAAGGCTGCAAAGGCACCACCTGCGGCTGCACCTGGCGCAAAGAAATAATTTTGAATCTCCATGAAAGCGTTTCTTAAAAACTATCGTCATGCTCCCCGCAAAGTCCGCCTCGTAACTGACGCGGTTAAGGGTAAGCGTGCTGACCAGGCGCTCACGGAGCTTAGTCATGCAAACAAGAAGGGTGCAGACCAGATTGCAAAACTCATTGCGTCTGCGGTTGCGAATGCAAAAGTCGCTGATTCAAAGATCAGCGCAAGCGAGCTTGTTATCTCGAACATTACTGTTGATCAGGGAATCGTGATGAAGCGCTTCACTCCTCGTGCACGCGGTCGCGCATTTCCAATCAAGCGTGAGTCATCGCATGTTCGCGTTGAACTTACGAAGGTGGGAGGAGAGAAAGCTCCAAAAGCAAAAGCTGTAAAGGCAGAGGCACCAGCTTCTGAAGCGAAGCCAAAGACCGTTCGTAAGCCACGAGCGAAGAAAGCGCAATAATAATTTCTGGAATTTCTGAATTTTCAAATACCATGACACACATTGTCCACCCATATTCACATCGCCTCGGCATCATCCGCGAATGGAAGTCGCGCTGGTTTGCACCAAACACGAAAGTGTTTGCAGAATATTTGAAGTGCGACACGATGCTTCGCGAATATTTGAACAAGCGACTCCGCGGCATGTACACGGGTGCTTTGGAGATTGAACGCTCGGGCAATGTGCTCCGCATCATCATCAAGACGTCTCGTCCCGGCATGATCATCGGACGCTCCGGAGAGGGATCAGTAAAACTCAAGGCTGATATCGAAAAGACGCTTCGCAAGCTCAAGCTCGCTGAAATGCCTGAAATCAAAGTGGATGTCGAAGAAATTCGCAATCCAGAATCAAATGCAAACATTGTCGCCTACATGATTGCTGAAGGACTCGAAAAGCGTCTTCCATTCCGTCGTGTGATGAAACAGACGGTTGAGAAGGTTATGGCGAACCGTGAAGTACTCGGTGTGCGCATTGTTCTCGCTGGTCGCCTTGGTGGTGCTGAAATGTCACGTCGCGAAGAATTGAAGCGTGGACGAATTCCACTTCAGACGCTCCGTGCGGATATCGATTTCAAGCGTGAAGAAGCATTTCTTCCATACGGAAAAATCGGCATCAAGGTATGGATCTACCGTGGCGATATCTTTGAAGGTATGGAGCGCCCAACTGAATCGCATGCACCACGCCCTCAGCACGCCCGCAATGAGCGAAGTGAACGCACTCGTGGAGGAGAACGAAAGCGATAATCAACCGATATGCTATTTCCTAAGAAAGTAAAATTCAGAAAGTGGCAGCGTCAGCGCAAAAATCCGAACTCGATTGGTTCGGCAACGCGCGGAACACATTTGGCATTTGGTTCATTCGGCATGAAGTCAGTTACCTATGCACGCGTACGCTCGAATCAAATCGAAGCGGCTCGTAAGGTTATTGCTCGTCACCTCGGTAAAACTGGTCGCACATGGATTCGCATTTTCCCTGATCGCCCATGGACACAGAAGGCAGCAGAAGTGGGAATGGGTAAGGGAAAGGGAGATCTTCAGGGCTTCGAGTTTGAAGTGCTTCCTGGACGCCTTCTTTTCGAAGTTGATGGTATTCCAGAAAAAGTAGCGATGGAAGCGCTCATTCAGGCATCGTCGAAATTGCCGGTAAAGACAAAGATTGTCAGCCGTAAGGTTTCCTAGTACTATGGCCACCGACCTCAAGAACAAAACAGCGGAAGAGCTCACGAAGCTTCTCGGAGAGAAGCGCGAGGGGCTCCGAAGTTTCCGGTTCGGCACCACCGGTGCAGGGGCAAAGAACGTAAAGGAAGGAGCGAATCTTCGCCGAGAAATCGCGCGAATCATGACTGAACTTTCCTCACGCAAATAATTTGTATGAAAGCAGCAACGACAGAAAAGAATACTGAAGTAAAAGGCAAGCGCCTCACAGGTGTTGTCATTTCTTCGAAGATGAAAGACACCATTGTTGTGTCGGTTTCACGCTATGTGAAGCATCCAAAATATAAGAAGTTCATCAAGCGCTCGAAGAAGTTCCATGTGCATGATCCCGGAAACACCACTGAAGTCGGTACAAAGGTAACGATTCGCGAAGTTCGCCCAATTTCAAAGACAAAGAATTTCGTCGTAGACCATAAGTAATTTAGGAACATGATTCAGCCACGCTCACTCGTCACTGTTGCAGATAACTCCGGCGCAAAGATCGGACGCGTCTTCAAGGTTCTCGGCGGTTCGAAGAAGCGCTATGCAGAAATCGGCGACATCGTTGTCTTCTCAGTACAAACGGCAGAACCACGCAAAATGGTGAAGAAGAAGGATGTACACTATGGACTCGTTGTTCGTCAGAAGAAGGCAATCCGCCGCAAGGATGGTTCGTACATCCGCTTCGATGAGAATGCAGTCGTGATTATGGAAAAGGGAAAGCCAGAACCAAAGGCAGGACGCATCTTCGGTCCAATTCCTCGAGAAATTGCAGAACTCGGCTACCAAACTATCATCTCAAAGGCTGCTGAAGTCGTATAACATCATGAGCAAGATCAAGAAAGGCGACAAAGTAATAGTGACTGCAGGAAAGGACAAGGGAAAGACTGGATCGGTTCTTCGCGTTATTCCGAAGGAAAATCGAGTGCTCGTCGAAGGTGTTAATGTCCGCAAGAAGCACTTAAAGGCAAAGAAGACCGGTCAGAAAGGTCAGATTGTTGATTTGGCACTCCCAATTCACATCTCGAATGTTTCTATTTTTGATGAAAAGACTAAGAAGGCGACTCGTGTTCACTTCAAGACTGAAGGAGATAAAAAGGTTCGCGTCAGTGTAAAGAGTGCCGCGATACTCAAGTAGTTTGATAATCCACGAATATGAATACGGTTCAGGAACAAACAAAAACTGCATATGAAGCCCTCAAGGCAGATTTTGGCTACAAGAATAAAATGCAGTCACCAAAATTGGTGAAAGTAGTCATTTCGGTTGGTACTGGTTCGGTAAAAGACAAGGAGCGACCGAAGGTCATCCAGGATCGTCTTGCTAAGATCACTGGTCAAAAGCCAGCAGCTCGCCAGGCAAAGAAGGCTATCGCGTCGTTTAAGACTCGAACGGGAATGGTGATCGGCTACCAAGTAACACTTCGTGGCGCCCGCATGTATGATTTTGTTAACAAACTCATCCACATTGCACTTCCTCGTACTCGCGACTTCCGTGGACTCTCGGTTAAATCAATCGACGGCATGGGCAACTACACGCTCGGCATCAAAGAGCACACCATTTTCCCTGAAACCTCCGATGAAGATTTGAAGGACGTATTCGGTCTTGCTATTACCTTGGTAACAACCGCAAAGACCAAGAAAGAAGCCGAAATGTATCTCCGTCACATCGGACTTCCTCTTCAGAAATAATTCACAGTCAACCGCGTACTATAAATGGTGCCCGTACGAGATCGTCGCTCGTGCGGGCATCGCGGTTTTTGCTGGCGCAGTTGTACGCAATCTGCTACAAATGCTTTGAAACTACAGAAAGGTTCTTTTGATGCCACGCATACGTAGTCGACCTATACGTAAATATCATCCGGGTCAGTACTACGCCAGTCTCCGCAAGAGGGCACGACGATATGTATCTCGAGCAAAGCTTGCCGCTGCACGGTACACCGCGTGCGGGAGCGATCATACGGTACATACCCCAATCCCGTCATTTCGAGACCATTGGCCAAACGATACCAGGGAGCAGGTACTTGCTCGACGACCACCTCCCGCTCCTGTTCAGCAGATAGAGTCGGTACGGTACCGCTATTGGTTTTGAGTCGATAGACCCGCTTATACTGCCGCCGGCCTCAGCCGGCGGCGCTCTGTTTTAGGCTTTGTTTGACAGGGTATACTCTGACTGATACTATGTCCCGAAGCTCGCTTAGGGCTTTCTTTTTTATCCTGTATGGCAAAGACGTCAGTCAAAGTTCGCGCAAGCCGCGCACCAAAATTCAAGAGCCGCGTCGTACGACGTTGTTTTCGATGTGGTCGCAAGCATGCCTTTATGCGCGATTTCGGACTTTGCCGCATCTGTTTCCGCGAACAGGCAAACGAAGGAAATATCCCTGGAATCAAGAAATCATCATGGTAACCGACCCTGTAGCAGACCTCGTAACGCAGATCAACAATGCCAGCCGTGTCGGCAAGGCGGTTGTCTCTCTTCCATATTCAGCACTTAAGCTCGCAATCGCACTTAAGCTTGCGGAAGCTGGCTACGTAAAGGCAGCGGTAAAGCATGGCAAGAAAGCCAAGAAAAATCTTGATATCGAACTCCTCTACGATAAGAACGGAAATCCTCGCATCGAAAAGATGACCCGCGTTTCAAAGCCGGGAAAGCGTGTCTACGAAAAAGCAGCAAATTTGCACACCGTTCGTGGCGGCAAGGGTGCACTTTTCCTCTCAACTCCGAAAGGAATTATGACTGGTCGTGAGGCGCGCAAAGAAAATGTCGGCGGCGAAGCCCTCTTTACGGTTTGGTAAAAAATCATGAGCAGAATTGGCAAACAAATCATTTCGATTCCCGCACAAACAACCGTTCAGGTTGTTGACGGGATTTTGTCTGTCAAAGGTCCTTTGGGGCAGCTTTCTCGTCCGGTCAAAGATACGATCACGATCAAGGTTGAAGCAAACGAAGTAACGTTTGTTCCAAAGGGTGGCGAACCAAAAGATAAGGCAGAGCGCGCACTCTGGGGAACCTACGCATCTCATGTGCAGAACATGATCGCAGGTGTTAACAAGCCATTTGAAAAGAAACTTATTCTTGAAGGCATCGGCTATCGCTCTGAAGTACAGGGCAAGGACATGGTCATGAACCTCGGTTTTTCACATCAGGTTCGCATGCCGATTCCTGAAGGAATCAAGGTTGCGGTTGAAAAATCAGCAATCACCGTTACTGGTATCAGCAAAGAAGATGTTGGTGCATTTGCCGCAAAACTTCGCGAACAGAAACCCCCAGAACCATACAAGGGTAAGGGAATGCGCTACGACGGTGAAGTAATTCGCCGCAAGCAAGGTAAGAAATCAACCGCATAGTTTTTGATATTTCCATGCAAACGAAAGCGACTACAAAAAAAGAAAAGAGAATCGTTCGCCACAAGCGAATCCGTGCGCGTGTTTCTGGTACCGGAGATAAACCTCGCCTCGCACTCTTTAAGTCAAACCGCGCCGTATCAGTACAGCTTATCGATGATTCGAAAGGAATCACGATCGCATCAGCTACTTCCACGAAAGAAACGAAAGGTACGCTTTCTGAAAAAGGGAAGGCAGTTGGTATCGCGATTGCGAAAGCAGCAGCAGGAAAGAAGATTACTCACGCAGTGTTCGATCGCGGGGGCTTCCTCTACGCAGGCGTAGTGAAGGCAGTTGCGGATGGTGCACGAGAAGGTGGACTCACTCTATAAAAAGATATGGCAGACGAAATCCTTACAACTGAAGAAATGATCGAAACTCCAGTCATGGTGGCTGATGAAGCAGTTGAAGTCGCTCCATCTTCTGACGACTCAAAAGGTCGAGGAGATCGTGGTGGTCGCTTCACCAAGAACCGTCGTGAGAACCGCACACGTCGCCCAACTCGCGAACGTGTTCGTCCAGAATTTGATCAGAAAATGATTTCTATTCGTCGTGTTGCTCGTGTTACGTCTGGAGGACGTCGTTTCAGCTTCTCTGTTGCACTCGTTGCCGGAGACAAGCGTGGACGTGTTGGTGTTGGTCTTGGAAAGGCAGGCGATACTTCGCTCGCAATTGAAAAGGCACTCCGCGCCGCAAAAAAGGCAATGATCACCGTAAATCTCACTGACAACAAATCAATTCCGCACGAAATTGACGGCAAGTACGCAAGCGCACGCATTCACATGCGCCCAGCACCCGGTCGTGGACTCGTTGCTGGTTCTGCTGCACGCACCGTTCTTGAACTTGCTGGTATCACCGATGTTTCTGCAAAAATTCTTTCGGGAAGCAAGAATCGTCTTTCAAATGCGATGGTTGCGATTGAAGCTTTGAAAAAAGTGCAAGCGTAATCCAAACCTAATATTTGCAAACGAACATGGAACAAACGACTATTACAAAACGACATCCAAACACTGAAGCGCGCCGCGTAGGACGTGGTGGAAAGCGTGGCAAAACATCGGGTCGCGGCGGAAAAGGACAGACTGCACGTGCCGGACATCGCAAGCGCCCTGAAATGCGAGACACGATCAAGCGCCTTCCAAAGCGCCGTGGCTACGGCAAAAATCGCGCCCACACCGTAAATAATGCACGTGCTCGTGCACAGGCGGTGAATCTTCACTTGCTTGAAGATATCGTTGCGGTAGGGGACACTGTTTCGCCATCATATTTGGTTGCGCATGGTGTTCTTGTCGCACGTGGCGGTAAGATGCCAATCGTAAAGATTCTTGGTGTCGGTGCATTTTCGAAAAAGATTACCGTGTCAGGTTGTTCAGTTTCAGATACTGCAAAAGCAGCAATTGAAAAGGCTGGCGGCACTGTTCTGTAGGATTTAGTTTGCGTGTTATTTTCTTCATTTCCGTACATGGGAGCATTTCTCCAGAAACTACGTCTTATTTTTAGCGATACAACGCTCCGCGCACGCGTGCTGTTTCTTATCGGCATGCTTGTTGTTTTCCGTCTTATGGCAGCGGTACCTATTCCAGGTATTGATCACGAAGCACTTCGCTCTCTTCTCTCAGGTAATCAATTCCTCGGTCTTTTGAATATTTTCTCTGGCGGTGGGCTCTCGAACCTTTCGATCGTAATGCTCGGTGTTGGTCCATATATTACTGCCTCGATCATCATGCAGCTTCTCACCATCATGGTGCCGCGCCTCAAATCGCTCTATCAGGAAGAAGGAGAAGCAGGACGCGCACGTTTTGCGCAGTACACACGCCTCATCGCGCCACCACTCGCCCTCCTCCAAGGATTTGGCTACCTGGTACTCCTTTCTCGCCAAGGTGTCGTTCCCGGAATCGAAACACTTAGCTTCGCGGTCTCACTCATTGTCATCGCGGCAGCATCGATCCTTCTCATGTGGATTGGAGAACTCATCACTGAATTCGGTATCGGAAATGGAGTTTCTTTGATCATCTTTGCTGGAATCGTTGCCTCACTTCCAACAAACATCGGCCAAGCACTCTTCTCGTTTGATGTATCCCAGATCCCGGTCATCATCGGATTCATTGTTGCGGCAATTCTCGTGACTGCAGCAGTGGTTATCATCACCGAAGCAGAGCGTCCAATCCCAATCACGTATGCAAAAACAGTACGTGGTGCAAAGTCGTTTGGCGGATCCGCAACATACTTGCCGCTTCGCGTAAATCAGGCAGGAGTTATTCCAATCATCTTCGCATTGTCTTTGCTCCTTTTCCCACAGATGATTTTGAACGTATCACTTCAGTATTTGCACGGTGGTGCGCTAACATTTGCAACCAAAGCACTCGCACTGTTTGCAAACCAGTATTTCTACGGTGGTCTCTATTTCATTCTCGTCTTCTTCTTCACGTACTTCTACACCGCAGTTACCTTTGATCCAGACACGATTGCACGTAACCTTCAGCAGTCAGGTGCATTCATTCCTGGCGTTCGCCCCGGCCAAACAACATCCGAATACATCGGCAACATTTTGACCCGCATCACACTCGTCGGCGCAATCTTCCTTGGTCTCATCGCCGTTCTTCCGATAGTTATGCAAAACATAACGGGCGTGAAATCGCTCGCAATCGGTGGTACCGCACTCTTGATCGCCGTATCGGTAATTTTGGATCTCGTCAGAAAGATAGATGCGCAAGTTTCAATGCGCGAATATTAGTTGCGTCTAAAATCTCCATCTGCTTTGTTGCAGACTCCAGTCCTCACGAGTCGTATTTTCATACGGCTCGTTTCGGTCTTCGTCTGCGCCTCGCATCTGAAAATTTTAGACGCAACTAAAAGTTAGTGCCAAAATCACACTTCAACTCCATTTGCGCTACAGCGCTCACGGTATTTTGTAGCGATCTCCCCAATCGTTTCTTCGAGCGGTTTTGTGCCGGTATCAATCACAAGGTTGTAATTAGTAAGATCTCCCGGATCAATGTTGTAGAGCGTTCGGTAGCGTTTCTGTTCACTCTCAAAGCGAGTCATTAGACTTTCAAATGCTTGACTTCGGTTACTCACTTCTTCGCCGCTCGCTCTTCGTGCATCTGTTTGATCGCGTGCGATCCGGTCTGCCGCAATTTGTAAATCGAGATTCAGATAGACCTTAAACGAATCGGGAATCCAGTGGAATGCGAGACGTGAGTCGATAACAACCCGATCACGCTCTCGCATCTTCTTATTTTCAGCATCGATCATTTCATCAATAGTCGGATCATTCTCGGCAATCGCACCAAGCTCTGCGAGCGAAATGTTCCGATCCGCTGCAATCTTTCGCATAAAATCGCCTGATGAAAAGTGCGTATATCCGAGTGCTGAGGCGACACCTTTGGCTGTTGATGATTTTCCGCTCCCTGGTTTTCCTGCGATGGTAATAATCCTTGGTAGATTCATTTCACGATTAAAGCATGGAATGGCTTTTCGTTTTACTTGTGAAAGGTCCAATCTTTCAGTATGCTCAAGGTATGCAAACACCGCGCACGGTGATATTTTTCGGCAAGCAAGGAAGCGGCAAGGGAACGCAAGCACTTCGCCTCGAGGAAGAACTCCGCAAAAGCGGAGCAGTTTTTCATTTTCAAACAGGACACGCGTTTCGTGAAATGGTTGAACAAAAAGGATACACCAACGAGCTTGTTGGAGAGACACTTCCGGGCGGACAAATCCAACCGCTTTTCATCGCGGTGTGGCTTTGGGCAGATGCGTTCGTCAAAAATTTGACTGGCAACGAACACCTCATCGCCGATGGATTCCCGCGTCGTGTCACCGAAGCGCAGATATTAAATGCCGCTTTTGAATTTTACGGTCGTGAACAGGTTGATGTTATCAATCTCACCATTCCAAACGATATAGCGCTTGAACGTATGCTTGCTCGTCATCGCTCTGATGATACGAAGGATGCAATTATGGAACGGCTCGAATGGCACGATCGTGAAGCAACGCCCGTCATTGAGTATTTCCGCGATATGCGGCGCTATGACGTCCATGACATTGATGCGATAAAGTCTCCTGATGAGGTTTTTGCTGAAATCATTGCCGCACTTAAACTCTCCTAATCAAATGGCACAGATTGCCATCAAAACAAAAGAAGATATTGAAAAACTACGCGTTGGTGGACGAAAGCTTCGTCGCATTTTGAAAACACTTGGTGAGAAATGTGTTCCAGGAATGTCGACTGGCGAGCTTAATCGTCTCTGCGAAGAAATGATTCGCGAAGACAACGATGTTCCCGCGTTTCTTAATTATCGTCCTCGGAGTGCAGCCAAACCATTTCCTGCATCTCTGTGTGTCTGTATCAACGACGAAGTGGTCCACGGCATTCCGGACGATGATCGAATTCTCGAAGAAGGTGACATTATCTCGGTTGATGCAGGACTCATTCACAAAGGATTGGTCGTCGACTCATCGCTCACGGTCAGTGTCGGCAAACTCGATAAGAATGGAAAGAAACTTATCAGTGTCGCGGAGAGCGCACTCCTCGAAGGCATCGCCGCAGCACAAGCGGGGAATAGAGTGGGCGATATTTCGCACGCAGTATATTCATATGTAACCAAAGCGGGATTCTCAATCGTGGAAGAGCTTGGCGGACACGGCGTTGGCTATCAGGTGCACGAAGCGCCGGACATTCCGAATGTCGGCAAAAAAGGCACGGGCGCAATGCTTGAACCAGGAATGGTCATTGCGATCGAACCAATTATTGTTGAAAAAAATCCGAGCATCTTTTTGTCGGACGACGGCTATACTATTTTTACGGAAGATGGCGGACGTGCGGCGATCGCAGAGCACACAGTGCTTATTACTGAAGGAGAGGCAGAGATACTAACCGCAGACGAGTAACACAAAAGGATTCGCCGCCGCCCGCAGAAGCGGGCGGCGGCTTTCGTTCACGTCGAGAACCTGTCCATCACCGCGCGACTGCGCTACGGTTTCAACGGCTTACTTCGTCGGTCGTGGTTCCGGCACGTCCCAAGGGCACAGGCAGTCCCGCCAAATGAATGGTTGACCTGGGCTGATGCCTGGTTTGCCGTCTTTCATAGCAATCACCTTCCTGATGGATTGATGTGTGAAAGGCGTCGTACATCGCTCATTGGCAAGAGCTAGATGACGCCCTCGATCGGGAGACCCCAGTGAGGTCCTGGTGCAGGTTTACACAATGAAATCACCCCCTTTCCACTTTCCAAACACTAGCATTCCCCACTCACATTGTAAAAAGCGTCCCTCTATGGCAGAATTGCCGAACTAGCATCTAATATTTGATATGGAACAACACTTCAGCAAAGAGCGCACTCTCGTCATCATTAAGCCTGATGGCGTTCAGCGCACCTTGGTTGGCGAAATTATTGGTCGCCTTGAGCGCGTTGGTTTGAAGCTTGTCGGTATGAAGCTCATGGTTCCGCCAGCGGATAAAACTGAACAGCATTATCTCCTCGATCCGAAATGGCTTCAAAATGTCGGCGAGAAAGCGATTGCCGCATACGAAAAGAAGGGGATCACTCCTCCCACAACGGATCCAAAGGAAGCGGGTCAAAAAGTTTTGAATGGCCTCAAAACCTATTTCACTGCAGGTCCTGCAGTCTTCATGGTGTGGCAGGGTGCGCATGCAGTTCCCGTTGTCCGAAAGATAGTTGGTTCGACCGAACCATTGTCATCTGACGTTGGAACGATCCGCGGCGACTTCGTTCTCGATTCATACCAAATGGCAGACACCGACAATCGCGCCGTGCGCAATCTCATTCATGCATCTGGATCAGTAGATGAAGCAAATATGGAAATTCCTCATTGGTTTCAAGCAAACGAACTCACTGACTACAAGCTCGTGCAAGAATCGATTCTCTACGATGTAAACATGGACGGCATCCTCGAATAATCTGTCCCAATCTGCTATAGTCGCTTGCAGAAGGCCTGTCACGATCACGAGACAGGTCGTTTGTATCTGGAGGATAGCATCATGGATCTCATGAATGGGGCGGGTGGGTTCAATAAAAACTCGCTCAACACCATCAAGCTTCTTGGCAACAGCGCAGTCACCACTATTTACCATGGGTTCATATGTTCCAGAACCCCGTTTCGGGAACAAGAAGTCAAGAAATCATCGAGGCGATCTTTTCTATGTTGATCCCGAGACAGGGGAAGCCATCAATGCGATGAATCTTCCTGACTCGTGGGGCATCGAGGGACTTCGCGCGCATTTGCCAGAAATGGTCAAGCTCGCTCACTCGCTCGGTAAAAAACTTCGCATTAGTTTTGCCGGATTCGAAGCGGGAGATTTTGCCCGATTCACGGAGATGATCTACTCGCTCAAGCCGGAACATCGTCCGGATGAGATCGAGCTTAATTTCGGATGTCCCAATGCGGCGGGGCACGGAATCATTTCCTACAATTTCTCGCTATTTCGAGATTGTACAAAAGCATCACTGTCTACAATGCCTCGATTTCGTGTGATACCGACCGACATCAAGGTTTCACCAATCATGGCTGCGCCAGTCTTGGTTAGCGAAAAAACCGGACTCTATGAAGAGATCGCTTCTCTACTTTCTCCACCCTTCCAGGGAAGACGACGCATTCGAGCAATCGTCACTACCAATACTCTCCCGGGTCAGCGAAGGGTTGACGCCGACGGACATTCGCGGATTGCCGCTATTGTGCAGGACGGACCCCTGAGAAATACGCTTGTTGAAACAGGAGGTATGAGTGGGGGAGATCGAATGCTCCTGATTCTCTGCCAAGAAGCGGAGAATTGGAACAAACATCTGCATCCCGAGATTGGTCTCTTTGTGGTCGGAGGAATCAGACGCAGAGAACATGTACGGGATGCCGTGAATGCGGGCGGCGGTCCAAGGCGTGTGCTCGGTGTTCAAGTCCTTACGGCGATTTTTGTTGCGCCGCACGATGCAGGTAAACGCATATTGGAAGAAGTGGGACAGGGGATTGCAATGTGGTTCCCTGATGAGGAATGAATGACTTTGTGGAGCGCTGCCGGTGTACCGGTGGCGCTCAATTCTTTTTTCGGGTAGAGTGCACCGCAGACCGCAATCACGCGGACTGTGTTCAAAACTGTTGAAGAAAGGGAATACGTGTCATGTTGATCTCTCTCAAGAATGTCTTCAAACCCCACATTCATACTCGGTGGGAGTGGGCGTTGTTTTCACACATCATCGGCAAAACCGCTCCGAGGTGTTCGCATTTCATTGCGCAACCTAATCCGCTTGGTCATCTCATCACGGATATGGATCGCACAGAAGAATATCAAGAAATGCACGATCGTGTACTTGAGCTTCGCGGAATTACCGATTGTAATGCACTGATGTCGTTCTATTTAACTGAGGAAACTCCGCCCCTTGTAATAGAGGAAGTCTTTGAGGCAGGTGCTGCGGTAGAGATTAAGGTCTATCCTCGCGGAAGCAAGGGCGGTGGAACGACTGGTGCACATGCTGGGGTTCGCAATGTTCGCCTCATCAGGGAACAACTTGGCTGTGCCGAAGCTATCGGGATGCCCATCAAATTTCATGGAACTCGCGTTGAAAGAGATAATGGCGACCCACTCGACCCATTCGATGAGGAAGAGCAGTTTTTTATGCTCAATGATTTCCCCTGGGTCAGGAGAAATTTTCCTCGCCTGAAAATTGTCCTTGCACACGTGTCGACTAAGGAGGGTGTCGAAGCCATCCAAGGTGACGAGAGCGGTCTCACATGGGGCGAATTTGCACCCCAACACATCCTGGCCAATCGACTGCATATGTGTCGTCCGGAAGATGGTGTGAACACCACCTACACGTATCGGCCGCTTCCTCAGACGCAGGCAAATATGTGGGCATGTCTCGACTTCGCCACATCTGGCGACCCGCGTGCGATGATCGGCAGCGACTGCGCCGCTCACTATGTCGAAATTGGGAAGAGTCAGCCATTTCGTGCCGCTTGCGGGATGTATATGGGTGGCAACGAACTTCTCTGGTACGCGACTGCACATTCGGTCGCAGATCGAAAGTGGGGCGGCAACAGGATGGACAATCTCCAACCATTTGTCTCTCGTCCGTATGGTATTTACACCGTTGCAGGCGACGAGATCCCCAAGAATGGGAAAACAATCGATCTTGCTGAGGAAGAGTGGACAGTCGATAGCCTAGAAGAGGTTCCTGATACAGGGAAACATCTCTGTGCGTTCGGCTACCATCCAGATCCACAATTTCGCATTCCTTGTGAATTTACATTTGCTACATGAATTTTTCGCCGCGTTCGCACACCTTGTACGAACGCGGCTCAATTTTTTGATATTCAAAAAATCAGAGTATACTGAGAAATAGGTTACCTAGCTATTTGTCCTTCGTAACTATTTTGCAAGGGAGTTCCATATAATTTAGCCGGTAATGAGAATTCATTTTTTCAGCACTGCCTAATTGCGAACACCCACTTGGTACATACCAAGGGCAAATAGCACTGGGTAGCCGACAAAAAATTCGCCTATGAGGGCGAATTTTTTGTCGGCTGTCCCTCTCTAACTCTTTCAGCTATAATCCCTGCATGCCGCGACACATTCTCTCATTGATACTTCTGGCGTTTGTCGCGTCCCTTATTGCGAGTGCACACATCGCTGCGATCACGCACTACTGGTATTGGTCATATCCCTTGATCGATGTACCGATGCATTTTTCGGGCGGATTTTTTATCGGTGGATTTATACTCGTACTCCTAACCACCTTTGACCGAAGTGATCGCTATTTGCATCGCTCGATCCGGAACGCACTTCTTGCTGCGCTTGCTGTTGGATTCGGATGGGAAGTTTTTGAAACGATCACGGGACTCTCAACGGGGGGACCAGCATGGTATTACTGGTATGACTCAATCAAAGACCTAATTATGGATATGCTCGGCGGCGTGACCGCAGGATTCTTATTTGGAAAATTACTACGAGCGAGCGATTACTCAAAGAAGATGTCATAACAAAAAATCGCCGGCATCTGCCGGCGATTTTTTGTTATGCAACTTGTTTTACGATTCGAGCAAATGTTTCTGGATGTTTTGCGGCGATTTCTGAAAGTACCTTTCGGTCGAGGAGGACATTTTTCTTTTTGAGAGCACCGATGAATTTGCTGTAGGTCGTACCGTTTTCGCGAAGTGCTGCGTTTAGGCGAACATTCCAAAGTTTGCGGAAATCATTCTTCTTGTCGCGGCGGTGTGCGAATGCGTGCGTTCCTGCATGTGCAATCGCTGTTTTTGCAAGACGCTTCTTTGTGGAAAGTCCACCACGGAAACCTTTCGTCTTCGAAAGAATATTGCGGCGGCGCTTCAAGCGTATTGTTCCTTTTTTTACTCGAGTCATAGTGCTTTCTTACGGATTATTTAGAGCGGGGAAGGAACTGGCGGCGGTCTCGTGCGTTCATAGAAATCGAATGGGCACGTCCCTTTGAGCGCTTAGAAGAGCCAGATTCTTTGGCATTGAAATGGTTAATACCGACTCCTCGGGAGACGATTTTACCGTTCTTGGTCACCCGAAGGCGCTTGGTGAAGGATTTGTTGGTTTTCATAGGTTTAAAAAAAGACGCCCTGAGGCAAGAGCTACTATACGGAAAAGCCCCCGTTTTGTCCACTTTTTCGGCTATTTCCCTGGACGAGCCTTTTCAACCGTAACTGAGAGTCCCTTTGGGCTCTTTTTGACCTCGTCCGCTACCTTATATTCAACAGAAATAAGCTTGAGGAAGCGCTCTAAGCGCTCCTTGAGGAACTCAAACTCCATATATTTGTATCTACCCCAGAGGAAGAGGTCGACTTTGACGCGATGACCTTGTCCCAACCATTCGCTTGCTCGCTTTGCCTTGAGATTGAGGTCATTCTCACCGGTACCGATTTTGACCTGTACACTCTTCGTTTCGGTTACATGCGCCTTAGCCTTTTGTTCCTTTTGCTTCTTACTTTCCTGATATTGGTACTTTCCGTAATCCATTATCTTCGCAACGGGGGGGACTGCATTTGGAGAAATCTCAATAAGGTCGAGTTCCGCAGCCTTTGCATGCTGAAGAGCTTCCTCGAGCGTGATTATGCCGAAGTTTTCTCCAGACGCGCCGATGACGCGAAGTTCGCGTGCGCGTATATTCTTGTTGATACGAACGTCACTCAATGTAGTCCTCCGAATGTATCACGAAAAAAGACGAAATACCAGAGCTAGAGAGGGCTTCATATTTGTGATAGAGTGCAATTCATGGCGTTATTGAATCCAGATACCAAAGACAAAGAAAAATCGAAGGGCGGAAAGCCGCGCGGTCCGTTTGGCAATATGCCGTCCGGCGGTCAATTTTGGACGAACCTCATTTCGACCTTGATCATTTTTCTCATTCTTACGACACTCTTTTCATATTTTGCCGGAGTAGGAAGCGAGAATAAGGAAATCCCAATTTCCCAGGTTGCTGCAGATGTGGCGGCAGGAAATGTTTCCACGATCGATGTCGAAGGGGAAGCGCTCACGATTACCTACAAAGACGGTACCGAAAAAACCTCGAAGAAAGAAGGGACGACCGCGCTCTCGGCAACACTTTCAAATTACGGCGTGAAGGCAGAGGATCTCGCAAAGGTAGCAATTCAAGTTAAAGGCGAAGGCGGTTTCCGTTTTTGGTTTGTGACGCTCGCACCATTCATCATTCCCCTCATTTTTATTCTCGTTCTTGTGTGGTTCCTCACTCGCCAAGTACGAGGAGCTGGCATGCAAGCCTTTACCTTCGGACAGTCGAAGGCACGCATGATTGATCCAAAAGATAAAAGTCAGCGCGTTACATTTGCTGATGTTGCAGGTGCAAAAGAAGCAAAAGAAGAACTCCTCGAAATTGTTGATTTCCTCAAAAATCCAAAAAAGTTTTTGGAAATCGGCGCGCGAATTCCAAAAGGAATTATTTTGATGGGCGCTCCGGGAACAGGAAAGACGTTGCTTGCGCGTGCGGTTGCAGGGGAGGCGGGCGTACCATTCTTTTCGATCTCGGGTTCTGAATTCGTTGAAATGTTCGTTGGTGTCGGAGCAAGCCGCGTTCGCGATCTTTTCCAGATGGCAAAACAAGCCGCACCTGCAATTATCTTCGTTGATGAAATTGACGCAGTCGGACGCGTGCGTGGCACTGGCGTTGGTGGCGGAAACGATGAGCGCGAACAAACATTGAACCAGATTCTCGTTGAGATGGATGGTTTTGAACCGAATGAGAAAGTCATCGTCATGGCTGCAACCAATCGTCCTGATGTACTCGATCCTGCACTGCTTCGTCCGGGTCGCTTTGACCGTCGAGTAACGATCGATCTTCCTGATCGCAAAGATCGCGAAGAAATTTTAAATGTACATGCACGCAAAAAGCCGCTTGCTGAAGACGTCAATCTTTCGGTCATCGCCGAACGCACTCCCGGATTCTCGGGCGCTGACCTGTATTCTCTGATGAATGAAGGCGCGATTCTTGCTGCGCGGGAAAATCGGAAGAAAGTTTCGCAGTTCGATCTGATTCGTTCGATTGAAAAAGTCATGCTCGGCCCTGAACGCAAGAGCCACATTCTCTCGAAGCGCGAAAAAGAAATCACCGCATATCACGAAGCAGGACACGCGCTTGTTGCGTCGGTCTTGCCCCACGCTGATCCAGTGCATAAGATTTCGATCATTTCCCGCGGACGCGCAGCAGGCTATACGCTGAAGCTTCCGTTTGAAGATAGAAAGATGCAATCGAAGAGCGAGTTTCTTGATGACATCGCAATGTCACTCGGCGGCTACGCGGCAGAAAGACTTATATTTGGCGACTTCACTACGGGCGCATCGAATGATATTCAGGTGTTGACCGCGCTCGCGCGCAATATGGTGACGCGTTGGGGAATGTCGGACAAAATCGGACCGATCGCTCTTGAAGGGGATGGTCGCACGATGACGATGGCAGGTTTCTCTGAAAAAGAATATTCACAAAAAATGTCTGCCGAAATTGATGCCGAAGTTTCCGACATCATTACCAAGGCGTACGAAAAAGCGAATCATGCAATAACGAAGTATCGTCCTGTTCTCGAGGCGATCGCAAAGCGTCTCATCGAAGTCGAAACAATCGAGCGTGACGAGTTTGAAAAAATACTTATTGCAAACGGTATCCAGCTAAAAAAGCAGGAATCGTATGGTTCAAACGAAGGAATGACGATTACGGATTCGGTGTCTTCGTAATCTCAAATTTCCACCCAAATGAAAAACCTGCATTGCTGTAGGTTTTTCATTTGGGTGGGCGCGCCTGGACTCGAACCAGGGACCGCAAAGGTATAAGCTTTGTGCTCTAACCAACTGAGCTACACGCCCGCTCGTATCAGCGCACTATAGCGCAAAGCGTGATTTTGTTCGAGTTCAAAGAAAAATTTCTTTAAAAACTCTCGATCTAGGCTATAGTGTAACAATGCATAAACGATTATTGATACTTGCCGGCATAAGCGGGCTCGGCAGCCTCATTCTCATTGGGGCTTTTGTCGTTCCGAGCAGCGCCGTTACATATCCTTCAGTTACACAGGTTGCTGAAGTGAAAGAATCAACTCCTAAGGCTCCCACACTCGATAAGCATGCGTACGACGCAAAGCTTCTTGAAATTGCGCACGTTAAGGTTTCCGCGAGTTCAACAGTCGAAGAGACCATCGCATCGTCAAGCTTGCGCTGGCCTACCAAAGATCCGTATCCGAATGTCGGCGCACTCCTGCCGTTTAATCGGATCGTCGCCTATTACGGCAATTATTTTTCTAAAGGCATGGGAATCCTCGGCGAATATCCGGAGGATCAAATGCTTCAAAAACTCAAAGCGGCAGTTGCCGAGTGGAAGGCGGCGGATCCTTCAACTCCAGTCATTCCAGCCATTCACTATATTGCGGTTACCGCGCAAGCCAGTGCGGGTGCCGACGGCAAATACCGCCTTCGGATGCCCGATACGGAGATCGACAAATCAATCGAACTTGCAAAAAAAGTAGACGGCATCGTGTTTATTGATATTCAGCTCGGGCATAGCAACCTTGAGTCAGAACTTCCGCTCATCAAGACATATCTCGAAATGCCGAATGTGCATCTCGGTATTGATCCGGAATTTGCGATGCATCAAGGGCGAAAGCCAGGCACATATATCGGAGAACTTGATGCCTCTGATATCAATTACGCAATTAACTACCTCTCCGATATTGTAAAAGAAAAAAATATTCCACCGAAAATCCTCATCGTGCATCGGTTTACCGAAGAAATGGTGACCGGCTACCGAAAAATACAACCGACTCCTGAAGTGCAGGTCGTCATGAACATGGACGGCTGGGGTGATCCGGCAAAAAAGATGGGTACCTATCAGCGTGTTATCACTGAAGAGCCGGTACAATTTAGCGGATTTAAGCTGTTCTACAAAAACGATTTGCGTCCGCCAAGTATGCGACTCCTCAGTCCTTCCGAGATCTTGAAACTCACTCCCGCTCCAGTCTACATTCAGTATCAATAGCAAGATTTCTTGATTTTTTCATGCACGTTCATGAAAACTCCCCAAAGCATTTTGTGATGGAGTAAGCTTAGTTATCCCCAATCGTCTCCAAAAACAGATGGAGAGCAGTTTAGAGTCAACTTATACTGCAAGTAATTCCTTCCCCCGATTCTCCATAGTGACATAATTTCACGACGAGGAATGTTACTAATTAATTTTTGCAACTATGCAAAAACAAAAACTGGGTACACTGGGATTCAGTGTGGGTGCTGGCGCTTTTTTGCTTGTTTCACTTATCCTACCGATTGCAGCTTCGGCAAATTCGGGGCATGACGATAGCGATTTTGGTCGATCAAACTTTTCTGCGTCTCACCTAGGAGATCAGATACGCGATTTGGTAAGGCATAAGATCGACGATAAGAAAAAAGATATTTGTGATCGGTTTGAAAATCGATTTCATTCGCGTTTTCCGTGGGCAAAAGGTCCATCATTCTGTCGGGATGGTAACGGAGGAAACGGTGGCAATCAGAATGCACCTGATGTTTCCATAACCGCAGATCCAATGGTAGTGACCGCTGGCGGAAGCTCGCTTCTTAGCTGGGATTCGGATAACGCAACATCGTGTACTGCTTCTGGCGGATGGAGCGGAACAAAATCACTCTCCGGTTCACAATCAGTCACGGTGAACGCAACGACGACGTATTCGCTCTCATGTAAAAACGCAAAGGGAACAACTACTGAATCAGTCACCGTGAATGTGATTCCAGTGGTGGTTCCACCTCCTCCAGCTCCGACCGTCACATTGAACGCTTCACCTCTCACGGTACAAGTCAGTGCGACTTCGACAATTACATGGAGTTCAACCAATGCAAATGCCTGTGTGGCTTCAAATGGTTGGAGTGGTTCAAAAGCAACATCGGGTAATCAAGTCGTTACTGTAAACGCAACGACAACGTATACACTTGCCTGTGGAAACGGAATGGCGACCGACACGAAATCGGTTACCGTAAACGCGACACCGGTGCCGGTTATTCCGCTTCCAACTCCAACGGTTGAAATTACCGCAGATCCTGATCATGTTGCTTCCGGTGGCGCATCCATACTTGCGTGGAACTCTACAAATGCGACCGCGTGTGAAGCATCAAACGGCTGGAGTGGCGCAAAATCGCTTTCAGGCAACACTGTTGTTAATCCAACTGCAACCACTACCTACACACTTACTTGTGGGAATGGTCAGTCGACATCAACTGATTCAGTAACGATCGCAGTGTACCCAATGCCGACTCTGACACTTTCAGCGTTGCCGCTTCAAATTCTTGCTGGCGCAACCTCTACACTGAGTTGGAATTCTGAATTCACTACGTCGTGTACTGCCTCAGATGGATGGAGTGGAGCACAAAATCTTTCGGGAAATCTTATCGTGGCACCAAACGCAACAACCACGTATACGCTTTCGTGTAGTGGACTCGGTGGAATTATTATGGCAAGTACGACTATTGAGGTAACACCAAATTCATCTCCAACGCCAGAACCAACACTTACCTTTACTGGTAATCCACTCGCAATAACCGCAGGCGCAACATCCACGCTTACGTGGAGCACTACTGATGCGACGCTTTGTACTGCATCAAACGGATGGAGTGGCTCAAAAGCAATCTCAGGAAATGAAATTGTCTCGCCAAATGCAACAACGACCTACCATCTCTCATGTAGCGGTGCGGGCGGTGCAACGTCGAGTGACTTTACAATCGGCGTCACGCCGGTTGTTCAACCTCCACAAAATATTGGACATGTGGTCATGAGCGAAGTCTATTACGATGTTGGAGCAGGGAAGGGATCAGAACCGGGCAATGAATGGGTAGAACTCTTCAACGGATCACTCGCACCAGTAGATTTGAATGGATGGAAACTCCAAGATGAAAGCGGATCATTTGATGCGATCGCAACATCTTCCCTCATCCTCGCACCGAATGCATATCTCTTGATTACTTCTTCCTCAACAACATCGGGATTTTGGAGCATTCCGTCACAAATTGTTGTATTTCCAAGTCCAATTGGAAATGCACTCGGAAATACGGTTGATTCGCTCACTCTCATGAATGCAGCATCAACCACCATTGATGTGGTCTCATGGGGAACCGCAACAACCACAACACTGATGATTCCGACTGTTCCAGGAGTTATAGCTGGTCATTCAATCGGCCGAGTCCAATTCACTGCCGACACGGATACCAATGCTGACTGGGGAAACTTTACGACCCCAACGCCTGGGCAGTAGTCGAATAATTACAAATTAAGACCACAACAATCTCCGTGTTTGCGGAGATTGTTGTTATTCAAAATGAATGCCCCCGGATTTTTCAAGTGCAAGATCAAGAAGTCCTGGATACTTTGAGAGGGTAATGTCTTCAGTAATGAGACGCGTTGCTTCAGTTCGAGCCGCTTCAACCATTTTTAAATTTTTGAGTGCTTCCATAGCGAGATCAGAAATTCCGCTTTGCGCTCTTCCAGAAAGTTCCCCAGCCCCTCGAAGTGCAAGATCATACTCAGCAAGTTCGAATCCATTTTTTGCAGTTTTGAGTGCATTCAAGCGATCTGCCGTTTTCTTTCCGCCCGATTCGGTGAGGAGAAAACAATACGCTTGATGATTTGAACGAATAACGCGCCCGCGGAGTTGATGCAGTTGGGAGAGTCCGTATCGTTCGGCACCTTCAATCAAAATTACCGTTGCGTTTGCAACTGATACCCCAACTTCCACGACTGATGTCGCAACCAAAATATCTGTCTTGCCACTTGCAAATTTTTCCATCACTTTCTCTTTTTCATTTGGCGTCATTTTGCCGTGAAGAATTTCAATTGAAAACTCTGGGAAAATGTTTTTCTTCAAATGTTTTGCTTCCGCTCCGACTGATTTTGCCATGAGCGCCATTTCTTTAGTTGGATCGGGCTCGTCGATCCGTGGGCATATCACATACGCCTGACGTCCGGCTTGTATTTCACTCCGAACCTTTTCATACATTTCATTCCGCTTGTCTGGCGGAGTGATGTCGGTTATGACCGGCAAACGACCCTTTGGCATTTGATCGAGAATAGTTAGATCGAGGTCGCCGTAGATTGTGAGCGCAAGTGTGCGGGGGATAGGGGTTGCGGTCATTGAGAGAAGGTGTGGGGCAATATTATCTTTCCGCGTTAGTTTCTGTCGTTGCGCAGTTCCAAAGCGATGTTGTTCGTCGATTACGACATACGCAAGATTTTTGAAACTCACTGATTTGTAGATCAGGGCATGTGTGCCGATGAGAATAGGTATTTCGCCATTTGCTACCCACTTGAGTAGTTGCGTGCGCGATATGTCAGTGGCTTCCTTTGGATTACTCTTCGAGGGAAATTTTTTGCAGCCAGAGCCGGTGATGAGTCCGATTTGGATAGGCAGATGTTCAAAATATTTGATAAATGATTCAAAATGTTGTTTTGCAAGAATTTCGGTCGGGCACATGTACGCGACTTGGAGATTTCCAAAATCTTTTGCCACACCTTTCACTTCCGGTCTTGTCGTGACTGCGGAGTAGACGGTTGCCGCTGCAACGGCAGTTTTTCCACTCCCAACATCGCCTTCGAGAAGCCTCGCCATCGGAAACTTGGTTTCAAAGTCAGAATAGATCGTTTCAATCGCGTGTTTTTGCGCCTCGGTTGGCTCAAAGGGAAATCGCTCCATAAATTTTTTCGCTTCAGTACGGTTCACTCGGATTGGAAGCGAAGGAAGGGCACGGTAGAGAGTGCGGTCGCGTACTTTGGCGAGCTGAATCAAAAATATTTCTTCAAACGAAAATCGCTTTCGTGCAGAAACTGAATGTTCTTCAGTATGCGGAGAGTGAAGCCATACGAGTCCGGTAGTGAGAGAGGGGAGATTATATTTTTTTAAAATCTCATGAGGAATTGGATCAGTAAGCTCCTCGAGTATGCCACTCCCGAGCACTTTCCTAATCGCGTGGCGAAACCACTGCGAAGTGATGCCGCGACTTTCCGGATACACCGGGTACAAGGTCTCGCCACCTTTCTCCTTTGCAAACAGTGAGTCATGCGAATCAATCGGAAGCTCTCCAACGGTTTCGATTTCAGGATTTGCAAGATAGATACCTTTTTCGTTTCCTGAAACCTTGCCACCGAGCTTTACGTATGCGCCGTCGTGGAGAAGTTTTGCGATAAATGGTTGATGGAACCACATTACTTTCATCGAACCGGTCGTATCTTCGATTACGCCTTCCGAAATTGCTGTCCGACTTTTCCATGTCTTCCGAATATTGAGGTTTGAAATTTTACCGTATACAACCGCGTCATCTCCCGCTTGGAGGGATTTGATCGTCTTTATTTCAGCAATATTGTCGTAGCGAGAAGGAAAGTGATAGAGAAGATTGCGCACGGTAGCGATTCCCAATTTTTTGAGCGCTGATTTTTGCGGCGCAGTGAGGCGGAAGTGTTTTTCGACCAGATCGGTTGGATGCATACGGGTAGCATAGCAAAAAGGATCCGGCGCGGGCAGAAGCCCGCGCCGGATCCTTCTTCCGATCCCTTATTCCGGTACGACAATTACTCCACCATCCTCATCCTTGAGATGGTTATGATAATGCCATGTTCCAGGAAGGTCGATAGTGAAGCTCCATGACTCTCCTGGTGCAATTTCTCTGCACGTATCAAAGCGGCTGTTTGAGCAATCGCCTGGCTCGTGCTCCGGGTATTCGTCATGAATAGGGTGATGACCAGAGCCGATCCACATTCCAACTGAGCTTTTATTTACCCAGGTGACTGTTGCACCCTTGGAGATTGTGGTCGTTGCAGGGTAAAAACCTGTATCGGTATAGGCGACAGTTGCGGGAGCCGGACCTTTTCCTGCAAAGAGAGCGTGTGCTCCAAAATAGCCAACCGAACCAACAATACAACCGAGCAAGAGCGAAATGAAGAATGCTTTCATACCGTAGCGTTTCTGATATCTCTAATATGTGGGGCAGTATTGCATTTTTTCCCTATTCGGACAATTGTCCTGATCGGCAGGAGCACGCTATACTATAAGGACATCAATGGCCGACGATACTCCTCTCCCTCCAAACAAATACAGCGTTCTCATCGTTGAAGACGATATTTTTCTTGCCGATTTGGTTTGTCGAAAATTCCGCGAACGCGCTACTGTCTTTCATGCTGGTTCAACTGATCAAGCGCGCGATATTCTCTCCAAAGAGACACCCGATTTAATTTGTCTTGATATTCAACTTCCTGGTGAGGACGGCATCACTTTTCTTTCTAAAATTCGCCAAGAAGAAAAATGGAAAACTATCCCGGTTCTCATCATCTCAAACTTCAGTCAGGATGCAGATATTAAGCGTGCAAAAGATGCGGGGGCAAATGACTACGTAGTGAAAGCAAATGTTGAACTTGCGGAAATTGTCCGCAGAGGAGAAGCACTTCTCAAAAAATAGACGCTCAGCTTCGCTGAGTGTCTATTTAGGTACGAGCGTTGAAATCCATGAATGGAAATAAAGTTCACGGTGTGGTAGCTTGTGCTTCACTGCTACACGATTGGAGACGTGGCTGAGTGGTCGAAAGCGCCTCACTGCTAACGAGGTAGGGTGCAAGCCCTCGCAGGTTCGAATCCTGTCGTCTCCGCAAAGTAAACATTGAGAACAACTCTGATCTAAGCTCTGTATTCCAGAATATCTCCTGGCTGGCATTCAAGCGTTTTACAAATTGCCTCGAGTGTCGATAGGCGAATTGCTTTTGCCTTTCCATTTTTCAGAACAGAAATGTTAGCCATTGTGATACCAACTTTCTCGGCAAGTTCGGTGACACTCATTTTTCGTTTCGCCAACATGACGTCGATATTGATGATGATTGCCATGGTTGTCTTTTTATACCGTTAAATCGTTCTCCGATTTTATATCCACGGCATTTCGGAGGATTTTCTCAAACATAGCCGCTGCTGTCGCAATAACAATTGAAACAAAGGAGATCATTATGCCGAGTGCGAACACGCCCGCCGCATCATCATCGCCATGGGTGAACATGATGACTATCTCCTCAGTAATCACAAATCCAACAATAAGGAGAGCGCAATATTTGATCTTACGGAGTCCTTGTACCGCCTCAAGCGAGAAGACTTTGTTTCGTCCGACATACCCTAATACCTTGATTGCGTTATAGAGCGCTACAAAGAAGGGAATTGACCCCAAATACACGAGCCAAATGAATGGATCAATATAAACCGCAAAGAATGACTTATGTGCATTTACACCTTCGAGATGGGGTTCCCAAAGAAGTAATGCAAGTGCACCAAGGCCAATAAGTCCGATAATTACCTGCAAAAATATAGTTGAGCCGCGTTTCATATACGTTTTTATAATTAGCTATACTCGGAGCGTATACTAGGACTTATCGTTTGTCAATATATATTTATTGTTTCTCTATTTTAGAGAGAAAATCTAGTGGGCAACGGCAATCCCATAGACTCGTGCTGCCCCTGCCCTCAGAAGTGCTTTCTTTGCTTCCTGCATGGTGGCGCCCGTTGTAATGACATCATCAACTAAAATAATTGCTTTTCCGCGAACAGATTCTGGGGTTGGAACTCGAAAGGCATCTTTTAGGTTTTCAATACGTGCACCTCTTCCTTCGCGAGTCGTTTGGCTCGGCGTGTCTTTGGTCCGAAGCAGAGATAATTCAACCGAAGGAAAAGAATCTCCTTCGGCAAATGCGCGAGCAATGATTTCTGCTTGGTTGTATCCGCGCAGCTGCATTCGAGATGTAGAAAGGGGAATTGGTACGATCTGAACATTCTTTGAATGGAAGGAAATCATATCCGAAACGTCTTCAATAAGTGCACCGTGAAGAATCTGCCCGAATATTTTCCCAATCTCTTTTCTGTTTTTATACTTAAGCGCATGTACGGAAGCCCGCACGAGTGGATTCTGATAGGGAAGGACGACATACATATCACTTTCAACCTCTCTAAGTGAGATGAATGGAGCGAAATGTCGAAGCTCGAGATTATCAAGTGCAGTGTCCGTATCATTCCGCGGAAATAAAATATCCAAAAATGAATGCCACAGACTTTTCCGCATCGTCTAGTAACTCTATCGCATTTTTAAATCTCTATGCGTGATATAATTCTCATAACCTCATGGCGATCTTTGACGCGCTGAAAAAAATGATTCCGGCGCAAGCGCTTCCGAAGGGTAGCGGAAGTGTTCTTGGTATTGATATTGGATCTGCGTCGATAAAAGTCGTGCAACTACGACGTGAACATGGTGCCGCCGTACTTGAAACGTATGGCGAGCTTGCGCTTGGTCCATATGCAGGAATCGAAACAGGCAGAGCGACTCATTTAACTCCCGAAAAACTATCCGAAGCGCTCAAAAGTATAATGACGGAAGCAAACGTTACGACTAAAGCGTGCGGCGTTTCGATTCCATTCTCATCGAGCTTGATTTCACTTATCGACATGCCGGGTCTCGATCCGTCCCAACTGTCGAAAATGATACCGATCGAAGCACGTAAATATATTCCTGTTCCAATAACTGAAGTTCAGCTTGATTGGTTCATCCTTCCGGAAGATGAATCACATTATGTTTCTGCAGAGGAATCGGCAGAAGGAGAGGCTCGCGTGCAGGCAGGTTTGCCGCGTGCCGCAGATGCTGCGCCCGCGAATCATTCCCGCATCCTTTTGGTCGCTATTCACAATGAAGTACTCACGAGATATACCGATGTGTTGAAAAATGTGCAATTGAAGCCCAGTTTCTATGAAATTGAGATTTTTTCAACGATACGAGCGACTCTGGATCGAGGAATTGCGCCAGTTGCTATCGTGGATATCGGCGCCGCAGTAACCAAACTCTATATTGTTGAATACGGTATTGTGCGCATTTCCCATGTTATTAATCGTGGCGGACAAGATATTACGATTGCACTTTCAAAATCGCTTGGGATTTCAGTCGCAAAGGCGGAAGAGTTGAAACGCCAGGTGGGACTCCTCGGAGAAACTATGGAAGGGGACAATAAGCGAATTTCAGAGACCGCACTCCTTGCGATGGAATATATTTTTGCCGAAACGAAACGTGCCATTTTGAGTTATGAAAAGAAATATGCACGAAATCTCTCGAAAATAGTGCTGACTGGCGGAGGCGCACTGCTCCAAGGTGCTCTTCCGTTTGCACAAAAACGGCTTGAAGTTGATGTTGTGCTTGGAGATCCGTTTGATAAGCTTCAAGCGCCGGCATTTTTGGAGGATGTGTTGAAGGCAGTGGGACCAGATTTTACGGTTGCAGTCGGTCTCGCGCTTCGAAAACTGCAGGAACAGGGATAATCGGGAAAGTACTACTTCACTATCAACATTTTTTCTTGCACGCATTGTGCGTAGCCAGTGATATACTGGATGTGCATCATTGCCTTTTATGGAGCCAAAGTTCCAGACATCGTTCATTCCCAAACAGTCGCTATCCGCGGCGCCCGTTGCCAATGTGCGCCGATCAAATCGCACCAGTAGAGCATTTGGTATCGGTACCGTTATCTCCATCGTTATATTTATTGTCGCAGTATCCGCTTCGGCAATCGTATTTCTCTACCAGCAGTACCTTTCTGCTTCTATAAAGAGTAATCAAGAATCGCTCTCAAGGGCGCGTGAAGCTTTTGAACCGGCACTGATTGTGCAATTGACGAGGCTTGATTCCAGGATTAATGCTGCGGAGGAGTTGTTGGCAAAGCATATTGCGCCGTCATCACTTTTCGCGTTAATACAGTCGATTACGCTTCAGAATGTCCAATTTACGCAATATATCTACACTGCTCCGACTGAAACCAGCTTGGTGCATATAGAACTTTTTGGAAAGGCAAAATCCTTCAAAACCTTGGCGCTCCAGTCTGATTTGGTTGGCACTAACTCAAACCTCAAAAATCCGGTCATATCGGAGGTTGCTCTTTCGGGAAATGGAGATGTTAATTTTAAATTTTCTGCCGATGTCGACGCTCGAATGATTAATTATGTTGAGCAACTCCAGTCGAGCGGCGTCAACGAAACACCAAATAACAACCCAGGGGGAGCAGTTAGTACCTCAACCGCAATATGAAGCAAGCATTCTTAGCAGCATTTTTCCTTCTCGTATCCGTCGGATTGTTTTTTGCGTATATCGATCCAACATACGGTACGGTAAAAACGATGCAGACTGAAAACGGCAAGCTCTCCGAAGCGCTTGATAAGTCACGTCAGCTCCAGGAAGTCCGCGATTCACTTCGTGCAAAGTACAATACGTTTTCACCGGATGATCTCGGAAAACTTGAAAAGTTATTGCCTGATCACATCGACAACATTCGTCTCATCATCGATCTTGATGCGATCGCGAAACTCCATAATGTTGCAATTGAAGGATTTGCCTTTGATAGCAATGCGGGGAATATGCAAGCTGCCGGTGTACATGCCGATAGCGGAAATAGTTCAAAAGCAAATGAAGTCACATTTACTTTCAGTGTGCGTACAAACTATCTGACATTCCAAGCATTTATGAATGATTTGGAGCAGTCACTGCGCATCATCGACATCACACATCTCACCCTTGGAGCTGACGACGCCGATAAAACTAACAGGTATGATATAACCATTCGTACGTATTGGCTCAACTAATATGCAAGGAAGTTCCTCAACACGAAATATATTTCTCGGAATCCTTCTTGTCGGCGTACTTGGTGGTGGATATTATTTTTTCTCAAACAAATCCAGTTCCAATTTGAATTCCCTTGGAGCCGTTTCCGGTGCAGATGCAATCGCCGCAGGGGATGAACAGGCACTCATTGATCAACTCTTGAAACTCAAGTCCCTTCGTCTCGACGAAAAAATTTTTAGCGATCCTGCATTCACGTCCCTCAAAGACTTTAGTCAGACAATTCCTCCCGAGCCTGTCGGACGCGCCAATCCGTTTCTTCCGGTTGGTGTTGGACCATCAAGATAGCGTCCTTCCTTTGTAACGAATATGTACAATGAATCTTCTTTCACTGCTTGCACAACGCGGACTCATTCAGGAGAAGGAAATTCCTTCGATTGAAGAAGAGGCTGCAAAGAATGAATCCCTCGTCGAAACCGTGCTCTTAAAGCGCGGCATTTCGCTTGAGAGTATTTTGGAAGCGAAGGGAAAATATTTTGATATTCCAACAAAAATCCTGGGGAATACTGATATTCCGTTCGAAGTCTTGCACTATGTTCCAGAAGAATCAGCAACACACTATCGCTTTGTTCCAATCGGTGTCGTCGATGGCGTACTTGAAGTCGGTATTACCGATCCGGACAACATTGAAGCGTTTGATGCACTCAATTTCATCGCCCAAAAAGAAAATATTCCTTTTAAAGTCTACTTAGTTACCGATACCGATTTCGCCCGGGTACTTGCAATGTACAAAGGGACAAAGGGTGAAGTGGGACGCGCGATTTCAGAACTTGAAACCGATATTATTCCTGGCAAAAGTGACGAAGAGGAGGATCGAGAGAATACGCATCTCTCTGCGGATGAGATCAAAGAAGAGGCGCCAATCACCAAAATCGTTGCGACTATTCTTCGCGATGCGATCGAGGGACGCGCGTCCGACATTCATATCGAGCCAACGAATGAACACGTTCGCGTTCGTTTCCGTCTCGATGGCGTACTCCACACGTCGCTCACGCTTCCGCTCAACGTCCATCGTCCGGTTGTCGCGCGCATCAAGATCTTGGGCTCGATGAAGCTTGATGAAAAACGCAAACCACAAGATGGTCGCTTCTCCGCAAATATTGAAGGTAGAAAAGTAGATTTTCGTGTTTCTACATTTCCGTCGAGTCACGGTGAAAAAGTGGTAATGCGTATTCTCGACCATGAAAAGGGGATGGTCACACTTGATTCGCTCGGTTTCAATGAAAAACAACGCGAAATATTTAAACGGGCAATAAATCTGCCGTATGGTCTTATTCTTCTCACTGGTCCAACCGGTTCCGGAAAATCAACCACTCTCTATGCTTTGATGGGCGAGCTCGATCGCGAAAAACATAATGTCATCTCACTTGAAGATCCGGTTGAATACGACATGGATGGTGTCTCTCAATCTCAAATCCGTCCCGAAATCGGCTACACCTTCGCGTCAGGTCTTCGCTCCATCCTTCGACAAGACCCCGATATCATCTTGGTTGGAGAGATTCGAGATAAGGAAACTGCGCAGCTCGCTATCCAAGCGGCGCTCACTGGTCACTTGGTCTTTTCAACGATTCACACGAATACCGCAGTCGGTGTCATTCCACGCCTCATCGACATGGGCGTCGATCCATACCTCATTGCGCCTACGTTGGTACTCGCAATCGGTCAGCGACTGGTGCGCCGTATCTGTCCGGGTTCTGGAAAGAAAATACCGGTGGAAGGATCGATCAAGATGCTTATTGAAAAAGAATTTTCTACGCTTCCGGAAAAATATCGAAAAGATATTCCATGGAGCGATCATATGCTCGGTATCCAACCATCAGGCGATTGTCCGGCAGGTGTTCGTGGACGTATTGGTGTTTTTGAATTTCTCGAAATGACGGAAGATCTTGAAGAATCGATTCTTAAAGGCACGAATGAAAACGCAATCTGGGATATTGCGAGGAAGCAAGGTATGTTGACTATGCGAGAGGATGCTATCATTAAAGCGTTTAAGGGCGACATTCCATTTGAAGAAGTGAATGCGCTCGGAGGAACACTCTTGGATGAAGATGAAGTAGGGGCTACCCCTCAGGAAGTTGCTCCCCCAGAGGAACCAGACGAGAAGGAAAAGCCAAAAGCTATCGTCAGAAACTAATCATGAACGAAAAAATGTCCAAACAGATTCTGATTATTGATGATGACCAGTTTTTGGTCGACATGTACGCGCTCAAATTCAAGGAAGCAGGATTTGATGTAACCGTGTCGATGGATGGACATGAGGCGCTCGGCAAAATTCGCGAGAAAGCAATCGCGCCCGCAGTCGTTCTTATGGACATCGTCATGCCGGAATTGGATGGCTTTGCAATACTTGAGAGCATGCGAAAAGAAAATCTTTGCTCGGACGCAGTCATTATCATGCTCTCAAACCAAGGGCAGGATTCCGACAAAGAAAAAGCAGAAGCACTTGGAGTGGACGGGTATATCGTGAAAGCAAACTCCATTCCGTCTGAAGTACTTGCAGAAGTGACGAAAATTATTAAAGAAAAAGCAGCCGATAAATAATATGGTTACCGCGCACGAAAAACGTGATTATAAAAAAGATCTCGATGATCTCATCCAGACCGTGATGGGGGAGGGTGGTTCTGACCTTCATTTCTCATCCGGATATCACCCAACTATTCGAGCGCTCGGCTCTCTTATTGCACTTCAAAAGCGTGAAGTTCTAACTCCATCCGATACTGAAGGATATTTAAAGGCGCTCATAACCGACGAGCAATATAAACGTTTTGTCTCCGATAAAGAGCTCGATTTTTCGTATAGTCATTCCAATAAGGCACGTTTTCGTGGCAACGCCTCATTTGAACGCGGCGCAATTTCAATTGCACTCCGCTATATACCAAACACGATACGCACGATTGCAGAACTCAGACTTCCACCGATCATTGAAGAATTTGCCCAGAAAGAACAAGGTTTCGTGCTTGTCGTCGGTCCAGTTGGACAGGGAAAATCAACCACGCTTGCCGCAATGATCGATTACATTAACACGGCGCGCACTGAGCGCATCGTGACGATTGAAGATCCAATCGAATATATTTTTGACCCGAAGCAGTCGGTCATCGATCAGCGCGAAGTCTTGATCGATACGAGCGATTTTCATACCGCGCTCCGCTCCGCATTCAGACAAGACGTTAACGTCATCATGGTTGGCGAAATGCGCTCGCCAGAAACAATCTCAACCGCAGTCACTGCAGCAGAAACTGGACACCTTGTCCTCTCAACGCTTCACACCAACAATGCGGCGCAGACCATCGATCGTATCATCGACAGCTTTACGTCTTCTCAGCAAGATCAGATCCGCATACAGCTCGCGGGGAGTCTTGTCGGTATTTTCTCTCAGCGACTTATTCCAGGAATTGCTGGTGGGCTGGTACCTGCGTATGAAATTCTTCTCAACAATAAAGCGATTGCAAACCTGATCCGTGAGAAGCGCACGCATGAAATCAATACCGTTATTGAAACCGGTTCTCAAGAAGGAATGATCAGTATGAACCGATGTCTTGCTGAACTAGTTCGAAAAGGAGAAATTACTATCGAAAATGCATACCGATACTCACTTGACCCTGGAAACCTTGAACGCCTCATGTAATCACTAACTATGCTATTCAATTACGTTGCATTTGATGCCTCAGGCACTGAAAAACAAGGAACGGTTGAAGCCATCAACCAGGATGTTGCGATTAGTTCGCTTCAACGCCGTGGGTTGGTTATTTCAGCCATTAGCTCTGCCGAAGGAAAAGGGAACATCCTTCAAAATATCCAGCTGTTCAATCATGTCTCGAACAAAGAAGTTGTTATTCTCTCACGTCAGATTGCAACACTCTTTGAGGCGCAAGTATCTGCGCTTCGCGTATTTAGACTTCTCGGTGGAGAAGTTGAAAATCCCACACTGCGTGATGTGTTGACCTCTGTTGCCGATGACCTTCAAGGAGGTTCGACTATTTCCGGCTCACTCCAAAAGCATCCGGACGTTTTCTCGCCGTTTTACAGCAACATGGTCAAGGCAGGTGAAGAAGCAGGAAAGCTCGATGAGACCTTTATGTTCCTTGCTGATTATATGGATCGAACCTATGAAGTGACGAGTAAGGCGCGAAATGCGCTCATTTATCCTGCATTCGTGATTCTGACTTTTGTTGCAGTTATGGTGCTTATGATGACCTTCGTCATTCCACGCCTCGGCTCAATCATTGAAGAATCTGGTCAGTCGGTGCCGCTATTTACCTCAGTCGTGCTCTCAATCAGCCACTTTTTTGTCGCATACAGTGCTTTCCTTTTTATCGGACTTGCGGTGCTCGCTGTCGCAATCTGGCGATATATATCAACGAGCGCAGGGAAGCTTGCCCTCGATCAATTGAAAATTTCAGTGCCGTATATTGGCGATTTGTTCAAAAAACTCTATCTCTCACGTATTTCGGACAACCTCTCTACTATGCTCGGAAGCGGTATTCCGATGGTTCGTGCGCTTGAAATCACCAGTACCGTTGTGGGTAATGTCATCTACGAGAATGCACTCTCCGAAATTACGACGGCAGTTAAAAACGGTTCTGCGGTCTCTGAAGCTTTTGGCGCTCATACGGATATCATTCCCGGGCTTCTTATCCAGATGATGAAAGTGGGTGAAGAAACGGGAGAACTCGGAAATATCCTTAATATGCTTGCCAAATTCTATCGTCGCGAAGTTACCAACGCAGTTGATACCCTTATCGGACTCATTGAACCAGCGATGATCGTATTTCTCGGCGTTGGTGTCGGTATTCTCCTCACGTCGGTTCTTATTCCGATTTACAACATATCGGCAAACGCATAGCTCTGGATGGCAGGGTTATCCACAGAGACGATAGCTACCCCCTAGGGAAGACCGCTATAATAATTCCTGTACCTCTTTACTCTAAAGATGGTCGGACAAAACATTACTAGGAATTTGCTCTATTAATAATATTTTTTCATCATGAAGACTACTTCAAAGCGAGGTTTCACCCTTATCGAACTCCTCGTTGTTATCGCAATCATCGGCATTCTCTCGTCGGTGGTCTTGGCGTCTCTCAACAGCGCACGTGCAAAGGCTCGTGATGCGCAGAGACTTTCCGACCTTGAACAGATGGGACGCGTTATGGCGCTTGCAACTGGTTCATCTGGTACTGCGCTTGCGGGTTGTACTGCGGCTCGTGCAAACGTAAATACCTGTACTGGTACGATAAACGGTGTTGATATGAGCCAGATCGCAAAGTTCCAGGATCCATCAGGAACAACAGCTTGTGGCGCAACCCCAACAGCGGTTTGTCAGTACGCAATCACGAAGGCAAGTGCTCCGGCTGCGGGGGGTGCTATGACTGATGACTACCAGATTACTTCATACCTCGAAGTTGGTAGCGGTCCATTCACTTCTGCTCGTCCAGTTTGTGTTATCGGAAATGCAACAACAACCGGTAGCATCGCATCATCAACTGACTGCCGATAATCGACCAATAATCGTATGACAAAAGGGGCTCGTAGCGTAGGTCGCGGATTTACGCTCATCGAGCTCCTTATTGTTATTGTGATTATTGCAATTCTGACTTCGCTCACGATTTCTGCACTAGGCACTTCACGTTCAAAGGCGCGCGATTCAACGCGCGTTTCTGATATTAAACGACTGCAACTCGTCTTAGAGCTCTACTACAATTCGGGGAATAATGCGTATCCAACTACACTCTCTAGTTTATCGCCAACCTACACGACCGATATTCCAAGAGATCCAAAAACGAATGCCTCCTATGTCTATGTGCAAACCACATCTGGTACCGGATATCATCTAGGATCGACACTTGAGCTCTATAACACCGATATACTCCAGAACGACGCTGATGCAACCGATACCACGCCTGTGTTCAAAGGCTTTTCGACCGATTGTGGGAATACCACAGCAACGCTGAATACTGATGAGCGTTGTTACGATGTTATTTCCCAATAGTGTGTCACACTAGAGTTATTCTTGCCGTGTAAATATTATGGAGTTCATTGACACCTTACTTCCTCCAATTATTTTTCTTTTCGGTATCATCATCGGGAGTTTTTTAAATGTGGTTATTTTTCGAACCGAGCAGGGCAGTGGCTTTGGTGGTCGATCGCACTGTATGTCGTGCGATGCGACACTTGCCGCCAGAGATTTAGTCCCTGTCATCTCGTATTTTTTCCTTCGAGGGAAATGTCGCAACTGTGATGCTCCAATTTCAATCCAATATCCCCTCGTCGAACTTTCAATGGGGGTGCTCTCGCTTCTTATCCTCACTCTTCACCCAAGCCTTCCACAATTTTTTCTCCTTTTCGTTATTTCGGCGTATCTCCTCCTAATCACCGTCTACGATATTCGCCATACTGAAATTCCAAACTCCTTTGTGTATGGTTTTTGTTATTTTGCGCTTCTCTATGCACTTCTTCCGATACTTACCAATCCCGATTTTTTCCTGACCGGGTTCGTTATGCCCACTGCTTTCTTTGCCGGTCCTCTCATGTTCCTCCCGTTATTCCTACTCTGGGATTTATCAGAAGGGCGAGCAATCGGACTTGCGGATGCAAAAATTGCTCTCGGTATGGGATGGCTCCTGGGAATTCAAAGTGGAAGTAGCGCCCTGATACTTTCTTTTTGGATCGGTGCAGTAATCGGTGTACTCCTACTTGTCGCGCCGCAATTTGCGGGAATTGGAAAATTATTATCCGCATGGAAAGGGAAGCGAAGGAAAAAGCATCCTTCTTTCGATATGAAGAGTCAGATTCCCTTTGGTCCATTCCTAGTCCTCGGAACGCTCCTCGCGCTCTACACCTCTTTTAGTGTGTGGACGCTGTTCGGATAATTCTTTTGCGAAGGGGATTTCCGTCGTACAATAAATGACACACGCATGTACTACCAATTGCTGTACAAATCAAAGCGAGGCTTCTCATTGATTGAGTTATTGGTCGCAATAAGTATCATCGCTCTTCTTGCCGCACTTATCATTTCAGGCATAGGCAATTCTCGCACCCGCGGCAGAGACTCTAAGCGCGTATCAGACATTAAAAATATCCAGATCTCACTCGAACTCTACTACGACAGAAATCATTTCTATCCTGACAGCGCCACTGCCCAGTCGGTACAAACGGCACTCACTGGACTCGTTTCCGGCGGCTTCATGCAGTCTATCCCTGACGATCCACTCGGGGGAACAGTGCATTACATGTACATGAGTAATGGAGCAACAAAGTCGACATCATACTGTCTTGGTGCTGATCTCGAATCAACTATCTATGCGGAAAATACTTGCGCAACATCACCAGACCTTGGCGCAACATACGAATATCGAGCGGGCCCACAGTCGTTATAACAATACATTAATGCATGCGGGGAAAATTGTTACAGCAAAGACGTACACTTCGACCGAAGGGAACAGCAGGATTTTCTCTCATTGAACTTTTGGTTGTCCTTTCGATTGCAGCAATACTTCTGGCATCTGTTTCACTTTTTGATACGAGGCCAAGAGGAAAGATCGCCGTTGATGCAGGCGCACAATTGCTTTCACAACAAATCCGCCAATCGATGCTCTATGGACTTTCGATCATTGGATTTGGAAATAATTTTGATGTCGGCTACGGAGTCCGCGTTGATCTGACCACGCCAACCTTTACGCAATTTTACGTAGATTCAAACAATAACCACGTCTTTGATTCTGCGAGTGAAATCGATACTTACTATCAGAAACTCACGTTTCCGTCGGACGTACAAATTACCAAACTGTGTGTAGACAACGGAGGAGCCGCGACCTGCTATTTCCCAACTGCGAATAACAAAATGGATGTTTCGTTCTCTCGCGCTGATATACAAGGAATATTCACACTCACGCCTGTATCTGGAAGCCCATCAGTCTACTCGAATGTATCGATTTTCCTCGGGAGCATTTCCAAAACGAGTGTGGTCGAAGAAGTGCGTGTGAGTAAAAACGGCCTTGTTGATATCATTGGCATATGATCTGGAAGAAAAAGACACGTACAAAAGGCTTCACCTTGATTGAAATGATGGTGTCTGTGACGCTCTTTATATTCGTGATGCTTTCCGTTACGACACTCTTCCTGTCAGTTGTTACTGCGAACAAAAAAGCACAGACACAAAAATTTATTTTTGATAACGTCTATTCATCGATGGAAATCTTTATACGCCATATTCGATCGGGAACGGCGTATGCTTGTATTCCAAGTGGCACATCGTGTACTACTTTTTCATTTACCGATGTGAGTGGGAATCAAGTAATTTATCGACTTAATGCAGGCGTTCTCCAGCGCTCTTTGGATAACGGGATTAGTTATGACCCTATGACGGGGAGCAACGTAACGATTACCACGCTCCGGTTCTATCTGTTTGGAGACGGAATAACGACTCAACCGCGTGTCCTGGTGACCATTGCTGGAACCGCAGGGAAGGGTTCGACACTTTCTTCTTTTGCAATTCAATCAACCCTTTCTCAAGCGCTGAGTAGTGAAATCTAGTATGAACGTCCCTGCTCGTACAAAAAAAGGATTTACGATGATCGAAACACTGATCGCGATCGCCGTTCTCATGATTGGAGCGGTTGGTCCTCTCACCTTGGTGCAACGGGGTGTCAGTTCTGCTACGTATGCGAGAGAAAAAACAATCGCCCTCTTTCTTGCAGAAGACGCACTCGAATATCTGAAAAACGTACGTGACAGCGACATCGTGAGTACTCAAGGAGGAACCGTAGAAGGAACCAACTATTTCTTCGGATACGTCGCGGTTGTATGTCTTGAAACGAATTGTACGGTAGAGACGACGCTTAATAACTTACCGAATGATGTAAATAATCCTTCAAACTCTACAGTCAAAGCATGCTCCGGCACCTGTAGTCCAATTAACTTCAGTCCATCGGTCAATGCCTACAGTCATCAAACTGGAAGTGATTGGGATGAATCAATCTATACTCGACAATTCACAGTTACCACCTTGATTGGTGGCGAAGTGCGAGCGCGTGTCGTGGTATCATGGAAGGGAAATACTGTGTATCTGCAACGAAATTTCAATCCTCTCGCAGGAAATGAATTGTAGATCATAAATTCATCGAATAATGGAAACAGAACCTCGACGCTCCATATTCTCCTCTATCCGTAAGCGGAAAGGATTTACGCTTCTTTACGCGATCATCATGACCGCGATCATTCTCTTTATCGCGTCATACAGTTTCACCTACCTGATTCGCCAAGTACGCTATTCAACATTGGCAAATGATTCGGAAGACGCATACTACGCAGCGCAGTCAGCAGGGGAGTGTATCTTGCATTACGCGCAAGCAGGCATTTTTGATAAAGGAGTTGCTACCAATCTTTATTGTGACGGGAATGCGACTACGCCGCCAAGTTCAACTAATGCCGCAATACAAACATTCACCATTACAATCACTAATCCAGTGACCGGCAATGTTGCTGGGGCAACGGTTACCGTGGATACGACGACGCATACGATCGAAGTTCAAGGTTTCAACAGTCAGGACACCTCGCTCCCAAGTCGCGTTCAACGCGCGATTACATTCCGCTATAACGTCTACTGTCCAATCGGTGGAGATATCATGCTTGTCATCGACAATTCAGGAAGTATTGATGATAGTGAGATGGCGGTGTATAAGGCGTCTCTTAAATACATGATCGATCAGCTATATGCAAAAGATGTTGATCATAATACCCAGGTAGGATTGATCCGGTATGGAACAAACGCGCGAGTATTTGAAGATCTTCAACTCCTGACCCCGGCATATCGTGATGAACTTAAAGGTCAGGTGGATGCGATGTCGAATATGGGATTGACTCATACAGCTACCGCACTTCGTAACGCATATCTCGAATTTAAGAATTTGAAGGACACTGTATTCAATTGGCCTCCTTCCGGGGTTTTGAATTCGGATGGAGTGCAGATCGCCGGCTCGTTTATCGGAGAGGCACTTGGAGACAATGAAATTACGACAATTACTCCTGCCGTTAATCGTGATGATAATCAGTACACCAATCACGTCATCCTCTTTACAGACGGAGGTCCGAATGACTGGATCGCAACATCAACTGTTGTGGTAAACGGAGTGACAAAACCAAAAGGATTTGCAATCACTTCACCGTGCTATTGGAATGCAAATGGTTCAATATATGCCGATAATGTTGCTGGGGTCGGGTGTGATAAACATCCTGGAGTATATAAAATCCCGACCATGTATAGTTTCTTGGTGGAAGCTGCAAGACTCAAGGCTATCGCAACGGTATACACTGTCGCGATCGGTCTTGCGGTGGATCCCGACGGGCAGGGTACTGCCCTCTGTCTTCCAGGCGTTACCTGTCTTGATATTTTGAAAGATGGCGCAACAGCTGACAGCTTGTCGTGGATAGCAAATACTTTTGACCAGGGACGAATCGATGATATTACCGATGAAATTCTGTCATGTAGCATACAAGTGAATGGTCCAAATGATGCTCCTACGATCTCCCAAGGCTCCCCGAGCGGAACACTTCCCGCTGGCACCACATCTACCGTCTTATCGGTAACAACTGATAAACCGGCGCTTTGCAAATGGAATAAAACGACTGATCCAGGGACATATAGCGCAATGTCTGGATCATTCGGTGACGTTAGTGCGCAAAAATCGCACTCGACGACTATAACCGGTCTTACAAACGGTAATTCCTATACCTACTATGCACGCTGTCAGGACTCAAATCAGGTTGAGAGTAACGCCTATCCAGTCACCTTCTCAATTGCTTCAACCGTCGATACTCAAGCACCATCGGTACCAACAAACGTAACTGTTGCTTCTATATCTACTTCGCAATTGAACGTTTCATGGTCGGCATCAACTGACAATGTTGGCGTTGCAAACTATCAAATCCAGCGATGTACTACGTCCGGTTGTACTTCAGCAACAACAATCGGAAGTCCAGCATCAAACTCATTCAACGATACCGGACTATCCGCTGGCACCACATACTATTACCGAGTGAATGCAAAAGATGCGACTGGCAATACCTCAGCATATTCGACAGTTGTTTCAGGAACGACAAGCGCAGGTAGCGGCATTCCAACATCTGGACTCGTGGGATACTGGAAGTTCGATACCGCCGGCACTTCTCAAATCGACTCTTCGGGAAACGGTAACACAGGAACATTTGTTGGAAATGCCACAATCACTACTGCAGACAAGAAAGTGGGTACAGGCGCTGCAACCTTTGATGGAACAGGGGATTATATGACAGTCGCTGATTCCCCAGAACTTCGAGTAGGACCCGGCGATTGGGCAATCTCATTCTGGCAAAAAACATCAGGTACTGCAGACCAAGATATCCTTAATAAAGGAGCGGGAGGAAGCGTTCCACGCGAATATGAGATATCTGACTCCGTTACAAATCACCAGTTATATATAGAGTCTAAAACAGGAGGAGTGACTGAGACCGCTCTTTCCGCAGCAAATTCATATGTGAACGCGACATGGCATCACGTAGTGATAATGATGGATCAGAGCGCAAACATGCAGCCATACTTTTATGTTGACGGTGTTCAAAAAACAGTCAGCTCGGATGGTATGACGACAACGCCAACCGCGACAACCGATACTCTCTTTATTGGCACCCGTTCGGCAAGCACGCGCTTCTTTAACGGTCTTATTGACGAGCTGCGCATATATAATCGTCTCCTTACTCCAAGTGAAATTTCGGCTCTGTTTGCTGAAGCATCCGGCGGCGGAGGGGATACAACTGCTCCAACTGCTCCAACAAATCTTGCAGTCACTGGCGATTCAACGACGCAGGTCAATCTATCATGGACCGCTTCTACCGATAACGTTGGAGTAACAAGTTATGAAGTACAACGCTGTAGTGGAGCATCATGTACGCCCGCAGGTACCGCAGTCGGAACTCCAACTGGAGTAACATTCTCAAATACTGGTTTGACCGCGGGTACAACATACGGATATCGAGTTCGTGCCCTAGACTCATCTACCAACGCATCGAGTTACTCAAGTATTGTCTACGGCACTACTATTCCAACTTCAGGACTCATATCGCTATGGTCATTCGATGGCAACGCGGCTGATTCAGTCGGATCAAATAACGGAACTCTGGTGAGTGGTGCCGCCGTAGGCAGTTCGCACTATGTCATCGGTACCCAAGCACTCTCGCTTGTTGCAGCAAACAGTTACGTGAACACCACCAACATCACCCAAATGAATAACGCTTCCGCAATCACTGTTTCTGGTTGGTTTAGAGATCCAAATCCAAGTGCCGCAGCACCGTATCGATATCTGTTTGGAAAATATGTCAGTGGTTTCAATGACTTTAGCTTAGCCGTAGGAGCGGGAAATATGAATGTCGATATTGGTAACGGTAGTGCTGATACCTTCGGATCATGGACTGGATATGGTTCAACGATATCGGCAAATACGTGGTACAGTCTTGTACTTGTTTACGACGGCACTCAAGCTGCGGCAAATCGCATCACACTCTACGTTGCGGGTACTGCTCGAACGCTTAATCTCACTGGTACTATTCCTGCGACTACCCAAGGACTTGCCACTACATTTAAGATAGGCGCAAGAGACGCAAGCAATAACTTCTTTGACGATGGATATGTTGACCAGCTCCGTGTATATAATCGCGCACTAAGTCCAGCAGAGATAACCGCGATCATTAGAGAGATCCACTAGTCGAGGGACATTCTCCTTCCTTCAGACGGTTCCTTGAGAAATGCTAAAATAGGGCACATCCCTATGGCAATTTCTGACCCAAAGAATCGAGCCCGCAAACTTCGCGAACTCTTGGAATACCACCGCAAGCAATATCATGTATTTGATGCGCCCGAAATAACGGACGAGGCATACGACTCATTGATGCGGGAACTCATTGAACTCGAAGAATCGAATCCCTCACTTAAAACGCCTGATTCACCGTCGACTCGGATTGGTGGTGAGCCCCTTGAAAAATTCGAAAAAGTACATCATCAGATTTCGCAGTGGTCATACGATAACGTATTTTCTCCTGAAGAATTTCTTGAGTGGACCAATCGAACCATTCGTTTTCTTGAGAAGAAAGGTATTCAAGAAAAACCAACATTTGTTGGTGAACAAAAGATTGATGGGCTTAAAGTTGTACTAACCTACAAACAAGGGAAGTTCGTCATGGGCGCAACACGAGGAGATGGTGAGATCGGCGAAAATATTACTGAAAACTTAAAAACGATTCGCTCAATTCCACTCGCTCTTCCCGAGCCAATCGACATTATTGTTGCAGGCGAAGCGTGGATGCCACAGTCAGCCCTTGAAAAAACAAATATTGAGCGAAAAGCAAAAGGCGAACCGCTTTTTGCAAACACGAGAAATTCTGCTGCCGGATCACTTCGCCAACTTGATCCAAAAATAACGGCAAAGCGTAGCCTTGATTGTTTCATCTACGCAATCGAATCATATGCCGGTAAAAAAGCGCCACAAACACAAGCCGAGACTTTGAAGCGACTCGGAGAGCTTGGATTTAAAGTAAATCGCGAATTTGTTTTTGCAAAAGAGCCGCAGAAAATTATTGAGTATTACCATGAATGGGTGGAGAAACGTCATAGCAAGCCATACGGAATTGATGGCGTTGTTGCCAAGGTAAATGAAAAGCATCTCCAAGAAGCGCTTGGCTATACTGCGAAAGCACCGCGTTTTGGTATCGCGTTTAAATTTCCCGCAGAACAAGTGACGACAGTCGTTGAAGATATTCAATTGCAACTCGGACGAACGGGTGTGTTAACGCCCGTCGCGCATCTGCGCCCAACCTTGGTCGCTGGATCAACCGTATCTCGCGCCACGCTTCATAATGAAGATCAAATCAAGCGTCTCGATGTTCGAATCGGTGACACCGTGATTCTCCAAAAAGCAGGAGATGTGATTCCTGAAATCGTTTCAGTTCTGGCTGATCTTCGAACCGGAAAAGAAAAACCATATCGGTTCCCCAAAAAAGTTGCGCTTTGCGGTGGAGACGGCTCGATTGAACGTGTCCCGGGGCAAGCGGCATATCGATGTGTATATCGGGGATCGTACACGGAAGTGCGCCGAAAGTTTTACCATTTTATTTCGAAAAAAGTTCTCGACATTGATGGCATGGGACCCAAAACGATTGATCAACTGATGGATGAGAACCTTATCGCAACCTTAGACGATATCTTCACCTTGAAAAGAGGTGATCTTGAAGGACTTGAAGGTTTTCAAGAAAAGTCGATCACGAATCTGCTTCAAGGAATTGAAAAGGCAAGAAAGACAACCCTTGCACGATTTCTTTTCGGGCTTTCAATCGATCAAGTTGGTGAAGAAACCGCGCGTGATATTGCCGCGCACTTCAGTGCGATCGATACAATTCAAAAGGTGAAAGAAGCGGAACTTTCTGCAATTAACGGTGTTGGTCCAGTTATTGCAGCATCAATACACGGTTGGTTTTCAAATGCAGATAACAAAATGCTCGTGAAGCGATTGTTGAAGTACATGACACTTTCAAATCCAGTGCAAAAATCTGGAGGCGCGCTTTCCGGCAAGATATTTGTGGTAACCGGAACACTTTCGAATATGTCGCGCGATGAAGCGCATGAAAAAATCCGCCAAAATGGTGGAGCAGTCGCGAGTTCGGTTTCAAAGAATACCAGTTTCCTCGTGGCGGGGGAGAGTGCCGGCTCCAAGCTTCTAAATGCCAAAAAACTTGGTGTACCCGTTTTGGAGGAAGAGGCATTTTTGAAAATGGTTCGGTAATACTTACTTCTTCTGTTACTCTGGAAGAGTAGTCTAGTAGGGAGTGACAGGAAATGTTGTGGTGGTATCTCCGTCAATTTTGGCTCTGGAAATTTGGTAAGGACGAGCCATCAAGTCCTACACCAATCAGAATCATTCGTCACTGGGAGGGTGCAGACCCAAGGACAGTCTTGGCACTCTCCCCCACGACCGGTAGATATGAAATTTACATCACATCATGTCCACCAGAATGCTGGGGGTGAGGAAGAGACGGCGGCCCTACCGAGGCCGCCGTCATTCATTTTCGGTTTCAAAATCTCATGCTAGGATGCGGGGAATGGCGGAGAAAATAACCAAAGACGATATCGACGCGCTTGCAAAGCTCTCACAAATCAAGCTCTCTCCTGAGGAGCGGGATCGTATTGTGCCTCAAATTGAGAGCATCATTTCATATATTTCTGAAATCGGTGCGGTCGCAACTGACCTTCCGCCGCATGTCGTTGGTTCAGTCAAAAACGTCCTTCGTCCGGACGAAAATCCGCATGAAAGTGGCGTCCATACCGAAACACTGCTTCAAAATGCGCCAAAGCGAAAAGGGAATTATTTCTTGGTTAAGAAGATACTGGGCTAATTCACTCTGATGGATCTCACGACACTCACAATAGCGGAAGCCCGTACAAAACTGGATGCGAAAGAAATCTCTGCGCGCGAATTGGTAGAAGCGCATCTTGCGCGTATCAAAGAGCGTGATCCTGAAGTCCATGCCTTTCTCAAGGTAAGTGAATCTGCGCTCGAAGAAGCCGATGTGGCGGATCAAAAGATTGCAAAAGGGGAGAGTGCTCCGCTTCTCGGTATTCCGATTGCGCTCAAAGATAATATTTTGGAAAAAGGAAAAATCGCGACTGCAGCATCAAAAATTTTGGAAAATTATGTTGCCTCGTATAACGCAACGGTTGTTGAAAAATTACAGACAGCAGGCGCGATTATGATCGGCCGCACCAATCTCGATGAATTCGCGATGGGTTCTTCAACCGAACATTCGGCATTTGGTCCCACTAAAAATCCATACGATCTCTCGAGAGTTCCCGGAGGCTCAAGTGGTGGATCGGCGGTTGCAGTCGCGATCGGCGGAGCTCTTGGGGCGCTTGGATCCGACACGGGCGGTTCGATTCGTCAGCCAGCGAGTTTTTGCGGTGTTATCGGACTCAAACCTACGTACGGATCGGTCTCTCGATTTGGTTTGATCGCTATGGGCTCTTCGCTCGATGTGATTGGTCCATTTGGAAAAACGGTTGGAGATGTCGAAACACTATTTTCCGTTATTGGGGGAAATGATCCGAATGATTCGACGACGCTTCCCGATACCGCATCAACTCCTGCTCCAACAAAAATGAAAATCGGCGTCCCTCGCGCATTTCTTGCAAGTGGTGTCGATCAAGAAGTGCTCGCCAATTTTGAATCGTCGCTTGAAGCACTCAAATCGGCAGGACACGAAATTGTTGATATCGATCTTCCAAAGATTACGCATTCGCTTGCCGTCTATTATGTCGTGATGCCTGCAGAAGTTTCAGCAAATCTTTCACGCTTTGATGGTGTTAAATACGGATTTCACGTGGACGGAGCAAATCTTTGGGATGAATATCAAAAGACAAGGGGAGAGGGTTTTGGTGACGAGCCGCGTCGCCGCATTCTGCTTGGTGCATACGTACTTTCTGCCGGATATGCAGATCAATACTACAAAAAAGCAATCGCTGTCCGCCAAATGATTACTGATGATTTTACAAACGCATTCAAATCAGTTGATGCAATTGCAATGCCGACAACTCCAGGAACCGCATTTAAGTTTGGCGAGAAGAGCGATCCAGTTTCAATGTACCTCGAAGATATTTTCACCGTTCCTGCAAACTTAACCGGCATGCCTGCAATCTCAATTCCGTCAGGCAGTGCAGTACGAGATGGAAAGGATCTTCCGACTGGCATTCAATTTATGGCGCCACATAGACAGGAAGAGACACTCTTTGCGCTTGGTCGCGCGCTCGGGAAATAATCCTCATCTTTCCATCGAGACCCTCAAACACAGCATTTCTTTAGGCTATACTGAAGGGAATGGCTGACGAAGTTCCTGAGAAAAAAACAACGGCGCTTGAGGCGCTCATCATCTTCGTTGTCGCATTCATGATTTTGGGCGGCATACTCGCGCGCTTCAGTGGTTTTTTGGGGCAATATGGTATTAGTCCAGGCAAAGCACTCACTGCTGGAAACACCGTAATGGCGCTCCGCGATCTTGATGTCTCTGATTCGGCAGGAACTATAATCGGCACACAACTAAAAGGCACCATGGGTGTTATTCTCGATGGACCAAAAACATTTGGGGATACTAGGAAATGGTTGGTTGACTGGGTAGATGGCGCTGATGGATGGGTGGATGAAAATGATATTTCACTGACGTCTGATTCAATTCGTGTAGGAAGTCGTGTTCGCTCAGTTACACCAACGAATGTATACGAAGCGCCGGAAGGAGCGATGATCGGCTCGCATAGTGCAGGGGATACCGGCGTCGTCACCCAAGGTCCAATATCGCTCCATGGAGTTGATTGGTGGTATGTCGACTACGATACCGATCCAGACGGATGGGTGACTGCCGACACTATTGTTCCTGACACGAATGAAAGTCGACTTGATCGGATTGTCGGTAAGGGCGATTCACTTTTTTCAAGAATCATTGCACGAATAGCAGCGATCCTCCTCTTTATTTCATTTATCGGGATTTTCATTTCGATCTATACCACAATCCGTATACGAGAGCTCTCTCACATCGAAGAAGAGGAGTACGAACTATCGGCAGAAGAACATGCGGAAAATCGAAGCAATGATCGCTTTGATGCGATCCAAAAACTTGTTGCATCAGAAAATCCAAATGATTGGCGACATGCGATTATTGAAGCGGATATTATTCTTGATCAACTTCTCTCAAATGTCGGATACTTTGGTGCGAGTGTCGGAGATAAACTCAAGCAAATACGAACGGGCGACCTTAATTCAGTTCAAGCAGCATGGGACGCGCATAGGGTCAGAAACGACATTGCACATCGAGGGTCTGATTTCATTCTAACGAAACGAGAAGCGGAGCGAACAATCGCTTTGTATCAGCGTGTATTCGAAGAATTAGGATTTTTCTCCTAGTTGCGAATTATCAAAAAATCGTATACTATTCTCTCCACGTTCCAAATTTAATTTGGGTATCGATATAGCGGGGTAGAGAAGTAGGTGCCGCCGCTTTGGGAAAGCGGCAAACCACGAGGCGATGATTTAGTTTGATTTGGAAGTATATAGCGGGGTAGAGAAGTAGTATCTCACGAGGCTCATAACCTCGGGACGCGGGTGCAATTCCCGCCCCCGCGACAAGCAAAAAACAAAATGCCCCGAAAGGGGCATTTTGTTTTTTGCTTGTTTGACGCGGGGGCGGGAATTGCAAGCCGAAGCGCACGGAGCGAAGCGAAGTCTGCGAAGCAGGCGCGAGGCGGGGTCGCGCAAATTTTGCGAAGCAAAATTGTGTGTGACCAATCCCTCCTATCTGATTTTATAAAATTTCTGACCAATTCGCGCCCAATAAAAAAACGCGGAGGTTTGTCCCTCCGCGCTACAGTCGTTCGTCCACTCTGTTGGTCAATCCTTCCAGAGGTGGATGGCGGCATACCGGAATGCCGTATCGATCGATTCTTCCGGATAACCCCCCTCAACAAGTCGTTTCTTCCATTCTTCTTTTTTAGCGAGTAACTCCGTATCTAACATTTGGTTCCGGACAATTATACGGCATTGATCGCGGACCCGATTTCTTAGATATCGATGGATCGCTTCTGCGAGCTGAGGAACTTCCTCCATCGTGGCTTTGCCGGCTCCCTCTCGTCGGCTATCTTTCATTAATTGGTTTGATATGTCTCTGCGGAATCCGTCTCCCGCAGGACCGATGATAGCCATCTGTTCTTCGATTGATTTGAGGAAACTTTCCGAAGGATCTTCCTCGCGAAAAGTTACTATGCCCCCATGCCCAACTACACGAATGCGGATTTTTGTTTTTAGTACATACGCACTTGCATGGTCGAGATACTGCCTGAAGAGTTCTCCTGCATTGTCCACAAAGTGTGGATTCATTGCAGTCAGAAGAGCAGTTTCAAAAGATTCGAGGTACTCCTTTCTTGCAATCTCCAATAGTTCTCCCTTTTTCTTCCCCCCAGTTTTATCTTCCTCGATGATTGTCTTAATAATCGGGAAGAGATCAAAAGGAAACAATACTTGCGGTTCCTTCGCGAGTGCGTCATGAAGGATTTGGATTGCGAGCGGGCTTGGAATTCCTCCCGATTTTCTTCCTTCACCGGTCGGCAATCCTCGGAGTACATGAGCAGTTAGTAGCACCTCCTTACCGTCTTTGTCCTTATACTTCTTTTCGACACCTTTAGTGAATACTGGCTGACCGTTGTAGATACGGAGCCTTTCCAAAAGATCGGTACATGGATCTTCGGAAACTAGTCGCGTTAAGATCGCAAATGTTCCTAAGGTTTCCAAAGTTAGTGGCGCAAGTGGTGTGTTGAATGCAGTACTATCGAGGAACTGCTGATAAATAAGCACCTCGTCGCTAAGAGTAAGATTAAGAGGTATCGATACTGGATACACCCTCCTTCTCATTCCGTCTACTTTGAGTAGTGCTTCATAACCACCTGAATTGCCGTGAGCAATAATTACCATGTCTAGATACAGACGTCTGCCCCGCGTCATAACCCGATGTTCTTGAGTGGCAGTAGTTAATCGAGAAGCAATACTCTGCACTCCTCGCTCCCTCAGGTCTATGATTTCGAGGATCCCTCTTCCGGCATGATGGATGACTCCAGAATTCCTTCCGTGTCCATTCATCTCTCCGAAAAGCCCATCAGTGTCTTCAGCAGGTTCTCCTGATGGAGAAAAACCTCCATACCCCACTGCCGCACAGGCAGAATATCGCACTGATGTGACTGGTGTTTTGAGGACGCCATTCTTACTTGCATTGAGACACTGTTGGCACGGTTCACCTGAAAGGAAAACATTCCGCTCTCTTTGGAACGCCTCCCTGATTTCTCTCGGCAATAGCAGTAGCGGGCTATGATGTGAGTCACAGCCTTCCACCACACGAATCCAAGGGATATATCTCTCCAGACCTTCCACAATACTTGCCGCGAGAGAGCTTTTCCCTGAACCGGGTTCGCCATGGAAGAAAAGAGCCTGACGGCTTTCCTCGGCATGTTTTGCTGCGGCTTCGAAATATCGCACGATCCGTTCAATTTCGGAATCGATACCATGATATCGTTCAAAAAGACGAAATCTCCGAAAAGGTTCCTCACCGTATAGACGGCGAAGACGTGGGTCAATTGCTGGATTGATGATATCAACGCCAGCAAGTTTAATTGCCGTGTGTATCATTTGGAACGCAGTAAATCCTGCGTATGGGTCAAACTCTGGCTCCGCAAAGAGCTCATTTATATATTCTCCGAGCGAACCCTTCCATACCTTTTCTTGGTCACGCTGTTCCTCTGCCTCAAGAAGTTTCAACACCGTGCTGGTCATCGTACTTCCTCACTTTTGCAAGGGTTACAGTCTGCTATGACGCTACCAGAACTACAGATTGCGTCAATTAAATCAATTTTTGAGCCACCTCGCAGGTCGGTCACTAGTAAATTTCCTATAGGACATTTCTGTCGACCCCGCCTCAGCAAAAGTCTCCCAGACTTTTTCTTCCGGCCTTCGATCCTGTCTTCGGCGGCACACTTTGTCACTATGTTCCTCGTGAGCCACCTCGCAGGATCGAACTGCGGACCTTCTCGTTACGAGTGAGATGCTCTACCAACTGAGCTAAGGTGGCGATAGGTGTCAGACCCTCCCCGTAACCTTCCCGTAGGGGTTCATGGTTTAGGTCTGACAAAATGTAGTGTAACAAAAAATTAACGCAGTAATCTGCGGGAGCCGATGGTCGGGATTGAACCGACGACCTACGCCTTACCATGGCGTTGCTCTACCAGCTGAGCTACATCGGCATACTGGCAAGTGAGTGGATAATAGCGGATTTTAGAGAAAAAGCCAAAAACAGGAGTATACTATAGACACACTATGCACGAAGCGTTTCGAAGAATTGCCCATGTGGCGAGTCGTTGGATGGGTTCTCCGTGGGCATTCACGTTCGCTGTTTTTGGCGTTGTTATCTGGGCAGGAAGCGGATGGTTCTATCGCTTTTCAAACACGTGGCAACTTGTTATCAATACGGGGACAACCATTCTGACTTTCCTTATGGTCTTTCTCATTCAAAATACGCAGAACCGCGACGGACAAGCAACACAACTAAAACTCGATGAACTTATAAAGGCGATCGGTAAAGCACGAAATGACTTTATTGAAATCGAAGAAGAGCCGGACGAAAAATTGAATCGCCTTGAACACGAATTTCAGGGGATTAGAGAAAAAATCGATCGTACTGAAAAGCACTAATCATCCACACTACTTGGACTTAGGAGCCCCTGATCTACGGCATTCCACGCCGTTTTTGAAATCGCACTAATCGCCGATTCCATTTTTGAATAATCTGATCCTTCCGTCATCACGCAGATCGAATATGGGTGGCGAGGATAATACACGATGCCGCAATCATGCAGTTGGCGTTTTACTACATTTCCGCCCGCATCTTTTATAGTACGTTCGGCATATTTATGTGCGACCAAGGTGCCATTTGGCACTCCGGCAACAATGCCGTTTTGGAATGATGTTTTTGAAAGGAAGGTAAGTGCCGTTTGCGAACGTACTCTGCCTAGGAATGAACTATTGTAGAGAATGCGGAAAAATCGTGAATATATTTTAGCAGAAGCAATTTCGCCATTCGCATCGCTTGGAGGCGGAACGCCAAAATCTGAGTACACTTTACCGAGTGTGCTTGTAGAAAGATGATTATTTAAGAGATCGTACGCGTTATTGTCAGACTCTCCGATCATCGATTGTAATAATTCTTCCACGCTGTGGGCGCCAGGACGAAGTGGTTTGGTTGGAGGGATGTCTTGAGTTTTAGTTTGATCATTTTCTCCCGTATAGGTAAACGTAGTTGTCATCAAATTGGCATCACTTCGTCCATCGTACAAATAGCCAATCAATACCGGGATCTTTATCAGGCTTGCCGGCATGTACATATCATTTTCATTTACGCCGGTCCAATGTCCGAGATCGAGATCTCTAAAGTATACCGATACACGGGTAACTTCTCCCGATCTTTTTTCGTTCGAAATAGTCTCAGCAAGTGTATTTTTGAGTGATGTAAATTGTGTATATGGAACTTCTTCGTCTATGTCGCAAGAGAGAAGGGGATTGATTAGGGCGTAACCACCTTCACGAGTAACCAGATCGTCCGGTGAAAACACAGCATTTTCTGGAATCAGTTTTCCAACTCCGACGCCGATACCAAATAGCAAAATACCTCCAACGAAAAGTGTAGAGCGCGGATACTTTGTATAGGTATCTCGAAGCATAGGGAAGCTTCAAGATATTGTACCAAAAATTGATGGGGATTATTTCAGAAAATGAAATGGAGACAGGCTTGGTCACAACTCAACATTGCAGAGCAACAATTTCCACGAGAGACGGGAATCTTTCTCCCTACGGGAGCGGTATAGGTTTCGTATCGTGCTCGGCTACGCCTCCGCGCGATATACTCAACCTTTTCAAGTCCCTTTCGGAGCTATCGCTCCGTACTCTCGCTCGTAACGCAAATTGGCAATTCTTTCGAATTGCCAATTTGCTAACTGCGCGAGAGACGGGACTTGAACCCGCAACCTCTGCCGTGACAGGGCAGCGCTCTAACCAGTTGAGCTACTCCCGCAATATAGTTGCGACCGCATCAGACCGTTCGCAAGTACCCACAAACTTACCTTAGCTTCGCCGAAACTTCAACTGTTTGCGAGTTTTCAGTTTGGCATCACCCCAGCGGTAATACCCGAGTCCAGCAAAGTATATATTGATGATATTGGCGATCACGAATGCGTATTGGTGGGCAATATAGGAGACGATTAGTCCGGCACTAAAGCCGATTATAGAAATAGCAAATCCAATACGTCGTTTTGACGTCAACAAATACATACCGAAAAAGCCGGAACCCATCCCGAGCCAGTCGAGACCGTAGTACGTGCCAAAAAGAGCGTGGAGGTCGAACATTAGGAATAAGTATAGCGTGAGGAGGAATCGGTCGGAAATAATTTATTAGAAAAAATGCGAGGATCGGTCACAAGTAAATTTCCTGACGCAAAGGGAATCTCGCCTTACAGGCGCAGTACACCTTGCGGATTTTTTCTTCGCTCTCTCGAGCTTGAAAAAGTCTCACAAGGTCTTCGATTCCTGCACAGGAAGTCCTCCGGACTTCCTTCGTCGACAAAATTGCTTCGCAATTTGTGTCGACGGGAGGAATCGAACCTCCGACCTAGGGCTTATGAGTCCCTCGCTCTAACCATCTGAGCTACGTCGACGTGCAGTGAAAATACCATTGAAATGAAGAAATTTCAATCTGCCGCGCTCTGGTATACTTTCTCCATGAAAGAAAAGAAGGAAGAAATCGAATCAAAAATTGCGCTCCTTGAAGCATCTATGGGGGAGGCAGATTTTTGGAGCGATAAGGTTCGCGCACAGGCGGCAATCAAAGAACTCCAGGAATTGAAAGATAAACTCGAAGGTGGTGGCGAATATGACAAAACAAACGCCATCATCACCATTTTTTCTGGCGCGGGAGGCGATGATGCAGAAGATTTTTCTTCAATGCTTTTTTCGATGTATCAAAAATACACAGAAGGAAGGAGGTGGGGAATTTCCTTGATCAGTCAAAATCAAAATGATCACGGTGGATTTCGAAATATTACCTTTGAAATTGAAGGTAAAGGCTCGTACGGTGTTCTTCGAAATGAATCAGGTGTTCATCGATTAGTTCGAATTTCTCCGTTCAATGCAAATGCGAAGCGACAGACATCATTTTCGCTTGTCGAAGTTGTTCCCAAACTGCCTCCTTCTTCGAACGTAGTTACGCTGAATCCCGACGATCTCGATATGCAATTTATTCGATCAAGCGGACCAGGTGGACAAAATGTAAATAAACGAGAGACTGCAGTGCGCCTTCTGCATCGTCCAACCGGAATTGCCGTACATGTCGACACCGAGAGATCGCAAGAACGAAATAAAGAACGTGCGTTTGAACTTCTCAAAGGAAAAATTTTCAAAAAACAGGAAGATGATCGGAAAAAGACCGACGCGGGACAATCAATTTCGGCAACGACATCAATTGAGTGGGGAAGTCAGATTCGCTCGTACGTACTTCATCCCTACAAAATGGTAAAAGATCATCGTACAGGTGTTGAGGTTTCAAATGCCGAAGGAGTGCTCGAAGGCGATTTGGAAAAATTCATTGAAGCAGAGAAAGAGCTCGACGTATAGAAAGTAAAATAAAGGGGTGGGAATTTTTCATTTTGAAAAAATGAAAAATTCCCACCCCGGGCGTGCTAGCCGCCTAATCTTGATCTTCAATTTCTCGCAAGGAGAAAGGAAACCCCTGCTGCGAATGCAATTTCTGAATTGACTTTTGCCCACTCACGGAAGGTATCTCCTCTACGCTCCATTTTTGCTATCACAGCAAGTGCTTCGCGGTATTCTGTTGCGTTGTCGCCGATACCGCGCGCGAAAGTGAGTGCCGCCGCCCCTTGCGCCCCGACAAACATCTGCATTGCTCTGTCGTGGTATTCACCACTGAGCTTATATGCATCCGTGGCTACTATATACAGGGTGACTGAATCAGGTAGCCGATATCTCACGCTTTTTAGCATCTGGTGCTCCTCTGGTACTAAGGTCAGACGGATTGTACGCTCCTCTCTGTATATAGCAAGCTGTTGGTCAAAAAGGTTGTAGCCAAGCGACCTAATGCTATAATCAATTTTGTATGGCGCATACGGTCATTGTTCTGTCTTTCTTGTAATTCCGCGCCAAGAACCAATGATATATTTCGACCGAGTCACAAAGGTATATAACGATAGTTCTGTTGCACTCGCGGATGTGACACTCTCCGTCGCACCGGGTGAATTTGTCTCCGTTGTCGGACATTCTGGCGCTGGAAAGACCACACTCCTTAAAATGCTTCTTGCTGAAGATCGCCCTACCGAAGGTGCGGTCTTTTATCAATCATCTGACATTCATACACTTCCAAAGCAGGAACTTTCACTCTATCGTCGGAAGCTCGGCATGGTTTTTCAAGATTTTCGTCTGCTTCCAAACAAAACTGCGTACGAAAATATTGCTTTCGCTATGGAAGCCGCAGGTCGCGATGATGAAGAGATTGCGGGAGATGTGCCGCATGTACTCGAACTCGTCGACTTGGCGGATAAGATGTGGAATTTCCCCAATCAGCTTTCTGGTGGAGAAAAACAACGTGTTGCGATCGCCCGTGCAATCGTCAATCAGCCAGACGTTATTATTGCGGATGAGCCGACAGGGAATCTCGATCCAATCAATACCTACGAAATTGTACAGATTTTGAAAAAGGTGAATGACCTCGGCACCACGATTCTATTAACGACCCATAATAAAGGAGTGATAGATTCTCTGGGGAAGCGCGTCATCACTATGGATAGCGGCAAAGTCGTCCGTGATGATCCAGCAGGGCGATATGTTCTATAATAATTGAAATAATGACTGCGTGGGTAACAACCAAAAGAATATTGAAAGCAGGTTTTGTCGGATTTTGGCGCAATCGTGTCGTCTCGCTCACTTCAGTCGTCGTCATGTCCGCAACGCTGTTCGCAATCGGCTCCCTCCTTTTTTCAAACGCACTCGTTTCGCAGTCGGTGAATGAACTCAAAGACAAAGTCGATATCAATGTATACTTTGTCACCACTGCACCCGAAACTGACATCCTCGCACTTAAAAAATCGCTCGAATCTCAGCCGGAAGTCGCAAGTGTTAACTACTCGTCACGCGAGTTGGTACTTGAAAATTTCCGTGAGCGACACGCAAATGATCAGTTGACTCTTCAAGCGCTCGATGAACTGGGTGACAATCCGTTTGGCGCAATGCTTTCAATCAAGGCGAAGGAAACCTCCCACTATGAAGGAATCGCAAAATATCTGGATGAAGAAAAGACCGCACTACAGTCGGGCGGCGCGCCGATAATTGATAAAATCAACTATTACCAAAACAAAGATGCAATCGACAAACTCACGTCGATCATTGCGGCATCAGAGCGATCGAGTCTTATCAAGACCGTTGCATTCATTCTTATTTCAATTCTCATCACCTTCAATACCATTCGCCTCGCAATCTTTAATTCTCGTGAGGAAATCGCTGTGATGAAACTTGTCGGCGCATCCAACTGGTACGCACGCGGTCCATTCATCGTCGAAGGCGCTATTTACGGTGTCATTGCCGCGATTTTAGCGCTCATCATTTTCTATCCAATTACGCTTTGGCTTGGTCCACTATTTTATCCATTCCAGTTCTTTACCGATTTTTCAAACACGAGCTTAATGCTGTATTACACGAATAATTTCCTCAGCATCAGCTTTGTGGTCATTGGTTCAGGAGTCGCACTTGGGGTGATATCGAGTTTCTTGGCTGCCGCTCGCTACTTGAAGGTGTAAGTTTTTCGTTACCAGAAATTCTGAATCATGTCAGTGCAGAAAAAACGCAAATATATTTTTGTTGTAGGCGGAGTAATGTCGGGAGTAGGGAAGGGTGTCGCTTCATCGTCGATCGGTACCATTTTAAAAGGGCGGGGGTTTAGACTCACCGCCTTAAAAATTGATCCCTATATCAATGTGGACGCCGGCACCATGAATCCAACCGAGCACGGCGAAGTCTTTGTCCTCAAAGACGGTCTTGAGACCGATCAGGACATGGGCAACTACGAACGATTCCTCAATCAAAGCTTCGACAGTGGAAACTACATGACCACTGGATCGGTGTATCTCTCGGTAATCCAAAAGGAGCGCAATCTCGAATACAAAGGAAAAAATGTCGAGGTGGTTCCCGATATTCCGCTCGAAGTCATTAAGCGAATTGAGAATGCCGCGGAAAAAGATTCGGCGGATGTGACTATTGTTGAAATTGGCGGCACGGTCGGTGAATATCAAAACATTCTCTTTCTCGAGGCGGCGCGCATGATGAAATCCAAATACCCGAGTGATGTCGCCGTCGTCCTCGTCTCCTATCTGCCGGTTCCGGGATCAATCGGTGAAATGAAAACAAAGCCCACGCAGTATGCGGCGCGCACATTAAACAGCGCTGGCGTATTTGCCGACCTCATCATTGCTCGCGCTCCAGTTGCGCTCGATGAAAAGCGAAAGGAAAAAATCGCAATCTTCTGTAACGTGAAGAAAGAACATGTCATCTCCGCTCCTGATGTTGATTCGATCTATGATGTGCCACTCAATTTTGAAAAAGACAATCTCGGTGCAATGCTTTGCCATATTCTAGATTTGCCAAATGGTAAACCAACTAATCTCAAAGAATGGGAAGGATTCGTAAAGCGTGCGAAGGGCACAAAAGGGGAAGTGAAAATTGCAATTGCAGGAAAATATTTTAAATCTGGCGAATTTGTCCTATCGGACGTGTATATTTCGGTTATTGAATCCTTGAAGTTTTCCGCATATGCAGCAGGCGTAAAGCCAGTCATTACCTATTTGAACGCAAAGGATTTTGAAAATCCAAAAGCGGATTTCTCCGTGCTCAAAAAATATGACGGTATTTTGGTTCCCGGTGGATTTGGCGAAACTGCGGTTGAAGGAAAAATAAACATAATCAGCTACGCGAGAAAGAATAAGATTCCATATTTTGGACTCTGTTACGGCATGCAGCTCATGGTTGTCGAATATGCAAGAAATGTGCTCGGTCTCAAAGATGCAAACACGACGGAAATAAATCAGAAAGCAAAAGATCCGGTAATCGACATCATGCCAGAGCAGAAAGAAAAAATGGCGAAGAAAGAATACGGCGGCTCCATGCGGCTCGGCACTTATACCGCGAATCTTCAAAAGGGGACTATCGCCGAAAAAGCGTACAAAGCATCAAAAGTCGACGAGCGCCATCGCCATCGATTTGAAGTCAGTCCAGAATATGTCGAGCGTATCGAGAAAGGGGGATTAGTGTTTTCGGGCAAGAGTCCGAACGGAGTGCTTATGGAAATAGCCGAACTTCCTGAGAAAGAACATCCATTTTTCCTCGGGACGCAGTTTCATCCCGAATTCCTCGGTCGTCCGCTTTCACCGCACCCGCTCTTTAGTGCGTTTGTCAGAGCAGCATTGAAAAAATAAATTAAAATATTATGGGAGGTCCTGAATCAATACCTAAGAACCCTGCCGAAATAGACCAAGCCGAAACGGAATCCCTTGCGGCCGAAACCGAAGAAGTATTGGCGACAGTGCATGCATTGTCTGAACCTGGTGCGGTATTGAACGGTGATGTACTAATGCGTCTGGAACAACTTGCGCATCAAGGAAGTCATGCGCTCGAGGTGGGTCATTATGAGCATGGTATCGTTCCTCGTCTTGAAGATCTTGAGAATGGCTCGGCATTTATTGTTTCAAAACTTGAAGATGCGCTTCATGACGCTGATTCCCTTGAGACTGAATCAATTCAAAAATTGATCGCTTTTTTCAAGGGACGTCCAGAACAATTACGATACGCAATTTTTTCCTATGCCGACAGCGTTGCACGTTTCTATCGAATTAGTCGAAGCCGTAGCATGATGGACAATGAAGATTTTTTAAAACAAATGAAAGTGATCGATCAAACTCGTCGAAGGAGGCACGACAGCCTGCTCGATTCTCTTGCCGGATATTCGCAACAAATCTCATCCTTGATCCAGGACGGATACTTGGAACGGGAAGATGTTGCATGGTTTGATTTTAAAATTTCTGACAGCACCGATTCTAGCGGGGAAGAGAATGCTCCGCATAGACCAGTTCTCGCCTTTTCAAGCGGGAGTATTACGGACAGAGATAGAGTGCGCAATTGGGCAGTCGCGCTGGATGTGGTTGAAAACATCCGCGAGCAAGAACGTCTCTTAGAAGAAAGAAAAGAAATGAACAGATAATAGAAAAAGGAGGCGATCGGTTTTATCCGTTCTGCCCCCTACCAAATGATGGAGTATTTTCTGCTGGTTGCCCCGACATTATTGCCGAAGCGATATTGAGTGCCGTGATACCGAGTTCTGCATCGGTCTGCAGAGATTCAGTGACTGCACGAAGTTGGGCAAGTATTGCTCGCATGCTCTCCGTATCCTCCTGTCGAATTGCCTCGCGGTAATCGAGGCACAAGTCGCCAATTTGCTGGGCTACCGACTTCTTATCCGACATGTCGTATCCTCCAGACAACTAGATATTCTATAGCATTCGTATAATTGAATGTCAATAGTATGCCCCCTTTGGAGAGTATAAATCTTACACAAGGTGTGATATGTTGAAAACGCGCGATTGGCGCGTTTTCTAATACATTGCCGGATCGTCTAATGGTAGGACATGTGCCTCTGGAGCACAGTATCTAGGTTCGAGTCCTAGTCCGGCAGCAGCTCGTGATAATCTAAAAATATGAAGACCGCAATTCTTGTCCACGGAATGCCTTCAAAGGAAGAGTATCTTGATTTGAATGATCCATCTGCTTCAAACGGTCAGTGGTTCCCGTGGCTCCAAAAGCAACTTTCGGTTCTAGGAATTGTTGCGCAAACGCCAGAAATGCCTGAACCTTATCGGCCAAATTATGAAAATTGGAAAAAAGTATTTGAGCAATTTATCTTAGACGAAGAAACGATACTCGTTGGGCACAGTTGTGGGGGAGGTTTTCTGGTGAGATGGCTTAGTGAAAATAAGGTAAAAGTAGGGAAGGTGATCTTAGTCGCCCCATGGATTAATCCTAAGTCTACGGAAGTTGTTCCAGGCTTCTTTGATTTTATAATCGATCCAAACTTAGTCGCTAAGACCGATGAATTACACCTCTTTATTTCCTCGGACGATGAACAAGATGAATTAGATACCGCTAGGATGATTGAAGAAAAAGTGAGTGGCGTGGAGATGCATAGATTTACTGACAAAGGACACTTTTGTATAGGTTTTAATTTACCAGACGAGCAATTTCCTGAAGTACTTGAGATTTTAAAATAGTTCCAACATCTCCCCATACGATCTTTTGTTGAAATCGGTTAATATAAACTATATACATAATTAATTACTATTTATGGCGACATACGTAGACGGATTCGTTTTTTCAGTGCCAAAGAACAAGAGGAAGAAGTATAAGAAAATCGCCAAAGAAGCTTCCGAGGTGTGGAAGAAGTTTGGTGCACTCGAGTATAAAGAATGTCGCGCAACAGATGTAGAGCCAAAGTTCGTAAAATTTACCTTCCCTAAAATGGCGAAAACTAAGCAAGGCGAAGAAGTTTGGTTTTCATTCATTGTCTTTAAATCGAAAGCAGATCGGAAGAAAATTAACGCACAGGTTATGGATTATTTTGCCAAGAAATACCCGGGCAAGGGGATGGACATGCCATTTGATATGAAGCGGTTTGCATACGGCGGCTTTACTACCGAAATAGAAAGCTAAACATCCTATGCTGCTTCGTCAAATCGCCCCAACGGGCGATTCTTCTTTTGTTGAAACTGTATAGGACTAAATCGAGTTACCATACATACCATGAAACCAATTCCACTCATCGTACTTGGCGTATTGTCTCTCACTCTTTCGAGGTTGTCTTTTACGCTTATCAATGACCCCGAAGGTCCTAATCTTTTGATCGTCGTCGTCCTTGCGGCGATCATATACGCCGTTCTTCTTGGCGTATATTCTGTATTCTCTTCGGCGAAGGCGAGATAAGTTAGGGTAAAGATTGAGGTTTGGCCGGATTGTACTATCTGGCTGTTTCCTTTTATATAATGGGTATATGGCAGAACTAAAAACAAAACTGAATAAGGGGAGCGTTCCAAAATTTTTGAGTACGATTAAAGACGAGCAGAAGCGCAAAGATTGTACGCTTATTTGCAAAATGATGGAGAAGGGAGCGAAAGCGAAGCCAGAAATGTGGGGCACGTCGATCGTTGGTTTCGGTCGCCGAAAATACACGTACGCAAACGGCAAAGAAGGGGAGTGGATGGTGATTGGTTTTGCACCCCGCACAGGAAATATCGCGCTCTATGGTTTGAAAGTCTTTACGATGGCCGAGGGTAAGCTGAAGGAAGATAAAAAGGAGAATGCTCCACTTCTCAAGCTCGGCAAATATAAAGAAGGGGGCGGATGTCTTTACATCAACAAACTCGCTGACGTCGACACAAAACAGCTTGAAAAAATAATCAAACTTGCGGTTAAGCGGAAGAAATAAGCGAATCCATCTAATAAGTATTTTATTAACTTAATGCAATCGTATGATCGATCACGCCTCAGTAGCAGTAACTGATCTCGAAAAATCAAAACATTTATATGTGGCAATGCTTGCCCCGCTTGGGTATGCGCTTAAGATGGACATACCTGAATATGGGGCCGCAGGATTCGGCACCGGAGATCGTTCGGATTTTTGGATCGGAAAAGTGGAAGGAATGAAAGGCGGCGTGCATGTTGCGTTTGTTGCAGATTCGAAAGAAATGGTTGATGCATTTTATACCGCAGGATTAGCTGGAGGAGGAGTTGATAATGGCGCTCCAGGTTACCGTGAAATGTATTCTCCCAATTACTACGGCGCATTTATTCATGATTTTGATGGGAATAATATTGAAGCAGTATTTCGAGACCCATCGAAACCGTCAAAGCAATAAAAGATATGAGAAAAATAATTGTCCAAGAATTTATTACTCTAGACGGCGTCATGCAGGCGCCAGGCGGACCGGATGAAGATACATCGAGTGGTTTTAAATATGGCGGTTGGACGGCACCATATTTTCACGCGGCTGATGAAGAGGCGGGGGAACTCATGGGGAAGTGGCTCAAATCCACCGATCTTCTTCTCGGGAGAAAGACATTTGATATTTTTGCTGCATATTGGCCATCACATGCGGACATATGGCCGGGCATTATGGATGTCACTAAATACTGTGTAAGTTCCACGCTTGAGAAATCAGATTGGAAAAATTCAGTATTCCTCAAGAATGTCGACGATATCAAAAAAATAAAAGCGGAGGGAGATGCTGATCTTCAGGTGATCGGGAGCGGCGATCTTTGCCAAACGCTATTCAGAAATGATTTGGTGGATGAGATGCGACTCATGACTTTTCCAATCACGCTCGGTCAGGGCAAGAAACTCTTTGGCGAAGGCACGATTCCTGCAGCATTCACGATAGGGGAGAGCTTGGTTACTAAAAACGGTGTGATCTTTGCGAGCTACAAACGTGCAGGAAACGTTGAAACTGGGACGGTTGGATAGTATTCAAAGCATGAAAAAGAAGACTGCAAGCAAAAAAGTAACTATCTGCAGTCGTGGACATACGTTCTATAAAAGTGCGGCACAGCCGACGTGTCCTATTTGTTGGCCGGGCAGATATACGAAATAACGGAACCTTCTTAAAGTGGTATAGTACCCTCATTACCCATAAACTATTCTGTATGAATGATGATATTTTGGTAGTAACTACCAATGACGTACCCGGATACGAAGTGGTCAAAGTATATGGCGAAGTATTCGGAGTGTTAGTCCGAAGTCGAAATCTCGTGAGCAATATCGGCGCAGGTCTCCAATCGATTTTTGGCGGAGAAATTGATGCCTATACAAAATTAATCAGCGATAGCCGTATCCAGGCAGTCGAACGAATGAAAAAGGCGGCGCATGAAAAGGGGGCGAACGCGATCCTCATGATGCGATTTGATACGGGAGAAATTGGACAAACCATGAATGAAGTTGCTGCATACGGCACGGCGGTCACGATTCGCCCGCTTTCAAAGTAATGAAAGATCCTAAGAAACAATTTAGAACGGATATCAAAGAGCCGCGCTGGCAGCAATTCGTGAGTCTTCTTATAGCAGCCGGTATTTTTTCACTGTGGCTGTGGCTCGCGTTTCATTGAAATGCGATATGTTGCACTGATACGAGGTATTGGTCCGGGAAACCCCAATATGCGGGGCGAAAAATTGCAGTCAGCGTTTGAGGCGCTTGGTTTCAAAAATTTGCATCCAGTCATTGCGAGCGGGAATGTCGTTTTTGATTCTGCATCGAAGAGTGCGGCAGCACTTGAGAAAAAAATCGAACAGGGTTTAGAAAAGCAACTTGGGTTTAACCGTGCGGTTATCGTGCGAAGCGAAACCGAACTCAAAAAATTAGTTTCCAAAAATCCATTTAAGGGAATCAAGGACGAGAAACCTAATTATCTTATTGTTACTTTTTTCAAAAATCCTCGCAAAGAACTGTGCTCAGTAATAGATATGAATACAACGAAGGGAACCGATATGATGGTGTCGCTCGAAAAGAAACATGGGAAAGCAATCACGACCCGCACGTGGAAAACGGTGCATCGTATTCTTACTAAATTAGAAGCAACTCGTTAGCCATAGCTATGCGTGTCTGGGATCTTCCACCAAAACAGTTGTGCCGAAAACATTTACTCGGCGAGCATCGCGAACTCCACGGTCTTTGGAATATTTTGACCAAACATACAGGTAAGGGCGGGTATTCAAATCATCCAGAAACAAAACGATGGGTAGGGAAAACCAAGGCGCTCTATTTGCGGCACGAAGCGCTGGTGAAAGAAATGCTACGGCGCGGATATCAGCACCATTCTCCGCTTGATAAACGGCTTGCGAAAGGGAGTAGTATTCAGCGACTCTATATCGATCATCCGACACGCCAGAGAGAATTGCTCCATAAAAAACCGTGCGACTGCGTTTTTAAATAATGTATTAGGAATACCAGTATGAAAGAAGGAACGTATTGCGAATCGTGCCTCATGCCGTTTAAGAAGGATACCGGAATCCAGGAGTCGGAAAAATATTGCTCGCTTTGTTTCAAGGACGGAAAACTCCAATATACAGGCAATGATTTGAAGGAATTTCAAAAGATCATGTACCAATCAATGCGAAGTAGGGGAATGAACGGAATCAAGGCTCGGTTCTTTACCTATATGATCAAATTTGCGCCACGTTGGAAGAAAGCTTAGAACTTTTTATCCGATCTCTTATAGAATGGCTCGCGCGGATTACTCTTCGCGCGTTCATCCATTTTTGCGGCGAGCCATTCGAAGTATTCATTTAAATATGGATCGCGTTCGCGAATGGGAATTATAAACGGTTTGTATTTGTTCCACGTAAAGCTCACATAGGTGCCGAGCGTTTTGTCGACGAGATCAATATCAACAAGTCCCTCCGCAACCAGAATTCCAAGGGATTCCATCTGCTGAGAAAATTGGAGAAGCATGATGTTATCGAGACCTTTGAGTGTGCGTGCTTCTTCGCGTGTTTTGGGGAAGCGGGACGAGTTGACGAAATCCATGAGTTCGCAAAATTCGCGGGTTTGAAATGCGCGGAGCGTTCCGAGGGTGAGCTGTTCGCGGCGACTCCGTTCATTTGCTTTGACTTGCGCAATTCCGAATACGAGCGCTACAACAAATGAAAGTGCGAGGGAGACATTGGCAATAACAGTAATTATTTCAGTCATGCACCTATTTTATCATTTATCGCCCTCTGGTACCCATGCTCCAACAATAGGTATAAAATACAAATCTGATCGTTATCAGTTTAGAATCTACCAATATGAAAAAATTTCTTGTTCTCTATATGGCTTCGCCGGCGTCGATTGATGAAATGATTAAAAACACTACGCCTGAACAGCGTCAGGCAGGAATGGATGCATGGACGGAGTGGATGAATGCGCACAAAGATGTGCTTGCTGACATGGGTACACCAGTCGGCAAGAATAAGCGTGTCACGGAAGACGGCGCATCCGATGTACGAAATGATGTGTGCGGATATTCACTTGTGAATGCAGAATCCTACGATGCCGCTGTAGCACTCTTTGACGATTCTCCGCACTTCCAGATCAAAGGTGGATACATCGAGATTTTGGAATGTTTAACAATGTAGTCTATAGGAATGTCACAAAGAATACACTCCGCCAATTTCTTGGCGGAGTGTATTCTATATAGTAAGTATCTTATTTCCTGTATCTGGGGTACAAGTAATACGTGAAAAAGACAGACACTACATATGAGGTCATCGTTATCGGCGGGGGAGCTGCCGGCATGATGGCGGCTATCCGTGCAGCCGAGCATGGGAAAAAAGTATTACTCTTGGAGAAAAATAGAATTCTCGGAAAGAAACTTTCAATTTCAGGTGGCGGACGATGTAACATTACGAATGCAGAATCTGATGTCACCGCACTCCTTTCACATTTTGGCGAGGCGAAAGAATTTCTATTCTCGAGCTTCTCTCAATTCGGGATGAAAGACACATTCACTTTTTTTGAGTCAAGAGGAATTCCAGTTGTGGTACAGGGAAGAAAGCGAGCATTTCCAGAGAGCGAAAAAGCGACCGATGTCGTTCGCGCACTTTCCGATCGTTTGAAAGAACTTGGCGTGACGATTCTTCGTGAAGCCCCCGTACAGCGAATAATTGAAAAGGCAGGTTGGATTCAGAGTGTTGTTGTCGGAGAGAAAGAATACACCGCGCATGCATATATATGTGCGGTTGGCGGCGTCTCGCATCCGGAAACTGGATCGACGGGCGATGGATTTCAGTGGCTCAAGATTCTGGGGCACACGATTGTAGAGCCGACTCCGACTATTGTTCCGCTTCGTGTAAAAGAAGCGTGGGTCAAACAGCTCGCCGGCGTGACGGTTCCAGAAATGAAAATTACTTTTTATTCAAATGGGGGGAAAAAATTTGCACGAACAGGATCCTTGTTATTCACACACGCAGGAATTTCCGGTCCGACCATTTTGAATAGTGCAGGCGCAGTTGGTGATTTGTTGTACGAGGGAAGTGTCGATGCTTCGATTGATCTCGCGCCGAAAGAAGATTTAGGAACTTTTGACAAGCGGATTAGCGAAGTATTCGACCAAAATAAAAACAAAGCACTTAAAAATGTACTCAAAGAAATTACTCCTCCGGGAACTGCAGAAGTATTTCTCTCGCTTCTTCGTGGCATCGATCCGGAGAAAAAAGTACACAGCGTTCTGCGGGAAGAACGCAAAATGATTGCGAAACTTCTCAAAGCGATCCCGGTCTCGATTATCGGACTTATGGGATTTGATCAGGCGGTAGTAGCGGACGGAGGCGTGCCGCTTACCGAAGTTGATACCAAAACATTCCGCTCGAAGAAGTGTCCCAACCTCTTCATTATTGGTGACCTTTTGAATATTCGTCGTCCCTCAGGCGGCTATTCTCTCCAGTTATGTTGGACTACCGGACATGTTGCTGGTAGTAATGCATGATTTTGGTAAATAAGGTACAAGTAGTAACACGTGGCAAAAAAAGCACCGACAAAAGCAGTACAGAGTGCACCGCGCGAAGCGGTTCTTCGTTTTGAAAAAGTTTCATTTGGATTTGGACACAATCATCCAATCTTGAATGAGGTAGATTTTTCAGTGCGCTGTGGAATGAAAATGACTTTGATGGGTCAAAACGGTGCGGGAAAGAGTACCATTTTTAAAATGATAACGAATGAAATTAGCCTCGATGAGGGAAGGATACAGCGACTACCGGGACTCACCATAGCGATTTCAAAACAAGTCATACCGGAAAAACTTCGCAGTGTGACAGTGCGCGAATTTTTTCAAGCAAGTTTTGCACAAAAAATATATGATATTGATCCAAAGATTGAAGCGGTTTTAGAAATCGTGAATCTCCATGCGCCCCTTGATCGCACTATCAAATCTTTTTCTGGTGGTCAGCAAGCGCGACTCCTTCTCGCTTCTGCGCTCATTCAAAATCCGGATATTCTACTTCTCGACGAGCCAACGAATAATCTCGACCGTGCCGGTATTGAACACCTTACTGATTTCTTGAAGTCGTATGAAAAAACCTGTCTGGTGATTTCGCATGATGCCGATTTTCTCAATTCATTTACGGACGGCGTTCTCTATCTCGACGTGTATACTAAAAAAGTCGAGCAGTATGTCGGCAATTATTTTGACTTGCTCGAAGCTATTTCGGCGCGTATTGAGGCAGAAAATCGCAAAAATGCCCAGCTCGCCAAGAAAATTCAAGATGACAAAGATAAGATGAACTTCTTCGCGCAGAAAGGAGGCAAGATGCGACTTGTTGCAAAAAAGATGCGCGCCGAAATCGAAGAGCTTGAAGAAGAAAAGGTGGATGTTCGCCGTGAGGACAAAACTATCCGCCCGTTTCATATTCCGTGCCAAGCGGGACTCTCAGGTGAAATACTCCGCATCACTTCCTTCACGACAATCGATCCAAAAACGCATAAACCAAAAAAACATTCAGCGAATCTGTCACTAAAGAAGCGGCAACATCTATTACTTAAAGGTCCGAATGGTATTGGGAAGTCAACCCTTCTTGAAGCTCTCGCAAGCGGTAATGCAGAGGGTGCTACGATTACGAATGGCATTAAGGTCGGCTACTATCGACAAGATTTTTCGACGCTTGATTTCAATCAGACAGTGTATGAATCCTTGATGGGTGCCATGGACCGAGCGATTGAACAGAAGTTTCGATCTGTTGCTGCAGGATTTCTTTTGACAGCTGAATTTATGGAAAAGAAAATTGGTACGCTCTCAGAAGGGCAGAAAGGTTTGGTCGCATTCGCACGTTTGGTACTGCAAGAGCCGGGACTTCTCATTCTTGATGAACCAACCAATCACATCAACTTTCGTCATATACCTGAGATTGCAAAGGCACTTGATTCATATGAAGGAGCAATGATTTTGGTTTCTCACGTTCCTGAATTTGTCGCACAAATTCGGATTGATGACATCCTCGACCTCGGCAAAAAGAGCGGACACTAGGGTGTACGCTCAGATATTTACTTCATATACCCATCAGATAAATTTTGGTATGCTGTGTCTCTAATGTCGAAAAAATCGCAAAAAAGCAATGCTACAAGCGTTGCCGCAAATCCGCCGGCAAGCTTATTTGGCGTACTTGTTCCGTATCGTGGGCTTATTTTGCTACTCATTGTCTTTACGATTGTAAGCAATGCGCTGGGTCTCTGGGTTCCAAAAATCATCGCAAGTTCTATCGATTCCTATGGAAGCGCTGGATTTAATCTCACCAATCTCATTATTGAATTCAGTATCGTCGCCATTTTCATTTTTCTCTTCACGTATCTTCAAAATATCGTGCAGGTATACGCGTCTGAAAAAGTAGCACGCGATTTGCGCCGAGAGCTTTCGGTCAAGATTTCCCTCCAGTCACATGCATATGTGGAACAAATTACGCCAGCAAAACTCCTGACCAATCTAACGTCCGATATTGATTCGATTAAAACCTTTGTATCGATGGCGATCGCATCGATTATTTCGTCGATTTTTCTCATTATCGGTTCGGCAATCCTGCTCCTTCTCATCAACTGGAAATTAGGGCTCGCCATTTTGACCGTGATCCCGATAATTGGTGGAACATTTTATTTCGTCCTCGGTCGAGTGAGAGAACTCTTCAAAAAAGCGCAAGAAACAATTGACTGGCTGAATAAGATTATTAACGAAAGCATTCTCGGTGCTGCGCTCATTCGTCTGCTTAATTCCGAAGCGTTTGAGTATCAAAAATTTGTGAAAGCGAGTTCGCAATCTAAAGATATCGGCATGCAAATCCTATCTTTGTTTGCATCTCTCATCCCAGTTATTACGTTCTGCACCAATCTTGCTACCTTAATCATTCTCACACTTGGCGGGTCGTTTGTAATCGGCGGTTCAATGTCGCTTGGAGATTTTACGGCATTCAATAGTTATCTCGCGATTCTCATTTTTCCAGTTCTCATCATTGGTTTCATGAGTAGTGTAATCGCACAGGCACAGGCGTCATATGGACGCATCAAAGATGTGCTCGGAGCCCCAGAAGTCGAAAAAGTTGGCGGTGTCGAAAAAACAATCAAAGGGGATATTGTTGTTTCAGATGTTTCGGTGCAATTCGGTGAAAAATATGCATTGAAAGATGTCTCACTTCGAATCGATGCAGGAAAGCGAACTGCAATCATCGGTCCAACGGCCGCTGGAAAGACACAACTTCTGTATTTGCTGACCGGACTTCTGAAGCCAACAAAGGGAGAAATCACTTATGACGGAACACTGATTCCGGATTACAACCAAGAAAATCTCCACAAACAAGTCGCGTTTGTCTTTCAAGATAGCGTCATGTTCAACCTCAGTGTTCGAGAAAATATCGCATTTAGTACATCAGTAACCGATGCGTCGCTCGAAAAAGCAATCCAAACAGCGGAACTCCATGATTTTATCGGCACTCTTCCTCAGGGACTTGATACGGTTGTGTCTGAGCGGGGATCAACACTATCGGGCGGACAAAAACAGCGCATCATGCTTGCACGTGCCCTCGCGCTAAATCCATCAGTACTTTTGCTTGATGATTTCACTGCACGTGTCGATACTGATACGGAGCGAAGGATCCTCAAAAATCTTGCGACTAATTACCCACACCTAACATTGGTGTCGATTACTCAAAAGATTTCTTCGGTAGAACAGTACGATCAGATCATTCTCTTGATGGAAGGGGAAGTGCTGGCAAGTGGAACGCACGAGACGCTTCTGAAGACGTCACCCGAATATGTCCAGATTTTTGAATCGCAGAGAAGTACAAGCGAGTACGAATAAATCACGCGTATGAACTACAAATTAGCAACAGCAGACGACAAAAAAGAACAGGAAAAAGGCGTACTTGGTACTGCGTGGAGACGGCTTATTCCGCTTATGCGAGGAGAAGGTCGTGCTATTTCAATTGCGATTGTTGCCATTTTGATCAATTCGATCGCAACACTGATCGCACCAACACTGATCGCGCATGTTATCGACGTCTATATTGCGAATAAAAATTGGGACGGGGTTTCAAAATATTCGCTTATGCTCGCGGGAATATTTATCCTCGGTGCAATCGCAAATTATATCCAGATACGTTCGATGGGAGGAGTTGGTCGTCGCACGCTCTTTCGTCTCAGAAATTCAATCTTCACCAAGCTTGAAGAACTTCCGGTTGCATTCTTCAATCAGAACAAAGCAGGAGATTTGATTTCTCGCATCAACAATGACACTGAAAAACTGAATCAATTTTTTGCACAGGCTTTGATGCAATTCATCGGATCGGGCGCGCAGATTTTGGGTGCGGGAATATTTTTGGTTATCTTAAATCCCCGACTTGGACTTGCGGCACTCGCTCCCGCACTTCTCGTCCTTATCGCTACCCAGTTCCTTTCTCCGTGGGTGAAGCGTACGAGTCTCCAGAGCCTTCGTGCGACCGGAGGCATGAGCGGCGAGATTTCAGAAAGTCTCACCAATTTCAAAGTGATCGTTGCGTTTAATCGACTCGATTATTTTAGAGAAAAATTCAAGGAAGCGAATGATACCAACTACCGCGCATCCATATCGGCGGGTATCGCAAGTAATATTTTTACACCGCTCTATACATTCGCGTCCGCTTTGGCGCAACTCATTGTACTTGTATACGGCATTTTTCTCATCCAGTCTGGGGACTTCACCATCGGTCTCTTAATCGGCTTCCTTCTCTATGTGAATAGTTTCTACAGCCCGCTTCGTCAACTTGCGACAATCTGGTCATCGCTCCAGCTTGCGCTCGCGGGTCTTGATCGAATTTCTGAAGTGTTGGCTCTTCGCTCGAATATGACCGAAACGCCGCCCTCAACTGAAGTGGGACCAAATACTCTCCTTGCATTCAAAGGAGTTCGTTTTACGTATTCAGAAGGAAAAGAAGTACTGCATGGGGTCAATTTGGAGTTAGCGCGTGGCAAAACATACGCGCTCGTCGGTCCGACGGGCGGTGGAAAAACGACTACCGCATCACTCATGGCACGACTCTATGACCCAACCAACGGCACCGTTTTTCTGGACGGCAAAGATATTCGCGCATATTCGAATGACGATCGCACACAGAAGATTGGTTTCATTTTGCAAGAGCCATTTCTCTTCAGTGGTACGGTTGGTGAAAATATTTTGTACGGCAACACTAAATACCAAAATGCATCAAAAGAAGAAATTGAGGCCTTGCTCAAGAAAAATAATCTTGAAAAGCTCATGACTCGATTTCCTGAAGGAATCGAAACAAAGGTCGCTTCGAGCAATGATGCAATTTCTCTCGGACAAAAACAGATCATTGCCTTCATGCGTGCAGTACTCCGTGAGCCAGAACTCCTCATTCTGGACGAAGCAACTGCAAACATCGACACGGTGACTGAACAATTGCTTCAAGAAATTCTTGATCAACTTCCCAAAGAGACTACGAGAGTGGTAATCGCGCATAGACTGAATACGATTGAAAATGCCGATGAAATTTTCTTCGTCAATAATGGATCGATTACTCCTGCAGGAGATATGAAACATGCAGTTGAACTCCTGCTTCACGGAAAGCGAACAAGCTGATAGGGTAGAGCTTGTTACATTTCTATCAGAACTAATATTTCGACTCTACAATGCAGAAAAAAGTGCTTCCTATTCTTTTTGCCACGCTCCTTCTCGACATGATCGGGATTGGGATGGTATTTCCCATTATCCCGATCATTTTCACTGACCCTTCTTCGCCGTCGTTCCTTCTCCATGGATATTCACAATCGGCGCAGTTTTTGATCGCCGGAATTATTACGGCACTCTTCGGACTCATGCAATTTATTGCCGCACCGATTCTCGGAGAAATGTCCGACGTCTACGGACGAAAAAGACTCCTGACGATCGGCGTTGCAGTACTTGCCATTTCGCAACTTCTTTTCGGATTTGGTATTGAGATTGCTTCGATCACGCTTCTTTTCCTTAGCCGTGCTGTTGCGGGACTTGCTGGCGCAAATTTCTCGATTGCACAAGCAAGTATTGCGGATGTTACGGAGCCAAAAGATCGTGCAAAAAACTTTGGACTCATCGGCGCCGCGTTCGGTCTCGGATTTATTCTTGGTCCCGTGCTTGGCGGATGGATTGCAACTGTATCGGGGAATGCCGCAGCGCCATTTTGGTTTGCGGGCGCGCTCGGTATCGTGAATGTCCTATTCATCTCTTTGTTTCTTCCAGAAACACATCACAATCGAAGTGTCATACAACATTTCCATTTCCTCAAAGGACTCCAGAATATCAAGGCGGCGTTTGACGATCATGATGCACGCCCGGTGTATCTCGCGAGTTTCCTCTACATGTCTGGGTTCGCGTTCTTCACTTCGTTTATCGGTGTTTTGCTTGTTTCAAAATATGGACTCTCGGGTGCCGCGGTCGGTACATTCTTCGGTATTGTCGGGGCGTGGGTAGTAGTGACACAGCTCGTAATCTTGCGTCTCGTCACCAAAAGTTATTCTGAAAAACAAGTACTTCGCGTTTCCTTGCTCGGTGTTGCGTTTGCGATTGCGCTCTATCCATTTATGCCAGCAACTGCATATATCTACGCGCTCATTCCGCTTCTTGCCATTCCTCAGGGTCTCTCAATGGCAAATATAAATGCGCTGGTGAGCAAAAGTGTGTCGAAAGAAAAACAAGGAGCCGCGCTCGGTATCAACGGTTCTCTTGTCGCACTCTCTCAAGGAATCATCCCGCTCATTGCTGGAGTCGGATCCGGTGTTATCGGCATTCAAGCGCCATTTATTGCTGGCGGCGTACTTGTCGCATTTTCGTGGGCAGTTCTCTACATCATTAGCCCGCGCTAAGGGTTTAGGAGCTTTGCATCTGCTCGGTGGTTTCGTAGCGGGTGATCAGCCATTTTCCATTTCTATTTTCGACAACGAACGAAACTGGATACGCTCCTGAAGATCCGCCATTCATTTCTTCGACGCTCGTTTTTTCGATCATGTTGCCGCGCACAATATACATCGTATCGGTACTTTTTGATGCAGAAAGTATATCAATATGATCTGGCCATGGACTTGAGGTGCGGCGACCGGGTGCGTTTGTTGGTGTCTTAGTCCACTCGGCAATCAGTTCAGGAGCTACATATTCGCTGTAGTAGGTTTGGATCGCATTCGTGATCGCCGTTGAGCTTGCTGTAAGCGGAACCATTTTTACATTGGTACCAAATTTGGTGACGACGTCGCGTACTGCCTGCTCATTCAATATGTCGGGAGTAGTAGTTGCCGTATCCGTCACAGCGTGCTGAATCTTTGCTCGCTGGTAATACATAAGCACTCCAACACTTGCGAAGAGTGCAACCAAAACGACAATAATAAGCACCGTCTTGTTTGAATCGTTATTCATAGTGAATAGACTATACCTATTTCGCATGAAAACAACCTGAAGTCTCGGGGCTTGCCTTACTCTCTGAAGAGAGTAGAGTGGCGCCAGCACAAGTTATGAGTAATGAGGAGATCTTTGATGTTCTCGAAAGACGTATGTTTCAGGCTTTTTGTTGTACTCGGCATTGCGCTTGGAATATTTGCCACCTACGAGCGGAAAGTTGAGGATGACGACAAGATTCGATTTGGAGGAGAGGTTTCAGTTGCACAGGAAGTATCCAAGTTGGCATTTACACCTTGTGATGTCGTGTACCGAGAGAAACTTCTTCCTGCATTTAACCAAATCGACCCGAGACAATTTGGGTATGCAACCATTCCACATACTTGGAACGAGGGTCTCGCGGAAGTTACCAGAGAAAAAGGCGCTCCGATTCAAACAGCGGAATATTATCCGCAAGGTTCTGATAAATCAAACGCAGTAGCGGTGGTTGTTCGAAGAGAACGTCCTGATCAAAGTGCTGGGCGCACTGATGTACACGTGTTCGCCCTTCTTAATCCGCGGCTGTGCGGATATCTAGTTCTTCGTGATACTCGTTTCCGGGAATCTATCACTCCCGCAGTGTATTTTGTCTACCAATACTGGTTGTATTCAGACGGTCGAACCGAAAAGATGTAGCATCAACCCCGGCCGCCTAAGCGGTCGGGGTTCCACTTTTTACAATCATGCTATGCTTTTTATATGCAACGCGCGATTGTCTGGGCAATTATTTTCTTGTTTATCTTGATTGCGGGATGGAATACATTTCCTAAGCTTATTCCGCACGCTCCAGAAAACGCCTCGACTACTCCACGCTGATTTATGCCGGCATGCACTTCAAACACTTGCAACCCATTGGTGCGATAATTTCATCAAAATATTCGGTATCGTAATCGTAGTTAAGTTCTTCGCCTGCGCGGATATTTCGCTTCGCAATGATGAAAATACGTTCCTTCCAAATTTCCACCTCACAGTTTGGAATACAGGAGTGATTGATGTAGCGTGCACGATTGTAGCGGACGGCTCCGTCGATTGTTTTGTTTTTTGAAATTTCAAAAAAATATTTGCCGTGTCTTTGTTCAAGTCGCTCTTCAGGAACAATTGGACCGACATATTCAATGATGCAGGTTCCTTTCTTGATTGGGGAAGTGGCAAATAGCCCAAGGCCGGTACGCGATCTCTTGAGTTTTAAATCAAAAACCGAAGGAATAAATTTATCCTTTCTCGCTGCCTTTGGTTTTGTTCTTGATATAGTATTCTCTAATACATCCATGGAACGAAAATCCTATCTTAAAAAGAAAGAAGGCGCAACTTTTAGCGAGAAAGTTTTGAAACTTGCACTTTCTATTCCAGAAGGAAGGGTCGCAACCTATGGGAATATTTCATATGCGGCGGGCGGAGGAGCGATGGCCGCACAGAGTATTACCACCATTCTTGGCAAGGCATTCAATGCAGGGGAGAAGCGAATTCCATTTCACCGTATTGTATACGCTGATGGAAGAGTCTGGCTGAATTCAAAGTATGATACTGAACGAAAGAAACGATACAAAAAAGAAGGAATTGAAATTGACGCGAAGGGACGGATCAAAAATTTTGAAAAAGTTCGAATTGAATTCAAATAAAATAATGCAGATTCCCCGAGGGCTCAAAATCGTCAAATCTTCAAAGCAAGGACTTGGGATTTTTACTAAGAAATTGTTTCGACCGGACGAAACTATTTTTGAAGTGACCGGTCGATTTATTTCTGGAGATGCAGACGCTGATGTTGACCCCGAAACACAAGCAAATGCATTCCGCTTCGATGAGGACGTGTATATCGATCCTGGGGAGAAGATCGGTAAGTATCTCAATCACTCATGCAATCCAAACGCGTATGTAACAAAAGTCAGGAAGAAATTATTTGTGAAAGCCGCCAGTCCGATTGTCGCCGACAAAGAAGTGGTAATTGATTATTCCACTATTCTTGCGTCTGATGATATTTGGACGCTTCGGTGTACGTGTGGAAGTAGGAAATGTCGGAAAAGTATCAAACGATTTGATACACTCCCTAAAAAATTACAAGCGTCGTACCGCGAGCGGGGAATAGTGCCGGAGTATATACTGAAGATATGAGAAAATTTCCAGAACCGTTTTCACCAACGAAGCGAATCGAAAGTTTTGCCAACGCTTTTCGCGGGATACGGTTATTTTTTACGACCACGCATAGCGCATGGATTCAGGGAGTAATTTTCCTGACCGCAATTTTGGGCGGTTTGTACTTTTCCATTTCGAATATCGAATGGATGTTCCTTGTTCTTGCCGCAGGATTGGTGTTTGTCTCCGAGGCAATAAATACGGCAATTGAAATCGATATCAATCTTACGTCGCCCGAGTATCATCCGTACGCGCGTGACACCAAAGACGTGGCGGCAGGTGCGGTGCTTTTAAGTGCAATTGCTGCAGCGATAATCGGCGCATTTATTTTTCTGCCGCACCTCCTTCTGTTCGTATGAACATCTTCTCCGTACATCGCACGCCAATTCTTATAATTCTTGGTTTGATTTTCGTTCAGGGTGGAGTACTTTTCTTTTTCGGTCAGCCTTCGATTTGCAGCTGTGGCTATGTGAAAATATGGGAAGGAGTCGTGCTTTCATCCGGAAATTCGCAACATCTCACCGACTTGTACACGTTCTCGCACATCATTCACGGCTTTCTCTTCTACATGATCTTGTGGTGGCTATTTCCTCGAATGTCATTTTGGCAGCGCTTGGCACTTGCGGCTCTGATTGAAGGAGCGTGGGAAATTGTAGAAAATACTCCATGGGTAATTGATCAGTACCGGAAGCAAGCCCTCGCACAAGGCTATGTGGGAGACAGTATTATTAATTCTATTTCTGATACTGTCGCGATGTGTCTTGGTTTTATTGCCGCGCAAAAATTTCCAGTCTGGCTTACTGTCACCGTAGCACTGCTATTCGAAATCGGTGTTGGATATTATATCCATGACAATCTCACGCTGAATGTTTTAAATCTTATCCATCCGTTTGATTTCATTCGTGACTGGCAGGCAAGGTGATATGTCGATTATGCAGAGCTCCATATGCGGGCTTTTTTGTTCTCAGAATATTCGTAGTACGTGAGTCCGATAAGTACGAGATCAAACACCGTTAAGAAGAGCATCCAATGCGAATAGTGAATAGAGAGGCGATACAGCTGATACGCCGTGAATGTAGTGAGTGCAAGCAGTGCAGCGTGGTATGACCATAGTTGTTTTTTCCACAGTCCAACAGCAAGAAGGAGATTGATAAGTCCGTGCGAGAGGAGATAGAGGATCGCAAATGTGCGACCAGCGGCGAGATGCTCGATGCCTCCAACCAACATGTTGGTTAAAAAGTCATTTCGGTCTTCAAAAAATTCACCTTCGGTGAGAAATGCAATCATGTGTTCAAACGCTTGTCCGCTTATAGCAAGCACCAAAAATCCGCCGAGAAGTTCAACGGCACCGTGGAGTCCCTTAAGAAGGACGCTGATCTGGAAAAACTCGTGGAGTATTTCCTTGCTTTTTCGAAGGATAAATTTCATGGCCTATTTGTCGGTATTGTAGCCTAAATACGGTCAAATCCCTGGTATGATGGGATATACATGGACAGACGGGACTCAAGGCATATTGTTGCAATCGGATACACGAGCGTCGGTACGTTGCTCTATTCCCCGTATCAAATATTTTTCTGAATTTCCTATGTCGATTGAATTTGTACACGCTGAAAATACTGAAGCCGGGATACCTGATCTACTGAATGCACTAGTTACTGATCTTCGAGCGGGGAAGCAGACACTCTGGCTTATTTGTGGTGGCTCTAATATCGCGGTCGCCACTTCTGCGATCCGTGCATTACAAAATATTGTCACACCAGACGAACTTGGATTTTTGACGATTATGCAAACCGACGAACGCTTTGGACCAGTCGGACATCCTGATTCGAACTGGACACAAATGCATGATCAGCATTTTCCATTCGATTCTATCCGTGCATTTCCGATACTGATCGATACATCACTTGAAGAAACAGTGGAGCGCTATGGTGTTGTGGCTGAGGAAGAATTTGCTCGAGCAGGATCAATTATCGCGCTTTTTGGTATTGGCGCTGATTCACATATCGCAGGAATATTGCCGCATTCTTCAGCAACTACTTCCGAGGCGCCGGTCGCAGGATATGTTGGGGAGCCATACACGCGAATATCGCTCACTTTTCCAATGCTTCGACGTATTCACCAGGCATTCGTTTTTGCATTTGGGGAAGATAAAAAAAGAGCAATGCTTTCACTCCGCGATCTTCCACTTACGCCGACCGAAGCGCCTGCTCACATACTTCGAGAAATTCCAAAAGTGAAGGTGTATAGTAATTCGTACTGATATGAAACGCATCAATTTATTCTTGACTCTCATAAGCCTCGGCATCATTCTTATTCTCGGAGTATCGTATTTTGGGAAATTACCGAAGACGCCGCAGCCAAAAATATATGTAAGCCAACAATACGGATACGGATTCACTTATCCCGGAACATTTCAGGTACTTGAGTACTCTCCGGCATATGTGGCAATCGGTACTACGACGAGAGATGCATTCAATGCAATTGCAAATATCGATGTTGTTACTGCCGAACTATCTTCGAAAGAATCGTTTGAAGATTTCGTCCACCGTTCAGCAATGAATATGTGCGCCGCAGATGGTCCACACGGTTCCATCCGATGTGTAGGAGTCGTGCGAAGTAGTGGAATTTTAACTCGAGGAGGACTTCAGGGAGAATTGTTCTCACTAAAGCAAATCAATGAATCTCTACCGTCACATGCAACCACTACCGTGGAGCGGGGACCATTCTTTGCGTTTAACATATCGCCGAATGTTCCGGACAAAAAATTTGCCGCGCTCATTGTTCATGTTCCGATAGCAGGAGCCGATGATACATCGCATATTACCGAAATTGAACAAATCATTGATTCGCTTTCGCTTACCAAACTCGATGCATCAAATGGTAGAGGTGTCCTGAATCCACCGGGAACTACAACTCCTGTTGAGGTAACTACGACAATCGGAAAGAAAGTCAGCGCACTTGGCGTCTCAATCACACCGATCAAAGTGCTGGACGATAGCCGTTGCGCCGTTGATGTGCAGTGTGTTTGGGCAGGAACGGTACAACTTCAGATACTTCTCGAGAGTGGACTTGGAAGTGCGACATCGACCATTTCGTTTGAGCGGGGAGTGACGACTGAAGCAGAAACCGTAACGCTCCAAAAAGTACAACCAGCAAAACATTCGACTGTGGAACTCTCTCCGTCTGATTATTCGTTTACATTTATCGTTTCAAAACGATAATCGAGACGTCGTCAATTGACGCTGTTTTGATTGCATAATAATATAAGCGTATTCTTATATATTTATTTATTCGCCATGCCCGATCTATGTAAAGACATCAATAAGCTCGGGAAGGGAATCGGAAACGAAACCCGTTATCGAATACTTCAGGCGCTTATCAAGGGCGAAAAAACCGTGACTGACTTGGTCACCATGACCAAACTCTCACAGCCAGCGGTTTCCCAGCATTTGAAGACTCTGAAGGAAAGCAATTTGGTTACTGACGAAAAGCGAGGTCAGGAAGTGTACTACTCCTTGAATGCGGAGCACACCCTACGGCTTCTCAGATGTTTGGTTGAAGATTTAGAAAAACATAAAAAAATCACGTCATAGCATAGATTCAGGAGTAAGTTACCAATTAGAAACAAATACGATGAACTACACAACACTCGCTTCGAAGGAAGTGGTTGAGAAGGCTTCGACTTCTCTCGCGGCAAATAATTTTAAGTCGATCACGCTCGCTTCGAAAGAAGAAGCGCTCGAAAAAATCAAAGAAATGGTAGAGAAGGGTGCTTCGGTCATGAATGGCTCTTCGACCACACTCGAACAGATCGGGTACATAGAGTATCTCAAAAGCGGCGCACATGGATGGAATAATCTCCACGAAGCAATTCTCAAAGAAAGTGATCCCGCAAAAAAATCGGAACTTCGCAAACATTCAGTCGTTTCTGATTACTATCTCGGAAGCGCGCATGCCGTTACCGAGGAAGGGGAGCTCATGTTCGCATCGAATACTGGAAGTCAGATGCCACATCTCGCATTCACTTCCCCAAACGTCATTCTGATTGTCAGTACGAAAAAAATTGTTCCAACACTGCAAGATGGATTTAAGCGAATTGACGAGTATGTTGTGGCGCTTGAAGACGACAGGCTCATGAAAGCATATGGCGCACACACTATGCATTCAAAAACACTTATCCTCCACAAAGAAAATCCAATGATGAAGCGAACTGTCACCATTATCTTCGTTGAAGAAGATCTCGGCTTCTAATAAAATTGGTGGTTATGCAAAACCCATTTGAAACGGCAAAACGCCAGCTACAGGACGCATCACGTATTTCAGGAATGAATACTGAACTTGTTGATCGTCTTCTTTCGGTTGATCGGTATCTCGAAGTGTCTATTCCTGTTCGAATGGATGATGGAGGTGAAAAAATATTCAGCGGCTTTCGAAGTCAACACAACAATGCGCGCGGTCCCTACAAAGGCGGCATTCGATTTCATCCGGAAGTTAATTTGGATGAAGTAAGGGCGCTTAGTTTTTGGATGACATTTAAAACGGCAGTTGTTGATGTGCCGTTTGGCGGTGGAAAAGGTGGAATCATTGTTGACCCAAAAAAATTATCTGAAACAGAACGTGAACGTCTGTCGCGCGGCTACGTGAAGAAATTATTTCCAGTTCTCGGTCCGACGGTCGATGTCCCTGCTCCAGACGTGAATACAAATGGAGTGATCATGTCGTACATGAGAGATGAATATGAAAAACTCGCTGGCGTAAAAGTCCCCGCGGCTTTCACTGGCAAGCCGATTGAAAAGGGAGGTTCTGAGGGAAGAGCGGAAGCAACGGGTGCAGGCGGCGGCGTGGTGCTTCGAAGTGCACTCGGGGCAAAATTAATTACTCTGCGTGGATCCGGAACAATTGCGATCCAAGGGTTTGGGAATGTGGCAAGTCATTTCGCAGAAGCCATCAATGGACTCAATCTAAAAATTGTCGCGGTGTCTGACAGTAAAGGCGGCATATATGCGGAGAATGGATTTAATGTTACAGCGCTTGAAGCACACAAAGCAAAGACAGGCGCTCTCAAAGATTTTCCGGGTGCTACAAATATTACAAATGAAGAACTACTGGAACTTCCAGTTGATATTCTTGTTCCTGCCGCACTTGAAAATGTATTGACCAAAGAAAATGCAGCAAAAATACATGCAACATTAATCATCGAGATGGCGAATGGACCGACGACGATTGAAGCCGATCAAATTTTTGCCGAAAGAAAGATTGAAGTTATTCCAGACATTCTCGCAAATAGTGGGGGAGTCCTCGTGAGTTATTTTGAGTGGTATCAAAATATGCATGGAGAAGTATGGAGTAAGGCAGATGTACTTCAGAAGCTCGAAGAAAAAATGAAAGCCGCGTTTGATGCGGTATACGAGACGAAAGAATTGCACCAGACTTCTCTTCGTCTTGCTGCATATATTCTCGCGGCGAAGCGGATTGCTGAAGCAGAACATACTTCTGCTTCGTGATCTCTTCATCTTTTCTACAGATACATTGTGCAAGTATTACGCGTACGTACGGCGAATATTGTTCGAAGTACTAGGACGAGTGCAGTCGGCACTCCAATACGTTACTCGCACTAATGTTACATCTATGCTGGTTACCATTGCAGTCATTTTGCTCATACTATGGCTCCTCGGTGTTGTTTCTTCCTACACAATCGGCGGATTTATTCACATACTCTTGGTTGTCGCGATAATCTTTTTCCTTATCCGAATCATTCAAGGACGCAATCCGATTGAATAGGCTTTCCACATTTCCGCGTTAGAGTATTTTCGCCATTTCCTCTATTCTAGAGGGAATGGCGAATATGTTTGATTCGTATCGGCGCATCAGTGCGGCACTCCTCTTGATTTCAGGGAGTTGTATTATTTTTGGTTCACTGTTTCGTCCTGATCAAACTATTCCTGGCGCAATCATAAACGATATATGTAGTTGTATTTACGGAACGCTCGGCGTAGGATTTTTGATCGCAATTTTTGGACTGATTGCACTTTATTTGGCGCTCGGCGAAGGTATGTCGCACCTAACGCGCGCTGCAGTCCTTCTCTCCTCTGCGTTATCTGGATTTATTTCTGGCTCACTGCTCATCATCTACGGATTTATTATTCCGATTCTGTCTGAAAAAAGTGCATACTCGGCACTTCTATTACCAGCAGGACCAATAATCGGAGGAGCTCCGATGTTTCTCCTCGTATCAGCCACGGTTCTCTATGCAGCTGCGCTCGGGATAGTTGGTATCCATTTGATTCGAAAGCGAGGTTGGCGACTCCCTGGTGTATTTCTTCTTGGCGCACTACCGATGGCATTTACACCACCGTTGCCGTATTTGATTGGAATGGCTGGCGGCGTTTTTCTCGGACTTGGATATATAGGTGTTGGATATCGACTGTGGAAATTGGATGCAGAAAGCGTGTCCAGAAAAATTAACTAATTTTCTGACCACGTAAGTTCGAGCATGCTTCCGATCTGGAGCGAGCGCCACCGCTCCATAAGCGTCCGGTGCGCTTTGACTGCTTCGACCCCAAACTCTGGAGTAAAATATTTTGGAATAACTAACCCCATTAATGTTAGATATTCAGATATTTTTTTCACCCGCTCTGGCATATTTTCGGTACCATTTTCGACTCCCTGGAGACTTGCAACAATGATTTCGGTCGTTTGCCCCTCAGGTTCTGGATAGAGATCGGATTCCTTCATCGCTTTCGGAGAAAGTTCTTCGAGATTTACTCCCCGAGCGATTGATCCGTAAAAAGAGTGAGAAAGTTTTGCGCTGTCTTCTACGACAAAATGCATCAAATCGTGCTTGAGAAATCCACGCATTTCTAACTCTGCGCTTGTTGCGGCGCCGTCTGCTCTCAGGCATTCTAGACGATATCGGTCGGGATGTATTTTGATATATCGAAGTTTCACTTCCACAGCCTACCAAGGAGATATATGGAAGAAAAGCAGCGCTCTCTTGTAGTAGAAATAGACGCATGGAGGATTCGCATACAGACGAAGAAATCGCCCGCCGCGTGCAGGCGGGAGATAGTGAAGCGTTCGGCGAGCTTGTCGAACGCTACGTGGAAAAACTGCGACGCTACGGCAGGAGATTTTTTTCTGACAGTGAAGATATTGATGATCTGATCCAAGACTCGTTTCTCAAAGCGTATGCAAATATCCAAAGCTTTGATACCTCGAGGCGCTTTTCTCCGTGGATTTATCGGATTGCGCACAATGAAATCGTCAATCGTCTTCGCTCGCGTATAACCGACGATCTTGCGATTGATCTCGATCTCGTATTTCCACATTTACGCGCGGTAGAAGAAGCAGATACGGAGACGACGCTTCGCGAGATGCGAGAAGTTCTTGAGGAACATTTGCCAGCAATCAATGTAAAATATCGCGAAGCGCTCATTCTCTATTTTTACGAAGAGTTGTCATATAAGGAAATCGCCGAAGTGCTTCAAATTCCGATTGCAACGGTTGGGGTACGCATCAACCGCGGGAAAGCGCTCCTTCGCAAAGAAATCGAACAAACAAAGAAAAAACCACTATGACCAAAAACGACATCAACAACTTAAAATCAAAAATCCTCGGTGCGATACACGAAGGCGATGTGGTGATGCGCCCCAAGTGGCATTTTGTACTCAAATCAATTTTGATGATCTTGGGTGTCGTACTGTTCCTGTTGGTGAGCATTTATGTCGTAAGCTTTATTATTTTTGCACTCCACGAGAGCGGCATCTGGTTTACGCCAGTCTTTGGTGGCAGAGGATGGTTCTCGTTCTTCCGTTCACTCCCATGGCTTCTGATCGTCCTCTCCTTACTTTTTATTGTGATTCTCGAAGTTATGGTTCGCCGATTCTCATTCGGCTATCGCCAACCGCTTCTCTATAGCGCGCTTGGTATCATCTGCATCACCACGTTTGGTTCGGTAATCATTGCACAAACATCATTCCATCGATTTCTCTTCCGCGCGGCAGAGAATAATCAGCTTCCATTCGTTGGAGATTTCTATCGCGGGTTCGGTTCCCCAGATATTTCTGACGTTCATATCGGTATGCTCGACCACTTCTCTGAAGAAGGGTTTACGCTTATCGGACGACGTCATGAATCGAAAGAAGTCATATTGAACGCAACAACCTCGTTTCCGCTCGGCACTGATTTTGCCGCGGGAGACATCATCATGGTTATTGGTGAAGACGAAGATGGAGTGATTCACGCACTTGGCGTTCGAAAACTCGATGACACATTTGATTTTCCACCACCACCAGGGAATGAACGGCATGGTTTTAGAATCCGTTTCGTTCAGTAGTTGAAATAAAACAGGAGCTCCGTAGTACTAAGGAAGCAAGGAAACTATTCTCGCCTATTACTCATTACTACACGTAATTGTATGGATAAAAAATTGATCGGAATCGCACTTGCCGCACTCATCATTGGTGGAGCAGGGGGGTATTTTATTGGTATGCATCACGGAAGTTCTTCACGTCAATTCGGTATGGGGAACGGAGCGCGACAATTTAACACTACCTTTGGAGGGGGAGCTGGCGCGGGCGGTGCTCGTCGCAGTATGGGTGGTTTTACCGCAGGACAGATTTTGAGTATGGATAATCAGAGCATCACAATCAAAGGGATGGACGGAAGTTCAAAAATCGTTTTCTTCTCTACCTCAACGTCAGTGATGAAATCGGCAAGCGGGAGTATTGATGATCTAAAGACTGGAACAGAAGTTATGGTGAATGGGACAACAAATCCTGATGGAAGCGTGACCGCATCATCAATACAAATTCGCGGAGCCTTGCCAACTCCTCCCCAAAACTAATACAATGGGAATATTCAGCAGGGATTCTTCTCGTTCCACTTGAGGCTGGAAGATATCCGTTTGTTTTATCCATTTAAACTACGAACACTATGAATTCAAAAGCACTTATCGGACTATTTGCGGTCGTTGTTCTAATCGGAGCAGGTATTTGGTTTATTAATGCTGGAAATACCACACCGAAGGATAATACTGCCGCAGTAACAACGGGTGGAGATTCGATGGACGGCATGGACATGGGATCTACCACGACTGACACGAACGCTACCGATACTTCTTCAGGCGTAACAACGGATGTCGACGCAACAGCCGGAGTAACTACGGGAACCACCAAGGAATTCACCGTTACTGGTTCTAACTTTGCGTTTTCACCAACCACGCTCACCGTCAACAAGGGCGATCACGTGAAGATCACCTTCAAGAACAGTGGCGGATTCCACGACTTTGTTCTCGATGCATTCAAGGTCAAAACTGATCGTATTAATGGCGGAGATTCAGCTGTCGTTGAATTCGATGCAACACAGTCAGGTAGTTTCGAATATTACTGCTCAGTTGGCAACCACCGTGCAATGGGCATGAAGGGAACCTTGGTTGTTAAATAGTCTTGTAACAAATTGTCGAACCCAAACGTCATCGAAAGTGACATGCGGGCAGCAGCGTACATGGATAGAAAGAGCAACATCACGCATCAGACGATCCGTTTAGTCGCGGTAATCGCCATTCTTTTCTCCGGAGTGTTCTTACTCCCCGGCGGCGTTAGCGCGGCAACGGCGACACAACCGCTCGAGGTTTCCGGATGGATTCCGTATTGGAGAGCTGCAACCGGAACCGCAGATTTTCTGAACCACATCGACACTTTCAAGGAGATCAATCCGTTCATCTACACAATGAAAGCAGACGGCACCATTTACGATGCCGCAGGAGTCACTGAAGGTCCGTGGCCGGCTCTCATTGCTGCTGCAAAAGCAAAAAAAGTGCGCGTCATCCCAACTATCATGTGGGGAAATGGAGACGCGATTCATGCGGTCCTCTCAAATACTAAATCGAGAATCGCGCTTGAAGACGCAATAACCGCACTCGTCAAACAAAATAATTTTGACGGTATCGATATCGACTTTGAAGGGAAAAAGGCAGAAACAAAAACCTATTTTGCTACGTTCCTGAAGGGATTGTATCAACGAATGGGAAATAAATGGGTGATGTGCACCATCGAGGCACGCACTCCGCTTGATTCGCGTTACACCGGTACTCCTCCAGCAGACGCGACAATGTACGCAAATGATTATGTTGCGATCAACAAATACTGCGATCGAGTGCGCATAATGGCGTACGACCAAGGAACAATCGACGTAAAATTAAACGCCGATGAGAGTGGTCCATACGTGCCCGTTGCTGATCCACGTTGGGTAGAAAAAGTAATGAATGTTGCGGCGCAAACAATTTCAAAAAAGAAATTGATGATCGGCATTCCGACCTACGGATACGAATATGAGACGGTGCCGCTTTCAGAAGGTAAGTATGTCTACAACATGATGTGGGCGTTCAATCCGAAATACGCAACCGACTTAGCCGCACAGCAGGGTATTGTACCGTCTCGCAATTCTGCCGGAGAAATGAGTTTCCTCTACGACACCAAGAGTCTCGTTCCGGGAACAGTAAATCAAAATAATATAGACACTACGACGCCAACGGTCGTCTCAACCGAAGGAAGCACTCAGACGACCACTACCAATCCGGGCTACACCTCGTACCATATCCTTTGGTGGAGTGATGCATCAGCAATAAACGATAAAGTGCAACTTGCTAAGAAATTGGGACTTCGCGGTGTGTCTATCTTCAAGATCGACGGAGGGGAAGATCCGAATATGTGGAATGTGTTGCCGCTTCAGCGATAAGAAAGATGGCACATCCTTTTGAGCGAATTTTTGATACGGCACTCAGGGAGAGTCGAGACGGCGACAATGAGTTGGTTACAGCAGTTCAAAATCTTGTAGAGTCAGGATATGCCGAAGGAGAAGTGATAGCCGCCCTGAAGCATTTTTCACACGGACTTCTCCAAGATTCTGACATCGATACGGCAAACGCGGCGCTCGATTCACTCGAAGGATCTTTGAAACAGGACGTATAAATTTCTCTATGGACACCATCAATGCTATTGATGTCAGTCTGTTTCATACGCTGAACGGTGTATTGGGAAAATCGCACATATTTGATATTGCGGTTATTTTTGTTGCCAAGTACTTAATCGGCATAATCGCGCTCGTTGTCATACTCTCGCTCATGAGTGATTTTGTGCGAGAAGGAAGACGGCAATTTTTGCTTAATCTAAATACGGTAATCGGCACGATTATTGCGGTAACCCTAATCACGGGATGCATCCGCGCCATTTATCATCACAGTCGGCCGCTTTTGGCTCTTGGAACTCCCCACATTCTCTTTGAGGGTTCCTACTCATTCCCGTCGATGCACACTATTCTCGTCTTCGGCACCGCGACAGCGGTCTATTTCTACAATCGCCCGCTTGCCTACATTATCTACGCTTTAGGAATTTTAATTGGTATTGCACGGATAATCGCTGGCGTACACTACCCATTTGATATTCTCGGAGGTATTATTTTGGGGGTAGGGGCAGGACTCATTATCGAAGTATCTCTGCGTCACATTTTTAGAGTGCGAAGACCGCGCATTCACTAAATACTCACCGTTATTAGCTTACGCTGTACCTATGGAACACTTTCGAACCACGAAGCGCGGTGCAACCCCACTTGGCGTCGCACTCACTATAATTATTCTTATTTTGATCGCAGGAGGTATTTTTTACCTTTTACCTTCTACACCACCAACTTCCGTAGATACTGGAACTCCGACGACCACTAATCCAGTAGCATCGACAACGCCGCTCACGAGCTACATGAGCGATCAATATCATTTCTCAATCGAATACCCACAAAACCTTGAAGCAACCTCCACATTCAATGGATATCAGCATGTCGCGACAAGTTGGCGACAGGGAGCGGTAGATACACCAAAATCAGGCACGCCGGTTGTTTCAATTATTGTCGACTCACTCATGAATAATCCTGGTGAAGAAGGATATTACTACGACGCAGAACTTCGTATCGGCGTCAGTACCACTGCAAGTGCAGTAACTAATTGTCTTACAGTTGACGCAGACGAAGATTCTGCAACAACATCGATCGCCGTTGGTGGCATCACCTTCACCCACTTTACCCGCGAGAGTGCCGGTATGAGTCAGTTTGGCAAAGTAGATAGTTATCGCACAGTACACAACAAAACTTGCGTCGCCGTCGAGGCAATCATCGCGGGCGGCGGAACGGCGCTCAATAATCCAAGCCAGTCACCAGAGCGTGCTGCTACGGACAAGCAGATGATGCAAAGCATTCTTCAGACGTTTGCGTTCACTGACTAGTTCTCCCCATCTCAGATCGCTCCAATTCGCGGTATACTTATCTCATTCCGCACGGCGGAGCATTGATAATTAATTACTGTTCATAATGAATACAACGACCAAAGTGATCGCTGTCCTCATCGTGCTTGGTGCGATTGGAGGCGGCGCGTATCTTCTTCGGAAGGATACCCCGAGTGAACCGATAGTAGAGCAGCAAACTACGGAAACACCCGAGCAGGAACAGCCAACCGTAACAACCGCATCTTCAACACTTCCTGTTGCTAGCGGTGATATCGACTCCGACCTTGCCGCACTTTCTGCCGAAGCCGCATTTGAAGGCACGCTTGCTGCAGATAATACTGCGGATGGCACCGCCGCAATGGACGATAGAGCCGACATTACCAGCATCAACGATTCCTATGGTGAAAATAATTTCTAGTCCTGCCGTGAAGAAATTCGTCAGTGCATCAATTGCAGTGGCTCTTATTGCCCCAGCACTTGCGTTTGCTCACACAGAGAATGAGGCGGCAGTGGCACAAGCACCAAAAGGATTTTGTGCGAATGTCGCTGAATTTCAAACAACCGTAAGCGGTACGCTTGCCGAACGCCTTCAAAAGATCGAAAGCAAAAAAGCAGATCGGTTGAAGCAGATTGCAGATAATCGCACAAAACGCGATAAGGAACTCACTGAAGATCGCGCCCAGTGGGATCAGAATCGCGCAGAACATTACGCAAAATTGCTTGAAAAGGCATCTACTACTGATCAGCAGACTGCAGTCGGAGCATTTAAGACAACGATTGAAAACGCCGTAACTGCACGCCGTGCCACAATTGACGCCGCAGTTAAGGCATACCGAGATGGTGTTGATCAGGCGGTTGGTGCTCGCCAAGGTAGTACTGCTAGTGCGGAAGCCGCAATAAAAACTGCATTCGATACCGCTCTCCAAACTGCAGTTACTGATTGTGCTGCTTCGAAAGATCCGAAGACTGTTCGCACCACCGCCATGGCAGCGCTTAAAAAGGCACGCACTGATTTCACCACTGCAATGAAAGCACTCGATAAGTCAGATACGACGATTCAAACGCTTGCAAAGACTCGCAGTGATGCGGTAAAGAAGGCGATTGCTGATTTTGATACAACTCGAAAGTCAGCAGCTGAAACACTTCGCGCTGCATGGAAAAAATAAGCCAGGAACGATTAGGCTAGGGGTGAAGTCCTAAGTCAAGTAATCGAGGTCAACACACGCCGTCTCCATATGAGGCGGCGTGTGTTAGTATGTCACCCATATTGCTAACCACCCGTAATTCTTCATGAAATATGAAATATCTCGCTAGCCTTACTCTCGTACTTATTCCAACTCTTTCTTTTGCTGCAGTGCAGTCAAATATCACCACTTCTGTTGATGGCACAACCGTCCATCTCGATACGGCAACTGGTGTGCACGATGTGCAGATCCAAAATGTACAAGTGGTAAATGGAGAAGTGCAGGTCGAGACAACCGTTGACGGTAAAACTATTAAAACTATTTCGACTCCGTCAGGAAACGGCACAAAAACCACAGTGACGGTCGACGGTGTAACGCGCGTGTTTGAAGGTGCACTGCCAACTGAATTTGCAACAATCACTGCCGATGGCTCCAACATACGCATAACAGGCGATACGGTTACTATTACGAAGGGGGAAGGAGGAGCGCAGTCATTTTCAAAAATCCAGCTCTCAAATGAAGTGTCGTCAGACGAAGGCGGTATGCGCACCATTCGCGCTTCAAAGGCACACGACAGCGCAGTATTCACTTCTCTTCTGTCGGTTGGAGCCATTTCTGCCGATCCAGTTACTGTAAAGTCAGACGAAGATTTGTCGCTCTACGCAGCAAATGTGGTCAGTCGTAACTCGGACATCGATTCTGCAGCATTTGGCGGCGGTTCAATTGATGTATCTCTTCGCGACCACACAAAACTCTTCGGCGTGATTCCCATGAATCGCACGTACCATGTACTTGCGTCAAAACTCGATTCTGATTCAAATGTCCAAGTTCAGCTCCCATGGTGGAATATATTCGCTGCTAAACCGGCAATCGCGGAGGGAAATACCAAAGCAAAGCTATCCGAAAATCTGAAGGCGGCAGTTACCGGAGCTTCTACAACTGCAGGAAAACAAGCACTTGCACTCGCAACGATTGCAAATACACTGCAATTAAGCGCAGAAGCGAATGCTTCCGTGGAAACACATTAATCACTTCATTTGTTCTATGTTCCATTCAAAATATGCGAAATGGTTTCTTCTTCTCTTGGCTGTCGTAATAATCGGCGGTGGAGCACTGGCATTTATTCTTCGTGGTACATTGGTTGCGACGGGAGAACATGGCACGCTTCGCGGTCAGGTGACCGTTGGACCACTCTGTCCAGTTGAACATACCGGCACTACTTGTACTGATCCAGTCAGTGCAAATCGTTCGAGAGAAGTTATTGTGTATGCGGCAACAGTTTTGAAAAAAGAAGTAGCCCGAACCAATTTGTCGCCGTTCGGAGAATACACACTACAACTTCCACCTGGCGAATATACCGTCGACATGGGATACGTTGGGGTCGACTCATCAAAAGATCTTCCGCACCAAGTAACAATCAAACCAGGCGAAACAACGGAATTCAATTTCTCAATCGATACCGGCGTCAGATAATAATCAAAAATAATTTCCGAATGAACACGCATTCGGAAATTATTTTTTCTGGAAAAAGAAATCCACAGAAAAATCTTGTCCACACCCACTTGCTCTTACTTCCGCGCTATCATTACGGTAGCTCACGAGCTTGAAGGGAGGTGGTCACTCCTAATCCAAGTTTCGAAAAACGGGCGGCGATGGCGCGCCCCGCGTGGCGAAGAAGAATATTACATCTTCGGAGACTTGCGGAAACGTCTCTCTACAATGGCAAAGAAAAAGAAGGCAGCAAAGAAGAAGAGATAATCTCCTCTCCATAGCTTGAAAAAGAAAGCACCCGATATCTTGTCGGGTGATTTCTTTTCCACTTTTCCCTGGAAAACCCTTTACTTTTCCGGCATAAAAGTTTAATAATAGCCACATTGATGAGAATATTTATTTACCGATATTCCTAATGCAAATCACGAACGCTCCCACGGCTCCGCTAGCGACGGACACACAGAAAATAGAAAAAGAGCTGTACACGAAGGCGACATTTCCTGGTCGTCTTGTGGTTCTTGGACACGGCACAATCGCACAGGCAATATTGCCAATGCTTCTCAAGCATACCGACATCACGCCAGAGCGGATGCGCATCATAACCGCTGATGAGACGGGGAGAATCTCTGCAAGCGCGTACGGCATCGAATTTGTTGTCGAGTCTCTGACTCGGGAAAACTATGCGAAGGTGCTCGAAAAAAACCTCGTTCGTGACGACTTTCTCCTCAATCTATCGGTAGATGTGGCTTCATTTGATCTTATCGAATGGTGCCAACGAAACGGCGTTTTGTATGTAGATACTTCGACCGAGCGCTGGCCAGGCTTTTCCGTCGATCCTTCAATTCCACCGGAAGAGCGTACCAATTACGCACAACACGAAGAATTTTCGCGGATGCGTCAGAAGTTTCCTGAAGGTCCGACGGCAGTTGTTGATCATGGTGCCAATCCCGGACTTATTTCCCATTTCATCAAAGCAGCGCTTCTGGAGATTGCAAAAGACACGACGGGTGCTTCGTGGGATCAATCGAATACACCAAAGACTCGGGAAGAATGGGCGGCACTCATGCGCGATCTTCGTGTGCGCACCATTCAAGTAGCTGAACGCGATACCCAGACTACACGAGTACTCCGAGAAAAAGATGAATTTGTTAATACATGGTCAATCGATGGATTCCTGAGCGAAGCGACGCAACCAGTGGAACTCGGGTGGGGAAGTCATGAAAAAGAATTACCGGCGGACGGACATTTTCCTTCAACAGGAAATAAAGCAGCAATTTTCCTTGATCGACCTGGTGCACTTACTCCCGTTCGCTCATGGACGCCGCGCGAAGGTTCGTATCACGGCTTCCTCATTACTCATGATGAATCTATTTCTACTGCCGATTACTACACCATTATGGAGGGAGAGCAGACGGCGTATCGTCCAACCGTAATGTATGCATACCTTCCTTGTGACGACACGGTTATTTCACTCCGTGAATTTGCCGGCAACAACTGGAAGCAGCCACGTAAAAAGCGCGTACTCGGTGATGATATCGAACATGGTTCTGATGAGCTTGGCGCACTACTTCTTGGGCATAAAAAGCGTGCATATTGGTTTGGCTCCGACCTTTCGATCGCGCAAGCTCGTGAACTTCTTCCACATCAAAATGCGACAAGTATGCAGGTTGCCGCTGGGGCCCTCTCTGCCTTAATTTGGACACTTGAAAATCCAAAACGCGGCATCTTGAAACCGGAGGAAATTGATTTTCGTCGCATCCTTGATATCGCAATGCCGTATCTTGGAACGGTTCATGGCAAATATACGAATTGGTCGCCACTTCGTGATCGCAAGGATCAGTTGTTTCCTGAAGACATCGCTTCAGCAGATCCGTGGCAGTTTAAAAATTTCCGCGTTACCTAAAATTAGCTTTCAGAATGAATTTGTACCAAAAATCGCCCTAGGGCGATTTTTGGTACTGGAAAAAGCTGCGTAAATTATTTTGCCTTACGAGAAAGGCGGACGGCAATATACGCCATAATGAGTGGGACACCAAGCAGAATGTAGCTCCACCACATTGGAACGGGGAAGCCGCCGATCACAACATCCCATTGAAACAGAATGCGGGAGAGTTGGAGGATTGCGATAAGGGAGAAGAGACCGCTAGTAATCGCGAGATAATTTTTGAGGTGCATACGAACCTTAAGGGTGAGTAATAAAGACACCTATAGGGTAACGTGTTGCCAAATTTGCTTCAAGGGGAGTTGTTCAGTGAGAGGTTTGAGGGAGTTTGGTCACAGATAATTTTGCTTCGCAACATCTCCGCGACCCCGCCTCAAGAAAAGTCCCCCGGACTTTTCTTTCCGGCTTTCAATACCACCGGAGCTTTCTATCTCCACAAGAAAAATAAAAACGCCTTCCTAGGCGTTTTTATTTTTCTTGTGGAGATGGGGGGATTGAACCCCCGTCCGAAACGGGGCAGGGTTGCGTTCTACAAAGCGTATTCTACTTTATTCCTTTAGGCCGGTATGGTCGAAGTAGACCAAATGCATACCGAACCGATCTCCTTATTTAACGGGTGTGCCGGAGCATTCACACACGCGAATCCGAATTATATTACACCAGCTCTAACCTATCGGATGAAGGAAAGAGGGATGCGCTTATGCAGTTGCGTAAGCGAACGCGAAGTCGTTCATCTGGAAAGGAGATAAAACTGACTTTGCGCGTGCGAGAGTATTCTTTGCACTTATTGGTTCCAGTTTTTTAGGAAGGACTGGGCTTCCGCTTCGCTCGCAGACTCTACGGAACCGAATCGTCGAAACTGACATCCCCCACATCCAATCTGCAGGAGCAGATTGGATGTGGCGAACCACCTCTATTCAATTGACGATGAGCAACTATCTCGCTTTCATCTCGCGATCCATCTCGCGCTTCGTATCGCGCGTTTTCAGGGTTTCGCGCTTATCAAATTTCTTCTTGCCGCGGACAATCGCGACCTTGACCTTGATGTAGCGGCCTTTACTATACATTAAAATTGGGACTATTGTCAACCCCTTCGCACCCTCGGCGTCCGTTATTTTTTCGATGTCTTTTGCGCCAAGGAGTAGTTTTCGCGTTCGATCCATTTCGTAACTCGTTGGGGCATTTTTGGGCTGATGTGCGGGAATGGTTGCGCCAACAAGGAAGACCTCTCCGCCACGTCCAATGACCCTTGCGCTCTCGATTGAGCCCTGACCGCCCCGGACCGACTTCACTTCAAAACCAAACAGCTCAATACCCGCCTCGATTTCTTCGAGGATTTCATAGTTGAAATGTGCTTTTTTATTCGATATGAAAGTCGACATATCGGAACAATACCACAGGCTATGCTCTATAGGGGAGTGGTATACTGGCTATATGAATCCAGAAATTTTTACGAAAGATGGGGTATACGCGATGCTCGCACTTGATCATGATGCTTCCTTTAAAAAAATGATTGCCGGAGGAAATTCTGCTTATGTCCCGAAAGAAGCAATTGTCGATCTGAAGAGACAAATCATCGAACCGCTCCTTCCGCATATGAGTGGAATGCTTATAGACTCTGAATACGGACTTCCGGCGTATCGTGGCGCTATCGAAAAAACAGGTAGCGGCACGTCGTACCTTCTTCGTATTGAAAAAAGTGGTTATTCAGGAGATGAAAATAATCGCATCAATGATCGTCAATTTACCGCAAGCGAACTTGAAAATGACGGCGCAAAAGGAGTGAAGTTACTTCTCTACATCAATCCATCAGTTCCTGCGTTTGCGCTGCAAAAGGAATTTGCGAGACAAGTGATCGAAGAATCGCATGCGGCAAACCTTCCCGTATTTGTTGAATTTGTTACGTACAATGTTCCGGGGAATAGTATGACTCGCTTCGAAATGATGGATACCGCACTTACCGGCTTCATCAGTGATGGCATTGTGCCGGATGTGTGGAAACTTGAATATCCAGAATCTCCCGAACTCTGTGAAAAAATAACTGAGCGTGTCGGAAATACGCCATGGATTTTACTTTCTCGCGGCGTTACCTTCGATGAATTTCTTCCCCAATTATCTGCTGCTGCAAACGTGGGGTGCAAAGGATTTCTTGCTGGTCGTGCCCTGTGGCAGGAAGTAGGCACAAAGAGCGAAGCAGACAAAGAAGTATTTCTTACCAAAGAGGTGCCGGAGCGATTTGAAAAGATGATCGGCGCATTCAAAAAATAACCATGTTTGATTTTCGCCGAGCGCTTCAGTTCACCAGTCTCCTCGAGCAATTTCAAAAGGTGGTGCGTAAAGCCTACGTTCCAGGTGAAAATCGTGGCGAGAATGATGTTGAGCATAGTTACAAACTCGCCATGATGGCGTGGTATTTGGTTGAGGCGTACAAACTGCCGCTCGATACAAACAAAATAGTAAAGTATGCACTTGTCCACGACTTTGTGGAGGTACATGCAGGGGATACAGTCGTGTGGGACACTGAAGCGGTTAAAACAAAACACGCGCGTGAAGCCGCGGCACAAGAACAACTACGGAAAGATTGGCAGGATTTTCCTGGACTGAGTTATCATATCGACAGTTACGAAAATAAAGTTGATGATGAAGCGCGATTTGTATACGCACTCGATAAACTCTTTTTCATGTTTCCAGAATATTTGGCTGAGTGGCGGACGATCATCGAACTCAAGGTTTCGTATCTCGAAGAACTTGAGAATAAGATGGAAAAAACAAAAGTGCATCCATTCGTCCATGAATGGTGTCTCGATGTTTTTAAAGAACTCAAAAAAGAAGAGGAGAGATTGTGGAAGAAAGAGATCGCTTGAACATTTTTTCGTTGGGCGCATACTGATCCTATGAAAAAGCTCAAAAAAGTATTTGTGCCGCCATGGCTTCGATGGTTTCTCTTTCCGCTCTATATCATCATTTGGGCATTCATTACCTATATCGAATATTTTGGTCCGGAAAATAGTCGTCACGAATTGGGAACAATCGGATTCCTCTTCATCTCCGTAATTTTCGGCGGTCTCATGATCATGTTTTACCTCATGACCAGTGGCAAGTTGCCTGCCTATCTCATCGAAGAAGATGACGAGAAATAAGCCTCGCGCTACAATATCTTCATGAAATACACCCTTCGCATTGTTGCATGTTTTGCACTGATGTTTGGTTTCGGTTTATCCGCAAATGCCGCCACTATCTCAGCAGGAGAGCACTATACGCTCGCAAATGATCAGCATATTACCGGTAACGTATATGCTGCCGGAAAAGATGTCTCGATTCTTGGAAGTGTGCTTGGAGACACGGTTCTCGGTGGAAATAAAATTCTGGTTAACGGTGCAGTCGTTGGCGATGTACTTGCTGGTGGAAGCACGATTGATATTCTCTCGCCAATTTCTGGAGACGCGCGAGTCGCAGGCGGCACTATAACAATTGGTAATACCATAAACGGCGACGTCGTAATTGTTGGTGGCACGGTGCATCTTCTTGCGGGTTCGGTAGTTCGAGGAGATGTGCTTATCGCTGGAGGAAATATCGCGCTTGATGGTGCTGTTGATGGCAATGTCAAAGTAGCCGGCGGTTCGATTTCACTCGAAGGTCCAGTTAAAGGGAATGTTGATGTGAAGGCAGGGCAAAGTCTCAAATTTGGAACAACAGGAACTATCGGCGGATATTTCCATTATCGCGCTCCAGAAGAACTCACGATTCGAGACGGCGCAGTTCGTGGAGAGGTGAAATATGACGCGCCTGCAGCTCCGAAGAAAGGTGCACCTGCAATTCTTGCCGTTATCCTCGGTGCATTCTTCCTCATGATGCTGGGCGGACTGGGTCTTTCAAGTATTATCGCCGTTCTCGCATTTCCTGCATGTACACACATCATTATGGAGCGAGGAGTTACTCGCTTTGGAAGCACCTTTCTTATTGGATTTGCAGTGTTAGTTGCAACACCAGTTCTTGCGGTCGTCGCTATGGTGACCTTGGTTGGATTACTGCCAGGATCGATACTCCTCCTTGCCTACATCGCACTCCTTATCGTTGCAAAAATATATGCGGGTATCTTAGTTGGTGCATTCCTTTCTAACTGGTGGAAGAAAGAAATTCGAACCAACTGGAAATGGGCGCTTCTCGGTACATTTGTTCTTGCACTAATCAGCGTGGTTCCAGTTCTTGGCGGACTAGCATCCTTCCTCTTCTTCACTGCCTCTCTCGGCGCACTCTCTGTAAAAGGATATTTGTGGTGGAAAACCAGGAATAGTCATCACGAATCGTCTATATAAGAAATCCTAGAGGTCAAAAACATAATTGCCGCCAAAAAATTGGCGGCAATTATGTTTTTGATTTGTATTGTTGAAAACCCAAATTAAAACCAGCTCCACGAAAATCGTGAAGCCAGTGAATAGGGTGGTCCGAAGACCAAAAAAATGAACAAGAGAAATAGATGAGGGAATGGTGATTCAAGGAAGCGAATCGACTTATGATTGAAAGGAATAATCCAGACAATCAGTGGGTCGAATTAGATTCCAAAGAATCAAAAAACCATCACTAATCTCAAAGAACTTCCTACAGTGTATTCCTGTGCTACAATCCTGTCAAGTAAATTCAATACAATTGTGGATAGTGAAAGAGCGCGCAAAATAAGGATAAAATCACTCATCAAAAAATTGAAATCGCTTTTTCAGAGTGGCGGAACAATTTTGGAGTACCAAACACCATTTGAATTATTGGTGGCAGTTGAACTTTCTGCACAGTCGACTGACAAGCTCGTCAATATCGTTACGAAGACATTATTCAAAAAATATCCAACACTTGATCATTATGTTCGTGCAAAACCACGCGAATTTGAAAAAGATATTTTCAAAACTGGCTATTATCGAAATAAAACAAAAAATATTTTAGCGGCGGCAAAAGTGGTCAAAGGTAAGTTCGGAGGAGTCCTCCCTCGAACGATTGAGGAGATGATCACGATTCCGGGTGTTGGGCGAAAAACTGCAAATGTTGTGCTTGGAAATCTCTATGGCATTGCAGAAGGAATCGCAGTCGATACTCATGTTTGGCGGTTTGCGGTTAGATTCGATTTAACCGATCACCCTAAAAATGTCCACAAAATTGAACAGGATTTGATGCGTATTATTCCGCAAAAAGATTGGTTCCTCTTCACCCATCTTGCGATTGAATATGGCAGAAAAATAGCACCAGCACGAAAGTATGATGTTTCGAACGATCCTCTTATAAAAATATATCCGCCCGCGGGGCAGCGGTTTAAAAAATAACTGGAGGGAGTACACTAGTGGTATGAAGCATTTCGGAAATCCGGCAAAACGAAAAGGGCTGGCAGGATATCGTACGCCGTCTCGTTTTATTCACCGAAAACCGATTGATGTTGCGCTTACGAAAGTAAAATCTCACGGAACGATATGGAGAAAAAACGAAAAGTAGCCATCTTTGATATTGACGGAACAATTTTTCGCTCGTCGCTCATTATTGAGCTTGTTGATGTACTCGTCGAAGAAGAACTTTTCCCAGTTTCCGCACGAAATGAGTATGAGCGTGAATACCGTAAGTGGCACGAACGAAAAGGGCATTATGACGAGTATATAAACGCACTTGTCGAAACTTTCATGGAGCATGTGAAAGGCGTTCACTTCAAAGATATGGAACGTGCCGCAAAACTCACCATCGCACGTGAAAAAGATCGCGTCTATCGCTATACGCGCGATTTGGTCAGCGAGCTCAAAGAAAAGGATTATTATCTACTCGCTATTTCTCAATCTCCCAAACTGATTGTCGAAGGATTCGCCAAACATCTTGGCTTCGACAAAGTGTACGGTCGTATTTATGAAGTCGGTCCCAATGAACGATTTACGGGAGAAATTGAAAATCTTCACTTAATTGCAAACAAAGCAAATATTGTGAAGCGTGCGGTTGAAAAGGAAAATCTAACGCTCGAAGCTTCTGTTGGTGTTGGAGACACTGACGGCGACATTCCTTTTTTGGAAATGGTAGAAAAACCAATTTGCTTTAATCCAAATGCGCTGCTCTACAAGCACGCGAAGCGAAATGGTTGGAAAGTGGTAGTTGAACGAAAAGACGTCGTGTACGAATTGTGATACCAAGACGATGAAATATTTCTTCATATGCATACTTCTATTTGTAATTCTCTACGTACTGTATGTAGCTTCAAAAATATTTTGGAGCGGTACGGGAGAGCTTATTCGTCTCGCACATCCATTTGAACGAAAAGTGGAACATGGTTCGCCGCGTATTTTGGTAATTGGAGACTCGACCGGTGTTGGAGTAGGAAGCGACGTGCCTGAACATTCGATTGCAGGGAGGCTCGGCGTGGATTTTCCAGATGCATACATTGAAAATCATGCGGTTTCTGGAGCCGTCGTGCACGACGCGCTCAGGCAGTTTGATGGTGTTTCCGAAAATTCATTCGACATCGTACTGCTTCAAATTGGTGCAAATGATGTTACACACTTTACTAATATCGATCGGCTCCGCTTTGAATTGAAAGAGCTCTACGTACAAGCGAAGAAATCGGGGAAGGCAGTTTTCCATATGTCATCGGGAAGTGTGGGTTTCGCACCAGCATTCCCACATCCTTTTGGCGCTATTTTTACGAACCGCACGCTGTTGGTTCGAGAAATGTTTTTGGACGAATCTCTGAAAGACGGCATTCACTATATCGATCTCTATCGACCACGAGAAACAGATATTTTCCTCACTGATCCAAAAAGGTATTTTGCAACTGACTCATTCCATCCGAGTGCGGACGGTTACGCCGTTTGGTACGTCGAGGTTCGAAAGGCGCTCCTTGCAGAGGGATTGCTCTCCAAGTAATCTGCTGTAGTGAGTTTGGAAACTAAGAAGTTTAAAGTTGTGGTCAAAAAATACTATCGAGAAAATCGGCGTAGTTTTCCATGGAGAAAAACGACTAATCCATACAAAATTCTTGTCTCTGAAGTGATGCTTCAGCAAACACAGACTGACCGCGTAGTTCCCAAATTCAACGCCTTTATCAAAGCATTTCCAACTGTAGAAGCACTCGCAAACGCGCCGCTTCGAGAAGTGTTAGTTCTTTGGCAAGGACTTGGGTACAATCGCCGCGCAAAACATCTCCACGTAGCGGCGAAGCAGATTGTTGAAAAGTTTGGAGGAAAGGTTCCGAAGGAAGAATCAGGTCTCCGGACGCTTTCGGGAGTCGGTCCCTATATTGCAGGCGCAGTTCGCGCTTTCGCATTTAACAAACCAGCAGTTTTTATTGAAACAAATATTCGGACAAGTCTCACGCATTATTTTTTCCCGAATACAGAAAAAGTATCAGACGCTGAATTATTTCCACTTCTTGAAAAATTGATTGTCGGTGAGGCACCGCGCGAATGGTATTCGGCGCTCATGGATTATGGCTCCAGTCTGAAACGTTCGGGAATTCGAATAAACCATCGAAGTCATTCATATACGAAGCAATCACGTTTCGAGGGGTCGGATAGACAGATTCGTGGAAAAATATTGAAATTGCTCAAAGAAAATCCTCTTGAAGAAAAAAAGTTACTGAAGAGCGCGAGCGAAGATCTCATTCGTGCAAAAGTACAACTTACAAATCTAATTGCGGAAGGGCTTGTGTCAAAAAAGAAGGATACGATCCGACTCGGCTAATTTTCTGTTTCGCTAAATGCAATTGCAGACCCGAGGTAGAGAAGTAGAGAGAGTCCGATAAAATATCCGCTGTATCCAACGGCGGGAATAAGTATCGCACCAGCAAGTGGTGCAAACATATATCCAATTGGGCGAAGCATTCTAAAGAAGCTAATAAGATCAGCGTCAGCGCCTCCGACTCGTTTAAAAAATGCACTTTCAGACACCACTTCGATCATTCCCGCACCGCTGTGGGCGATAAAGAGAACGAGACCAAAAAGGGCGATGCTACTTGTCGAGATAGCTCCAAGGACGGCAGTACCTGAAGCCAAAATCAGAAGTCCAACGCCGAAGAGAATGCGCTCTGAGGATTTTTGAGCAAGTTCCCCGATTGGAAATTCAAAAAGAACCAGTGGAACGAGCATCATCGAAAGAATGATGCCGACTTCACCCCACGAAAATCCCATCTGCAGAAGATACAGGGGAATATAGACAACAGTCGCTGAAAAAAAGATGCGGAGTAAGAAATGAAATAGAAAAATGCTTCGCATACGCGGCACTTCGCCGATACGGGAGAATGCACGACGGATTGAAATTTTTGGATACACCGGATCCGTAAATCGTCGGAAGCGGAGAATGATTGTAAATACAAATGGCACAAGTGCGAGGGAGCCAAGTGCGTAGGCGCTGAAATATCCGATATTTTCGACCAAAATTCCACCAAGAATGGGACAAAAAAAGAGCGCCCCATTCGCAATGGTGAGAACTGCACCACGGACAATGCTCGTTTCTCCTTCGCCTTGCATTGAGACTTCGATGAAAATATCGAGACAATACAGAAGGAGAATGGTCACCACCCAATACCCGATGAAAAATGTGCCAGCCATATACACATTTACCGAGGATGCGAAGGAGAGGACGGTAAAAATTTCAATTGTTGTAAGAATTACGGTGAATGAAAATACGCCGATAGCACGGAGGATTCGAGGTGCAAAGGTAAGGGCAACCATAGAAATGATCGCGCCAAGAAGATAAAAAATGCCGACTACTTCGGTAGTGGCAAACCTCGAGAGAAAGCTCGAGTTGATATAAATGACTGAAAAAATGTGGAGCGCCAAGAAGAATGTCGCAAAGAAAAGAGAACCAAGCGGTCCGTTCAAACGAAATCGGAGAAGATCCATATAAATAATCGTAGCACGAACAGTCATTCTAAAAAGAAAACCGCCCGCAAGACTTGCGAAGCGGTTCCTTCACGAAAACTTGCGGGCGATCAGACAGGGTGATGAGATGGGGCGTCGTCGCTTCCTGGGATGAAGCCGGTACCTAATATCTCAGCACATCGTTCGGCAAAAGCCTGAGCTTCTTCGAAGTGAGGGTATCCCAGACGCACCACAATCACGTCTTCTCTTTCCATTACTTCAAAACGAGGACCTTGCCAGTGTATACGAGCTCCTCTCAACACATGCACCGTATATCCTTGATCTCGTGAGCAGTGAAGGGTAAATCCTTCCGATGCGGAATCAATGACAATACCGGTAGGCATACTGACCTCCTTTGTTGACACTCGTTTGGTTATACCGAGATTTTATCGCTTAATCAAGCGCTACACTCCAAGTACCACCGGAATCACAATTGGATGTTTATTGGTCTTTTGGAAGAGGAATGAGCCAACTGAGTCGGTCAAATTCTTCTTCACGTAGTCGAAGTTGATTGGATTCATTCCTTCAGTCACATCTTCAACCGCTTTCTTTGCGAGGAGGCGAGTCTGTTGAAGCAAATCTTGTGATTCACGAAGATAAATGAAGCCGCGGGAAATTATATCTGGCGATTTCTTGAGTTTCCCAGTCTTGAGATTCACCATTGCGATGATGACGAACATTCCGTCTTCAGCGAGTACTTGGCGATCTCGGATCACCACCTCTTGCATGTCACCGACTGAGAAACCATCCACCATGCGGATATTTGATGGCGCTTTTTCCTTAAGGACGACAATCTTCGCTCCTTCATCCTGAATTTCAATCACACTGCCGTTATCTGGCACGATGATATTTTCTTTTGGCGTTCCCATTTGGAAGGCGAGATCTGCGTGGAGTTTGAGTCGATAATGATTGCCGTGAACGGGTACGAAAAACTTCGGCTTGATTTTTTTATGGAGCCATTCGATTTCACCGCGATTTCCGTGTCCGGTTGAGTGAATATAGACTTCGCTCGTTCGGTAGTGGACGATGCGCGCGCCTTGGCGAGCAAGATTGTCTTTGAGTTTTTCAACCGATTTTTCATTTCCTGGAATGATTGAAGAAGAGAGAAGCACGGTGTCGCCTTCTTTTATTGCGAGCATCTTATGCTGCTTGTTTGCCATGCGCATGAGCGCCGCAAACTCTTCACCTTGAGCACCGGTTGCAAGCACCACGACTTTATCCGGCGGATAATTATCAACTTCGCTTGAGGAAATGATCGTGCCGCGCTTCGGCTTGAATATGCCGGCAAGTTCTGCAATCTCGATATTTGTTTTCATCGAACGGCCTTCGAGCGCAAGCTTCTTGTCGTATTTCTCAATAATTTTGATGATACCGATTATGCGCTCGAGTTGGGATGCAAAAGTGCCGATGATGAGGCGACCTTTGATATCGCGAATGATTTTGTCGAGATTTTCATTGACCATCCATTCCGGCGTTGAAAAACCTGGATTTTCAATGTTGGTCGAATCACACATCATGAGAAGTACATTCTCATCTTTGAATTTTGCGTATTCTTTTTCTTCTGCTTCTGCAGGAACGCCGTCAGTGTGATTGAGTTTATAGTCGCCTGGAGTCACGACAGCGCCGTAGGGAGTATCAACAATGACACCCATCGAATCAGGAACCGTGTGGGTAACGGAGAAGAATCGGAGTTTGAGTCCACCTAAAGTGATACGTTCATTTTTTTCGACAACGCGAAGGTCAAGCGGGGTGAGGTGAGGAAATTCTGCCTGACGCTTTTTGACCATGATCGCGGTCAGGTTTCTTGTATAAATCGGTGGATTACCGATTAAATCCATGATGTAGGGAATACCGCCGATGTGATCGAGGTGCGCGTGCGTAATAACCATCGCGCGAATTTTTTCCTTATTGTCCTCGAGGTACTTGGTGTTTGGCAAAATGTAATCGATGCCAGGCGTTTCGTCTTCCTTGAATTGGAAACCGCAGTCGATAACGACAATGTCATCTTTGTACTGGACTGCCGTCATGTTGCGTCCGATTTCTTCAACGCCACCAAGTGGAATGATTCGAACTGAATCTCCGATTGGCGGAATTGGTGCACCGGTATCTTCTCGCGTATTCACATAGGTATGTGAAGTTTGCTCCATTCGATGTGGTGGGCGATGTGATCTGCCGCCACGGGGTGATCCGCCGCGATAGCCGCCAGAATTTCTTCCGTGAGAATTCCCGCGCGAATCGTTTCTCGGTCCGTTATTTCGATTGAACGGTCTCGAACTTCGTGGAGGACGATTACTTGGTGAAGAAATGGAAGGTGTGCCGTGATCTCTTGTGGCAGGTGAAACGCCGTCGCCACTTTGTGGGCGCGGAGTGTCATTTCTGCGGAAGCTGCGGATAGAGCGACGTGGGCCGCTACCAGCTCTGTGTTGTCTTTCCATCATGATATTAATTATCGTCTCTCACATTTTTTCGAGAGCCGCGTTTACATTAGTAATTGTAGATACGATTTAAAACGGCAAATATTTGCGAAGGTTGATTTTTTCGAAAATCGGCCATACCCATTCCGTCTCGATATACCATTCACGAATATTGTTGAAGCGGTCACTTGGCGTCGTTACTGTTCCACCACTTCGGCCCTTCAAGGACTTTGGAATCAGATAAATATATTCCGGAGCGTATACCAGAATCGCAGGATGTTCTTCTCTGAAGAGTGCGTCGAATTGCAGATAGGAATCGGTGCGGTCACTCTCATTTTCCGCTCGTCTTGCTGCTTCAAGCAGTTTGTCTGCGGTGATGTTTGCGTAGAGCGCAATATTGAGTCCCGGATCAATGCGTTGACTTGAGTGCCAGAACGCGAAGAGATCGTATTCTCGTCCTACGACTTCGCCAAAGAAGAGCGCTTCGTAATCTCTCGGACGAATGATGTTTTGACTCAAATCGCCCGGTTCGAATACTTTGACGGTAGCATCTATTCCAAGATCTGTAAAATCTTGCACCAAATATTCTGCCGCTGTCTTAAGCTCAGGAGTATTTGGTGCGGCGACAGCAAATTTCATCTGCACCGCCTTTGCTCCCTTGCCCTTCATAAGCATCTTCGTAGTCGTCGAATACGTCCATCCACTCTTTGCAAGAAGTGCAAGTGCTGCTTCTTTGTCACCGTGCGGGTTTTCTGGAAGGGTAATTCCCGAAAGCGTACCAGGGGGAAATGGGCTTTCAATTGGTGCGCCGTATCCATGAAGAACGGTATCGACGATTTTTTGTTTATCAGCGGCAATATCGAGTGCGGCACGAACATTTGTGTCAGCAAATACTGGATTCTGATTTTGATTTAAGAAAAGTCCGAATACGCGCGGGAGAGGACTCCGTGTCGTGACGCCGCCGACCCTTGTGACTGCAGGCAAATTGTCTGGAGAGAGTCCACCGATTGCGTCAGTGTCGCCAATGTCGTACGCATGAATCTGCGCAGCTTCATCTTCATAGAAATGAAATACAATTGAACCGATATACGGCACACCACCGACTGCATTTCGGAATGGGCGAAGTGTGTATTCGGTTGGGATACCCGAACTATTTCGGACTACTCCCGCAACTTTGTATGGACCGGAGCCAACTGGCTCGACATTGAGCTCACTAAATGGAAATTCGGTAGGCGTTACTGCTTTCCATAAGTGCGATGGCAAAATTCCCATCGTGAGATTTTCGAGAAACGGCGCGTACGGTTGTTTCAAAGTAAATGTGACGCTTTGGTCGTTATCCTTGGTAACTTCAACACCATCCCAATTGGCGCGCCGCGGACTTTTAAGACTTGGATCTTCTGCAAGCGATATCGTATAAACAACGTCGTCTGCGGTTACCGGAGTGCCGTCTTGGAAAGTAGCGTCGTTTTTGATCTCTACGACATAGGTGAGTCCATCGGGTGATACCTTGTACGATTCTGCAAGATCGGGAACAAGATTGCCCGTGTCATCCACACGAAATAAACCAGAATAAATAAGTGCAGAAAGATCGCGATCAGCATCCGAGATTGCCAGAAGTGGATTGATAAAACGAGGAGTGCCGATGATGCCTTCAGTCAGAGTACCGCCACTTGCGGGGATCTCAACCATGACGGCACGATTTGCGCGGGCAAGAAGGGTGAGTGAGCTTAGGAAAAAAACGACGAACAAGAGAGCGAATATAACGCGCTCGGCGGGAGATAGGGAAGTAAATATATTTTTGACAGGATCTTCTTTGAGGAGTCGATACTCGCTCGAAGTAGCCTTATGCCAGAGAGAATTCATGACGAACTACATTGGTGAGGGTCAAAAAAGACGAACGCGGATTATCCGCGGAATATTATCCAAGAATGAGTGCAAGGAATGCAGAGGCGACAAACAAAACCGCAAGCACTATTGATGCCTGAAAGAGGTTTTTTTCGAGTCCGCGGCGAGTGTGAAAAGCCGCGCTGAAGTTGTCACCACCAAATGCTCCTCCGAGACTCGATCCGCGCTGCTGCAGCAGGATCGATGCGACGAGGAGAATGGAGATTACGATCTGTACGTAGGGCAGTGCGCCCTTCAGAAATTCCATGCGTTTTTGAGTATAGCAAAGGGTCGATTTTTCGCAAGCAGTATAAAAAAGGATGACCCGCGTTTCGCGCGGGTCCATTCCACCGTCCTCACATGTAGGTTCTTGCCCAAGCGTCCATCTGAGCCTGATACAAAGCATCGAGGATTTTCCATGCCCTGTTTCGTTCTCGAAGCCAGAGGTAGACATCAACTCCGCTAAGGAGTATCGATACTCCAACAATCAGGAGAACAAACTCTCCGTCTGCCATCTCATTCCCTCGTCTCTGCAAGCTGACTGCAAAATCTCACAAGTGCTCGTCTGTGCTGCGGGCTGGGGATTTCCGTGAAATCAGCGAGAAGCCTCTTCAATTGTTGCTGATCTCCGGTCAGACCGCCTTTTGGCAATCCTTCGTAGAAATAACTTACCTCTACTCCAAGCGCATGTGCAATTATGAGCAAACGACCGACCGCAACTCGGTTGATACCCTTCTCATACTTGCACAGCTGTTGGTAGGAGACACCTATCAAATTTGCCAACATCTGTTGGCTAAGGCGTAGCTCTTTACGTCGCTGGCGTATGCGCACGGCGACATGCCGGTCCGCATCGTTGACCCTATGCTTAGTATCAGTAACCGTATCCGGCATCCGAACACCTCCCTCATGATGCTCTCAAAACTGAGGAGCATTACTTCCTGCACAAAACACTAAAAATACACTCGAGTCAATAGTATCGTTTACTCGGCTACACTATAATGATGCCTTCACAATAATAATTTATTGGTAATCCCTCTTGGGGCACAAAATATATGAAAAAGAAATCAGTCAAAAAGGTCGCTAAAAAATCTGCTCCAAAAAAGAAAATAGTGGCAAAATCATCCACCGTTTCTCACCATTCGATCGGTATTCAACCACTCGGAGAAAAAGTACTCATCCGCCCATTCACCGAAGAAGAGATGGCAAAGAAATCTGCGTTCGGCATCATCATTCCTGATACTGCGGCAAAAGATAAGACCGATCGCGGAGAAGTTGTTGCAGTAGGAGAGGGACATCGTGACGATAAGGGAGTCGTGCATCCGGTTCGCGTCAAAATCGGACAGAAAGTTCTCTTTCAGTGGGGCGACAAGATTGAATTTGAAGGCAAGGAATATTTTTTGGTTTCAGAAAGCAATTTGATCGGCATAATCAAATAAATTTAGCAGAACGATAATATTCGGAATATGGCAAAACAAATTATTTTTGACGAGGACGTACGAAAGGCCCTTAAAGTTGGTGTCGATAAAGTTGCAAATGCAGTAAAAGTAACGATTGGTCCACGTGGACGGAACGTTGCCCTCGACAAAGGATACGGCGGTCCAACGGTGACCAACGACGGCGTTTCAATCGCAAAAGAAATCACGCTCAAAAACAAATTTGAAAACATGGGCGCGGAAATCGTGAAAGAAGTCGCCACTAAAACCAATGACATGGCAGGTGACGGTACGACAACCGCAGTCGTACTCACCCAAGCAATTATTTCTGAAGGCTATCGCCGCACGGCAATGGGTGCGAACGCAATGATGGTGCGTCGTGGCATCGAGGAAGCAGCAGGGGATGTAGTGAAAGAATTGAAGTCGATGGCGAAGCCAATCAAAACCAAAGACGAAATCAAACAGGTTGCGACTATTTCTGCAGAATCAGAAGAAATCGGCGCAAAGATTGCAGAGACCGTTGAAAAAGTCGGCAAAGACGGCGTGGTAACGGTTGAAGAATCACAAGCAATCGGTGTTGAAACCGAAGTAGTTGAAGGACTTGAATTTGATAAGGGGTATGTGTCAGCGTACATGATCACGAATGGTGAACGCATGGAAGCGGAATATCGCGACGTGCCGATTCTTCTTACCGACAAAAAGATTTCATCAATCCAAGAGATTTTGCCGCTTCTTGAAAAACTCGTGCAGACCGGAAAGAAGGAACTCGTCATCATTGCTGATGATGTCGACGGTGAAGCGCTCACGACCTTTGTTCTCAACAAACTTCGCGGCACATTCAATGTACTTGCAGTGAAGACACCGGGTTATGGAGATCGTAAAAAAGAAATGCTTCAGGATATTGCGGTTGTTACTGGTGCGACGGTCGTGATGGAAGAAACGGGACACACACTCGACAAAGCAACACCAGCGCTTCTTGGTCGCGCAGCTCGTGTTGTTTCTAAAAAAGACAAGACGACAATTGTCGGCGGCAAAGGCGGCAAAAAAGAAATCGATGCGCGCGTGAAGGAACTCAAAAGCCAGCTCGCAAGTTCCGATTCGAAATTCGACAAAGAAAAACTCCAAGAGCGGATCGGAAAGCTTTCGGGCGGCGTTGCGGTGATTCGCGTCGGTGCTGCAACCGAAACTGAAATGAAATATTTGAAGCTCAAAATCGAAGACGCAGTTAACGCGACAAAGGCCGCGATCGATGAAGGAATTGTACCGGGAGGAGGCGCCGCGCTTGCAAAGGTTTCTCGCAAACTTTCTGAGTCAAAAGGAAAGGCCGCGTCGGCAAAGAGAAGTGATGTTGAATTTGAAACTGGATACACGATTCTTCTAAACGCACTACGAGCTCCGCTTCATCAGATTGCATTCAACGCCGGACACGAAGACGATGCAGCGGTGATTGTTGATCGTGTTTCTTCCGATAAAGGAGTAAGTGGGTTCGATGCGGCAAGCGGCGAATTCGTCGACATGTTGCAGTCAGGAATTATCGATCCAGTAAAAGTAACTCGCTCGGGTGTACAAAACGCCGCATCTGCCGCTGCGATTCTTCTTACGACCGAAGTTGCCGTTGCCGAAGAACCAGAAGAAAAGAAACCACAAATGCCACAAGGCGGAGGCATGGACGGAATGGAATATTAAAAATTCCAAAAATAAAACATAAAAAGAGAATCCCCGTGCGGCCTCTGGCCGCACGGGGATTTAGAACTCTGAGGCTCAGCTACCCGAAATTTAAGTAGACTGATACGCCGATGCTGAACGGGGTGTAATCGGTGGAATCCTTCGGCCATGGAACCGTTGGAGCAGTGTATTCCCACTTCGCTCGCTGATGTTCTGGATATCCGAAAGCGTACATGACGACGTACACATAATTCGGCCGGTAGCAGTTCGGCATGAACGTGGCGAGCATTGTGTCGTCAAACGTCGCCATCACATTCCACACCTCGCGACCTGTGTCTGCATGAAATTCCCAGTGGGGGTACGCATCCACACCGAAGCCCTGGATGTAGAGTCGAAGGCGATCACGCTCCTCGATCTCCCACTGATTCCGGGAGAAGCGGATAAAAACATCTTCCTTAAAGGCCTGCGCCATACTTGTGGGCATCCATCGTCCCACACTATGTTCCCAGTTGTCGGTCGTGAACGATGCGAGCTTTGCTTCGTTGCATCCGTTATCTGACAATGGCTTTGTCGGAGACTCATTGGTATTTGCAACCGCTTCTACTATAAAAGGATTCGGAGTAGGTGCGTCATTATTACCTAGCGATGTACCAACAAGCAGCATGATGATACCGAAGATGGATGTACGCATCGAAGTTGTCCCGAGCTGTTATCCTATGCGGGTTGTACGCCTCAAATCAGGCTTTGTCAACTCATTTTTTACACCACATATTTTTAAAGCACGCAAATCTGCTTTATGGCAAAGTATCCGAAGTCTGTTCAACTATGTGAGGTCACATGCGACCAATGCTCTGTCTCCTCCCCTCGCTTCTTATCGGAAGTCAGGTGGAAGCGGCAACCTACCATCCTTTTGCCAAAGAGGGCGATGGAAAATATTCAAGCGGTATAGTCGTTTCCTCGCTTCGGGGAGACGGGGGTCAACTTCGAGTCACTTCCGACCAGTACGCGGTTGCCCTCAATCAAGCAAGTGGAGAAAATTATTCCGCGAGCGACTGGGCGCAGTTTTTCGCACAGGGTAAGGTGGTGTCATGCACCGACAAACTTCTCTCTGGCGGGATTCAGCGTCTCGACAATGACAACAACGTCAGCGCCTGGAACCGTTCGTGTAAAGATGGCGAGCAAGTTCTCGTCGCTCTCGACAATACCGGACGCGAGGTCGGGTGGGTAAGTCTCTCTTGCCTGAACCCGATAATGCATGAAGTATCGGCTGTCCAAAAAAACTGCCGCATTCTACCAACACCAGCCCCACCGAGCGGTGCGGCATGCGGAGTGGGAAGCGGTACGTACTATTTCGGGAACTACAGTGATGCTTGCGGAATGGCAGGCACTTCTCCAACAACTCCCGTAACGGTCTGTGACTAGGAAGGAATCGGACTAATGACAACGATGCCAAGATCTTTGATCGCGCTTTTCTTCCTCGCGCCGCTTCTTGCAAGCTGCATGGGGACGGACAGCCAAAGTATCTCACTGACACCCTCTCAGCATGTGGTCGCAGTAGTCACTACCGAACGGGGGATTACTGGCGCCGATGTCACCGTCGTCAATCATTTTCAGTGCGGCAAGATGCCGGTGTGGAATGCTGAGCGACAAGCCTACCAGGTCACTGAAGAAGATACCTGCGTCGCTCTTGCACCGTTTGCTGGAACAACGGCTGCGCCCTTCTCACAACTTGGCAATGCTGCGGTGACTGCCGTAGGTGAAGTGCTCGCGGCACGGCAGTTGCCTGGCGGAGGGGACACGAATGTAACGAGCGGCAGTTCCGCAGATGGCGGAGATGCCAATGCTTCGAACGAAAACAATAACTCCAATACTGCCCATGGTGGTAAGGGAGGTTCGGGCGGTTCGAGTCGTGTAGGTATTGATATCGACAATCGCGTTAGCGGGGGTGGGCGACACTGCGCCAATAAAAGATGCGGCGGAAGCCATCCTAATTGGGGGAAGCTGGGATCGTAATAGATTTTCTTGATTGTGCTCGGAGCTGGCAACGGCTCCGAGCGTTTCTTTTTAAGATGGCAGCCATTGATTTTTTAACAAACTGTAGTATAAATCACCGAGAATCGTCTCTGCTACGCTGGCAGATATCCTTAGCAACGGAGTCTAAGCCATGTTTCGCAACCTTGCTTGTCTTCTCTTCGCTTCCTGCGTGACAATCTCTGGTGCTGTCTCGGCAAGTAATTTGCCATGTGCTCAAGTCACCATTCCCGCGATGGAGCAATATCCATTTCACCCGGGTGACTGGGTTTCAAAAGTGTGTCAATTTGCTAAAGAAAACAACCTCTTGGCAAAGGGTATCGACACTATCGATCAATGCATCGATGCGACAAGATGCACGATGTATCCCGATGCTACCCCAGCGGAATGGGAAAAATTGTCGGCAACGGTATTTCAGGATGGCCGTGAATACCCAATCGCGGTTGACCCCGATGCGGTGGATGCATTCTTTAATGTAGCGTCTCAGCCTGATTCGCCCCCAGCAACAACTGATGCTTGGCGGAAGAATATAGAGGCGCGAATGACGCTTCTCGAAAACAACTTCGTGGCTCTAAAGCAGTCGGCTAGAATTGACCCGAGCGTTCAAGGCAGACTTCTCGTTCTGGAGGCATTTAAAGTAGCTACCGAAAAACGTCTCGATCGGCAGGAGCTTTTCCTCTTAGTACTTCATAGTGAAGCTTGCAGGAGATCTCCCAGTTCAGAGGAATGCACTACTCCCGTCGACGCTCCGAGCAGTTAAAGTATGCTCAAGCTAGTATCATTACCCGAGGCGCGCTGCGCGCCTCGGGTATCTTTTTACAAATTTTTTGAGACTCTTCAAAAAACAAAAATCACTGGTATAATACTGGTACTATTCTTAATATTTCATTCTATGAGCCCTCTATACATAATTCTTGCCGTCGTCGTTCTCGCACTCCTTTGGGCGGTTATTGCCTACAACGGTTTCGTGCGGCTCGTAAATCGCACTAAGGAAGCGTGGGCAGACATCGATGTTCAACTCAAACGCCGGTATGATCTCATTCCTAATTTGGTAAATACGGTCAAAGGATATGCGACACATGAATCAGGTGCATTTGAAAAAGTAACTGAAGCACGTTCACGCGCAATGCAAGCATCAACGCCTGCAGAAAAAGGCGCCGCAGAAAATATGCTCTCCGGAACACTTAAATCACTCTTTGCAATTTCGGAAGCGTACCCTGATCTCAAAGCGAATCAGAATTTTCTTGCGCTTCAGAGTGAACTCTCCGACACCGAAAATAAAATCCAGGCGGCAAGACGCTTTTATAACAGCAATGTCCGTGATCTCAACACCGCAATCGAATCATTTCCAGGAAATGTCATTGCATCGAGTTTCCATTTTTCAAAAATGGATCTCTTCGAACTTGGCGATTCTGACGCAGCGGCAAAAAATCCAGTCGAGGTAAAATTCTAATCTCTTTGTTCGTTACTATTTCCGGATGATAATTCATGGCAACACTCTACACCTACCAAGATAGGAATATTCGAAAAACGTGGACGCTTATGGCAGCGTTTCTCATTGTCGTAATTGCAATCGGTTACGCGTTTTCGTGGTACTACAACGATCAGATGATTCTCTACATCGCAATCATAATCGCAGTCGTCACGAACATCGGAAGCTACTGGTTTTCAGACAAATTAGTTGTCGCAATGACTGGCGCGGTGCCTGCTGATCCTACTCGCTATCGCGATCTTCATAATATCGTTGAAAATCTTGCGATTACTGCAGGACTTCCAAAACCAAAAGTCTACGTCGTTGAAGATCCCGCACCAAATGCATTTGCAACTGGACGCGACCCTGAACATGCGGTTGTGTGTGTTACCTCTGGTATTTTGCCGCTTCTTTCAAAGACTGAACTTGAAGGCGTTATTGCGCACGAACTCTCACATGTCGGAAATCGCGACATGCTTGTCTCAACCGTTGCGGTTGTACTTGCAGGTTTCGTCGCAATTCTTGCCGATATTTTTCTACGCATGACGATGTATGGCGGACGAGGAAGAGATGACGACAGTCGTGCAGGGGCTATTTTTCTTGTGGTAGGAATCGTACTCGCTATCTTGGCGCCAATCGGTGCGACACTTATTCAACTTGCGATTTCGAGGAAGCGCGAATTTTTGGCAGACGCTTCGGGGGCACTTCTTACGCGGTATCCAGAAGGATTAGCTTCGGCGCTTGAAAAAATTTCTAAATACGGCCGACCGATGATCAAAGCAAATACGGCAACCTCACATCTTTTTATCGCAGACCCATTTGGTCCCGGCGGATCGCTTTCAGAAAAAATTTCAACACTCTTTCAGACGCACCCGCCAGTTCAGGCGCGCATTGCGGCACTCCGCGATATGGAGAAATAATATCGGAGAAATTATTTCTCCAGTACAATTGAATAATGTATTTCGATCGACACGGCAACTTCGTTCGAACCGATATGTGGGCGGAAGGGCAGTGGCTTGATCTATGGAGCGTGCCGCATTTTTTATCGGGGATCGCGCTTGCGTTCACTATTTATTTTTTTCATTTTGAAATCGCCCCGTCGTTTGTCATCGGATTTATTTTGTTAGTTCTCTACGAATTATTTGAGGTAGTTGCGAAGATCGAGGAGACGCCAACCAATCGAATAATGGATGTCGTGGTCGGTATGACAAGCTTCACGCCAACGTTTCTTCTTGCTCCAAGGGTATCTCCAAGCCAACTTATTTTTATTTTCGGCATCATACTCACTATCGACATTATATTGAGTACACTTGGATGGAGTGCCTCGAAAAAGGCGGCAGTGCTGGAACAAAATCTTCGGAGAGAGCTTGAAGAACAAAAGCAAAAATTCAGAGCTCGTCGATTACGAAGAAAAGATAAAAAACTTCAGAAGCGACTTGCGCGTACAAAACGTTTTTGGATGCGGAAGAAATAAGAATAGGAAATCAGTTGACCCAGTCGCTCGTTTATCCTATGGTCTCATATAGAGTTTGATCTGTTCTCTGTTCATCAAATCAGAAAGGATGAGTCATGAGGGGTTGTACGATACTTGGGAATTGTACTACCTATCTTCAGCCAATACGTGCGTTCACTACTACCAAGAGACCTGTATCTGCGAAGATCGTATGGGCAGAGGCATTGCTTCGGGAAAGATGTTCGGACGGTGCTCGCTTTCCCAAAGATCTGATGGATGAGCTTGAAAACGATCCAAACGGAGTCGAAGGACTTCAGGAAATTACTCGATTCGTACTCTTCGATGCATGCAGGGCTTCTGCTGAGCTTGGAAAAGTCCATGGCAATATATTTCCCGTTGCAGTGAATGTTTCGCCCAAACAACTTTCTGCCGAATTGGTGCAAAATGTTGGGCAAGCGCTTTGGCAAGTAGGATTGTCATCCGCTTCACTCATCATTGAGGTCACTGAACAGCGTGGACCTATCTCAACCGAGATGGTTCACACGGTGAAGACCTTAGAAAGTATAGGGATTCGAGTTGCGATAGATGACCTCGGAATACAAGCAGGGAATCGTGCGTGGGAACTTCCGCACTCGATAGTGAAACTCGATCAGGCACTGATTAAACAACCCCCCTGTCTTATGGCGCATCTCAATCTGGCACATGTCAGGGAAATGGAAGCGGTTGTCGAAGGTGTCGAGACTCTTACAGATCTTGCGTTGGTATTGCGTCTCGCGGCAGATGCTGGCTTCAGAGAAATATTGATCCAAGGATTTTACCAGGGCTACAGACCAATGCCCCTCGAAAAGCTTGCTAGAGTGTTCGAAGCTGAACAGCGATTGATACAGTCGCCAGAGAAAGTGGCGGCATAATCCAGAAATTGTTGGGGAGGAACGGGCAGGAAACTGCCCGTTCAATTATTTTTGGTCAAATTCCACAGTCCACTCAATACCGTATTTGTCTCTGAACATTGCAAAGTAAGTGCCCCAAGGACTTTCTGCCATTGGCATTTCAACAGTGCCACCTACCGAAAGTCCGTTGAAAATCCTGTCAGCATCTTCCTTACTTTCTGCAATAACTGCAATCTTAGATCTATTTTCGTTCTCATTTACTCGTCCCATACTTTCTGGCACGTCATTTGCGATCAAGACGTTATTGCCGATAGGTAGAGTGATGTGCATTATTTTATCTGCTTCCTTTTCAGATACCGGAAACTCGGCGCTTGCGATATCTTTGAAACGAGTAATCGTACCGAATTCTCCACCGAAAACGGATTTGTAAAAATGGAACGCTTCTTCGGCGTTTCCGTTGAAATTGATGTAGGGATTTATCGTTGTCATAGTCAAACTATAAACGGCTTTATTAATTAGACAAGGTACATTTGCGGAGGCGGAGAGATTCGAACTCTCGGAGGTTTGACCCTCACACGCTTTCCAAGCGTGCGCACTAGACCGCTATGCGACGCCTCCGTGCCGCTCAGTTATAGCATATTGGTGTATTCTAAAAAATAATCTTTTTTATGCACCGCATGATATTGCATCTTTCGGTATCGGGTGTATCGTTTCTTTGGCAATGTTGCCGCGAGGGCCAAGTGATGTCACGGAATGGCTTTGGCGAAACTGATCTGCCCCTTTCGGGGAACAAAAGAGTGTCTTTGGGTGAGCCTTGGGGAGAATATATCGGACCACCGCAAGGAGAAGGTTCTGAACCTGAATATGTAGCAGGTCTCGAGGATTCTGACGTTCTCGAGGCATTAATTGACCGAGGCATGACGGGGAATGCTATACAACAACCTCCTGACAGATAAATGTATTCCTGCTGACGACCGCGTACGCGGTCGTCTTCATGTATATATGGTAAAATAGGGATACTAAATAAATCTAACTACATACAATATGGATACTGAAAAACACGATGATGCATACTGGAAGACAAAGCTCACACCCGAGCAGTACAAAATTCTTCGCGAGCGCGGCACTGATATGCCGTTCACCGGAGAATATGTAAACAATCACTTAAACGGAATTTACACGTGTGTCGCCTGCGGCATGCCACTTTTTTCATCGGCACAAAAATTTGACTCTGGTTCCGGTTGGCCATCGTTTACGGATGTTGTTGAAAAAGGAAATGTCGAACTACGTGATGATGATTCACATGGAATGCATCGCGTCGAAGTCGTCTGTAAAAATTGCGGCGGACATCTCGGACATGTATTTGAAGACGGACCAGCGGCAGAGGGTGGAAAACGCTACTGCATAAACTCAACATCACTCGATTTCAAAGAAGGAGCGGTTGATACGAGGTGACATGTCTCCACACACTCGACTTACAATAATTGCATCAATCTTCCTCGTGCTTATCGCGGGAGGATTTGCGTGGCACTATTTTTCTTCAAGTAGCGGAGCACAGATGCTTCCTAAGGCGGTACTCAAAATCAACGATGTTTCAGTGGTTGTCGACGTTGCCACCTCCGAAGCCGAACATGAGAAGGGACTATCGGGCAGAAAATCACTTTCTCCAAATAACGGCATGCTTTTCATTTTTCCCGTAGCTGGACGGTACGGATTTTGGATGCCGGACATGCATTTCTCGATCGACATTATTTGGCTCGATGGTCATTTGAATGTTGTGCATATCGAAAAAAATGTAACGCCTGAATCATACCCAACCGTCTTCACCCCAGAAGAGAATGCAACGTATGTACTCGAAGTCGTTTCCGGATTTGCCGAAGAGCATCAAATTAAAGTAGGCGATTCTGCCACATTCACGTTTGCCGCAGAATAACTTGCCTTAATTTTTTTCCGTGGCATAATATCAGCTGTCCGTACTGGATAGCTGCTCTACGTCGAAAGACATAGAGAGGAAAGTCCGAACACGCCCATATCCGAAAGGATATGGAGGACGGTAGCGGGTAACGCCCGTCGTGAGTAATCACAGGGATGCGAGCAGAGACGTCTAATCCGAGAGGAGAAGAATCCCCATAAGGATATTCCTGAAGGGATATTTCCGCCGAAATGCGGGAGTGAAACGGCTAAATTCCTACCTGCGTGCAAGGCCGTGCTTCGGAGTAATCCGAAGAGTGCCGCTTGAGGTTGTTGGCAACAACAATCCCAGATAAATAGCTGTCAGGTTTCCGAACGCGGAAACTCACAGAATTCGGCTTATAGGTACGAACCGAAAAATGAAAAAGGACTCTTCACTGAGTCCTTTTTCATTTCATAACTTCACTATCTTGTTCATTTCCACATCTTGAATCGAACGGCGACCCTCTAGTACACTATAGGAAGTCGATTTCATTATTCCGTTTATCAAAATGTATGTCGTACCAAGAAGGAGAAGTTCTCTCCCATGAAATCGCACGTCCACATAGCCCATTAATAGATGGTATAACTGCAACCGCGCTCGCGCTCGCTGGAGGAGCGATGGCATTTTTTGTCATTCCTTCTGCGAATTTTCCGTTTCAGTTTACTAAGATCGCATTTATCTCTCTCGCCGCACTTGCGGGTCTCGCAGCGTACATTGTTGGACGCATGCAGGAGAGGAGAATACGATTTCCGAGGTCAATGCTCTTTTACGCAGTATGGCTTCTGCCGCTCGCGTACTTGCTTTCGGGAATTTTTTCGAGCAATGTCCAACTTTCTCTTGTTGGTGCAGAAGGTATCTCAAGCGATTCAGCAGTGTTCATGGCGATTCTCGCTATTCTCTTTGCGGTCGTCATTTCATTTGCAAGAACCAAGGATAAAATTCTCCAGTATTATCTCGCCATCCTTGGCGGCGGTATTCTGCTTGCACTCCTCCAACTCATCCGTCTCTTCGCTGATGGATTTACCCTTGGCGTTCTCCCCTCAAAAACAAGTTCGCTGATCGGTTCTTGGAATTCACTCTCATTGTTTTTCGGTCTTATCATCATTCTTTCCCTTATCACGCTCCTCGCTGTTCGTGTTGAAGGAATGCTTCGGTGGGTTATTGCCGCGGCGATCACCCTTTCCCTCATATTCCTCGCGGTCATTGATTACAATCTCACTTGGTGGCTCGTTGGAATCGCAGCACTCGGTGTATTCGTCTACAGTATTTCGTTCAACGGATTTGGTCGTGGCGGTCGGATGGTTTCCGGCATGTCATTCTCTTCGCTCATTGTTCTCGCGTTTGCAATCATCTTCATTATCTTCGGTACCAATCTCCAGACTGCGATTTCAAATGCACTGAACATCCAATATGTTGAAGTTCGTCCGTCATGGCAGACAACCGTCGATATCGCGCGACAGTCGCTCAGTAACAATTTCCTCTTTGGTTCTGGCCCTGGCACATTTGGAAAAGAATGGCTTCTCCATAAACCAAATGGCGTAAATCAAACCAACTTCTGGAATGTTGATTTCCAGAGCGGCATTGGATTTATTCCATCGACACTTGCGACAATGGGACTCATCGGCATCTTCGCATGGCTTCTGTTCTTCGGTACATTCCTTTGGACTGGTCTCAAAACACTCCTCCGTGGTGGTTCCGAAGATCCAATCGCATACTACTTATCGCTTTCATCGTTTGTCGGCGCACTCTATCTCTGGATCGCACAAATCTTCTACACACCAGGACCGGTAATGCTCGCACTCGCGTTTATCTTCACCGCGCTCTTTGTTGCATCTCTTAGACTGGTGAATGCAGGCGCAGAATGGGTGATTTCATTTATTGAAACACCGAAGCTTGGATTCCTTGCAGTTCTGTTCCTCACGATCGCATTCCTCGGAAGTGTTGCAGGAATTTTCTCAGTCGCAGAAACATACGCCGCAAGCAGTTACTATCAAACGGCAATTACGTCCCTCAATACCGTAGGGGATTTGAGTGTAGGAGAAACGCACGTAATGCGCGCGCTTTCTTTCAACAAATCGGCTGAATACTATCGCCTCGTTGCAGCGATCAATGTCGCAAAGATCAATCAACTTGCGAATCAGCAAAATTTGACTCCCGATGAAGTACGCAACCAGTTCCAGGCAGCACTTGGAAATGCAGTAACTGCAGCGCAATCTGCAACGCAGGTAGATCCAAATGATTACCAAAACTGGCTCGCACTTGCACAGGTATATCAGTCAGTTGTTCCGCTCAAAATCCAAGGTGCATATGAGAACGCGATTGATTCGTACGAAAAAGCAATTGCACTCAATCCTCACGCGCCTTCGCTCTACTTGAATCAGGCAGAGCTCGCGGTCGTCAACAACAACATGCCTGAAGCAGAGAAATATGTGACGAAGGCGATTCAGGAAAAAAATAATTACACCGACGCAATCTTCCTCCTCTCGCAGATTCAGATCAATGAAGGAAAGATCGATGAAGCTTCGCAGGCAGTCGCAGCAGCAACGGTGATTGATCCAACAAATCCAGTTGCGTACTTCCAGCTCGGCGTCCTTCGCTACAGCAAGAAAGATTACACGACAACAATCGCAGCGCTTGAGCGAGCAGTTGCACTCACTCCAAACTACTCAAATGCACGCTACTTCCTGGGTCTCTCATACGCAGCGACCGGACGAAAGGATGACGCAATCGCGCAGTTTGTCGAAATCGAAAAATTGAATCCGGATAATCAAGAAGTAAAGACCGTTCTCGAAAATCTCCGCGCGGGCAAGGAGCCATTCAGCCAGACCGCAGCAGCGAAAGTACAAGATTTGAAAGGACTTCCGGTTCCTGATCAAAAACCAGCCACGGACGAGGCACAGTAGGAAATGGTTACACGATTCTTCAGTTTTTTGGGAAAAGAGATACGCGGCCTCCACGAGGCCGCGTATCTGTTGGCGATTTTCTCGCTGATCTCCCAAGTACTAGGGCTTCTTCGTGACCATTTGCTCGCATCCGCCTTCGGCGCAGGACAAACACTCGACATTTATTATGCCGCATTCAGGATTCCCGATTTTCTCTTTGTCTCGGTCGCTTCTCTTGTATCCGTCTACGTAATCATTCCGTTTATTTCTGAACGATTGACTGATAAGGAAGCGCTTCGCGTGTTTATGGGAAATGTTGCGACATGTTTCGGCATATTCATTGTTATCGTGTCGGGGATCGCATTTATTGCCGCTCCGCTCCTACTCTCGTGGTTATTTCCGACTTTGTATCTTGAGCGGGGAAGTGAACTTCTCTTGCTTACGCGCATTCTTCTCCTGCAACCAATCTTCCTTGGTTTCTCGAATCTTTTTGCGGGCGTTACGCAGGCATATCACAAATTCATTCTCTATTCCGCAAGTCCTATTCTCTACAATGTTGGAATTATTCTCGGTGTCGTTCTTCTCTATCCTTTGTATGGAGTTGGTGGTCTTGCGATGGGTGTGGTCTTTGGCGCATTTCTTCATCTCTTGATTCAGGTTCCGTTCCTCATTCAAGAAGGCATCTTGCCATACCGAATACAAAAATTACGTATTCGGGAAATGATGAATGTGGTAAAAACGTCCTTGCCGCGAACACTCGGACTTTCGCTCGGACAAATCGTACTTCTTGCGCTCATTTCGTTTGCTTCATCTCTTGTGCCTGGATCAATTGCAGTCTTTACGTTCGCATTCAACCTGCAGTCGGTGCCGCTTACGATAATTGGTGTCTCGTATTCAGTCGCTGCCTTTCCGACTTTGGCTCGTCTTTTTTCAGAAGGCAATCGTGAAGCATTTTTTGAAAATATAGTTGCTGCGGCGCGCCACATTATTTTCTGGTCGTTTCCGGCGATAGTGTTTGTGATTGTGCTTCGTGCACAACTCGTTCGTGTAATCTTGGGAAGCGGTCAATTCGACTGGCCGGATACGAGACTTACTGCCGCAGCGCTTGCGCTGTTTGTCGTATCAATTGCCGCGCAAGCGCTCGTCCTGCTCATTTCTCGCGGATATTACGCGGCAGGGAAAACAAGCAAGCCACTTTCGGTTAATCTATTTACTTCAATTGCGTCGGTCTTAGTTTCGTTTCTCTTGCTCCAATATTTCAACACTCATATCGGCTTTGAAGAATTTGTTGAGAATGTACTTCGCGTTGATGATGTTACTGGTGCAGGAGTTTTGATGTTGCCGCTCGGCTTTTCGCTTGGCGCACTTCTCAATGCCATTGTTTTGCTATCACTGTTCCAAATTGATTTTGCCGATTTTTCTCCTGCGCTCACGGTAACTGTGTGGCAATCGAGCCTTGCCTCATTTGGTGGAGGAGTTGTCGCGTACCTCGGTCTGCAGATTTTTGATGACCTTTTCAATATAAATACGTTCCTCGGAATTTTTCTCCAAGGTGCGCTTGCGGGACTCCTTGGACTTATCGCATGGATTGGTATTCTGGTACTTCTCAAAAATCAGGAATTAAGAGAAACATGGAAGGCGCTTCGCTCAAGACTTTGGAAGGAACCGGTCGTTGTACCTGTTGAGGAGGTGTAAAAACGAAAGCGGCGAGGAGAATCCTCGCCGCACCCACACTACTTCACCACATATTATATTTCCGTGCTTTCTTCAGCCACCGCTTGCTCATCACGAGCCCCATGTTGAGCCAACGGGAATTTTTCGCCCGTCCGCGTCGGCGCACCTGCCTCTGTATTCGGTGATTCAATTTGCCTACTCCACTGCTGGTTTCTTGCACAGAAAATCACGCGACATTTTCTTTGTCAATTTTCGCTATTCCCGCTACAATGCCGCTACGCATGGAGAATATCCGCAATTTCAGCATTATCGCCCATATTGACCACGGCAAGTCGACTCTTGCCGATCGTTTGCTTGAGGTCACTGGTACCATCGAAAAGCGCAAAATGCGCGATCAAGTCCTTGATTCTATGGAACTCGAACGCGAGCGTGGCATCACGATCAAAATGCAGCCATGTCGGATGGAATACACGTACAAGGGCGAAAAATACATTTTGAATTTGATCGACACGCCCGGACATATCGATTTTTCCTATGAAGTATCGCGCGCGCTTCATGCAGTCGAAGGGGTGCTCCTTTTGGTAGATGCAACGCAAGGCGTCCAAGCACAAACGCTCACCACACTCGGTATGGCGCGTGAACAAGGACTCGCGATTATTCCAGTCCTCAATAAAATCGACTCACCGCTTGCGCGCCCTGAAGACGTAACGCAAGAAATGATCAGACTGCTCGATTGCAGCCCCGATGACATAATCGCGACGTCTGGTCGCACTGGTGAAGGTGTCGAAGATTTACTTGCTGCAGTCATTGAGCGAATTCCGCCGCCAAAAAAAGAAGGCGAGAGCAAAGATCCTCGCGCGCTCGTCTTCGATTTTCAATACTCCAATCATCGCGGTGTCATCGTGTACCTTCGCGTGTTTGATGGAGCGCTCAAACGCGGCGACAGCTTGAAGTTTGCTGCGACAGGAGAATCATTTCTCGCGCTCGAAGTTGGCGTCTTTAAACCATTTGAAACACCATCCGAAAGTTTACAGGCAGGAGAAATCGGGTACGTGGTGACCGGAATCAAGCGTCCAGGTATCGCGTCCGTTGGAGATACGATTATGCCATCGAAAGGTTCGCTTCCGGCACTCGCAGGCTACATGCTTCCGCGTCCAGTCGTTTGGGCATCCGTGTATCCAGAATCTCAAGATGATTTTCCTATTTTAAAACAAGCGCTCGAACGGCTTCGCCTCTCCGATTCATCACTCTCGTACGAAGAAGAAACTTCCTCTATTCTTGGTCGCGGTTTTCGGTGCGGAATGCTTGGTATGCTTCATCTTGAAATCGTCACCGAGCGTCTTCGCCGCGAATTCAATCTCGAACTCATCGTGACACTTCCATCCATCATTTATGAAGTAACCTATCCGGGCGGCAAACACGAAACGATCTACTCTCCGTCAAAATTTCCTGAATATCGCCGCGCCGAAAAAATAATGGAGCCGTGGGTCAATGTTTCGGTTATCACGCCGCCTGAATATGTGGGCGGAGTAATGCAACTCTTATACGAACACGAAGCAGAGCTTGGTGATTCAGAAACATTTCCAGACGGCAGAACAATGATGCAGATCAAAATGCCGCTTCGCGAACTGATGCGCAACTTTTTTGATAAGCTCAAAAGTGTTTCATCCGGCTTTGCATCTGTTTCCTACGAATTTGCGGAAATGCGCGAGGCAGATGTCGCACGTCTCGATGTATTGGTCGCCGAAGAGCTCGTTCCGGCATTTTGTCGCGTCGTTTCAGTTCGCCGCATCGAACTCGAAGCACAGATGATGGTAGAAAAACTTCATGATTCGCTTCCGCGCCAGCAATTTGTTACGAAAATCCAGGCAGTTGGGCTTGGTCGCATCCTTTCTTCAAAGACACTTTCTGCATTTAAGAAAGAACTTGGCAACTTCGGCAAAAACGGCGGCGACGTCACGCGTAAAATGAAGCTTCTCGAAAAGCAGAAGAAAGGGAAGAAGAAGCTCCAAGCGCAAGCAAAAGTCCATATCCCTCATGAAGTCTTTTTGAAGGTGATGCGCGGAGAGGAAAAGTAAAAATCCGGTTTTGACCGGATTTTTACTTGGGATTCGTTTGAGTTTACCGATACAAGAACGGCATGTAGAGGAGGATCATGCCGACGATCATAATGATTGAGAGCACCATCCAGACAGCGCCGACGACTTTCTTTGTTTTCTTATGGAATAGCATGGTATTTACGGCAATTTTTAGTAGGATTAGGAAATGATAGCGCCCCGAGGCGCTTCAGGCAAGATACCAAATCTAACTTGTATGGCAGAGTTTTACGAAAAAAGAAAACTGAAACGTCTCATGTATTCGCCGCCGGCGCTCGCGCTATTTGCGCTCGTTGTCCTATTTTTTGTCTCAACTGCATGGAGCGCATACAACAAGGAGCGAGATACAGCGCTCAAGCGACAAGAAGCGGCAGTAGAGTTAGCGTCACTCGAAGCACGTGAGGTGGCGCTTAAAGAAAATCTGGACCGACTCCATAGCGAATCAGGTATCGAATCTGAAATACGTGACCGATTTGATGTCGGCAAAGCAGGGGAACATGAAATCGTGATTGTTGACCCGCCACCTCAGGCTTCGTCAACTACAACCGAAGCACCAAAACACTGGTGGCAGAAGGTATTTTCGTGGTTTTAGGTAAAATTGCTAGAATCCTTTGTATCGCGGGATTCGTTTAGTGGTAGGATCGGTGCTTCCCAAGCACTGGGCAGGAGTTCGATTCTCCTATCCCGCACCAAAATCATTCTTTGATATATAGATCTCCAATCGGCTCGGGTCTATTCAATTCATTCAGCTGCCACGGAGTGGCTCCCTTGATGAGCACTTGCTCTTCTTCAGTCAGACCTTTCCACCACGTAATATTTACTGGATCTATCATCCATCCTTCAGATGCCGCCGCGAGCGCATTTGGTTCTTCAGGAAGTTCAAATGCTCCTAATGCGGCAATATCTCTCTTTAAAGTTTCCAGATTTGGCTCTGGAAGCCTTGTTTTCTCGCTTGGAAAGTTTTCAATATCACTCATATCCATATTCTATCGGGAGGTATCCTATCCTGTCCATGCAGCAATCCATGGATTTCCTTGTTTTTGCATAGGCATAGCTATGTAGTGATATTATTTAAATAAATGAACTATAAATCAATTTTGCTAATTATTGGGTTTATCGGCGTTGGTGTTGCAGGATGGTATTTTAATCAGCACGATAATTATTCATCAGTTGTTCCGGACTGGGAACGTGGAGATACGGGGGCAGCGCAGAGTGAAGAAAATTCACAGTCTGATTACAATGATCCTTCCGATTATTCACCGCCGGTTACCTCTATATACAAAGAAAATTACTCGAATGCTGAATTCGGTCTTCAACTTATGGCTTCCCAAAGGTATCGTAGCGAAAGAAGTAAGCGAACGATATGGTACTACCACAGCTATCACCCTCAGCTTTTATCCGGAAGATAAACCTAGTCCTGTGAAAGGGGGATTTTACGGCACTCTTTCCATCAATGGATTAGGAAAAGGGTATGAAGAACATGGTCACTGTTTCAACTCGTTCCCTTGTAGTGGGCGGTGAAAAAGCTGAATTGGAAGTATGGAGACTGGATGGAGTAAAAAACTCTGATAATGATACGGCGGTTATATTCCTAGATCATTTAGGATCTAATTACGTGCTAATGCTTCCGTATAATTCTAAAAATCAATCACTTTCTGATCAGCTTCTTGCCTCTATTACATTCACAAAATAATCTTATTTGCCTGTATAAAATAAGTGATATACTAGGCAGGTTACTCTAAATAAAAGCTCTTTATGGATGCATCAATGAACACAATGCCAGTCACATCACAGGCACCTACGACGGAACACGAAGTAGAAATTTATTCGACCCCTTCGTGTCACTTCTGCGCTATGGCAAAAGCATTCCTCCAAGCGCATGAGATCGCCTATACCGAATACAATGTTGCGGCAGATCCAGAAAAACGCGGAGAAATGATCCAAAAGAGCGGACAGATGGGGGTTCCCGTCATCATCATCGACAACAATCTCATTGTTGGCTACAACAAGCCAAAAATAATGAATCTCCTTGGGGTTACGGAGTAAAACTCTCAATCTCCAAACAAAAAACTGCCCTAAGGCAGTTTTTTGTTTCTTAAGTGTTAATTGGTGAGCCTTCGGAGATCATTGAACCAGAAATACAAGGAAAGAATCGCAACAATCAGAAACGTCAGAGGAAAATGACCGATCGATATCAGGATGATCGCCAGTCCGAAGACGAGCATTCTTCCGAGAATAGTCGGAATTTCTCGAAGTACGACAAACTGTGCGTCCGCGCCGCGTGCTCGGTTGAACATCACCGCTCCGTATGCCATGGCGAATATTCCAATTGCGAATCCGCGAAGTGCGGTTACTGCATAGAGCATGAGTGGTGTCGGCATATATATCGCAACAAAATATGAAATGACCCACGAAATCGTTGTCGCGATTGCGCCAAAGCGAATGACTTTTTCTTTGTGCCACTCATCGATCAAATATCCGGTCAAATAGGTCACTGCGATCCCGATAATACTCGTGATGACGCCGAGAATACCAAGATCAAGTACCGTGAGTCCGGCAATAAAGATAAACAACGACCAAATTATTCCCGCATCTTGTCCTAAGTTATCGAGGATTTCCGGGATGATGAATTGTCGGTTTTTCTTGATGATATCGATAATCGCCTGTTTCCTAAATTCGAAGTTTGTCTTTTCGTGCGAGAGCGGGATGACTGGTATCAGAGAAATCAAAATAAAAAAGAGCGCGACTATAAATAATATCGGGTACCCTAAGTGGGTGATGATAAGCGCCGCGACGAGCGGGATTCCAAGTCCGACGATTGCTCCGATATTCGAAATTGCTGCAAGTGATGAGCCAATATTTGTGTGCGTAGTCTTGCGGATCGTGAGGATGTTGTACGGGATCCAGAAAAATGCTGATTCCATACCGCTTATCATTCCCAAAAGGTAAATATACTCAGGATGGCGAGGAAGTAGATACAATCCTCCGAAGAGGAGCGTCACCAATATTGCTCGAATGTACCAGCCTCTCACCAGACCAATCCTGTTTGAGACAAATACCGCAAAGAAGGCTCCGACCATCAAGGAAGCATGGTGAATGATGAGCCACAAAAGTACCGTGGTGAGCGAGAATCCGAGATGGAGAAGGTATATCGGAATAAAAATACCGACCAACCCGGTGCCAATACCCATAAGGGTATTCATAATGAGGATGCGGTGAAAGTCGGTAAGTTGCATGCGAAGCGCTCGTATACTGATTTTTCTAGTGTAGCATCTTCTAATCGAGTGCCTCCAGCAGGAATCGAACCTACATCTCTCCCTTAGGACGGGATTGCTCTATCCATTGAGCTACGGAGGCAATTCCGATCATTCTACCGATCGGAACGTAATTGGCAAAATCAAACTCCTTCCATTTGCTATACTACTTTTTAATGAAAGAAGGAGTCTCACGAAGAGAATTTTTAAAGGTCGCGGGCGGCGCGGCAGTATCAGCACTTGTATCCGAAGATAGTGATGCTTCCGAGCATCTATCTCGAATTGAAAAGGAAGATATTAGAAAAGAGCAAGCAGTCCGGGACTCACTCACAAAAATCCATGACTATTTTTTGGAGAATACCTTTATTGACGAAACACTTGATGATGGATTTGCAGGAGAAACCACTTCTCTAGAGCTTAGAGTTGAAGCTGCAACCGAACTCCTCGAACAATACGAAGGAAAATTATCGGGGCTTGCCGAGATGATTATTTTTCAAAAGGGAGAGACGAAATCCCCGACATACAACAGTGTGCTTGAAAACGACCTCCTTCAGATTCGAAATAAAGTGGCGGAAGTATTTGTGCTTCATAACGAGCTTCGAGAAAGCCAAAATATAAAACCTCCGCTCGATCCATTCGCAGAAAGCAACCCAACCTTTCAAGTGCTCGGTCTCTTGGATGGTGATCCTATTCTAAATTTTCCCGAAGCGGAACGGCTCGGAGAAGAGCTTGATCCGCTTCTTCCTGAAGTCACGTCGATATTTACGAAAGTTCTTGAGGATATTGAAAATGAGGAAGGCGCATTCTTGGGGGATGCAATTGTAGAGCCGGGGTCGTTTCCATTTCGAAATCATTCGATTGAACAAGCTGAAGATTGTATCCGCACTGGAGAAGTCTTGGCAGAACGGATAAATTCATATATTAAGATCATAATTGGTTCAATCGATGGGTGGGCGCGGCATGGAATACAGCATATCGGTGAAGATCAGCAGGAAAATGCGAAGCGTTCTCTTGAAGCATTTATGGAATACAGCAAAAAAATCGCCCACGCCACTCATCTTCTTGCAGTTCCCCTCAAACTTCATCCCAATGTCGGATTACCACAAGAGCTGATAGAAGACGCAAAAAAGACAAAAGCCCTCCTATCTTTGGGACGATCAATTTAATATCCGATTTGGTATACTATCTAACACATGCCGGACACTGAAGAAACACGTTTACTTCGAGAAACGCTTGCTGTTGAAAAAGAGAACAATCGTCTTCTTCGGAAGATGAATCGTGACGCGCTTATTGGACGGGTTTTGACTGTTGTCTTTTGGGCAATCACGCTTGGCGTGCCCGTGATCTTGTATTATTTCTTTGTAGCGCCGTATATCCAGTCATTCAAAGAGTCGTATCAGGGGGTGCAGAACAGTGCCAAGGAAATACAGTCAATCGAGGCAAAATTGCCGCCGTGGGCGCGGGAGATGTACGAAAAAATGTTTGGCAAGGCAGGTACTTCTACGAATCAATAAATCTCGTGTGAGGCTTCAGGCACAAAATGAAAAATCCCCCTGAGGGGATTTTTCATTTTGTGCCGAGGGGCGGAGTCGAACCGCCGACCCTTTGTTCTTCAGACAAATGCTCTAACCAACTGAGCTACCTCGGCATCGCTCCTTTTTATCATATTACCTGCATTCCCTCAATCACGCTGACATAGCAATAACCCCGGTGAAAGCCGGAGTTATTTACTGCTTAAAATCTAGTTCGCCCTCACCTTAAGCTTCGTCTGCTTTGCCTTATCAATCTTTGGAAGGCGAATCGTTAAGAGTCCGTACTTTTCGAGTGCTTCCGCATCTTCAACTTCGATTTCTTGCGGAAGGAGAATAGTTCGTGAGAATGATCCCCAATAGAGTTCGCGGTAGAAGTAATTGTCGTCCGATACCTCGTGAATATCTTCGCGTTTGCCACGGATCGTCACCATGTCGCGAGTGATTGAAACATCCAAGTCTTCCGGCCGAACACCAGCAACAATTGCCTTGATGATGATTTCGTCAGAATTTTGGTATACGTCAACGGTAAGCTGACCCTCTGTTTCTTCCTCTTCTATGTGTGAGTAGCGAGGATCGGGCTGTGGCGCACGCTCCGGTGCTCTCGAAGGCGCACGTTCTGGAGTGCGGGATACTACCGGCTGATCGTCAAACTCATCGTATTCATCCATATCCACCGATCCGGTGAGTCGTTCGAAGAATGATCGTTTTTCTCGCGCCATGTTACTTGATTAGGGAGTAATTCGTTTTGCTTTTTCAAAAAATAAGAAAAGAAGGATGATACCAACCCACACGCCGTAGAAGACGCGGAAAATATCAGGTGTACCGTGCCCTGTATCTCCGATTATAAAAAAGTTAAAGAGTACATGCAATGCAATCGCGAGGATAGCACCTGTTAATAAGTAAATATGTTTTCTTGATGAACCTCGGTAAAACGCAAGCGCAATCGCGCTGCCGACAACTGCCGAAGAAAGTACATGGAGAAGCGATGCGCCAAGAAAGCGGAGGTCGCTCGTCAAGACGGATCGAAGAATATCATTGTCGAGGATCGGTCCTAGGATAAAGAGGGAATTTTCAAGCGCAGTGAAGCCGAGCGCTACCGAAATCATATAGATCATCGCGTCGATAGGTTCATCGAGAGACGCTCTCCACATGACGGTCAAATATGCTGCGATAACTTTAAGGATTTCTTCAGCTGCTGCCCATGCGATTATGAGTGGAGTACCGGCTAAGAAATTCATAGAGAAACGCTCTATAGGAATGACGCAGATTACTGCGATCATTCCGCCAATGAAGGAGAGTGCGATGAGTGAGCGCGGTTCTGGATGGGCGCTGTCTTCGCGGAGAAACAGCCAAAGCCATAGTAGCGCAGGAAGTGCGCCACCAAGTGCGGCATACGAAAGAGAACTAAACCAATGCATTGATACGTTATGCTACTTTGGCCACTCGCTGACCATCAACAATCCATCACCTGTTACTTCTTGCCAAATTTCTTCGGTTACAAACGGCATGAATGGATGAAGAAGCTTGAGGACTGTTTCAAGAATATGTCTCAAGACAAACTGTCTCGATGTTCGTGCAGAGGAGTCGGAACCCGCAAGAATGGGCTTTGATGATTCAAGTATATCATCAGCGAGCGTATGCCATATATAGTGATAGATTTTTTCAGCGGCAAGATAGAATCGGTAATTTTCCATATCGCTCGTACTGTCTGCCGCGAGTGTAGACAGGTCGTCAATCAATTTTTGATCATCTTCGGTGAGTGTTGGAGTGCTTGCTCGATCAAAATCTTCCGTGCTCGATAGGATAAAGCGGGTAATATTCCAAAGCTTGTTCGCAAAATTTTTATATCCCTTGATCTTATCTTCGCGAAGCGACAAATCAGAGCCTGGCGTATTGCCGACAATGAGTCCCATGCGAAGCGCATCAGTACCATATTTATCAGTCAAATCGAGCGGATTTACGACATTTCCTTTCGACTTCGACATCTTTTTGCCGTTCTGATCATTAACAAGTCCGTGGAGATATACGGTATGGAATGGTGCCTTCTTCGCTAGATACAATCCAAAAATAACCATTCGTGGCACCCATTTGAAAATGAGATCATGTCCCGTTTCCATGACATCAGTAGGGTAGTATTTTTGGTAATTATCTCCTTCCGGATACCCGAGTGTGAGAAGTGGCCACTGGCCTGAGGAAAACCAGGTGTCAAATGTATCAGGATCTTGCTCCCAACCCTCGCCATTTGGTTTTTCTTTGGACGCGCGGATTTCTTCAGTCGCAAGACCTCGATTCTTAAACCATGCTGGAATCTGAATACCCCACACGATTTGGCGAGAAATGTTCCAATCGATCGTATTTTGCATCCAGTAGCGGAAAATCTTTTCGTAATTGTCAGGAACGAATTTGATTTCGCCTCGGTCAACCGACTCAAGCGCCAATTTTCCAAGCGGTTCCATCTTCACGAACCACTGATCTTTGACCTGCGGTTCGATCATCGTGTTGCACTTATAACAGCGCTTCACAACATGGTTGTACTTTTCATCGACTGACAGAAGCAGTCCTTTGGCTTTGAGTTTCTCGACGATTTTTTCGCGAGCATCCTTAATATTCATCCCTGCAAATTCGCCTGCGATCGGAAGCAGCTTTCCGCGCCAGTCGATGATCTGCTCCATATCGAGATTGTGGCGGGTGGCGATTTCAAAGTCGATCTGTGAGTGCCACGGCGTAATCGTCATCGCGCCTGTCCCGAATTCCATATCGACTGCGCTGTCCTTGATGACGGTTGCGGTAATGGGGCCATTGATCCATTCAAGCTCTATTTTTTGTCCATGCATAAAATCTTTGTAGCGCACATCATTTGGATGTACGACCACATATTTATCGCCGAATTTTGTTTCAGGACGGACGGTACCGATTGAAAACGGTCCATATTTGAAATGATAGAAGGGTGCCGTTTCTTCGACACTCTCGGTCTCCACTTCTGAAAGGGAAGTCTGATGTTTCGGACACCAGTTGATAGTACGCGATCCTCGATACACGAGACCATCTTCGTGCATCTGTATAAATGTGTCTTGAACTTTAGAAACGATTTCAGGATCGAGTGTAAATTTCTCACGCGACCAATCGCAGGAAGCGCCAAGTTTCCGCACTTGATCTTCCATATTTTTCTTATTCTCCAAAGTGAACGTGTAGATTTCGTCGTACAGTGCTTTCGGTTCCATTCCAAAACGAGAACGACCCTCCTTCTCGAGCTTCTTCTCGTATACGACCTGTGTTTCAAATCCGGCATGATCCGCCCCAGGAAGCCAGAGTGCACGGTAGCCCTGCATGCGCTTGAAGCGCGTCATGATGTCTTCGAGCGTGATGAAGAGCGCGTGGCCGGCATGTAAATTGCCGTTCGCATTCGGCGGCGGCATGATTATTGTGAATGGCTTTCCGTTTCCACTCGGAAGATTGTCTGGATTGAAATAACCAGATTCTTCCCAGAGTTTGTATATCCGATCTTCGGTTTCGGCTGGGCTATACGGCTTGAGGAATTTATCGTCCATATACTATATGTAGGTGATGCAATCCTAGCAAAAATAGCAAGATTCTTGAAGTTCATTGACACTACATGGAGGAAGCATATTGTAATTAGTGAAAGGAGAGTGTCATGCCCAATAAGTACATGACTCCTAAGTACAACCCGAGGCCGGAGTGGCCAGCAATTCCATGGTGGCTTGCACTCGGATTCTCAATTATGATCCTCGGCGTTCTTGTTCTCGCGTTCAAATTGGGAATGTAAGTTGAATCCAGCAAACTCAATAATCCAACGGCGTCCGAGCCCTCCGGACGCCGCTTCTTGTATTGATTGACAATCGCCGTCAATTTCTCTATGGTTCGAGGAGCAGAGAGGCGGTGCCTGTTTGGTATCGCTTCTTCTTATTTCTCTCTGGTGTATAAAAACCCGTGCAGGGACGCTCAATTCTAGTCCGCGAGGACTGTTTCCCCAATTGAGCGTCCGTGTGCGGGTTTTTTGCAAGCGGAACACGATATAGGTGGATATGTCTAGATTGACTGCGTCTACTTAGTAGTTATGATGCAAATCATACCACACTAGATGTATCTCGGGGGAAACGGATACACCATCAGTGATTAGTAAACGATGATGGAACGTTTCTTCACAGCGAGCACAGAACTTGTGCAGCGCCTAGGGCGACTGTATTTTTTCCGTGTTCATATATATATGTAAAACACATGCCCCATGTCGCTTTGCGACATGGGGCATGTGCTGTACAGAAATGTAGGGCATATTTGGTCGATACCAGATTTTTTGTTCCGTTTACCCTTAAGGGACGGAGGAAAGAATCTGCACAAAAAAATTATTCAAACAGAAATTACATAAACACAATGACAAACTCAAAGAAGCTCGCAGCGCTCGCAGCGCTTCCAGCTCTCGCAATCGGTCTTTCAGCTGCTCCGGCACTCGCATTCGTCCCAGCAGGTGATGTCACAACAGTGAATGTGTCGAATTCGAATTCCGCATCGGTTTCAAATTCCGTCACACTCAACTCATCAACTGGCGGCAATACTGCAAATGGCGGTAACGGCGCAAAGGGCGGAAACGGAGGCAACTCTGGTTCTAACGCAGGAAACGGCGGCGAAGGCGGTAACGGCGGAAACGCAGGAAACGGTGGCGACGCAGACGGCGCTTTCGGTTCGACTCATCACCACTCATCTGACAACGTAGCAGTTGGTGGCGATGCAGGTAACGGCGGCGACGGCGCAAACGGCGGCAAGGGTGGCAACACCGGTGACGCTGGTATGGGTGGCAACGGTGGTATGGGCGGACTCGGCGGCATGATTGTCACCGGCAACGCATCAGCTACTTCAGCTATCTCAAACGAAGTAAATCACAACTCAACGAAGGTAACCCTCAATGATGGTGATCCTGAGTACAACATTTTCGCAAAGGAGTCTTACTCTGCAAATTCAAGCTGGGGCCACAAGCACGGTTCGAATAATGAAAAGTGGAGCGATGTATACGTACAGACTGTTGTCCCTCAGAAGACACACGTCAACGTTTCTAACTCAAACTCTGCAGCAGTTTCAAACTCTGTATCAGGAGATGCTTCAACTGGCGACAACACTGCAAACGGTGGTAATGGCGCAAAGGGAGGCAAAGGAGGTAACTCTGGCTCAAACGCAGGTAATGGTGGCGATGGTGCTAACGGCGGCAAGGCTGGAAACGGCGGTGACGCAGAAGGCCACGGCACTGTTCTTGGCGGCATGGGTGGTAATGGCGGGGACGGCGCACACGGCGGTAAGGGCGGAAACACTGGCGACGGTGCAAACGCAGGAAACGGCGGTGATGGCGCAGAAGGCGGCGCAATTGCAACTGGCGATGCTGATCTCGTATCAGTTATTGCAAACGTCATCAACAAGAACATCACTCGCGTTCTCAAGAACGCAGGAAACTAGTTGATTTCTCCTTGGAGCGGAACAGCAATGTTCCGCCCTTCGGATGCGGTTTGGAGCAGGCACTCAAAATCGCATAAGAGGGAAAAAAAGATGAAAACGATCTTCAGTACATTGATAGCGTTTCTTATGTTCGCACCGTTTGCATTTGCAGATTCTATTTCGGTGACCAACGAAGTTCATCTCAAAGCTTCATCTGGTGGAAATAGTTCAAACGGCGGCACCATTCATACCGGTTCGGTTTCTGCGTCAGTCGACATTGCCAACGACGAACCGAATCAGGACGTGCATACCTATATTTCAACCACCACTGAAAGTTCGATCCACATCGATATTCAAAATGGTCGAAATGGTTCGGATGGTGCAAATGGGTCGGACGGCGAAGATGGAACAGACGGTATGGATGGAGTTCCTGGAAAAGACGGAGTTTCTGGCGAGAAGAGTCAACCAATCGTCCATACTCATCCGATCATCAAAAATCCGACCACGGCAACTTCGAGTGCACCTCTCCATGCCTCGAGTTCGAACGCAGCAGCGATCCTTGCAGTCAAGGAAGAAGAAACGAAATCAATTACTCATTCGATACATCTTTTTTTCGAAGCAGTAACAAATTATGTCTGGTACTTCTTTACAAAATAATGATACTTTCATGCGAAGATATTCGCGCGCTTTTGGCGTGCTTCTGATCGTTTCCCTGATTGCGTTCGGAAATCCCGCAATCGTCCTTCTCGCGGATGAAGCTCCGGCGGATTCCACACCACCTGCTGAATCGACGACGCCACCCGCGGAGACTACTCCTCCAGCAGAAACAACACCACCAGCAGACACCACGCCTCCAGCGGGGAATGATGGTGCTTCTACTCCTTCTGTCGAAACGCCTGCTCCAGACACCACTACTACTCCTGCCGACGCTCCATCAGATACTACTACCGTAACAACCGGCGACGCAGTTTCTGGTTCAGACACCACAACAACCGTAAACACCAACGAAACAAGCGTTGATCAAAATGCCCCAGCACCAACCGGTTCTGGTGGCGGAGCGCCAAGTGACGTTTCTCCTTCCGGTTCAGGAGGCGCTGCACCAACTGATCATCAAAATCTTTCTGGAAATGCAAACGCCGAGACGAATGTCACCGTTGATAACGAAAATACTGCAACTGCATCAAACAATGTATCTTCTGATGCACAAACGGGAGGTAATTCGGCAGAGAATACCGCAACGACAACTTCAGGAAACGCATCAGTCACGACCGGCAACGCATACGCATACGCAAACGTCGTTAATGTCTTGAACACCAATATCTTTAACTCGCAAGGATTCTTCCTCTTTCTCAACTCATTCTTCGGTGGCGGAACGCTCGATCTCTCGAATCTTTCGTTTATGAATCCGACTGGCGGACCATCGGGTACGACGTATTGTTCGCTCGGCGGTTGTGATGATGAAAACGATACGCAGTACGTTGCAATCAACAACAACAACGCAACAATCGACAATCAAGTCATTGTGCGTGCAGGTTCCGGTGGCAACACCGCAACTGCAGGAAACGGCGACGCATCAGTCACGACCGGCAACGCGTACGCTGCTGCAAACGTGGTGAACGTTGCAAACACCAACTTTGTTGATTCCAACTACCTCCTTCTTTCGTTCAACAATTTTGGTGATATGAACGGAGACGTCATTCTCCCAACTGCTGATTTCTGGTCACATCTCTTTGGTTCCGGAAGCGGACTTGGGTCAGGCGGATCTCTTAATTCAACCAACACAAACACCGCAAACATCACGAACAATGTTGGTGCGGATGCATCGAGCGGCAATAATTCAGCAACTGCAGATGGCGGTAGCGCATCAGTTCAAACCGGAAATGTGAGCGCAAATGGTGGCGTTACCAACGTCGTCAATACCAATCAAGTTGGTGGAACGAGCGTATTCCTTCTCTTCCGCGTATTTGGTGATTGGGCAGGGGATGTCTTCAACGCGCCGCCTGGAATCGAGTGGGCTGAAACACCAAATGGTATTCAACTCTTCTCTGCAGACGGAACAGGAGATGGACTTTCAGCACTTCAGAATTTGAATTCAACAAATAGTTCGACCGCATCAATCACCAATGACGTTCATGTGTATGCGCTGACGGGCGATAACCAGGCAAGTGCAAATGGCGGCAACGCATCGGTTCAAACGGGTAACGCATACGCGGCAGCAAACGTGATGAACATCGCAAACACGAATGTCATCGGTCGCAACTGGATCTTCGCAGTCTTCAACATCTTCGGAAATTGGCACGGCAATATTTCATTCGGTCAGCCGGATCTTTGGATCGGCGCGCTCGCAACCCCTGATACGACTGGTGAACTCGTCTCGGGAACCGATGTTGCATATCACTTCACCGTAACCAACCGCGGAAAAGCAACGGCAACGAATGTCCATGTTGATCTCAGTTACGATCACGCACACATTCCGTTTATCGATGGCAATTCATTTGATATCGGCACCCTCGCACCAGGTCAAACCGTTGAAGTTGTAAAGCATGCGACAATCACCAACTTGCCGCTTGGCGATACGCCGCTTCCAGTCACTGCACACGTTACTGAACACGAAACTGATGCAAACCCAGCAGACAACCAAGACGAAGTTACGATTGTCGGACAATTCTATGTAACCGGCGGATCATTCGGTGCTGCACAGGTAAGTGGCATTCCAGGGGGAGCAGGGTACGTTGATCCAGTTTGGAAAATTGTAAAGACTGTTTCTGCAACATCGACTACTGCATCATCAACGGTTGATTACAAAGTGGTCATCAACAACGATGGCGCGCCTGCATACAGTGCAACCCTCTTCGATACCGTAACTGACCAAGACGGCAATATTATCTTCGAGCAATCGTGGGATCTTGGTACCGTACCGCACGGTGAGGAAGATACCATCACGTATTCCGTCTTCTTCCACGACAATATTCCTGCGGGCGTCTACACCAACCATGCATTCGTCAAAGCATGGAGCCGCGATCCAAATCCAGGCAAAGGAGTTGAGTCTGATTCGCCAATTGCAACGGCAAGCGTCCGCATTCTCGGAGACGCGCCAATCGCAAAAGCAAACCGCTCATGCGATCAATACATTCACAAAGCAATTCGAGCTGGACAGAAGAATGATCCAACCGAAGTGTCGAAACTCCAGAATTTCCTCTCTTCATTCGGTGGATTCTCCAATGTCCACGACACTGGCGTATACGATCAAGCAACGCAAGATGCAGTACGTCTCTTCCAGGATCAGCACAAGGATGATGTCTTGAATCCATGGGGGCTTGAAGGTCCAACCGGATACGTCTACATCACGACGAGAAAGAAGATTAATGATATCTACTGCCAAGGCGTTCGTGATTTCCCACTCACCTCAAACGATACGACTGAAATCAATTCATTCCGCGGATACTTGCTCTCACTTCGTGCATCTCACGCTGATCGTGGAGTCAGACTCTTCGAACTTCCAACAGGGGATGCGACAAGCGAAGCAACTGGTGCAAATGACGTTGTCTCAACCAGCGGTCCAGGCGTATTCACCAGAACCTTGAATACTGCAAAAGACAGTGCAACAAACACTTCTGCTGCAGTCATCAACGCAACTGAAGCACTTGGTCTCATGGTTACAACCACTGCAGATGCGCTTCACGGAATCAAAGGTTGGATTCATGGATTCTCCGGTGTCCTCAAAAACAAACTTTCTGGATTCCATTTCGGAAAGTAAGATTCAAAATTAAAAACAAAAAATACCGGCCGAGCCGGTATTTTTTGTTTTTAATTTGTCAGGTGTGTGGTAACTGAAGTCGGAATAGTTTCTTTTTCTCTCCCAAACACAAAGGCAAAAAAAGAAAGCAGTATACAAACACCGATAAGTCCGAAAGCGATTTTGTATTGCGTAGTGTTCATGGAAGGCTAACTACTTGCATATTTTGAATGGACTGATACTGTGATCATAGACGTGCCAGTGAAATTTTTCGATCCTCACCGGCATGTTGTTTCCGCCCGACTTTGTGTCCTGCGCGTCCTCGCGCAGGCACTTTTTTATTTTGCCTCAATCTTTTCTCCGAGTTTCAGCGCTCCATTTACGCGAATCGGCACGACTCCTTGATCTTCCGGTGGAAGATCTTCTTGGCTTTTCAAAAATCTGAAATATCCAGCTGCCGCGATCATGATTGCGTTGTCTGTCGTAAGCTCTTTTGGTGGGATATACAATTTTATATTTGGAAAATCCGCTTTCATCATTTTTTCGAATGCGAGGCGAATGGTGTTGTTTGCCGCCACGCCGCCGCCAACAACAAGCGTGTGCGCGCTATGTTCCTCGATTGCCCGCCGTGTTTTCGCGACCAAAATTTCAGTAACTGAATCTTCAAACTCGCGTGCGATTTTTTGCTTCGTTGTGGTATCGAGTGTTGGAATATCGCGGATAAGATACAACACTGCCGTTTTTAATCCCGAAAATGAAAAGTCACAATTTGCCGAATTAATCATTGGACGGGGCAGGGTGCAGTCAATTGAGAGGGGATGGTGATATGAGCTGTGAGCCGCAATTCTAGCCTCTTCAGCGAGGTTCTGGAGCCCAACGCCGCCTGGATAGGGAATGCCGAGGAGACGCGCAACTTTGTCGAATGCTTCGCCAACGGCGTCATCTCTGGTCGTCCCGACCATTGCGTATTCCATCCATGAGTTCGCAAGAACAAGCTCCGTGTGCCCACCGCTAATCAAAAGCGCAATCATCGGAAAATCAACTTTTGGAATTTTATATTCCAGGGTTTTTCCTTGTCGAAGCATCATGGACGATGCGATATGTCCTTCCATGTGATTCACCAGAACAAGTGGCTTATTCCACGCGATCGAGAGCGCGTGCGCAAATGAAAGTCCTATCCAAAGTGCTGGCTCGAGTCCTGGACCTTGTGTTACCGCAATTGCGTCGATATCGGGCACACCATGTTGCTCGACAAAATCTTGCGTCGCTTTTCGAAGCACTGGTTCTTTGACAAGTATTTCACGGATTTTTTCCGTCTCATCTTTTGGAAGTACCCGAAGTTTTGTATTCAATAATTTTGCCTGATCCATCGCGTCCATAAGGAGCGGCAAAATATTTTCGGCATGTTCACGACGTGCGAGGGAAGGATGAACGCCGCCAAATTCGGCATGCTTGGCGACTTGTGAGTAAAGCGCATTTCCCAGCACTGTGAACGAAGCGCCAAGAAGATCGCCTTCGCATTCAAGAATGGAGAGCGCCGTTTCGTCGCAGGAGGTTTCAATGCCGAGGATTTTCATCGCGTTATTATACCTATTTCGAAAGGATCATTACAGTTCCTCGCTCTGGCGTTTCTTGTTCGTAAAAGGACTGGTATGCGTATGGCTCGCGACGACAGTGATGAAGCTGAGGATGATTCCGATGCCGACAAAGATGTAGATCATCGTGAATATTTTCCCGAGCGCCGTATGGGGTGCGAGATCTCCAAATCCGACGGTAGTCAGGGTCGTTACGGAAAAATACAGCGAATCGAGGATACTCCACCCCTCGACGCCGTTATAAAAAAGCGTTCCCGATACCAGAAGCACGATTACGAGGAAGAAGAGCGACTTGAACTCGGGATCCTTGAATCCGATCCAGATCGCGCGGATGAACCGCCAGAGAGTGAAGAAGAAGGGGAGCATGAGAGATTTTACTTCTCTGAGCCAGACCACCACTCATGCAATGTTCGTCGATGTGTACGACTTGCTACCGTATCAGTAACATTATTCTTTTCGCTCATTACCGACATGTTTTTTCTGGTATTTATTTCAATTTGCTCGAGAAGTTCTATAGCCTTGTTGATTTTCCAATACCATGTAACAAGTTCTCGAATTATAAAAAAGAAGAGAGCGAAGACAAAAATATACATTAAGATATCGGACGGGCTATTTATGTGAAATTGATACAAATTCATTTTCTTAAATATAGTAACACTTAAGGCTTGGTCACAAGTAAATTTCCTGACGGAAATTTCTCGCGACCCCGGCTCGCCGTCGCTAGCGCGACAGGGCTCCGCCTTTCGAGTCCCTTACCGCGCACTCTTCGCTCACTATCGTTCGCTTCGGTGCGCGGTAAGGGACTCGAACCCCTGACCCTCTCAACGTCAATGAGATGCTCTACCAACTGAGCTAACCGCGCATTTGAACACATATTCCGTCTTCAGAATACGGCAACAGTACATGGTTTTTTGCTATTATTCAAGCCACTATGGAGCGGCTCATATTCGCAGAAAAAGGTCCTTCGGCGATCAAAATGTATAAAAGAGCGGTCGAAGTTCTTCAAGATGGCGGAGTCATTATTTATCCGACCGACACGATATATGGCTTCGGCGTTGATGGGGAAGACGAAGAAGCGCTCGAGCGTTTGTATTCAATAAAAAAGCGCGATCCAAAAAAACCACTGCTTGTCGTGGTTTCTGATATCGAAATGGCACGAACCTACGTCACATTTACGCCCGAAGCTAAGCGGCTCGTCGATACATTTCTGCCGGGCGCACTTACCTTGGTGCTTCCACGAAATCCTGATGCACCGGAGCGATTTCTTCCGAATATTCAAACAATTGGTATTCGAATTCCGCAAAATCCTTTCTGCCTCAATCTTGTCCGCCAATTTGGAAAACCAATCACCTCAACGAGCGTGAATCATGCCGGTGAAGATCCACTCACCGATCCCGATGATATCGAAACGCTTTTTGGCGATGAAGCAGATCTCTTGATTGATGTGGGAAATATTCAAAACCCTCCATCAACGATCGTTGATTTTTCAGGTGAAACCCCCAAGGTGCTTCGCGAAGGTAAAATTACTGCAGAAGAATTGAATCTATAACCTATTTATTTTTGTTCCGGCATTACTGCCTGGAGGACGCCAAAAATATTTCCTTCGGTATCTTTGTAGTAGGCGAGAAAGCCAATGCCCGGATACATTTGTTTTTCGAGAGCGACAGTAGCGTTCGCCTCCTGTAGTTTGCCAATAGTCTCATCAATATCTTTGACAGTAATGGTCATCACGAATGCATTAATCGCGTCTCCTTGTTTTGGCGCATCTCCCATGCGCTTCAGCATCCCGCCATTTACTCCGTGCCACTGTGCACCCGGTTCGTCTTCTCCGGTCATCACTGCATAATATTCCATACCTCCCGGCAAATCCCATTTTTGGAATGTCCAGCCGAAAACATCTCCATAAAACTTTTTGGCGCGATCGAGATCGTTTGCGTGGATTTCAAAGTGTACAGGTCGATTCATAATATTCGTCGATTAGATTTCTAATTTGATAGAACTGTAGCAGAATCCCTCTGTAGATCCAATGAAGACGAATGGCTAAAAATGTTCCCAAATAAAAAACAAAAAATACGGCACATGCCGTATTTTTTGTTTCACCGATTATATTCTGATTTACATCGATCCTCCCATCGTGGATGAGCTCATCGGCATTTTCATCATTCCGTCTTTCATGATGAATCCGATCCAAAGTGCTGCAGCGGCAATAACGACGTGGAGAAGATTATCCGCCATATTCATCATCATGCCGAATACCATTCCGCTCATCGCAAAACCCATGACGGCAACAAGCCCATACACAACTCCGAATGCTTGAAAGTACAGTTTTGCATACTTCTCGCTCATCATGGCGGCAATAAGGGCAACGACGCCAGACGCGATATGCACCAAATTATGCATCATATCGACTTCAAAAAGTCCCAGAAGCATTCCATTCAAAGTGATTCCGGGTACAAAACCAAGTACGCCGACAAGCAAAAATACGACGGCAAATACCCATGCTAATTTTTGGGCAGACACGTTTTTTATATTTCTAATTAGTAAGTTCTTCATGGGCGGACTAGCCCATGAGATTTACCGATAGTATAGAACGGAGGAATATGTGTGTCCTCCCGATTATGCACATTATTTTCTTCGCGCTTCCTGCGCCTTTTTAATATTTTTCTTTTGTGCACGGCGCATTGCAGGAGTCGGCTTATCTTTTTCGGGAACATTCTTCCTTGGATGTGCTTTGAAGATATCCGCTTTCACATGAATGATTTTTCCGCTGATTGATTTGAGGACGCTTTTTGCTTTTGGCGCAGTGATTATCAAATGTCCATTCGTCACATGCGCATCTTCCTTGCTCACGAGCCATGTCACCGTATCCCAGCTTCCGCTTGATCGTTTGCCTGCAAGCCGCTCAAGCCCGCCTTTTTGTCCAACATCTTGCATGCGAAATGTTTTGAACTCGCTTTTCGGTCGGATTTCGATCCGATAAAATTTTCCGTTGCCAGTCGATCCTGGTTTTTTGCGTCGATGTCCTTCCTCTGTATTTTTTGTCGCCATACTTATCTATGGTATGACCTCGGCATTTTATTGTCCATCCAGTTCCACCACAGCAAGAGTTTCGGATCGTGTTTTTTCTCTGATGCGTAATACACCGCACATCGAAATGTGTAGAGCACGCAGCGATCCATGTGCGCGCCTGCCTTCTTTTCTAAATCCGCATAGAGTTTTTCTGGATTTTTTCTTTTGAGATCGGAAACGCGCTTGATTCCGAGCGATTCTAAATCCGCCGCGAGGGATTTTCCAATTCCTGGAATTTCCTCAAGAGAACTCTTTTTTCTTATCGATTTTTTCATGCTAGATGATTGCGCGAAGAAGAATAATGGAACCAAAAAGAAATATGCCCCATTCGATGAAATTCGTGACTTTAAGCCAGTATTCAGTTTTTGTAGAAAAAGGATGCAGGTAAATATCGCTAATCCAATTTTCAATACCATACTCTCTGGCAACTTCCGGCATTTCCTCAGCGCTCCATGAGTGAATAAATTTTTTCGAAGGTCGTCCGGTTCGGTCGGAAAAGAATTTGTATGAACGAGTAGAGAAGGGCCATAGCCATTTGATTCCCCAGCCGATCCCAATGGTGTCGTGAAGAAAATGACAGAGAATGCCGAGAAGAAAAATAGTACTGGCGACTTCGCTCACAAAAAAGTAACTAAATGCAATCGGAATGATATAGAGAATAGGGAAGTGAAGTAATTCTCGGTGTGCTCCGATTACTTTTCCTCCCACTCTGCCTCGCTCCGCATATTCAACAAGAAAATCGATATCAGGAAGCAGCGCAATAAGTACCGAAAAAAGTACGAGGTATGGCGTTATAGGAATATCAAATATGTAGCCAACAAACGTGGCAATGAGAAATCCGATTCCAATATCCGCCTGCATTATTTTAGTCTACGAAAAATTTCCTAAATTGGACAGTATGAAAAATATTCAGAATTGTGTTTAAAAAATTCATCTCGAATTCAGACATACTTCCGTACAATTGAGCTATCGCCGGAGTGGTCACCGGCTCAATTACCCGAAATTCAATTCTTCCATATGTTGAACAAAGTATACGAACACAATAGAAACCGATTGATGGACGAAGAGATTCGGAGAGAGATTGTACGAAAGTTGCGTGATTTGGAGCGCCCAAGTCCGACGCCCATAATCCGTAGCGGTCTCTTTGACGAATGATGCGCGGAAGGAAATCCCCGATTTTGCGCTTTGTTTCCCGAGCGCAAAATCGGGGATTTCCGTTTATAGAGTAGTCTTAAATTCTCCGCCGTTTTCAAGTACTTGAAAATCAACGCCCGCTTCTGTTTGAAGTAATTTTTTGAGGTGTTCCGTAGGTTCGTCTTGTCCATCGTCCGCGAGTCGAAACGTTCCATGATGCATCGCGATCGATTTTTCAATGTGGAGTTCTTTGTGTATTCGAATCGCTTCGTCTGGTGAGATATGAACGGGTGACATCATCCACGGCGGAAGATATGCGCCGATCGGAATAAGTGCAAGACGAAATGACTGATATTTTTCTTTGATCTTTTCGACAAATACTCCGTACCCAGTATCTCCTGCAAAATAGATGTTTCCATTCGGTGTCTCGATTGTGAACCCCATCCAAAGCGTTTTGTTTCGATCGGCAAATGCGCGCGCTGAAAAGTGCTGCGCAGGCATTACAACGATTTTCAAATGTTCGTCGATATTTCGCTCGTCCCACCAATCCATATCTTCCGATCCTTGAATTCCGTGTTTTAGAAGATACGTCCTATTACCAAGTCCGGTAAGAATTAGGGGATGCCATTTCTTTGAAATTCTGCGAAGTGCAGAGAGATCCATATGATCGTAATGGTTGTGAGAAAGAAGCACCATATCGATCGGCGGCAGATCTTCTAGTTTGATTCCTGGTGCGCGGTATCGCTTCGGTCCAATAAAGGAGAGGGGACTGACTCGAGTCGCAAATACTGGATCGGTCAAAATATTTTTTCCATACATCTGGATCAAAAAAGTCGAATGATTGATGTACGTTATTTTTATATTGCTTCCTGAAACACGCTCTACAATTGTTGGAGTGAAAGTGTTGTTTCGCAATTGCCACGTATTTTTGCGCCGCTCTAGCATCCACTTAAAAACAGATGGATGACCGTTGCTTTTGAATGTGAGTCGAATGGGCGAGCCGTAGCTTTTGAATCGCTCTCCATCAAAATGATCAGAAACAGGACCCTTGTATCCATCTGACGAAATGTGGCGGAGAAATAGAAAAACCAAAAGGGATATGACCGCGATGAATAAGATTGTATCAATAAGGATTTCCATAATTCTCCGTAGTATATGAAAAATCGGCGAACTTCGCCTTATCTACAAAAGAAAGTGCCCCTCCGGAGAGGGGCACAGGTGGATGCGGTCAGCCGCGGACTTCGAGAGTCCGGATATTGCCGATCGCGGTAGTTTGTTTGAACGGTAGTTGAGGAACAAAGGTGAGATTGAGGACGGTTGCTGAACCGACCTGATTCGTAATATCGAACACTTGACTGGTCCCGCCGGCGCCGCAGATGTCACCGTGCCGGACTGGCGCGATGGACCCTGCAAAATAGGGGCCGTCTGCTTTGGGGGTAACCCCGCTTGGCAGATCGACATAGAGTTCTTCGAACGCACCCGATCCATTGCAGGTGATGCCGGAGAGGGTGAGTAGTACCCGCCCACTTCGTGCCGCATGAGTCAGTTTGACCTGAACCGTCGTCTTGTTTGATGGAAGTGCGAGTCCATTTACGGTCGCGAGCACTTCCGCGGGCTGAAGAATGACTGCCGATTTCGCCATCATGAGCGACATTCGAGCAGCAGGTGCGGCTGGTAATGTTGGCCACGCTTCATATTTCTGTGCGAAATCTTCTCCCAATATCTGGGATACAGGCTTTTGCACGGAGTTTCCATTCGCATCCCGAAACGCGAACATCTGGTACAAGAACGCGTCGGTCGAGGGATATTCGCCGCCGCGGCTTCGCCAGAAGCGAATGAGCATCTGGATCCAGCCGTGGAGGAGATAGAAGAGCGGATCCCGCGGTGCAACCGCAAGATCTACCATGTCGCCGCCGGTCGCGTTATGAATCGGACCATGTGGCTGTGCCTGAAGTGAGCCCTGGATTGCCCCGGTTTCCCGAAGCGGCGGCCCAGCAATGCCACCGAGACTTGGGCTTCCATCCGTTGTCGTATATGGAACGACTTGGACAGAGTTTTGCCATTGTACGGCAGAAAGCGGATACGCCCCGCCGTTATTGATGGAAGATGCGCGAGTTGGGTGGTAGAGAGCAGAGGTTTTGGTTCGAAACTCGGATGGCAGTATTCGCCCTGACATCTTCGAAAAGTCGAGATAGGGGAGGGAGAACTGTGGATCGGCCGAGAGGACACGGATGACCTGCTCGAACCACCACAAAAAGCCAGCGTGCCACGGACCAAAATGGTAACTCCCGTGGACGGCGAGCTCGTTATGGAATCCAACGAAATAGGCCATGCTGTACGGGTCTTCCCATGGCGCACTTGGGTTGCCGGGCCGATTTTTTATAGCGGTCCAGCCCTTGATAAAGGAAGCTCGATTCCGCTTACCGTCGGGAGTGGTGCTGGTCCACTCGGTCCGCAAGAAGCTTGCGGCGTTGAGGACGGTGGGAAGGGCTACCGAAGCAGCACTTGCCAGGAAAAGTTGGAGGGCGTCACGTCGCCTCATCTCGAGGTACTCCTGTTGTGTAAAGGTTCGTCTGTACCGGACAATACCAGAAGCCGTCTGTAAATACAATGAAAAGGCGTAATTGGGGAGATTCAATCCTTTTCAAGGGATTTGAGAACTGTGCATAACTTTCTCAAATCCCTTGACTCCTTTTTTGGATATGCTACCTTGTTGCTACAAGGTAGCATATAAACAATATGATCAGTAATGAAAAATCAATGCCGATCAAGAGCGGACTACTTGAGTTCGTAATCTTGAAAATCATATCGGGTGAGCAAGTATATGTTGCCGATATCATCAAACGACTTTCTGAAACAGAATTCAAAACGCAGGAGGGAACATTGTATCCGTTACTTTCACGCCTTCGCCGCGAAGAACTTGTCGAATATGAATGGAAAGAATCAGAAGCCGGACCGCCGCGAAAATATTATCGCCTGACTGATAAAGGCACCGAACAATTGAAGGAGATGCAAAATTATTGGAAGGACATTATTCAAACCATTAGCAAATTAGGAAAATAATATGAACGCAGTAGTAACGGTAAATTTGGGCAACAATGCCTACCAGCTCGACGAGAGCGCTGCAGCAAAACTGCGGGCATATCTTGCTTCCGCAGAGCGTGCACTCGAAGGCAATCCTGACAAGAATGAAATCATTGCTGATCTTGAAAGTGCTATTGGAGAAAAATGTCGCGCATTCCTGAATTCGCACAAAACAGTCGTCGTCGAAGGTGATATCGAAGAGATTATTACCGAGATGGGTCCGGTCGCTGGAGAAAAGAATGAGGAAGAGAAACAGTCCGATCCAAAAACAACAAACGAATCGAAAGAAGAATCAAAAGCACCAAAACGATTCTATCGAATTCGCGAAGGATCCATGGTTGCCGGAATATGTACGGGACTCGCGACGTACTTCGATGTCGATGTCACCCTTGTTCGAATCGCTTCCGTTGTTCTTATATTTTTGACGAGCGGATTTTGGATTCTCTTCTACATCATTCTTGCGGTAATTACACCTGTAGCAGAAACACCACGTGAGCGCGCAGCTGCAAGCGGTGTGCCACCATTTACGGCACAAGAGCTCATCAACCAAGCAAAGTCAGGATATGCCAATTTTAAAAATTCAAAAGAATGGCGTGAGTGGAATCGTACCTTTCGCGAGAATACCAGACAGTGGAAACGTGATATGAAAAATCAGTACAAGATGCATCATAACCGTCGCTGGTACAATCAACCTGAAACACCGAGACATCAACCGACGTGGGCTGATCAGTTGGTCGGAAATATTATCGGACTTATGTGGCTTGCGGTGATCTCATTCGGTCTGTGGTTTGGGTACCATCATTCTTCACTTATACATAACGGACTCGATCTCTTGGGCACAGAAATCCAACAGTTCTTCGACTGGCTTGCGATGAAGATAAACTAACACTCATGTTAAAAACAAATCAGCCGCGGGCTTTGCCCGCGGCTGATTTGTTTTTTACTCTACTTTCGATGCGCGACAAACAACTGATTGAATTTCAGTCCCAAAATACCAAAGAGATACACGAGCTCAAGAATTCCTGCGGTATTAACGATTAAGAGAACGATAAACCAAACAGATTCGTTCCTTTGCGCGCTATGCCACAAAGCAAGTCCTTTCCATAACAAACTCCATATAATAATGAGGAGAAGTCCTGAGCCAAAATACGGCATGCCAGGTCCTCCGATACCGAATCCATATTGGATCGAGTGAAAGTTCATCATGGGGAAAGTATAGCACTGATGTACATTGCGGAGAGGAAGAGATTCGAACTCTTGATACCATTTCTGGTATGCCGGTTTTCGAAACCGGTGCTTTCGACCACTCAGCCACCTCTCCAATATCTATTCTTTTGTAACACAATTTACATCTGAAGAAATGTTGCGCGCCTTTCCTCCTTCCGCCCGTCTTGCAAAAGCTCGACATGGGCGAATCTGCTACGCAGATCGGATAGAAAGCAAAGCAGTTTGCTTTCTATCCGGTCAGCCACCTCTCCACGTTTTTCAGCCAATTGAGGCTAAAAGTAGCCCGAATATAGCACATTTGAGGGTATTTTCTAAGTACCGAAACTGTGTTACAGTTGCGCGGTCTAAACGACTATGGCCCTATCGTCTAACGGTTAGGACAGCGCCCTTTCACGGCGTAAATGGGGGTTCGATTCCCCCTAGGGTCACCAAGTAATGAAAAAGCAAACTGCTTTGCTTTTTCGAACATTGGTGAAGCCGGAGGCATGTCGTTCTGCGACAGCCGAGGCGGGGTCGCGGAAATTGTATGTAATAACAATTATCCGTGACACATGAATAAAATAGAAAAGCCCCAGTTCTTCCGGGGTCTTTCTATTTTTGGTGTGATTGACCATCGTAATAAAAAAAGAATCACCCTCACGGGGCGATTCATGCATTTGCTCAGTCAATTATAATTTCCAATCACCATCGTGATGCTTGAGGGCGGCGATCATTCGCGCGACATTCTTGCCGACAAGTACTTGGTCGGTCATCTGCCATTTTTCATGATCATTGTGCTCGCCCACATGCCGGTTGCGGTAAAAGGCAGAGTACGGTGGAATCGTAAGGCCCATATGCAGTAGTGGTCCAATGAGATCCATACAAGTCTTCATGCCGCCATCGCTGTTGCAGTTGGTAATGACACCCGCAACTCGGCCTTCCAGCGCGAATGAATATTCAAGCGAGGTCATCCAATCGAGGAAGCACTTCATGAGCGTACTCATTCCGTACCAATGGACTGGTGTTCCGAAAATAAATCCATCAGCCTGCCGCATTGTGGTAAATACTGAATGCAATCCATGCGGAACGTTTGTGTATGAACCGTCATGGAACGGCACATTGAAGTCAGCGGCATATATCGCTTCTACGCGAACACTCCGCCCCCCGATCCTTTCCCCCTCTTCCTGCACTGCCCGAAGAGATTCAGCAAGCATATCGTCAAGCGCGCCTGACTTGGTAGGGGAACCATTTATCCCGATGACATACATGGGTAGAATTCCGATGGTTTGTCCTGCGTGGCACTATGCCAGACTAATCTAAATCTGTAAATACTTTCAAAATTTCTCTTAATCCATCTGACATGTATCTCATCGTATACTGTACTGATGCGAAGATTGATCGGAAATATCGTGTTGCTCGCAGGACTTGGCGTGCTGGTATTCATATTCCGCGAACCCCTCGGAGAGAGTTGGCGGCTTTTTCAAAATAAAATCAATCCGTGTTCGGAGCCAATTGTCTATACAATCGGTACATTCGATTCGAAGTTTGGCATAACCAAAGATGTATTTCTTGCGGATATCAAACAAGGTGAATCGCTGTGGGAAAAAGCTGCAGGAAGAAATCTCTTTGAGTATGATCCGCTAACTAAAGATCCTCATGCACTCACGATAAATCTTGTTTACGATTATCGGCAGGACGCAACCAAGCGTATGGCGGAGCTTGGCGTCAAAGTTGAAAACAGCAAGGCATCGTACGACGAGCTTCGCGCAAAATACCTTTCACTGAAGTCCTCGCTTGATAGCGCGAAAGCAAAATTTGAACGTGACAATGCGGCATTTTCTGCGCGGAATGAAGCGTACAAAAAAGAAGTGCAGTATTGGAATGATCGAGGTGGCGCACGCGAGCCAGAATTTTCTCGTATTCAAGCCGAAGGTGCTGCACTTAAAGCGCAGTTTCAAACTATTTCCGAAGAGCAAACAAGTATCAACAAAACAGTCGATACAATCAATGCGCTGGTCGTCGTCATAAATCAAATCGCAAATAATATTAATCTGAACGCTGAAGCGTTCAATGAGATCGGAAAATCGCGTGGTGACGAATTTGAGGAAGGAATTTACGAGCGAGATGGTTCGACACAAAAAATCGATATTTACGAATTTACTGATTCAGAAAAATTGGTGCGAGTACTCGCGCACGAACTTGGACATGCACTTGGACTCGCCCATGTCGATGATTCAAAAGCGATCATGTATTCGCTAAATCAGGGAACCGGTGTATCTCTGACTGCCGCAGATGTTTCAGAACTTACTGCAAAATGTCGGCTTAAATAATTACGATTGGAAAATAATTCGTATAAACTCATACGATCGAAACGAAAAACACTCGCGCTCTCGGTGACGAGAGAAGCGACCCTCATTGTCCGTGCGCCGATTCGAACGCCACTTTGGTATATAGAAGGATTGGTGCGGGAGAAGGAAGAGTGGATTAAGAAAGCGATTTTGAAAATGCGAAAGCTTCCGCAAATCGCGCCGATTTTGCCATGGCAAAATCGGCGCGAGTATTTGAAGCATACAGAAGCAGCTCGAGCGCTTGTCGTTTCGAGAATCAAAGAACTCAACCGAGCGTACTGTTTCAAATACCGAAAAATTGCCATTCGGAATCAGAAGTCGAGGTGGGGAAGCTGTTCAAAAGCAGGGAATCTTAATTTTAATTACCGAATCATCTTTTTGGAGCCGGTAGTCGTTGATTACTTGATTGTTCACGAACTCTGTCATCTGAAAGAAATGAACCACGGCAAGCGATTTTGGAAATTGGTGGAAGAGACAATTCCAAATTACAAAATACTTCGAAGAAAACTTAAATATACCGGCTAGATTTTGGCGAAAATTGCCAAAAATGTGGAATTGTTTCCTAATGTAAAATCTGTTGTTTTTGAGGATAGTCATTCGTCTACACTATTGTCGCCATATACTCTTTGGCGGCAATACTAGACTAATTGAGCAACATAATTACGACGTATATGAACAAAATAAGTCAGATCGGGACTGGTGCAGTGCTCGCGTCAATAATTGCCGCAACGCCACTTTTTGCACTCGCACATGAGGGGCACGAAGGAGAAGGAAATCATGGAACCTCATTCAGTACTCGCATGGAAGCGAAAATTGATTCCGTATTGGATTTGTTCAATCGAAAATCGGACAATGCAGGAAAAGGTAAAAAGTCAGAAAATGACGATAATTCGGGGATCGCATTCCGCGGCACGGTGTCGGCAAATGCAAGCTCGACCCTTACGGTGCTCGGATCAGATGGCAAAACCTACACCGTCGATACGACTGGTGCGATGATCAAATCAGTCGCAACCTCGACTCACGGCACGATTGCAGTCGGCGATATCAAGATCCAGGATCCGATTTTTGTCGCAGGATCTGAAACTGGTACAACGACCATCGAAGCGTCACTCATTGTTGTCGGAGTATTTGGCGAGAAAGTACATGACCGAAGAGGAAAGGATTCATGGAAAAAGTTTGACGGTGTTGCCAAGGGTGTTGTCACTTCAGTAGACGGGAACACTATTACCATTCTGAACAAAAAGACTGGCACAACGACAGTCGTCACCGATTCGAATACTGCCTTTCGCCTTGATGGTGCGACTACGACATCTGGTTCAGTCGCAGTTGGTTCAAAGGTAGTTATTACGGGAACAACCACTGCAACCTCAACGGTATCTGCATCGATTGTTGATGTATTTACCAAAGGATTCAAAAAGTTTGTGCACGTCTGTTTTGGATGGATGCATAAATAAATTCTAACCTTACTACCTTTAGTAAAAATCAGCTGGCGAAGCAACGCTTCGCCAGCTGATTTGTTTCTCTAGCCGCTTAACCTTTGCTTCACGTTCTATTCGCTACCATTATTTATTATTCGATAATGCATTCGGTATGAAACAAACAACCATTGGCGTTTTTGCTTCTCGCGGCGACGCCGAACGTGCAATCAATCGAGTACACAACGAATTGTCAGTTCCGAACGAAGACATTTCTTTCTTGTACCGAAATACGGCAGGAGAAATCAAAGAAGTGCCGTCCGATGCAGTGAGTTCAAGTACACCCGGAGAAGGCGCAGTGACCGGTGCTGAAGTTGGTGGAACACTTGGTGCGCTGGCGGGAATTGCCGCAATTGCTGGAGCAATTCCAACACTCGGTCCACTCTTTGTCGCTGGACCGCTCGCATTAGCACTCGGAATAACTGGGGCTATCGGTACCACCGCTGCGGCAGCGATAACTGGTGCCGCCGCAGGCGGTTTAATTGGAGCCCTCTTAAGTCTTGGTGTGGGACGTGAACGTGCACAGGAATACGAAGACCGAGTACTTGCCGGAAATGTGCTCGTGATCACAAACGCTTCAAAAGATGCCGATGTTGCTTCTGTTTTCAGGAGCTGTGGGGCTATCGAAGTAGAAATCTACGCTATTAGAGTCTAAGCAGCGGAGTTATCCACCGGATATGATGGGGATATCCGCACAAATGGCATAGGGTATGGGATTGTTGTTTTACCAAGATCCACCCACAATATTGTCAGATCTTTTAGGAATTTGTCGGATTCTTCAAAATATATGTGCTGAAGTTCCCACAACGTACTCGGCCCTTAGGGCATTCGAGACTCGGGACAAAAAATACAGACAAAGTAAGAATTCCTGACGGATTATAAAGATCAATTCCCAAGAAAAATGCTCCAGTTATGAGATGGAGCATTTTTCTTTTGCTATCTTGCGCGCAAGTACATATATATGTCTTCCAGTGCTTTGACGCCATCACCTGCGGCGATGTTGTTTTGGTGATAGAGCTCGTCAGTACAATCACCGACTGCCCAAACTCCTGGAATATTTGTTTGCTGATTTTTTGGATTCGTGATGACGCGCTTCAGTTCATCCATCGCGATAATGCCCTCCGCGTATTCGGTACTTGGAATCATACCAATTTCGACAAAGACACCAGTTACCGGAAGTTCTTTGAGATCGCCAGAGTTTTTGTCTGTGTAGGTGAATCCGGTGACAAATTGTTCGCCTTTGACTGCAACCGGATCGGCGTTCGTGATGATTTTGATATTTGGATGCTTGCTGACTGCTTCGACCGTTGATGGATCGGCTTTGAAATTGTTTGATCGATTTACGAGTGTGACGCTTTTTGCATATGCGAGAAGTTGCGCGGCAGTTTCGAATGCAGCATTTCCACCTCCAACAACGACAACATCAGCGCCACCAAAGAGGGGACCATCACACGATGCACAATACGTGAGTCCTTTGTGTTCAAATTGATCCGCACCAGGTACTTCAAGTTTGCGACGATGCCCGCCGGACGCGATCAATACCGTTTTTGCTTGATGCGTTTTATTTTCTGAATCAGTTACTTGGAATCCGCCTTCGATTTTTTCGAGTTTCGTGGCGCGTACTCCTTCGACTATCGAAACCCATGTATCTGCATACGTTTCCAAATGTTTTTTGAGTGCAACCGCCAAATCGGGTCCAGCGATTGCGGGCGTTCCGATCCAATTTTGGATTTCAGGTGAATCGATTGATTGTCCGCCAAATGATTCAGTAATGAATATTGTCGTAAGTTGTTTTCTCGCCGCATACACTCCCGCAGAAACGCCTGCCGGACCGCCGCCGATGATGATGAGATCGTGCATAGGGGAATATTGTAGCACCAAACGGATGGATTGTGTCGCAGAGTAAGCCTTGCTTTCCTTCTATTTGGATTGTATACATTCAGATAGTCAGCAACAGTCCAGGAGAGCAAGTTATGCGGTTCACATCATTATTGTTGATAGCGATATCGGCAAATCTAGCCGGAAGACTACTACCGTGGGACGTCCTTGGTGCGGGGATCATATTGCTTGCCGCTGTCGTAGCGTTTTCTTGGCTCCTTAAAAGTTACAAGCATTTATCGAGGGTGGCAGCATTTCGAATCACTGGGACGCTTTTGGTTGTAACCTCATCCATGATCTTTGGATTCATACTAAGTATTGGAACGGAGGGAATCTATTTATACCTATCGGTTCTTCTACTCTTTTGCGTTGCTACCTATGGACTGCGGCTTAATAGAGTGTAACCAAATATTTATTGTTCGTGCATAGCGAGAGACACCCCGCCAGCCAAGAGGCCGGCGGGGTTGTTTTTTATCCGATCTATTGTATAAAGGCCCTGGGTCTCTCGTAGGGAAAGGAATCTATTATGAAAAGACGTATCCTGAGATTACTGTGGACAGTGTTCTTCGGAGGATTAATCTGGCTTGCCCTCTGGTTAGGTTCCGACCCGAGTTCTCTTCCGAAGAAGGAAGTCGTCTTCTATCTATGGGCATTTCTGCTCCTCGGCAGTATTCTCTTCAAGTACATTGACTATATTTCACAGAATTCATTACTCAGCGTAGTGGTGTTCGCTATCGCTATAATAATTGGGGGATGGCCTCTCGCCGATATGTCTGAGGTTGAGTTGCAGATGGCAGTCTGGGGAATTTTCCTTTCTGGAATACTATTACTTTGGAGGAGGGAATAATCCTCAAACGCCGAACGAAGACCGGCCACCCCTGGTGGCCGGTCGTTCCTATTTTGGATATATCAAGAAAATTACTTTATCTTTGATCGGCGGAGAAATGCCGGTACTGCGCCCCAGTCATCATCGTCATCAATCACTTTTGGATCTTCTTTCTTTTCAGGCTCTTCCTTGGCGATCGGCTTTACTGTAGGAATATCGAGCACATTGTGAATCGCTGCGCGGTCCTCGTTCAAATTTTTTACTTCATCGCGAAACGAAGTGAAGAGGGACGATGAACGAGCTGGTCCGCTCTCGGGGAAACCGGTTGCGATAACCGTGACCTTGATTTCGTTTTTCTTGAGCTTCTCGTCCTTGAATGCACCAAAGATGACGCGTGCATTTGGATCGATTGATTCGGTGATGATTTTTGCCGCATCCTGAACTTCGAGCATTCCGAGATCGTCGCCTCCCGCGATTGCGAAGAGTACACCTTTTGCACCAGAGATTGAGATTTCGAGAAGGGGAGAATTGATTGCGGCGCGTGCAGCTTCTTCAGCGCGCTTGTCGCCAGACGCTACTCCAACACCCATGAGTGCTGATCCTGCATTTTCCATAACAGAGCGAATATCGGCGAAGTCGACGTTGACGATGCCGGGAGTAGTGATGAGATCAGAAATTCCTTCAACTGCTTGGCGGAGAATGTCATCGCAGAGTGCGAATGCATTTTTGACACTCGTATCGCGATCAACAACCGCGAGTAGGCGATCGTTTGGAATCACGATGAGCGCATCAACTTCTTTCTTGAGTTCTTCAAGACCGAGGTCTGCCATTCGCTGACGCTGCTGTCCTTCAAATGAGAACGGCTTCGTAACAACGCCAACCGTGAGCGCGCCAACTTCTTTTGCCGCACGCGCAACAACAGACGATGCACCGGTTCCGGTACCACCACCCATTCCGCAGGTGATGAAAGTCATGTCTGAACCTTTCAGTGCATCAATGACTTCTTCTTTTGTTTCTTCTGCTGCACGCTTTCCGACATCAGGATGTCCGCCGGCTCCGAGACCACGAGTCAAATTTTTTCCAACGTGAATTTTTTTCTTCGCAAGAGATTGCTGAAGATCTTGCGCATCGGTGTTGACGACGATGAATTCAACTCCTTTTACTTTGGAATTGATCATGTGATTCACGGCATTTTTGCCGGAACCACCAACTCCTACTACTCGAATTCGTGCAAATGCTTCGACATCCTGATTGACTTGTTTCATATAGTATGTTCCGCTCGCTGTATTAGTTTTTCTATCATATCAGAAATAGCACTTGGCAATCATTGACATAAAACTCAATATATTCTTGAGTACCAGAAGTGGTTACCTCAGGAAGCGAGACCTGTGATGCTAGAGAAATCCAAGTCTTTACAGGAACTTTGGTGGTTCATCATTCTTACAGCTTTTGCGATATTCCTCGTCATCTATGTACTCCTGCATCTATCAAGCCCGTTTCCTTTGAGACCTCTCTTCCCTGCATCAGTGTTTGAAATAGTCGCAGTTATGTCCCTCCTATCCTATATACGGTCTAAAGGGGGAGGGAGGGAAAAGTGATGTCCATATTGCAAACCCCGCGCCGAGAGGCGCGGGGGAATTTTTTATGGACTACGGCAAAAACTGTTTAAACCAACGTTTTATATTGTTGAGGAGAGGGCCAATTGTGTCCGGCATACTCTCGCCTTCGTCGGACATTCCCCAGATTGTGATTCCGTACGGCACTGTCCACGATGAATCCTTCAGTTTTGTTTTTCCCGAACCTACATCAAGCGTGATTGCTTTTGAAGGAATTTTAAGAATGCTTCGCGCGAGGTCTTCGATGCCGTTCGCATTTGATCCGCCGCCAGTCAGGATGATACCCGCGGGCAAGAGTCCGCTTTTGCCGATTTTTTTCAAATGGGCATCGATCAGTTCAAAAATGTCGGAAAGTCTGGCGTTGATAATTTCATCAAGTTTTTTCTTTGGATAGTTACCGCCAGATACCGCGCCACGTTTCAGATGCTCTGCTTCATCAAGCGAAACTTTGAACCCAAGCGCCAAGTCGTTGGTGATATCAGTCGAACCGATTGGAAATGTCTTCACCGATATCGGCGTATTATTTTCAAATACCGCAATCGAAACAGTTTCGGCGCCAACGTTTGCAAGTACGCATCCCGCAATTTTTTGTGCCTTCGTGAGGGTTGCGAAACTTGCAGCAATGGGAGACGCCATAACATCAATCACGCTGACACCAACATCTTCAACCGTTGCGATCAAATCAGAAAGGTGTTGTTCAAGTGTCGTTATAAAAAGTATTTCAACTTCGAGTTTGTTGCCCTTCATTCCTTGCGGTCGACCAAGGACTTTTTGTCCATCAAGAAAATATGCAATCGGAATCTGATGGATGATTTTTTTATTGGTTGTATACGGCAGGGAACGCTCTTCGGCATTTTCAACCGCACGCTTCATGTCGAGGTCGGTGACTTCGGAATCGCCGCGTGCAATTATCGTCTCGCCTTTGCCCCGCACTTCGTCCAAGCTAACGCCACCAACTGCCAAATATGCCCGACGTATTTTTGTACCGGATATTTTTTCGGTTTGGGAAATAGCTCCCCGAACACTTCTCGCTACATCTCCTTGATTGATGATGTAGCCGTGGCGAAGACCACGTGATTGGGCAAAACCCGTGCCAATTATGGTCGGCACCATTCTCCCTCGTTCTTCGGCTGTTTCGCAAGCAACGACCTTTACCCCAAAGGTACCGACGTCGATGCCGACTGTGACGTGCTTCGCCATATTATTTTAAAGAAAATCTCCCACACCAATTGATGTGGATAGAGAACTAGCGCGCGTGCGGGTCAGGCAGACCAAATGCGCGCATATATTTGCTCTCCAATTTCTCCATTGTAGCGCCATGTGGGTGACCCTTCAAATGAAGCATTCCGTGGATAAATAAATATCCCGTGAACTCGGTTGGTGTCATATCGAATTTTTTTGCTTCAATTTGGACACGCGGCATTGCGATATATATTTCGCCCAGTGTCTTTGAAAGGGGGAATGAAAGCACATTTGTTGGATAGTCTTTCTTTCGATACGTTCGATTCAAGGAGCGGGAGCGTTTGTCACCAATGAGTTGGAGTGACAATTCATAGGAATTACCCAGAACCGAACGCTTTATTTCCATAAACGGCAAACGCGGGATCGTCCCGCGAGTGGTGTTCGTAAGCGCGAATGAGGCGCCTGCCTTCATATTATTTCTTCGGAGCGCCGGGAGCGGCTTCAGTGATTTTTCCAGACTTCAACATGTCCTGATAGCGAACCTGGCGGCGGAGGCGAAGAAGCGTCTTCTTTTTGCTGGTTGCCTTTGATGGAGAGCGTTCAAAATAACGAAGTCCACGAACACGAGGAAGAATACCTGCGCCCTGGACGCGCTTTGTGAACTTGCGGATAACGCTCGACGCGGACTCGCTTGGCGTCTTTTTAACTTCTACGTTTACTGCCATAGGTCGTGACTATACCATATATAGTCTGAATTTCGCAAGGGTGCCTAGGGAGGCTACGCCCTGACAGCCTTGAAATAGGTGGGAAGGCGCTCAATAGAGACGGTTTCTTGAGCGCGGGTGCCGATATTTCGAACGATAACCGATCGCTCAACCGCTTCTTTCTGTCCCATAATGACGAGATACGGTACCCCGAGACGCTCAGCTGAGGCGACTTGCTCTGAAAAGCCTGAATCAGCGATCGAGTGGCGGAATGGGATATGTGCCTTTCGGAGTGTTTCAATAACGTCGAGGCTGTGGAGTTTTGCTTCGGTACCAAGGTGCACAAAATATACTTTTGGTTGGCGCATGCGAGGAGTGGGCGAGCGCGCCAATACTTTTCCTGGATTCTGAAGAGAAAAGACGATTCCGACTGCAGGAAGCGGCAATTTGAACATTCGTTTTGGAAGTTCATCGATGCGGCCACCACGAACGATAAGATCATGCTCTTCCTCTGCAGATTCGTTCTGCCTGCGAATATCAAAAATAGTTTCGCTGTAATATTCGCGAGAACCAATCAAATATTCGTCGAGCTCAAATTGAATATCCGATGCTTCGAGTTGCTCCAAGACTTCGCGGAAATTGCGGCGAGAGGCGCTTGAGAGAAATTCAACCGAGCGTGGCAATTCCTCGACAATCGGATGCCTCTTTTTTACGAGATAGAGAAATGCTTCAAGTGCATCTTCCTTGAGAAGTGCTTCCACTTGCGGCGGAAGATCATTCGCTCGACGCTTCAGTGCAACGCCAAGTTCGCGAAGATATCTTGCTTTTGAATCGCGGTCGCCAACTGAATTAACGTATACGGTGAGATCGTTTTGCCCGATTTCTTCCAAGATTGAAAGTGCTGCTTTCAAGATGACCGCTTCACCAACACTTTGATTCGCGCCGTACGCATGCAGTCCAAACGAAAATGTCTTCATTGAACGAGGCTCATTTGATTTACGTGCAAGATCAAACGATGTGTGGAAAAAGAGCGTCGGTTGTTTTCTTGAGAGAATACCTTGTTCACCACAAAAACGAAGCGTCTTTGAAAGTTCGCTCCCGATCATGTCAGCTCCGCGTTGCGGAAGGGAGTTTGGAATCATCGTGAGACGCGATCCTTTTTCATTTCGCGCACCACGAAGTGTTTGTTGAACTTCATCGAGCGGCATAAAACCGTAGTGAGTCGCGGTGCCGGAAGCCCGCTTCACAAAATCAGCATTCATTTGTTTTCGTCCGAGTACCATGTGCGTTTTCCTGATTACTATTCCTACTGACTCGTGCGTGAAATGCTCGAGAGGGAATATGCACCAGGAAATACGCTCACGCGCGGCAATGGTAGAAGTCTGAGAAATGCCCGTCCAACCAAATCCTCTTTTGGTACAGGACCCCAGATACGAGAATCGGAGCTTGCGCGGCGATTGTCGCCCATTACAAAGTATTGATTATCGGAAAGTTGCGTATCGGTTGAGAGATCGCTCTGATTTTCTGAAGCGACATATCCTTCGTTGGTAAGAGTTGTGATGAGATTGCCATCTTTGTCGGTTATGGTGATGGTCGATCCGTGCACTGACACTTTTTCACCTGGAAGCCCGATGATTCGTTTGATGAAATACTTACTCGTATCGAGTGGATACTTAAAAATGACGACATCGCCGCGCTCTGGCGCTTCAAATTTGTAGGAGAGTTGATCGACGATCAGATATTCGCCCGTTTCAAATGTTGGTGACATCGATTCGCCGGAGACGATGAACGGTTGAGCGATGTACAGGCGGAACGGAACAACAATCAAGAGTGCGATTATTGCAAATTTGAAAATTTCACTGAAGAAATTTTCTTTGTGAGGTTCCATTGCGAAATATTGTAGTACAGCGACCTGGTTGACACAAGCAGATTTTGCGTGTCGGCGTTTGAATTCGTGCAGATTTTCTCCACGAATGGTAGAATGAAAAATAATTTTTAATAATTTCCAGTAATTCTTTTTGGAACACGCATGAGTTTTGTAATCGTGGGACTTGGAAACCCGGGAGAGGAGTACGACAACACGCGCCACAACACGGGCAGGATGATTGTTTCAAAACTTGCGTCGCATTTTGATGCGGGAGAGTGGAAATTGGACAAAAAACTCGGGGCCGAAGTCGCAAAAGGTCAAATCGGTAAAGAATCGGTAAAGTTTGTGCTTCCCAATACCTTTATGAATCTGTCGGGGAAGGCGGTGAAACCCTTGATTGGAAGCGCGAAAGCGGCTGAGAAACTCATTGTTATATACGACGAGCTTGATTTGCCGATCGGCAGCCTCAAAATTTCGTTCGGCAAAAATTCTGGCGGACATCGAGGGATCGAATCCATCATCAAAGCACTGAAGACAAAAGATTTTGTCCGGATTCGTGTCGGAATCTCACCGACGACTCCGTCCGGCAAACTCAAAAAACCCTCCGGGGAAGATGCGGTCATCAAATTTATTTTAGGTACTTTTAAAAAGCCGGAATTGGAACAATTAAAAAAACAGGAAAAGAAAATCCGCGAAGCAGTCGAAATCATCGTGACCGAATCAAAAGAAAAAGCGATGAGTACAATACACTAAGGAAAAAATAAAACAGGCGTGAGCTTCGCTCACGCCTGTTTTATTTTATTTGGAATCAATTTTACTTCTTCTCCACTTTCTTTCCGCCGTAGGAGAGCGTCATGCGCTGTTCGTTCGGTTCAAAAAGGGTAATGGTGAATGGATAGCTTTTTCCAAGTTCGAGTGTTGCGCGAAGTTCTTCCTCACTCTTCCATTCAGAAATGTGGACGAGTCCCGCGACACCTTCTTCGATTGATGCGAGCGCGCCGTGTTTGTTGTACTTAATGATGACTGCTTCAACCGTGTCACCCTTTTTGTACTTTTCCTTCGCACCGTGCCATGGATTTTCTTTGAGTGCTTTGATCGAGAGGGAAATCTTACCTTCCTTGATCTCGATAATTTTTACTTTGACGCTTTCGCCAACTTTGTAGACCGAGCGTGGATTTTCAACAAGACCCCAATCGATTTCAGAAATGTGGACGAGTCCTTCAAGTCCGTTTTCAATCTTCACGAAGATTCCGAAATCAACCGCGCCGGTGACGACTCCTTCAAGTACATCGCCAACCTGGTAGCGATCGACGATTGCTTCGCGTGCTTTCTGCTCAAGACCCTTTTCAGAGAAAATAAGTTTTCCTTCTTTTGGATCAGCAGTGATGATCGAAACTGCGAGGCGCTCTCCAACAAAGCGGCGGAGTTCAGAAAGAATTTTTTCCTTGTCGCCGTCATCAATGCGCGGATAATGTTCCGCCTTGAGTTGCGATGCAGGAAGGAATCCAACGATACCTTGCCACTCGATGATGAGTCCGCCCTTGTTTGCATCCTTTACTGGAAGCTCGAATACCGTTTTGTTCTGAATTGCGATTTCTGCTTCGCTCCAAATAATCGCCTGACGTGCTTCTTTGAGCGAGAGCTCGATGTAGCCGTCTTTGTTTTCAGGGTCGACGATCTTCGCCGCGATCGTGTCGTTCATATTGACGCGGCGAAGAATATCACGTGCGTTCAAATATTCGCGACCATAGATAATACCCGTCCCAAATGGGGGAAGGTCGACATAAATCTTATTGTGTCCGATTCCGACAACGGGGCCTTCGATAAGGTCGCCTGCCTTCGGCTTTTCTGGACTCTTTTCCATGAGAGCCGTCATTGGCCCTTCTGGCACGACAACCGTCTCTTCGTCAGTTTCCTCGACTTCTGCTTGGCGCGGCTTCTTTTTTGTTTCTTCCATAGTGATGTTCTTCGCGTCCGGGTGTTGCTCGCCGTATCGTCATGTGCGTGAGCAAGGGTTAATCCGCCGCAAAGTGCTAATAGAATTAGGCGCAATATATATGAAAAACCGAGAATCGTCTAGTCGCCCGCTATAAAATCTTCATCTGTTTTGTTGCGGCTCTTAAAAAGCTCTCCCAGAGCTTTTTAATCACTCGCCCTACTATTTATAAGGCTTACTTCGGGCTTCGTCTGCGCCTCGCATCTGAAAGATTCTATAGCGGGCTTTGTCCTACTAATAATCCAAAAAAACAACAAACCCGCACAAGTGGCGGGTCGTCGAGATCAATTAACTTTGAAAGAGCGAGGTGGTGGGGACCGAAGTCCCCACCGGGCTAGAGATTCAGATGTTCGCAGGTCACGCCGGCTGCTGGATCTGGGCCTCGGTCAGCGCGTACATGGCAGCGGCATGTGGCGCACGCCCGAGGTTCGGTCCGTTGGATTCCTGCATGTCGGCGCGGTTCGGTGCGGTCGCAGCGGCCATGGCGACGTCCGGCGCGTGGCTGGTCTTGCGCATTGCGGGCGGTCCGTGGGTACCGAAGAGTCGATGCATGATCGTCTCCAAAGCGAGCCGGAATATTGCCTTGGCTCTATAAGGCGGAACACCTACACCTGCAGATGTCTGCTGCCATTTGTATCAAATAGATGAAGTGCCCACAACTCTATTTCAAAAAACCTGGGGATTGCAAAATTAAAAATGAATGGACCCCCAGAGCAACTAGGGTGCTTGGGGGTCCGGACGAACTCTAGTTCGTCTCTATTCGGCTGGTGCCCACTAAGGGCGTGCGATATGTACTGGGTGTTTTGGTACCATCCCTGACTGAACAACTGATTCCTTTCAAGGGATTGTTCAGTCAGGGTTCTCGGTTGTTACCTCCACTGATTTTGTTCGAGGTCGTGGCGAGAGCGTCGATGCTTCTCGCTTCGTGCGGCGATCTGTTGCCATTGATTGCGCCGGCGTGCCGGCCGATGGCAACGGGCAGTTTTAGGACGGGATCTGCCAACCCTAGGCGCTCGCGAGATATGGCCAATCAATGGGCTGATCGGCGAGCGCCGCCGGCGCCCGACCTAGACGGTCAGATGAGCGGCGCCGAAGCCGGGATCGTTGCCGTGCAGGCGATCGTTCGCTCGAAAGCGCGGGGGATCGTGCTGGTGCATCGGTCTCTCCGACCAGTAGCCGCGCACAAACGACATTCGCTGTGCTGGAAAGATTTATAACAGGTTCTTTTAAAATTGTCAACTATTTTTTACTATGTCATGATGAGGAATAAAAATATGGCTTAAAATAAGGATTTATTGGAACATCACTATAATTTTGTCAAATTAATCTTCATCAATTAAAAAATGAAGAGCCGTACCTCGCGAGAGCAAGGTACGGCTAGGGTCAAGCGTTACCGCTTGTAGATGTAGGGTCCGTCGAGACTGCCTTTGTAACCATCACCGCCGAAGACGACTGGTTCCTGGTTGCTGATCGCGCCCAAATATATGGTGCGCTTTGCAACAATCGCTATTCCTACTTGGAGTTGGACCAAGTTGCCGATTCGGAAACACTGAATCTGCCGCCATGTACCATCGTCGAGTGATTCGCCACCCGAAAGCGTTACCGAAACCAGCGCGCCTTGCCAGGCACTTGCGAAGGTGCATTCCACACGACCACCATGATTCATGGCGAGCGACCAACCTGATCCAGAATTTTGTTTCCGGATGAGGTTGTACGTCCTACCAACCGCCGGTCGATGATTTTTCGCTGGATGTACGAATACGCTTACATGGAAATTTTTGGGTCCAGGTTCGAGTTCCGTACTCGATTCGACAACCGCTCTGCTTGCCGCGGTGCCATTGAAGACATATGCCTGATCGATGCCATTTGGTGTGAGTAGAATTTGATTGATATTCCCGTCGTGACCACCAATGATATCCTGCATGCCCGTTCGAACGATTCCACCACTTTGTATGTAGGTGGAATCCATCGGCCACAACGCTTTGAGTTGCCAATCGGCTCCTTCGGCGGTTGCGGCAGTAATCCCGAGCATGAGCGCGCCTACGGCGCCCAAAACTGTATGAAGTCGCACATCAACCTCCTAGAAAAACTAACCGCACTTGAGTAGTGCAGTAGTCGCGAACACTTCGCGCCCGAACGGTTTTTAACACACAGGCATAAATTTGTATAGTATTCGGCATTTGTTACAAAAACGTGGTGCTTCAGGTATACTCTTAACACTATGGTCATCAGTTATCACGGCGGAGAGATGGTAAAAGTAACGTTCGGCAGCACGACGCTTGCTTTTAATCCCATTTCCAAAGATTCGCAGTTGAAGCCGGTTCGCTTTGGAGCGGATATCGCGCTCGTTTCCGTTAATCATCCCGATATGAATGGCGCTGATCAAGTTGCGCATGGCGACAAACAGCCGTTCGTTATCAATGGTCCCGGCGAATACGAAGTCGGCGGCATTTTCGTTAAAGGGTTTGCATCAAAATCAAAATACGGCGGCGAAGATCATATCAATACGATCTATCACGTCACGCTTGAAGGAATGAATATTCTTTTCCTCGGCGCGGTGAATGAGAAAAAATTTGGACAAGAACTCGGCGAGTCCTTGGAAGTGGTTGATATTTTGTTTGTTCCAATCGGAGGAGAGGGAACGCTCTCCCCATCAGAAGCAAACGATTTGGCAGTCGATCTTTCGCCGCACTTGGTAATTCCAATTCATTACGGCGATATTGGTGGTAAAAATGCACTCCAGACATTCCTCAAAGAAAGTGGATCGGGAAATGTTGCGCCTCAAGAAAAATTAACTCTCAAGAAAAAAGATCTAGACGGCAAAGACGGCGAAGTGATCGTCTTGGCGTCCTAGCTTCAGGAAAAACGCATCTACTTTGTTGCGGAACCTCTGCTTCTCGTCGTCGTATTATTCATACGCCTCCTCAAAGCTTTCTCCGCGCCGCGTATCTGCATTTTTTCCTGAAACTAGGTTTCTTCGAATAGATTCTCTACTTATTTTGTAGCGTTGGCGCTATACTATTCGTAAATGATTGATCGTTTTTTCGCATTTCTCGAACACATGCGTACGCAGCCGGAGCATACGCGCCGGACGTTCGCGCTTAGCGTCTCCGCGGGTATAACGCTCCTGCTTCTCATTATCTGGGGCGTATTCGTACTTCCTCGATCTATTTCAAATGCATCGAATGCGCAAAAAACATCGGCTACCAACGTGCTCGACGTGCCAGCTCCTGACCAGTCAGCGAAGGAAAGTACCGGAAACACTCAGGCAGACTGGGCAACGTCATGGAATGAACTTCAGGCAAAGTATGGCAGTTCTGCGAATGCGAATGCCAACGTAAATGGAGCGCCTAATCAGAACGCCGCATCCTCGAGCGACACAACTGGCGCAGACACGGTTACCCCAAAAAACTATAACCCCGATCTCCCGGTTCTTCCTGATACGCCGTCATATCCTTCCTACTGATTTTCCTCAGTAATTTTGCTTCAAATAAAACGCCAATCGTGCTACAATAGGCGCAATTATGGCGAAGTACGATGCGTCGGAAGAATCAAAACCGACCGGTAATGTTATTACCCAAAATATAACCTCCGAAATGAAGGAGGCGTATTTGAATTACGCCATGTCGGTCATCACCTCGCGCGCGCTTCCTGATGTGCGCGATGGACTCAAGCCAGTGCATCGCCGCATTCTCTTTGCGATGCATGAAATGGGACTCACACCGACTGCAAAATTTCGAAAATCAGCGCAAACCGTCGGCGAAGTGCTCGGTAAATTCCACCCGCACGGCGACTCGTCGGTATATGACGCGATGACCAAAATGGCGCAGGACTTTACGATGCGCTACCCCCTGGTTCTTGGCCAAGGAAACTTCGGTTCTCTAGACGGCGATCCACCCGCCGCGATGCGTTACACCGAATCAAAAATGTCTCGTATGTCGCTCGAGCTCATGCGCGACCTCGAAAAAGAGACGATCAACTGGCGTCCTAACTACGACGGTACTCGTCGCGAGCCGGAAGTATTGCCTGCCGCAGTTCCCAATATTCTTTTGAATGGAACGCTCGGTATCGCCGTCGGTATGGCGACCAATATTCCGCCGCACAATCTAACGGAAGTCATGAATGCCGTCTCTCACTTGATTGAAAATCCGGAAGCAACAACCGACGACCTCTGCGAATTCATCAAAGGTCCTGATTATCCAACTGGCGGCATCATTTATAACGAACGCGAAATCAAGCATGCATATGCGAGCGGCAAAGGCCCGATCGTATCGCGTGGCGAGGCAGAAATTGTTGAAGACAAAAAAGGGAATTACTCCATCATCATCACGTCGATTCCGTATCGCGTGAACAAAGCGACCTTGATCGAAAAGATCGCCGATTTGGTGCACGAGAAAAAACTCGAAGGGATCAAAGCGCTTCGTGATGAATCGACCAAGGATGTTCGCATCGTCATTGAGCTTAAAAATACTGCGCAGCCGCAAAAAGTACTCAACTATATTTACAAACACACCGAGCTTGAAAGCGTGTTCCATTTGAACATGGTTGTCTTGGTGGACGGTATTCCACAGACATTGTCGCTCAAGGGCGTTCTTGAAGAATTCGTCAAACATCGTCGTGATGTGGTAAAGCGCCGTACCGAATTTGATCTTCGTAAGGCGGAAGAGCGCGAGCATATTCTTCTCGGTCTCAAAAAAGCGCTTGATCATATCGATGAAATAATCAAAACAATTCGTGCCGCAAAGGATGTGCCAACCGCACATGCCGAGCTCATGAAGAAATTTAAGTTTTCTGAACTTCAGGCGACTGCGATTCTCGAAATGCGCCTCCAAAAGCTCGCTGGGCTTGAACGAAAGAAGATCGAAGAAGAACTCAAAGAAGTTCAAGAATTTATCGCAAAATGCAAAGATATTCTTTCCAGCGCCAAGAAAATTCTCACCGTCGTCAAAGGTGAAGTAAAAGAAATCGTCGAAAAATACGGCGATGATCGCAAAGCTCGCTTGGTAAAAGGCGGCGTGAAGACACTTTCTGATGAAGATTTGATTGCCGACGAAGAAAACGTACTCGTCTTAACTGCTGACGGCTATGTAAAGCGCACCAATCCGAACGAATACAAAAAGCAGAAGCGCGGCGGTATTGGCGTGATTGATCTCAACACCAAGGAAGAAGATTTTGTCACGATGTTCTTGACCGCATCGACGCATAGCGATGTTCTCTTCTTCTCAAACAAAGGAAAAGCGTATCAGATAAAGATGTACGATGTGCCGGAAGCAAAACGCGCAACGAAAGGAAAGGCACTCGTAAACTTCCTCTCGCTCGGATCTGAAGAAAGTATTACGTCTATCATTGCGATGCCGAAGGCAGTCAAAGGCGCGGGACTTTCGCTTCTCATGGTGACTAAAAATGGTATCTCGAAAAAAGTTGCTGCGAAGAGTTTTGAAGATGTACGCCGCAGCGGACTGATTGCGATTAGTCTCGATACCAACGATGAACTCATTCGCGCTTCGTTTGTGACGAAAGGCGACACCGTTTCACTTGTCTCTGCAAAAGGACAGGCAATTCGATTCAAAGAAAATGATGTCCGCGAAATGGGACGAACCGCTGGAGGAGTACGTGCAATGAAACTTTCGAAAGGAGACGTGATTGTCGGCGTAGATGTCGTATCTGCAGAAAGAAAAGATGCGGAACTCATGGTGCTTTCTGAAAACGGTTACGGCAAGCGAAGCAAAATTTCTGAATACAAAGTGCAAAAGCGCGGCGGCTCGGGTATAAAAACTGCGTCAGTCACCGCAAAGACCGGAAAAATTATGGCATCTCACTTCCTCTTGCCGGACGAAGAAGAACTTGTCGTCATCTCTAAGAAAGGACAAGTCATTCGCACCGAACTCTCACAAATTCCGACTCTTTCTCGCGCAACACAAGGAGTGCGTATCATGAAGCTTCGCGACGGAGATTCGATTGCATCCTTCATTTGTCTCTAAAAATAAAATTCTGGCTGGACAAGTTTGTTCCAACCAGAATTTTTTGTCCTCTACTGAGGAATAAATACAAGAAAAAAGGTAGAGTGATTCTCTTTATTTGGAAGTACTGTTACGCTAAAGTGTTGCGGTTTCTTCGGAATGACGTTGCACTGCGCGTACAATTTTGCATGAGCCATTTTGCCTGCGAGCACGTCACCAAAAATATCTTTGGTTCGCTTGTTTTGACTCAGGAACCCGAACAGGTCTACAAGCGGTCTGCCCTCAACCTCCATATTGATAAGGAGGGGCTTTGCAGCAGCATTACACCTTTTGATCAGGAGACTTTCGCTGACCTCAAGAACTGGCATCGGGAGGGTCGGAAGAAGCGTTTCGAAGGTATTTCCCAAAAGGGAAAGAACAAGATGTGTTTCCGCTGCGACTCTTCTTTCTTCGATGGTTTTGAGCACGTGCATCCGAATATGCGAAGCAACGTTTCTATTTGAAGGCTTTGACTTCACAATCTCTGCGATATATCTAGAGACCCGCATTCTCCGTTGAGAAGCGAGGGAATTCAATATTTCCCACATTTCAAACTCAAGTTTGACCGAAGTGCGGCAACCCTGCACCTTCATAGTTTTTCGGATGAACAAAGGATTCTCTTTCCGGGAAAAAGACATCTGTGCCATTCCTTTTGTAATTGATCTTCAGAAAACATGTCGGTTCTGCTACTTTTTGTCAATTTTATACACACTACTTCTCTGCAAGCGAGTCGTATTGGCTTTATAATAAGACTGCAATGTTTCTGCGTCCCGACTCAGTCCTTACGGCTTTTGGTGTTAACCACGGTGCGCACGTTGCTGATTTTGGCAGCGGTTCAGGAGAGTACGCACTTCGTCTTGCGAACCATGTTGGTCCGCGAGGCCGAGTCTATGCCATTGATATCAATCCAATGATGCTTGAGCGACTCAAATATCTGTCCGACATCGAAAAGAGAAATAATATCGACATCATCCGTGCCGATCTTGAGATGCTTAATGGTACCTATCTATCGGATGAAATGATGGATGCTGGTGTCGCTTCAAACATTTTGTTTCAAGTTGAAGAACGTGGACCGTTTATCGCCGAAATGCGTCGACATTTGAAGCCGCGTGCACGATTACTTCTTGTTGATTGGAGTGATTCATTCGGAAACATGGGACCGCATCCAGAAGCGGTCGTACCCGAAATGAATGCACGCCGAATGTTCGAACATTCTGGCTTTGGATTTCTCCGCTCGCTTCCGGCAGGCGATCATCACTACGCTCTGGTTTTTGAAAAGCAATGAAACCAACCAATATTTTCCAACTCGGGCTCATGATCCTCTTCGGCGGTTTCATCGTTGGCGGCTTTCTATTCTTCGTTCTCTTCAAAGGCACCAACCCACTGCAAGATGCTGGTTCAGTCACTATTTGGGGGACGTTTTCAGGGGCACAAATGACCAATTCTCTCCAAACCATCCAGAAAAAAACGAGCGGGCTCGCAAGTGTAACCTACCAAGAAAAAGATCCGCGCACGTTTAAAGACACCATTCTTGAAGCACTTGCCGCTGGGAAAGGTCCCGATCTCATTCTTCTCAATCTCGACGATATTCTATCCTACCGGGATCGAATTTTATTCATTCCATATACTTCCTACAGCGAACGTTCGTTCCGCGACACATTTTTTGATGACGCAGGGACATTGCTATTCCCGGACGGTATTGCGGGCATACCATTTTCGTACGATCCGATCGTAATGTATTTCAACCGCGATCGATTTGCTTCTGCAGGAATCGCAAAGCCGCCGGAATATTGGGATGAAATGTTGACCTTGGTGCCAAAACTCACTAAGATCGATGACAATCAAAACGTACTCCAAAGTGGTCTTGCATTTGGCGAATCGGCAAATGTCGATCATTACAAAGAAATCCTCTCACTCCTTATTTTGCAGGCAGGTTCTCCGATAACACAGGTGCAGACAAATGGTTCCGTCTCTTCTTCGCTTAATAAAAATATCGAAGGGGGAAATGAACGTCCTGGAAACGCGGCGCTCCGCTTCTTTACGGAATTTTCGAATCCAATAAAATCAGTCTACTCATGGAATCGTGCGCTCCCGAGTGCACGGCAAATGTTCCTCTCGGGAGATTTAGCAATCTACTTTGGGTATGCGAGCGAATATCCTGATCTTCGCGCTGCAAATCCAAACTTGAATTTTGATCTCGCAAGCGTACCGCAATCGCGCACCGCGAAGCGCCGGAGTTCGTACGGACAGATGACTGTGTTTGCGATTCCAAAACTTTCCAAAAATCCACGAGGCGCTCTGATTGCCGCTCAAATCCTTTCAACAAACACTGCTGAGCAAGCATTTATAAAAACAACCAAGTTGCCGCCGGTTCGGAGAGATCTTCTCTCGGTTGCACAAACTGATGCATATCTAAGTGTCTTATATGACTCAGCAATTATCGGTCGCGGATGGTTAGATCCAGGTCCAAGCGACAGTCTCCCTGTTTTCGCGCGTATGATCGATCAAGTAACTTCTGGTTCCAAAACCGTTGAAGATTCTGTAGCAGAAGGGGAAGCAGGGCTCGCAAAATTGTTTAAATGATATACTAAGCTCAACTATGAAACTCCGCATCCGTTTTGCCTTCAAGAAAATATTTGTTTTCGGAGCACTCTTCCTTTCGAGTCCAATTTTGGTGCTTGCACAAGCGCGGACTGGCGCAAGTTTTCCAAATCCAATTGCTGCGCCTGACCTTACGACATTTCTCACGCTGGTTCTAAATGCGGTCACGCTCATTGTCTTTCCGTTCATCGTGCTTTTTATTGTCTATGCGGGATTCAAGATGATTGCAGCGCGAGGAAACCCAGGAGAAATTTCCAAGGCAAAAGAGCAGATAATATACGCAATAATTGGTGCGCTTATCATTCTTGGTGCGCAAGCAATTTCCTTCGCGATCAAGGGCACCGTCGATACTATTCGTTGCGGTGGTGTTGGCTGTAATCCGCTCTAATCCACATGAATTCCAAGGTCAGATTGTTTCGAAACAATATTATTGCGGTAGCAGTCGGTATTGGTACATTTCTTGCCCCACATATTGTCCGCGCCGATCCTCCGACACTTCGCGACATCATCGTCAAAATAACATCGCTCATTCAGCTCGCGTCTATTTTGCTCGGTGGGCTCTTGGTTGTGGCGTTTGTGTGGGGTATCGCACGGTTTATCCTGAATGTGGGCGGATCTGACAAGCGCGCTGCCGATAAGCAATACTTATTTTGGGTAGTTGTCGCGATGTTCGTAATGTTTGGTGTCGTTGGACTCGTCACAATACTTCAAAACACGCTCCTCAATGGCTAAACAATTCATACAAAAAGGCGGACTGGCTCTGATGTTGTGCATCAGCATTGTTCTTCCGAGTGTTGCGTACGGCGAAGCCACCATCGATGATTTGTTGGTACATTCAATTGCTTTCGTAAACGGATATCTTATTTATGTGGCCTTTGCCGCGACATTCCTATTTTTCCTATACGGCATCGCACGGTACATTCTTGCTTCTGGAGATGATGCAAAAGTGGCGGGACGCCAGCTTATGATCTGGGGTTCGGTCGCTATGTTTATTGTTTCCTCAATTTGGGGATTGGTTGCGATTATAAACCGCACGCTCGGACTTCCTGGCCAGCCAGAGGGAACGATTCGTGCGACCTGTGTTCATTTATTTGGTGAAGCACCTACCGAAAGCAATTGTGCCGATACCAACTAGCATTTGTGGAGAAGTCACTCGACAAATAATCGATGTACCGTAGCATGTAAGTATTATTTTCATGAATCGACACGCTGTATCTCGAATCACTGCAACCGTCGCATCGGTTTTTGTTTTCGCTACTCCGCTTATTACGCTTGCGCAAGGAAGCGATCTTTTTACTGTTGGTCAAGATAGCGCTACCGCACTTCTTAATATTCTACAAACGCTGACGCAGGTTGCATTTCTCGCAATAATGGTCGCGTTCTTCTGGGGTCTCGCTAAATACATTTGGGGCGGCGCCGAGGATAAAGAGCGCGGAAAAAATCTAATGGTGTGGGGAACGCTTGCCATTTTCGTCGCTGCGTCTATCTGGGGAATTGTGACGGTACTCAAAATCACTTTTGGTGTTGGTAATGAACAAACAGGCTTTGTACCGCTAGTCATTTAACAGTAATAAATCAGTATGACGACATCTAAAATACGATCAGCACTTATGCACGGCGTTGTCGCCGTAGGTTCTCTTGTTCCAGTTTTGGTTTCCGCACAAGCAAATGCACTCGACACAGTCGACCAGAGTACGATAACCCTTCTCACGATCGTCTCGCGCCTCTCCCTTATCGCATTCATGGCGATTCTCCTCTTTTTCTTCTGGGCAATAGCTAAATACATTTGGGGTGGCGCTGAGGATAAGGAAGAAACGAAGAATCTCCTTATCTGGGCGGTGGTCGCACTGTTTGTCGCCGCTTCAATCTGGGGAATCGTTCAAGTGCTTAAAACAACCTTCGGGGTTGGCGACGAGACATCAGTCAATATTCCCCGCGCATTCTAAGCTTTATTTGTCCACACCGGATCCTTGCATGAAGGGCGGGAGGCGGTATTCTAAAGGGGAATTAGTCGCAATAGTTTATTAATATTTTTGTATTCATGAAAAAACTTATTTCGCTTTCCGCTCTCGGTATGTTTGCTCCGGCGCTTGCATTTGCACAGCTCACTGGTGCAGGTAATACCATCACCGCAGCAGTAACAACGTTGGGAAATGTTGTTAACGCCCTTATTCCAATCGCGTTTGCTGCCGCACTCCTCTTCTTCTTCTGGGGTCTCGCACAGTACATCTGGGGTGGTGCCGAAGAGAAGGAAAAGGGTCGCAACCTCATGATCTGGGGCGTTGTTGCGCTCTTCATCATGGCGTCGATCTGGGGAATCGTTGGTGTGCTTCGAACAACGTTTGGTATTACTGCAAACCCATCGACTGCACAGGTTCCAGGCGTAACTCCGTAATCTCTCCATTTTCCCTCATATGGGATTTCCTACTTCCGTATCGGAATTTATGAATCGGGTTGATGCCGCAATCATCAACCCGATTTTGGCATTACTCTTTACTGCAGGCATGCTGTACTTCCTCTGGGGCGGATTCCAGTTTATTGTCGGCGCAGCAGAACCATCAAAGCGCATTGAAGGGAAGCAGCACATGCTATGGGGTGTTATTGGTATGTTCGTAATGTTTTCGGTCTACGTCATTCTTCGAGTCGGACTTACGACATTTGACATAACGCCAGCACCAGGGTTGCCGCTCTAAAAATTCGCCCATTTCTCCAAAAGAAAAAGCAGGACGTGCGCGTTGCGCATGTCCTGCTTGTGGTATGTCGGCGATAATTGCCGACATACCGAATGTACTTTTTCCACATGCAGCTAACTTCTCTTCACCTGGATATGTATCTCCGCGGTGGGAGAGGTGTTTATAGGGCTTTTGGCGTACTTGAAGGTGAGACAATGAGCGTCTCTGCCTTCTCGTGTCCATGGCCTAGCTTTCCACCAAGGAATCCAGTCGACCGTAGTCGATGTCCACCGCTTCACTCCGATTTCCCAAGCCGCGATGGCTGGATCGGAATCCCAAGTGACAGATAGCCCGGGATTAAAGCAGAACTCCCTTTGTCCTCCTTTCTTGAGTGGTCCGGTACGTAAGTCTGAATCGGGGGTCTGCAACGTGACCTCTTGTCCCCGGATAACCGGCTTCGTGAGGCTCTCTCCGAGATTTCTCACCAGGTTGGCACCCGGAACTGTTGGCAGGTGGATGTATCCCGAAGGTCCAGGCTTTGTCCCTTCGATGATGGTGATCCTGTTCACGTCATCTGCTGTCGCATGTTGCTTCAGGATTCTGACGTTCGCACTCTCACCTGAACCACCGATCACATCGCCGACTTCATAGTCACCGAAGTGAAGTTGGCCGTCATCTCCGAGCGCACAGGGGCTTAATCCTGTTTTCGGATCGACTGCACAAACAGTCCTCCAACCCCAGAACAATTGAGCTGCTGCCACAAGAAGAATAATGGCGAGCATACCGACTGCAAATCGCCTTGCTTTAGGAATCAAATCCGCAGCGATAAGGGCGATAACCGTGGCAACAATTGCTGCGGGATTTTGCTGGTACCAGAAGAGTAAATTTCTTCCGAACAGGGAAAATATCGCCCCAGCGAATATCACTCCCAGGAGGCATGCAAGAAATGCAGTTCCTCGACGAGGTGTTACACCTTGTTCCGCAAATCCACCTCTGATGGCGGAGATAAGAAATAAGAGTGCTATCACTCCGCCTCCTATCCACATCCCGTATTCTCTTGCGAAGTTCTGGGTAGTGGCGAGGGAGGGAATGTATGGGGTTATATGACCCCACCAATACCAGGAGGCGGCAGCAAGGATACTGAAGAGTCCAAACCAACCGATTGTACTGAATTTCCTCCTTGGCCGGTCTTGTGTCTCCGCGGGATGCGTGACAATAGTTTGGGTCGTTGTTCCCGCCCTTCTCCTTCTCGGAGGCGGGGGAGCTGGCGCTGCACCGGTTCCTACCGGTGCAGCGTCTGCGGTTGCAGCAGTCGTCGTTACTGCTCCTTCTTCCGGTCTCGACACTGTCGCCGAGTTCCTTGTTATCCTTGGCATCCTCTCTTCCCTTGCTTACGGTGAGTTGCCCTCCGCTGGTGGCGGTGGGGAGTGGTCGGTGTTTGCAGAACCAGAATTAGCCGGTGTACCCCTAAAGATCGCACCTGCAAGTCCTGCCATTTCCTCGATACCCCTTGCTCCGAAGAAAAAGGTAGCCTTATCTCCGAGCGCTTTAGTGGTTTCGAGCCCTACGGCGATGCGAGATACATCGTCCAGAGAACCATCAGCTTGTGTTAAACCAGCCTTGATGCCCTCCAGTCGTGCAGTGCTCGCAGCACCGTCACCTTCGCCTTCCCTCGTTCGCTTAACCCTGTCTGCTTCAGCAGCCAGAACCGTAGCTCGTGCCGCCGCAACCGCCTGAGCGGGCCTCTGGAGCTGAGTATTCAGCTCATGTGACAGACCAATTGCTTTGATCGCTCCCTGAGTTATTTTTGTACCCCAGGTTTTAGAACGATCTTGCAGTCGAGCGAGGATTTGATCGCTGAACTCCCTCACCCTGACCATCACTTCCGCGAGCGTATGTGAAGGCAAGAGTTCAGTCAGTGTACGAGTGACCACGTCTTCGAGCAGCCGTTTTGCTGTGTCGAGATCACGAAGCTCTCGTACAAAGACTCGAGGATTCAGTATCTGAAAGGCAAATATAGCAGATACCTCCTGAGTCACACGCTGCGCAAGCGGGTCGGGATTGTTTGCATCCCCACCTTGCGCAAATGTGATTCGGAAGACCGGCCTTCTGCCTGGCGGGACGGGAACCCTGTCCTCGTTTCGTACCAGAAATTCTGGTTCATCCGGCACCTCCTTTTGGATTTCTCCGCTCGGAAAGGTTATTAACGAGCAGAGTCCATAGGGAAGAAATACCGGACCGCTCGTAACGTTCATGATTGGACGATTGAGCAGGAGTACGACCCCCACTTCATCCGGACCAACGGTGATAACCGAGAGCCCGTCTTCGTCTATCGTGAAGAAGCTGGCAAGTATATAAGCCAGCACCAAGAGACTCGTAAGAATGCTTGACCAGAGATGGTTATACCCCTGCATATACTGGGCGAGTCGGTGAGGAATAACGTAGAGGGTGAGATAGACAGCACCGCAAACGAGAACGATCGCGATAAGCGACCATACGACTCTGCGGATAGTCTCGCCGAATCCCGGCGCACCCTCATTTCCGTTTTGGATGGGGGAAGGAGCTGGTGGAGTTCTTCGACGCGCACGCATTTTTAGTCCGTAGCGCACGATGACCCCCAAGAATGAGATAGTTACCAAGAAGAAGATTCCACCAAAGACGAGATTGCCTGCTCCAAAGGAGTCGACAAGCTGATTGGTGTCCATGTTCCTAACCTTCCATTGTCAGAGAGCGGGTACGGCAGTGTCCTGCGTCATGCAGAAGGTGGCCGTTCTATCGAGTTTATATCATATAAATATTAAAAAGTCAAGGCATTTTCATGGCTCTACTAGAGGGGAAATGGCGTTTGATTGCTACAATAGCCGCATCCATGAACTGGTGTAAAACTGCCCTACAACGCATGCCGATTGAGGTATTTGTCCTCGGTATCCCATCATTTTTTCTCATAGTTGGAGGAATTGTATATCGACTATTTTTTATGGCCGGTTCGGATGTAAACACGATCTTTACTACCTTCGCGGCACAGTCAATTGGTGGCGCGTGGTTTTGGATGGCGTTTCTCGCCATCATTTGTTGGCTTATCTTGAGAAGTGGCAGAATGATCAATCGTTTTTTGGCGGAACATGATTCAACCGAAGCATCACTTCGATCGGAATTCCCGAGTCTTCAAAAAAAAATCGGTATGCTGTGGGGAAGCGCCGGATTCATTTTGGCGCTGACCGCACTTTGCTCGATTGCAGTCGCGCTCTCTATTACCGCGCTGTTTCATACCGCATCAGCAGCACGGACGATTTATTTTTCACACACACTCTCCGAGATCGAATATGGAGTCTTTGGAGCATATCCACATTTTGCTATCATCGAATTTTTCGAACGATTTCCATCACTCGATTACTTTATTGTGAATGGATACAACGGACTTTTTGTGTGTGTATCATTTACGTTTTTGCTTTCACTCGCAACATCGACCCGAATCTTCCGAAGGTACGTACTCGCGTTTTTTATTACTTTCGGCATCGCACTTCCAATTTGGTTTATTTTTCCTCTAGTCGCACCGCTTGAACTACATGTCGATAATGTATTTCGACAATCCCAATCATCCGCTGTCGTTGCCGCACTTACTGAGTACAATGCTGAACCACTTCCACCAGCATCGGAAATGTATCGCAAACAACTTGAAAAATTATGGATTGCACCAGACGGCGATTGGCTTGCGGTCAGTGCGTTTCCAAGCATGCATGCGGGGTGGGCACTTATCACCATCATTACGTTATTTTCAATCGATACATTACTTGGACTTATATTTGTACCGACTTTTATTTTCTGCATTATCGGAACGGTGTATACGCTGAACCATTATGTTTCCGATGTTGCTGCCGGTTTCTTGGTAGGGATACTTGCGTTTTGGATTGCGGAGCGCGTACTTCGATTCGAGGAAAAATATCGAAGTGACGGAGGAAATTTCTTTCTCGCCGCAACGTTGATGCAAACAGATTTAAAGGATCTGTGGAGAAAGGTAGGGAGGTTTTTGAAGGTGTAGGGATTATTGGCATACAGAGCTTTTTTAGGTAAGATTCAAAACATCCGCCCATAGCTCAGTTGGTAGAGCGACTCCCTCTTAAGGAGACGGTCCAAGGTTCGAGTCCTTGTGGGCGGACAAGCGTTAAGAAATCCTGATCTACGTCAGGATTTTAGCTTGTCCGAGCCGGAGCAATGTTGCGTAGCAACTGCGAGGCGGGATCGCGAGTGCTTAGCATTTTGTGCGTAGCTACAAAATACTTAGCAACTCGTGATGACTTTTTAAAAGACGGCAATCGGTCACCGATAATTTTGCGTAGCAAAATTTCGTCGACCCCAGCTCGCCGTCGCTTCGCGACATGGCTGCGCTTTTCGATTCCCAACACACTCAAAGCAGCTTGAGTGCTCTCTCGGCACTCTTTACTCAACTTCGTTTCGTTCGGTGCCGAGAGTGGGAATCGAACCCACACGAGCGTTTATAGCCCTCGGGATTTTAAGTCCCGTATGTCTACCAATTCCATCATCTCGGCGTACTCGCTATTGTAAATTAGTACCCCAATATTGTCTCGATGCAAGTATTGCAATAAATCCGCACCCTATGAATGAATAGATAGGATAGGCTAAGTTATAGGCTGCGTACGAGGAAACTGCAAGAATCCCGCAGAGTGCGGAAAGGGTGATGAGTGCCCAAGGTAGCAACGCCTCCGACTCGGGCATTCGGTATGTTTTAGTGATCGTTGGGATGGTAAAAAATGCATCGCCGATGATTGAAATATAAATTGCAAGTACTGGGTCGTTGGTATACACCCATGCGGCTATTGCCATGATTCCTATTAGGAACGCAAGTGTATCAATCCAGTGGTACGCCGTAAGATATTTTTTGTAATAAACCGAGACGCCGAGTGTTAGTAGGCAATTAAAGGTGAATATGGTTGGAATGACTATCGACCAATCTGCGCCTTTTGAAAACTGCGCAAGAGCCGGAATTGCAGAAAGGAGTGACCAACCTATTTGTGAATAAATATGTGGACGAGTAGTGCCGTATATAACGCTCCGCAAATAGGGAACCGCCGAAGAAAGCGCAATGCACGTTGCAGCTATTCCGAGTAGTGCGTGGGAATTGATAGGCATTGGTTTCTTAATTTTAGGAATCGGTCACCGATAATTTTGCGTAGCAAAATTTCGTCGACCCCGCCTTACTCATCCATAAGCCAGTCCACGCAGGATCGGTCCTTACAGGACCAGTATACCGTGCGGATTTTTTCTTCGCCTTCGGCTCGAAAAAAGTCTCGCACGGTTTTCGATTCCCGCACGAACGCTCCCCCGGAGCGTTCTCGGGCCCCAACTTCGTTGGAGTCCACGGCGGGAATCGAACCCGCGTATAAGGGTTTTGCAGACCCATGCCTTACCACTTGGCCACGTGGACAATTTTTATTGCAGTGCCTCGGCGCTGGTATCCGTCATCGGAATATCCGGCGCAATGACAAAATCGATGAAGGGAAGTCCGCGGAGCGCGCTCTTCTCCTTTAAATATTCACGAAATTCACTTCGCTTCCGCTTCAAAAAATCAAGCGCTGCAGCTTCGTGATCTTTTGGATACACCGAGCAAAAAATCTTTGCCTGCTTTAAATCTTCCGAAAGATACACGCCGGTTACGGTTATGAGCGACTGACGATTGGATTCTATATTCACAAATGTCGCAGCAAGATGCTGAAGCTCTTCCCTCGTGCGTGCAGTACTGTCCTCCATAAAACTATCTTATTTAACGACAATAATAAAGCACTGCAGAGTGTCCCCCGGAGCGATCAAGGTTTTTGATTCGACTTCCGCACCAAACTCTCCCGATTCAACCGATTTTGTTGGTGCTTTCTGTTGTTGGAGTCCAATGATTACTCCGTCTCCTATAATCTCGCCACGACGATCAATTGAGAATCGATCTTTGATTTTTAACACACCGTTTTCTGCTTTGCCGCCGATGATTTGCTTGTCCTTGTTGGTGCTAAATACTTTAAGTACTTTTGCGCTGCCAGTTTCATCCCTTCCTTCTTTTTTCGGTCGGCGGGTTTCGAGTTTTTCTTCGAGCCATTCGGCAAGGCGATAGATGATATCGAAAAGACCGATGTCGATACCGTTTCGTCGCGCGGACTCTTCTGCCGCACTATCCACTTTCACATTGAACCCAACGATGAGTCCTTGTTTGCCAAAGCCGATCGATTGCGCATCATTTTCGCTGATTGTCCCAATGCCTTCCGAAATGATCTTACAGCGCACACCTTCCATGTGAATTTTTCCGATCTCGTGTTTGATCGCGTCGATCGCACCTGCTGCGTCCGCCTTGATTACAACCGGCACGATAAATGTATCCTGATCTTCCGCTTCTGGAGCGACCGTGCCTTTTCCACTTCGACGGAATTCATCCGCAATGGCTTCCGCTTCTTTTTTGCTCCCCACTGTTTGGAAATGAGCCCCCGTTTCGGGAACTTCAGAAAAACCAATTATTTGAATGGGGCTTGAAAACATTGCTTCGGTGATACTCCGTCCCGCAAAATCTTGCATAATGCGAGTCGGTGCAAACGCGCTTCCTGCGACAACAAATTGTCCGCTCCGGAGCGTACCGTCTTTTAGGATGAGTGTTGCGGAAATTCCTTTTTTCGGATCGCGTGATGCTTCAATGATGAAACCGCTCGCGTCCGCGTCCGGGTTTCCTTTGAGTTCACCAAGTTCGGAAAGTAAGAGAAGAACATCGAGCAGATCTTCAACGCCGTCGCCGGTTTTTGATGAGAGGGGAACATACGGCACATCACCACCAAGTCCTTCGAGGTAAATTTCATTTTCAATCAACGAGCTTTTTGCCCGCTCTATATTTGCTCCACTCTTGTCGATTTTGGTGAGCGCGACTACAAACGGCGTTCCTTGCGAGCGGATCGCATTCATTGCTTCTATTGTCTGCGCTTTTACACCGTCTTCTGCGGATACGACCAAAATGGCAATATCGGCGACTTCAAGCCCTTGCGAGCGCATTCTCGAGAATGCTTCGTGTCCGGGCGTATCGAGAAAAGTGATTTTCTTTTTTTCTCCCTCCTTTGTTTCGTGGAGAACTTCATACGCCGAAAGCCGCTGAGTGATGCCGCCTGCTTCCGAGTCAACGACCCGCGTTTTTCGGATGTAGTCCAAAAGGGTTGATTTGCCATGATCAATATGCCCAAGGATTGCGACAACCGGGGGACGAGTATTCTTTTGTTCAGGAGTAGAGGTGGACATAGGACTTTTTTGAAATGCAAAAATAACTGCTTTCTGATGCTATCTCTTTTACCGCTCTTTGGCTACCCCGAGCTATTTCCTGTTATTTCTTTGCCGATTCAAGACGTGCCTTGAGCCGCTCCGCCGCCTCATTCTCTTCATCGGTCAGATCGTACGTCGAAGCAAAATGGTGGAGCGGTTTCGAATAGACACTTACTCGATCTCTCGAGTGAAGACCCGTTATGACAAATCCGTCTCCCTCTTCGCTCGCTGCCGCAACCGAAAAACTTTGGTTGCCGCCCGATCCATCTCCCTTGAACGGATGGAATCTGATTACTTCACTTCCTTGGAGAGAGCGGCGAAGACGCTTTTCGACGCCTTCGAGATAGATTTCCAAATCTTTTCGAAATGTCGCTTCTTTTGAATATTGTTCGGCGATAGTGCGAAGCATTGCTTCCAAGTTTTTCTCTGGACTCCCACGAAGTAGGCGAGAAATGCGCCACTCGAGATGGATTACCCAAAAGAGCAATATCAATATCGCGGCAATAAGAAAAAGCGCGCCGATTACCGACGGAGTTTTCAGGGTTTCGATTGAGAGTGCCTGCATGACGATTTTCAGTATACCGTGAGTCGGGGTTCATTCGAAATTCACTTTCCAAAAACGGATTGTACGGTACAATCGAAAAGTTATGGCAGAAGAAAGCAAGTCTCGAATATATCTCGACCATGCCGCATCTACTCCGGTTTTGCCGGAAGTGATGGACAGGATGGCACCATATTGGAATGATGTCTTTGCGAACGCGGGAGCGATTCATTCGGATGGAGTCAAAGCAAAGCAGGCTTTGGAGGATGCACGCGAAGTATGCGCAAAATCGCTTGGGGTCAAGTCGAGCGATATTATTTTTACTTCCGGCGGAACCGAAGGAAACAACCTTGCAATTTTCGGACTTGCAGAATCCTTGCTCGACAGCGGACTCGCCTATGGCGATATGCATTTCATAACGGGCGCGATCGAGCACGCATCGGTGCTTGATTGTTTTAAAGTACTTGAGAAAAAAGGTGCGAGCTTTACGATCGTACCGGTTGGCGAAGAAGGACTCATCTATCCAGAAGATGTTGCCGCGGCAATCACAGAAAAGACGGTGCTTGTTTCAATAATGTATGCAAATTCCGAAATCGGCACCATCCAGCCGATTCGTGATATTAGCGAAGCGATCAAAAAGAAAATCGCTGGATCGGCGCAGAAAATATATTTTCATACCGACGCATGCCAAGCGCCCGTGTATCTTTCGTGCCACGCAGATACACTCGGCGTTGATTTGATGACTATCGATGCACAAAAACTCTACGGACCAAAAGGATCTGGTGCGTTGTATATAAAACAGGGGACGCCGATTGCGCCAATTATGCGTGGCGGAAACCAAGAAAGAAATTTGCGTCCCGGTACACCAGTCGTCATGCTCGCTGTGGGACTTGCAGAAGCGTTGAAAATCGCAGATCTGAATCGAACAGAAGAAAGCGAGCGTGTACTTGAACTCCGTGACTATTTTATCGATGAGGTTCTCAAAGAAATTCCAACTGCCCACGTAAATGGTTCTCGCAAAAATCGACTTCCAAACAATGCAAATTTTTCATTTCCTGGGAAGCTGGCAGAAATGATCGTGCTCGGTCTTGATCAGAAGGGAATTTCTGCATCAACAAGAAGCGCGTGTCACATTAATGAAAAAGGCGGTTCGCATGTCGTACGCGCACTCGGACTTGGGGAAGATTATGCAACAAGCGCAGTCCGCTTCTCGCTCGGACGATCAACAACGAAAGAAATGATTGATGCGACTGTTGCAGCGCTGAAAGAGACTATTGACAAAAATAAATAATTAGTGTAAAAAATTAGGAGCTTTTGGGCATGGAGCCCGTACGTAGATACGAGGAGGAATCTTCAGTGCAGACGCAAGGAACTCTCGAGAGGTGCGCAGAGAGTGCAGTTCGTCAGTTTTTGAACGATCAAGTTGGAACGCTTTTGATCGGCGTAAAGAGGAAAACGCCAATCAGTTTCATCGTCTACTGGTTTGCGAATGATCCGACAACCGGTCGCGAAGCTCGCGGTTTGGTGATGTGTGATCGAGACGGAACATACCTTCTTGTATTAAAGCGTACGTATTTTCCGGACACACGCACCTGGATACAATACGACACAGCGACAAAACAAATGTCAGCTTATACTCACGCAAGGGGTAGAATCAGCGGTGATCGCGCTTTCCAATATGCTGTATCAGCAGCGGCATGAGCCGCTCCATTTCGACCAGCCGCAAGTGGCTGGTCGAATTCTTTTTTGGCTTTCTTTACGAAAGCTCTTTTTTATGATTTTATAGTGATACCAACCGCATCTCCCGAGACGCTATCGATACGAAACCCTGAAACGCGTCCGCACGGGAGGCAGTGTTTGGTACAATATATTTTGTAACGACGATACAAAGGGCATGAATCTTGAGGATTTGTCAAAAACACAGTTGGTATTACTCACCCTCTTGGTGAGTTTTATCACCTCGATCGCAACCGGTATCATGGCGGTCGCGCTTTTGACATCGCAAAATCAGCAGAGTCCGATTACGCGCACGATCAACAACGTTATCGAGCACACGATTGAAAAAGTCGTGCCGAGCGATACAAAAACAAAAGAGGCGCCTGCGGTAACGAGCCAAGATCAGATTACTAATGCGATTGCGGGGGCGAGCAAATCAATCGTTCGCATCTACACGACCCTTGATCCAACCGCATCAACCACTAACATTTCAGAAAAAGGCGTGTTCCATGGAATCGGGGTACTTGTTTCAAGTGATGGACTCTTCCTTGTTCCAGATTCACTTGCAATCAAGGGACGCACATACACAGTTGAAACGGGAAATGGTATCCAAACTCCCGCAACGATTGTTGCAGAAGGAAGAGGGGATGTTGCGCTTATGAAGATGACTCTCGCAACTAACACACCCACTCTATCAAGTGCAACGCTCGGCACACCAGCCTCGCTCAAACTTGGTCAGACAGTGGTTGGAGTTGGCGGAGAATCGCGCACATCGGTATCGGTCGGAACTATTTCGAGTCTCGTATCAGGAGAAGGAGATAGTATCAAAGCGATCGAAGCTGAAACTGCCGGAGTTTCCACGCTCGGAAGCGTCCTCATTTCATCTTCTGGATTGGCGCTCGGACTTTACTTACCAGATTCAAAAACATATGCGCCGATTTCTTCTGATCTGGTAAAAAGCTTGCAGAAACCCGTAACAGAAAAGCCGCAAGGAACGTCATCACAAGCAGCGAGCGGCAGTACGGCCAACACCCCATAAATTCCGAATTATTTGCTTACTTGTCTAAATCTACTCACATGACTCCATTCAATAATTTCACAACCAAGGCGAAGGAAGCGGTACGAAAAGCCCACGAACTTGCTATTGAACGCGGACAAAATCACGTCAATCCGCTCCATCTTCTAACCGCACTCATCCTGCAGGAAGAAAATACTGTCTTTTCTATACTCGAGCGACTCGACGTCGATACGGTACTTTTGACTGACACACTCCTTGAAGCACTTGAAGCGCCGGAAGGATCATCAGTGCTCTCACCTTCATATCAGCTCTACCTCACGCCAGAACTTGCACACGTACTTGAAAATTCTGCACGCATTGCGTCAGCACTTGGCGATCAGTTTGTTTCTACCGAACATCTTTTCATCGCTATTCTTGATAATCCGGGCCCAGCGCGCGAAGTAATCGCTCGTTTCCGATTTGATCGGAATTCTGTCATCAGAATTATTCAGGAACTCAAGGCAAACAATGTTACTGATGTCGCACAACCAAAGAAATTTAAAGCCCTCGCAAAATTTACGCGTAATCTAACGGCGCTTGCCGCTGACAACAAACTCGATCCAGTCATCGGTCGTGATGGTGAAATCACCCGCGTCATTCAGATCCTTTCTCGTCGAACCAAAAATAATCCGATTTTGATCGGTGAGGCGGGTGTTGGAAAAACCGCAATCGCCGAAGGTCTCGCAAATCGTATCGCATCAGGTGACGCACCAGAATCGCTTCGCGGAAAGGAACTTGTTGCGCTCGACTTAGGGCTTCTCATTGCGGGTACGAAATATCGCGGCGAATTTGAAGAGCGTCTCAAAAACATTATGAAAGAAGTTGAGAAGGCGGATGGGAAAGTCATCCTCTTTATCGACGAGCTTCATACGATCGTTGGTGCGGGTGCAGCAGATGGCGCGATGGATGCGTCAAACATGCTGAAGCCAGCGCTTGCGCGCGGAGAACTTCGGGTTATCGGTGCAACGACGCTTGCTGAATATCAAAAGCACATCGAAAAAGATGCAGCGCTCACGCGTCGCTTCCAGCCGGTCATTGTAAATGAACCGTCGATCGAAGATGCGGTCGCGATTCTTCGTGGACTTCGTGAAAAGTACGAAGTCTTCCATGGCGTTCGAATTACCGATGAAGCAATCGTTGCGGCAGTTAATCTTTCTTCCCGCTATATCACTGATCGATTCTTGCCGGACAAGGCGATCGATTTGATTGACGAATCTGCGTCAGCACTCCGTATCTCGCTTGAAAATAAACCGGCGGCTCTCGAAGATGCACACCGCAAAATAATGCGCCTCGAAGTCGAGAAGGAAGCGCTTTCAAAAGACTTGGAAATTCACGAAGGTCGTGATACCAAGGCGCGCATCAAACAAATTGAAAAAGAAATCGCCGATCTTCGCGAGAAGACTGCCGACCTCGAACTTCGATGGAGCAACGAAAAGGAAGTGCTCTCTGATATCAAGGCGCTCAAAAAACAACTTGAAACGCTTCGAAATGAAGCAGAAAACGCGGAAGCAGTTGCTGATCTTTCTCGTGCTGCCGAAGTACGCTATGGAAAAATTCCGGCACTTGAGCGCGATCTCGATCAGAAGGTCAAAAAATTAAAGCGATTCCAGCAGACGCGCCGTGTGCTGAAAGAAGAGATTATGGAAGAGGATATTGCAGCAGTTGTTGCGCGCTGGACGGGTGTTCCGGTTTCTCGAATGCTCGAAGAAGAAGCACAGAAGCTTTCTCGTATGGAAGATTCGCTGAAAGATCGAATCGTGGGACAAGATGATGCAATTACGAAGGTTGCCGCTGCGGTGAAGCGATCTCGTGCAGGCATTGCTGATCCAAATCGTCCAATCGGTTCGTTCCTCTTCCTCGGTCCAACGGGAGTTGGTAAAACGGAACTCTCAAAGGCGCTCGCTGAATTCATGTTTGATGACGAGAAATCGCTCATTCGAGTCGACATGTCCGAATACATGGAACGCCACGCAGTGTCCAAGCTCATCGGTGCGCCTCCAGGATATGTTGGATTTGAAGAAGGCGGATCTTTGACCGAACTCGTTCGTCATCGTCCGTACTCGGTTTTGCTCTTCGACGAAATTGAAAAAGCGCATCCCGAAGTCTTCAACATTCTGCTTCAAGTTCTCGACAGCGGTCATTTGACCGATTCAAAGGGACGCAAAGTGAACTTCAAAAATACAATCATCATTTTGACTTCGAACATTGGTTCGCAATACATCGATCGCATGACGCAGATCGGATTCTCGAAAGATAATGGTAACGAGGCGGTGCAGTACGAAATGACAAAGGACAAGGTGATGGATTCGCTCAAAGAATTCTTCCGCCCTGAATTCCTCAATCGTCTTGATGAAATCATCATCTTCAATATGCTCTCCGAGGACGCGATTAAGAATATTGTCGCGATGCAGGTGAAGTTGGTCGCTGATCGCTTGCTCCAAAAGGGAATCACGCTCACGCTCACTGATGCCGTCTATGCGCATCTCGCAAAAACTGGATACGATCCGCACTACGGTGCCCGTCCACTGAAGCGCTTGATTCAAAACAAGATTTTGACCCCGGTCGCCTCGATGATGATCTCCGAAGGACTGCTTGGGGGTGGCTCGGTTGTCGTCGACATGAAGGGGACGGAATTCGCATTCGATGTGAAGAAAAAGAAGGGAACCGTTCGTCGGGCTTCAAAGAAAGAGGAGAAGGTGTTGGTATAGTAATTTAATCGAGCGGAGAATCCGGTGCGAAGCGGTTCGCACCGGATTCTCCGCTCGATTGTTGTATGAAAACAAAAAATCCCTGTGAGGGGATTTTTTGGTAAAGTTCGAATTAATTTTTGGAAGATTCGGGTTTATTCGTTTTCTTCTTTTGATCAGCCATTGCCCTTACATTCTCCAGACGTTGCTGTCGTTCATAACGTGTCACATACCAATCCTCAACTAAATTCTCTATGAGACCTATAAGTAATTGCGCCTCGTTTGGATCAATTTCGATAATTACATTTACGTCCTTTTCCATGTGTGCACCGATATTCCCTACGGAACGTACAGCGTCAATAGCGTCCCAAGTATCAATATTCACCTGATCTTTTATGGCTTCAATCTCATTTTTTAACATTCCTGATTCTACTTTCCAGAAATCTCGAATCATTCCTTGCAGAGCACGCCTAGCAAGGGTAGCCGAAGCTTTCGGACTTAGATCTCTAATTCTGCAGGCTTCGTAGTAATCCTCTTTGATAGCAACTGGTATGTATTCTGGCAATACTTTGGCCGAAGACTCTGGAAGCAGTTGCCAGGTTTGAGTAGTAGGCCCCTCTTCCCCCTGCACTAATCTTGTGAGTCTCGTTTTTAAATAAAGCTCGTGGCACATAGGATTGGGACATCGTACAGCAAAAAAACCAACGCCCACAGCACCCTTTTTCGTAGCATTGATATAGACACTTCTCCAGTGATTAAAGCTGTCATTTCCCACAATGGTGGAGTGGTGACCACAGTATGGACATGTGTAATTCATAATACCCTCAATATATTCCTCTCTTCTTTGTATGTCCAAAATATTTTGAGAGGGAGTTTCGACCCCTACAGGGTCAGTCCAGGTTGTATGATCTTTTCTTCCTTCGGTCGAAAAGCTCGACAACCTTTTCGAATCCCTCACGAAAGTTCCCCCGGAGCTTTCTCTGTGCCACCAAACAAAAAATCCCTTTCAAGGGATTTTTTGTTTGGTGCGCCGGGAGGGATTCGAACCCCCGTAGGCATAAGCCGCTTGGTTTACAGCCAAGTGCGATTGACCACTCCGCCACCGACGCGTTCCCACAAATTATCACGCTCCCTAGAATCTGGGAAGGAGTGGTGAATATTACTTACAAATCGACGTTGAAGAGGCTATATGTCCCACGGTCGAACTTGAGGTTCCTACAATGCAGATGATACCTCTGCCAAATGCCCCGCTGCCCACTTCGAGAAATGCAAGAACAGAATAATCATCTGTCTTCGGAGAACTGCCTCCGCCGCTTGAAGAAATGCCATATTGGCACACGCCTGTTGAAGATAGAGTACAAACTGTTGTTCCGTTCGGATCCTTAAATTTGGAGAGTTGGGTCATATCAATTCCATTTATTGTTCCCGTGCACGAATTTATATTCGAGCTTGCCGCGGTACAGCCTTGAAGCGCTGGACCCGTAGCTCCGGTTGCGAGATTGAGTACGCGCCCAATCTGTTCAAGATCAGAAATACGTTGGGCATCACGCGCCTTGGTCCTGGCGCTATTCAAGGATGCAAGAACAACTGATGAGAGAATGCCGATGATTGCGATGACCACGAGAAGTTCGATAAGCGTGAATCCATAACTCCTCCTTATTTGGGGGCTGCTCATACTGATGTAGTTCAAATTAATTACAACAAATTTATCATAGCATCCTTCAAGGAAGCGGCGCAGGGTTCCGAGGCCGAGGTGGGGAAATCTTTCCCCGCGTTCTGTGTATAAAAACAGCCATATCGTCGCATTTTATCGTTATACTAATTTCATGAAGTATCTTGCATGGCTCCTTGCCTTGCTCTCGTTTTCGATTATCCCGACGGCCGTGTTTGCCGCTGGTGGACTTGTACCGTGCGATGGACCGGAGTGTGATATCTGTTCGTTTGTTGCGCTCGGACAAAAAATCCTCAATTTCCTCGTCTATGCTTCGGTCCTTATTGCGACCATCATGTTCACGTATGCAGGGATTGAAATGCTCATTCATTCCGACAATTCCGGAGCGATCTCGCAAGCGCGACATACGTTTATGAATGTACTGATTGGACTCGTCGCAATTCTCGCCGCGTGGCTCATCATCGATACAGTTATGCGCGTTCTCTTTACCTACAACAATGGTTTTGAAGGAACGGCAGGATACGGAAAGCCTTGGGAGGATATTTTGTGCGCGTATCAATCGGAACCGCCTCCACCCACTACCGGAGGCGGTGGAACGACTGCTACCGCAGGAGGGGGTAGCGCGACCGCGGGAGGTGGAGGTGGATCATGCACAGTACAAACGGATGGTGCGTGTAGTGTGAGTGCGCTGACACCAGTCTTCGATACCGTAGCAAGCCAAGCATCGCAAATCTGCAATGCAGAAAGCGGCGGAAATCCGAACAGTGAAAGTGCTGTGGATCGCATTCTCGCTGGCGGACAGGCATTTTCAGTCGGGCTATTTCAAATAAACATGACGCAACATGATCTCACTGCTCCGGCATGCAAGGCGCTAAACGGCGGTAATCCAATGGATTGCTCCCAATTAGATACTTCTGTAATAGGTCCACCGCTCACTCCACCTGCATTTACCGGCTCAAATCGAAATGCCCGCATTACTAATACTGCTTTGTACAATGCATGTAGTGCAGCGCTCAAAAATCCTGCGTGCGCAATACAGACTGCCAAACAAATTTACATTGCTGGCGGAGGTCCTTCGCGCCCAAATTCATGGGCACAGTGGTCGACTGCTGCAACCTGTCATCTTCCGTAATTTTTGCTCGTAGCATAGTATTAGTACAACCATGAAAATATTCCTCAAATTTTTTCTCGGCATAGGGGTGATCGGGCTCATTGGAGTTTCCATTCTCTATTTCTTTTTTACGAAACAGCAACCAATCGAGGAGCCAACAACTGGAGAGGCAACGATAAACGGATTTCCAACAAGTGGCGGTGGAACAATTATCGGAGGAGGATCGGCGGGGAGCACAACAACCACTGGAGAGATTCCTCCCGGCAAGCGCGCTATTCAGACCCGTGGATCTGACAAGATTGTGGTAAATGATTTCCTCGCAAGTTCAACACCGCATCAGGACGAATATATCGGCGAATATTATTTACTGAATGAATCGACGACGACACCGCCATTCCAAATTATTTACACGGCGAAAGATCAGTTTTTCCAGATTTCGATTGAAAAAGCTCCGCTCGGAATTGTCCGAAAAGATGCAGAAACATTTCTTCTTACCTCGCTCGGTATAAACCAACAGACGGCGTGCTTACTGAAACATTCAGTCGGAGTTCCTAATTGGCTCGATACGCATTATTCGGGAAAGAATGTGGAATTTAGTTTTTGCCCAGGTACTGTATTGCTTCCAGAAATTTAATTTATCCTCGATATGAAATCAGTAATCCGATTTTTTACAGTGACGGTAGTTGCATTTATGCCGTTTGTCGTTTTGTATGCCGCGGGTGGACTCGTACCGTGCGACGGACCAGAGTGTGATCTATGTTCACTTGTCGCGCTCGCTCAGAAAATAATGAATTTCCTGATTTTCATTGCGGTCATTATTGCGACCATCATGTTTGTCTACGCGGGATTCACGATGCTCGTGAATGCAGACAATGCAGGAAAGCGAAGTGAGGGGCGGAAAATTTTTGTGAATGTACTGATTGGACTCGTCGCAATTCTCGCCGCGTGGCTCATCATCGATACGGTCATGAAAGTTCTCTTCGTCAATTCTGAACTCAACAACGATCGGGTCGGGCGCCCGTGGCAGGATATTTTGTGCGAGTTTCAATCCGTAAAGCCGCCACCCGATGGGGGTGGAACTGCAACTGCAGGAACAGCTACCGCAGGCACCGCGACTGCTGGCGGTACCGCAACAGCAGGAGGCGGAACCGCAGGTGGTAGTGGTAGCGGAGCTCCATTGCATCAGGATGCGGCGTTCGCTCTTCTTAATGCAAGTAACATCGCAATACATAGCTCAGGTGATTGTACCGATCCGAATATTTCCACCTGTACATCTCTTGAAGGAATGCGGCAGGGAACTGTTGCCGGCATCATCAATCTATCGAATAGCGTCTGTGGCTCGGATGGGGGTTGTGTCGTAGTGACCGGAGGTACGGAAGTAGGGCATGAACCAGGAGTCTGTTCTCATTCAAATGGATGCAAGGCAGACGTTGCATTTAATCCTGCGGTCGATGCATATATCACGACCTTTGTTCGAATAGGCGACCGGACTGACGGTGCGGCGCAGTATCAGGATAGGTGTGGAAATATCTATGCCCGAGAGTCAGACCATTGGGACATCTCTTTCCCGAACGCATGCTCCTAATAGGAATCGACCTTTGACCGCAGGAAACCCTCGTGCTATAGTCTCATCCTATGTCACAGGATAACTTGGTAAAAATCAAAAATAGCCAGACGGGAGAAATGTATTTCACCCGTAAAAATCGTCGCAAAGTCGAGAAAAAGCTCGACCTTAAGAAGTACTCTCCAAAGCTTCGCAAACACGTTTCTTTCAAGGAAGTAAAAAAATAATCAAAACAACAAACCCCGCCAATTGGCGGGGTTTGTTGTTTTGATCACTGCGCCGTACACTTACGGTATTATTCTTTTACAATTCCGACATGAATATGGAGGGACAAAATCAGGGAGCGGAAGCAACTCCTGATTTTACAAAAGCGGATACGTGGGAAGATGTCATGACTGTTTTAGACACCGTCGAGGGTGTGCAGGGATCCAAGCAGTTCTACCCAGTAGATATGATTCACGAGCAGATGAGTACATACGCTGCTCGACTCGCAGAAGGAAATGAAGATTTGGCGGCAGATGAACTTGCCCAAATAACTGGAACGGGAGGTCTTCGAGGTGCAGTAGAGCGGGCAGTACAGAAAAGAATTGAAAACGCAAAAAAGTAACCAAAACCGCCTTTCGAGGCGTTTACCTTCTACTACTCAACTTTATCGTCGCTTCTTACTTGCTCGCTTTGTCAACATTTCTCTCTTCGCCGCAAGTCGCTTTTTTGTTTTCCGTGAGCGAGATTTTCTAGCTCGCGCCGGTCCTGTGTCTCTTTTTGCCATATGACTCTAGTATATCGTACCGAAAGGGTAAGAGGAAACATTTACATGTTGGCGGACTATGAGGAACTCGGTCACGGATAATTGTTGCTACGCACAATTTCCGCGACCCGTGAAAAGGTGTCCGTACACCTTTTCACCACCGTCGCTATGCGACATGGCTCCGTCTTTCGATTCTGAAGGAGGTCTGCGCAGGCAGACTTCTGTGGCCCGCAAATGTAAAATCCCTCAAAAGGGATTTTACATTTGCGGGCCCACTCAGAATCGAACTGAGAACGTCGGTTTTGGAGACCGAAATTTTACCGTTAAACTATAGGCCCAATCGTGACTGTGTAGCCATTCTTCCAGAGAATCGGATAAAACTCAAATGGAAATTATTTTTGAGCCCATTTTGAAACTATTGGGAGAATGTTTGGATCAGTACCACTTTCGTACCACTGAATATCCGGATTCCGTTTAAACCACCGGAGCTGACGCTTTGCATATTGCCAATCCCCATACTCGAGTCGCTTTGCGAGTTCCTCTTTTGAAATTTTACCGTTTAGATATTCAAGCGTCAGTGAAAAATCAAATCCAAGCTCTGATGCGCGTCCAGTGTTGAGTGCGCCGCTTTCATATTCTTTTTGAATTTCTTGAATCATGTCGTCGAGTCGCGTCTCAATTCGTTTTTGAATACGTTCGCGAAGAAGTTCATCTTGGGGTTTTAGACCAATTATGAGCGAATCAAATCGTGATTTGTATAGAGCGGGGATTTCTGGAACTTTGCCAAGCACGGTCGCAATTTCAATCGCACGTATAAGCCGGCGCGGATTTTCTCTTTCAATCGATAGCGTGCGAACTGGATCGAGTTCCTCAAGTATTTTGAAAAGTTCTTCTGCTGATTTTTCCGAAAGCTCTGCTCGTAATATTGAATTTTCTTGAACTTCAGGAAATTCTCGATCATATAAAACAGCATCAATGTAGTAACCGGTTCCACCACAGAGAATTGGAAGCTTTCCCCGACTTTGAATATCGGCGATAATCGCTTCCGCCCGTTTCTGATATTCAGCAACTGAAACGCGCTCGGTGATATCCGCGATATTAAGAAGATGGTGGGGAACACCGCTCATTTCTTCTTCGGTTACTTTGACGGTTGTTTGATCAAATCCGCGATACACCTGTCTGGAGTCAGCAGAAACTACCTCGCCGTCAAAATGTTTCGCGAGCAGAATAGAAAGCGCCGTCTTGCCGGAAGCGGTTGGTCCAACGATTGCGAGGAGTTTTTGGTTGTCTGTATTGCGTTTCATTTCAAGGTAGATTACCTTACGACCAGAACCACCACAACAAGGGACTATTCACTATGACTGAGACCGCACACGAACAAGCGCTCCGCTTGTTCAAGGAAGCTGGGGCACTGCTCGAAGGCCATTTTGTCGGCACCTCGGGCAGACATTTGGAACATTACGTGAACAAGGATGCACTATATGTATCTCCCTACACCATAAGCACCATCTGTCGGTTGGTTGCGCAGATGATTGCTGAGCTGGGTCTTGGTATAGATGTTGTCCTCGGCCCTGCATGCGGCGGTATCGTACTTTCGCAGTGGACAGCATTTCACCTTTCAGAGATCGTTGGTGGCGATGAAGTCCATGCGGTGTTTGCCGACAAAAATAATGACGGCACACTCGTTCTCAAGCGAGGCTACGATAGGATTGTCAAAGGCAGTCGTGTTCTGGTGACAGAAGATATCTTGAATACAGGCAAATCTACGCGTCGCTCTGTTGATCTGGTAACTAAACACGGAGGTTTTATAATCGGCGTCAGCGCTTTGTGGAACAGGAGCAGTAAAAATGTTCTTGATCTTGGTTTGGGCACGAAGTTGTATCCTCTCATCGAACAGAGCCTTCCTTCGTGGGCCGCAACGCCGCAAGATCCTTGCCCGCTCTGCGACGCGCTTGTTCCCATTAATACTGAATTCGGTCACGGTCGTAAGTATTTAGCGACGCTTACCGCCTCGAATTCCTAGACTTCGCTCGTCTGCACCGCCTCGAAAGAGGCGGTGCTTTCTTTTTTGCATGTTTTCATATACAGTCTTGCGCAGATCAACTGTGACGCATGTGCGTCCAAACCACGGGAAAAGTAAGGATGACGATAGTCTACTTGGCGCTTCATGGTCTGCATATGTATGACAATCAAGCGCTGACCGCTGCGAAGCTCTTCCGCGGTCCCCTCAGATCCTACATCGTTCCGAAAGTAGGATTGCCCACGATGAATGCCTTGAGTCCAAGTGGAGTAAAAATGGCGCTCCAAAGGGTTGAGATTCCAACCGGCGGCGATCTCTTTCTAGACCTGAAAATCCAGACAGGTGATCCACGGGAGGTTCTCGAAATACTTGAGATATGGGGTTCGGTATTCCCGAATGCCTACATAAATGTGTTGCCGGCGGCATTCTATACGTTACCGAATGTATTGCCTCAAATACCCGATTCTCGCAGGCTTCGTATTCTCTCGCTCTTCAATATGTCATTTCGAGGAGGAAGTGACCATGCAGACTCAGCTGTTGAAAGCAGTGTTGAATTCTCTCAACGCTTTGGATGCGATGGGATCATTATGCCGGGTTCTGGTGGTGAGTGGGGATTCGAGTTTGCACGAAGACATGGACTAAAGATTGTTGTTACCGGAGTTCGCCGACCAGGCGATCGGAATGATGATGTTCATGCGTTACCTGTAGAGCCGGGTGTCGTGCGGGAAATCAATCCCTTTGCGTTTGTGCTTGGCAATCCGGTTTTGAATGCGACTGATCCCGAAAAGGCACTCTCGGTGTATTTAGAAGAAGCCGGAGCTCTCCAACCTTGATTGTTTTGCGACCCCGAGCGCTAACGTGCTCGGGTTTTTTATATTGTTGTGCCCGAGGTGGGAATCGAACCCACACTTCTTGCGAAACACGATTTTGAGTCGTGCGCGTCTACCAATTCCGCCACTCGGGCATTCCCTAGATTTTGGGTCGTGGAGAAAATGTCTCCCAGACATTTTCTCCTACCAATTCCGCCATCCCGGCAATTGGCTTGAGTGTAGCAGATTCACATATTGCCGCAATTTTTTCACATTTTTTGCCTGCAAATGGCGTGGTACAATCACCGAATGAAATCAGAACAGCAGTACGAAGCGTCCATCTTCTGGGTGCCGATCGAAAAGATTATTCCGAATCCTTTCCAGCCACGCAAAGATTTTGATGAAGCGAGACTTCGAGAACTTGCTGAATCTATCCGCCAATACGGAGTACTCCAACCGCTTGTTGTCACCAAAAAAGAAACGGAACATCAAGACGGCAATCTCACGGTAAATTACGAACTCATTGCCGGTGAGCGCCGTCTGCGCGCTTCCAAACTCGCAGGACTTTCGCAACTTCCGGTTTTGATTCGCTCTGCTGATGAATCTGATCAGATGAAGTTGGAGCTCGCGATCATCGAAAACTTGCAGCGTGAAGATCTAAATCCTGTTGATCGTGCTCGCGCGTTTCGCCAACTTGCGGATCATTTTAAATTTACGCATCAGGAAATCGGTACCAAAGTAGGAAAGAGTCGCGAATATGTATCCAACTCGCTTCGCGTTCTTCTCCTTCCCGACAATATTCAAAAAGCAATCACGGACGGAATGCTCTCTGAAGGTCACACACGTCCCTTGCTCATGCTCGTTGGTCGTGACGCTGAACAAGAAACGCTCTTTGCCGATATTCTTTCGAAGAAACTTACCGTTCGCGAAGCTGAACAAATTGCGCGCCGCATCGCAGTGGATCGTGCAAGAAAGAAGCCCTTGAATCCTGAAATGATCGAACTTGAACGCGAACTTTCGGAATCGCTCGGAACACGCGTACACATCGAAGCAAAAGAAGTTGGTGGAAAATTAGTTATCGATTATTTTTCTGCATCCGACCTCCAGAGCATACTCGCACTGATTAAAGAGAAAAAAGAAATCGCAGAAATTACTGGCGTTCAGCCAAAAGTAGAACTTCCCGCGTCTGTGCTTGATACGCCTTCTGCCGTTCCTGATGGTCCGCTTTCGGCTGCGATTGCACCTGAGGACGCTCCCGCAGTTGTTGAAGAGACAAAAATTATGCAAAACGATGTTCCACCTAAAGAAGAGGAACAAGACCTGTATTCGATACGAAATTTTACACTCTAAAGATCGTCTGAACTTGCTATTGCAAATTTTGTTTCTGCAGTTAATCCGTCTACGAAACGTCCATCTTCAGTGGCATACCCGTGTATCGCGGTACCATTTAAAATTTCGTCATCCAAATCAACGCTAGGATTCTCCGCAGCACATTGTTTATTAGCTAAGGAATGGTCGAATCCTTTATACACCTTGCCGCCATATAATACGGCGGCATAATGCAAATCCTTCCTTCGAATCGAGGGATCAATTTCATTATTTTGAGGACTTTCGGCTGACATAGTATTGATTATATTACCCCTTGGGAATATCGTGTATTGCTTTTGGTTGTGCATCGACTGCAGTTCGAATATGTTTCCTCGCAGTTGCTGTTTTTACTAGATCAAGCCATTTGCCAGTTGGTTTTGAAGACTTTTTGGTTATGACTTCAACAATGTCACCGTTTCGAAGTTTGGTGTCGAGCGTGACGAGCTTGCCGTTTACTTTGACTCCAGAGATGTGGTCACCAATGTCTGAATGAATCGCATATGCAAAATCGATCGGACTTGATGCGATTGGTAAATCAACAACGTCACCCTTCGGGGTGAATACGAACACGCGGTGGCTGAAAAAATCTCCTTTAAGTTCATTGAAGAAATCATCACTTTCTTGGAGTTCTTCCTGGGTATCGGCAACTTCAGCAATCCATTTTGGAATATTTTCGGTCGAATACGATACCGCCTCATTCGGTTTTTCTCTACCCATCCGGCGCGCGCCAGGAAGAAGCGACCATAGCCACATGAATGCCGAGTAACTCGAACGACCTTCATCGCCAGATTCTTTGTATGCAAAATGCGCAGCAATACCAAATTGTGCTTCTTTATGCATCACTTCGGTTCGAATTTGAATTTCAACAATACCGCCGTCTCCAGTAAATACCGTGGTATGGAGTGACTGATACCCATTTGGTTTTGGAAAGGCGATGTAATCTTTGATTTTTCCCGGAAGTGGTCGCCAGAGGCTGTGTACGATACCGAGTGCGCGATAACAATCAGAAACCGTTTTTACAATGATACGAATCGCAATAATGTCATAGATTTTCTCAACTTCGCCTTCCTTACGCTCAACTTTTTTGTGAAAACTGTACACACCTTTGGTGCGGGCTTCAGTTCGGAAATCAGTCATCCCTTGCGCCGCAAGTTCTTTTTTCAAAACCTTCTGGACTTTTTCAAGATCAACGCCACTTTCTTTGCGTCGCTCATCGAGTTTGCGCTTCGCTTCCTCATATTCTTTCGTATAGACGAAAGGAAATGCGAGATCTTCGAGTTCGCGCTTCAGCCGACCCATTCCGAGCCGATCAGCAATCGGCGCGTAGATTTCGAGTGTTTCAAGCGCGATGCGTCGCTGTTTCTCTTTTTTCACATGACCCAATGTTTTCATATTGTGGAGGCGGTCCATGAGTTTGATGATGATGACGCGCACATCTTGAGATGTTGCGACGAAGAGTTTACGCAAACTCTCTACGTGACGTGTTGCACCGCGGTATTTGAGCGCTCCAAGTTTGGTGACGCCTTCGACAAGAAAGAGCACATCTTTGCCGAATTCTTTTTCGATGGTGTCTTGCGTAATATTCACATCTTCAATGGAGTCATGAAGAAATCCGGCTGCTATGGTCTGTGCGCCCATCCCAAGTTCGGCGAGTGATTTTGCGGTTTCAAATAAATGAAGAAAATAGGGTTCTCCGGAAAGCCGGGTGTGGTCTTTGTGCGCTTCTTTTGCAAAATCGTACGCTTTGCGAATGAGGGCTTCGTCTCCGGGAGAGAGGGAACCCGTTACGGTGAAGATTTCTTTGACATCAGGCATGATTTTCATTATGGTGAATCGCAGTCGAAAGCGCAATGGTGCGCAAATACGGAGGCTACGAATGACGATCGATCAATCTGTACTTGATACAGAGGGAGGAGATATTGCCGCATTAGAGTGCCGGGTTCGAGACTTGCTCATGCAGGGTCAGAGAATCCACCCAGGATTAGCGGGAGAGTTTTCTCATCCCAAATTCTCTCAATTGGTAGGCGATGCCCAGCAAGCCCTTGCCGAGGATGGGAATTTCATCTTGGCTCGTCAAATTGATTTGCTGTTCCCGGGAGATGGGATAATCGGCGAAGGCCCGATCATCCAAAATGGGAGATGCGACTGAAAGCGAGGCAAAAATGCGGAAGACCGACTGTCCAGTGTGTCTCGATCAGCGTTCGGTATGCCTGTTTCATCAAATGACGGTTCGGACTTTTGTCGCAATCATTCTTTTTGCTCCTGCCGCCAATATGACGGTATATGCGCTTCGTCGTTTTCGCAGACGAAGGCGCCAGTGAGTTTGACCGGTGCGGGCGAATGCCCGCACCGGATCTCTATTTGACATCGTTTGTTTATTTTTCTATGGTCGAACAAGAACTACTCAAAAACAGAGGAGATTGGTCGTGGGAGAAGCATATGACGAAATGGTAGATCGATATCGATGTACCGCATGCGGTTCGTTTTCCGGAAGATACAAGAAGTGTTTTGGTTGCGAGAATAAATATCGAAGACACTGTATTTCTTGTACGCGATTTGTTAGGCGCGGTCACAAGAAGTGTGATAGGTGTGAACGTGGAGACTTGATTAATGAGTGGGATCAGGGGATTCAAACACTCAAAACAGAAATTGCCAAGGCGCTTGGGCATACCCACGTCTCGATTAGAGCAATCTTTGCGGCGCGTGTGGAAAAATCAAGGAAAAGAAAGTTATTGCTCTCAGAGAACGCGTATGCACGGGGAAGATTTTCTGAGCGAAAACTAATATTGCTCCAATTGTACCAACGGGCAGAACATTTTCAGAATCGACTCAACAGAGAATTAGTACTGCCATACCGTTTTTACTGGGATGCTGGTTTTTTAAATCAGTATTGGGATATTATTCATGCTCCCGAGTTCGCATTATATGTAAAATAAAAGGAGCCACCTGGCTCCTTTCTTTTTATGACTTCAATGCTTCAATCGCGTCGTCAACCGTAAACTTTTCCAAATCTACTCCGGACGGAAGCGGAATTCGTTTGAATCCTTTTTTGAGGAAGAGTCCTGATTTTGATTCGTAGACGCGAATCATCTTTTTTGTTTTTGGGTGGAGTCCGACTTCCTTCGCGACCTTTTCTCCTTTTCGTCCTTTCTTTTCTTCTTTCAAAATTTCGAGTGCGCGTGGAAGCTTGATTTCATAAATATCGTCAGGAGATTTGACCGAACGGAAATCGCCTTCGTGTACGATAAAAGGACCAAAGCGACCAATTGACGCGGTGATTTCTGAACCGGTGTCAGGATGCGTGCCGAGAACTCGCGGGATCGTCAAAAATTTAAGTGCCTGCTCGAGTGTTACTGTTGTCGGATCGAATTCTTTTGGAATCGAGGCGCGTTTCGGCTTTATTTCTTCAGTCACTTTTTTTCCACGCCCTTTTTTCTTTTCAGGCGTTTCGCCAACTTGTACATACGGACCAAAACGTCCATTCATGACGTACACATTTTCTCCAGTTTCGGGATAGGTTCCAATCGGTGCTTCTGGTTTCACTTCACTGCCATCTTCAAGACGCGCGCCTTTGCAATCAGGGAAGCGCGAACAGCTCATGAATTTGCCGCTTCGAGACAATTTGTAAATCATCGGTGAGCCGCACACCGGACATGGAAATTCTTTTGGCGCAGAACCAAGATCCGTAATTTTTGATGCGTCTTTTTCCTTAACCTTCACATCCTTCTGGAATGGACTATAAAACGCCTTGAGCGTTTTTACATATTCCCGTTCTCCGCGCGCGATCTCGTCGAGCTCGTCCTCCATTTCTGCTGTGAAGGAATCACTAATATAGTTCATAAAATTCTGCTCGAGGAAGCTCGAAACAACGTCTCCGGTATCCGTTGGTCGGAGCGTGCGTCCTTCTTTCAGAACATAGCCGCGATCTTGAAGCGTTTTCATAATCGACGCATAGGTTGAAGGTCGTCCGATTCCGCGCTTTTCAAGTTCTTTGACAAGCCCTGCTTCGGTGTAGCGACCAGGCGGTTGTGTTTCTTTTCCTTCCGCGTCGAGAGAAAGAATGGCAACCGGTTCTCCAACAACTACTTTTGGAAGTTCAACATCTTCGCCCCGCGCACGAGGATCAACAACGAGCCATCCATCGAATGTGACGCGCGAACCGTTCGCAGTGAAGTCGGGAATGTCAGCACTCTTCGGTCGTGCCGTGATTTTAGTGCGAAGCGTTTCTGCATCCGCCATCTGCGAAGCGACTGTTCGCTCCCAAATAAGCTGATAGAGCATTTTTTGTTCTGCATTTGCACCAGCACTTTCTTTTTCAACATGTGCGGGGCGAATCGCTTCGTGCGCTTCCTGCGCGTTCTTGCTTTTTGTTTTGAATGTACGTCCCTCAACGTACTTTTTGCCAAACTTCTTTTCGACAAGTTTTAGAATGCCTGCAACTGCTCCGGCCGAGAGATTCACCGAGTCGGTTCGCATATAAGTGATATGACCGGCTTCATAGAGTTTTTGAGCAATACCCATGGTGCGCGCCGGAGAAAATCCAAGGCGCGTTGATGCCGCTTGCTGAAGTGTCGATGTAGTGAACGGAGGGCGTGGCGTGCGCTTAACTGCGGTTTCGGTGACATCAGTGATTGTCCACAATTCTTTTCTTCCGACTTCGAGAATGTGATCAACGATTTTTTTATCGCGCGGCTCCTCGACACAGGTAAAGGTGATCTTTTCATTCGCCTTCGTTTTTGTTTCTGCAGTAATTACCCAATATGCTTCGGGAATGAAGGAGCGAATTTCGCGCTCGCGCTCCATAAGAATACGAAGGGCAGGCGATTGTACGCGTCCCGCAGAAAGTCCGTAGCGTACCTTTTTCCAGATCAAACCTGAAAGGTCATAGCCCACGAGGCGATCCAAGACGCGCCGTGCTTCCTGTGCCTGACGGAGATCCTCATCAATATCACGAGGATTTTTCATCGCTTCTTGAACTGCTTCTTTGGTGATTTCGTTGAACGTAATTCGCTTCGTCTTTTTCTTTGGAAGTTTAAGCGCTTCGAAAAGGTGCCACGCGATCGCTTCGCCTTCGCGGTCGGGGTCGGTTGCAAGAACAATTTCATCCGCTTTGTCGGCAAGCGTTTTCAGTTCATGGATCACATGCTCTTTGCCGCGCGATACTTCGTAGCGCGGGACAAATCCTGCATCGATGTCGATCGCGTCTTTGTTTGATTTTGGCAAATCACGAACATGCCCCACGGACGCTTTGACCGTGTATTCGTTGTTCAAATATTTTGCGATCGTTTTTGCTTTCGCGGGGGATTCGACAATTAAAAGTTTTGACATACTGTCCGCTCACTAATACGGGGACTTCGCTTTTTTGTCAAATGCGCTTATTCAAGAAATACGGATTTCACCCATGCGCTCCGTGATAATTCCCGAAAGTTGCATGGGGGATAACAATACATTTATATGTGTGATTTTGAAGCCATTCTTTGTTGCGTAGAAGGCGGATGAGCTCATTCTGTGAATGAGGATTTTCGAGAAATTCGGTTACGATTTCGCAATTCCTTAATTTCCGCCTACGCAAACAGTCGTCTGACTGCCCCACCAATTGCCGTTTGCGCCTGTATATTTGCCGACACAATAATGCGGCTGGGAGCCAATTTCATAATACGCGCCGCCGCTGTTGTAATAGCCCTTGTCTCCGGTTGCGTGGGAAAAACTGCCCGCATCCGCCAGACGAATCATGAATCCGTACGTTTGGTAGTTGTCGCCGGAATCTGAATCGTAATAATACCGATATACGTTTGCGCCGGGATTCGGATCGATCGGTACTTTGAGGTAGGGAGCGAGGTCGGTAACCAATCCGCACCACGCAGCATTTCCTCCGCATGCTTGCGTCACATCAGTCTGGGCGTTGTTACGCTTCGGGTAATAACCGTACGTGTTCACATAGAGAGCGAGTGCCGTTCGTATCTGTTTTACGTCTGATAATCGAGTGGCGTCCTGTGTTTTGGTACGCGCAGATGCAAGGGAAGCGAGAATGACGCCTGCAAGCAGTCCAATAATCGCGATGACGACAAGAAGTTCGATGAGGGTAAAAGCGCGTTGTCGGGCGCGCTGTTCGGAGGTGACCATATATTTTCAGAATATCAATATATGGCGGGAATACAATCTCACCATTTCTGTAGGTGGGGATTAAAAGCACATCGTAGCAAGACATAATTTTTACCCAAGCAATATGTTTTTGCTAACACCTATGCAGTGAGCCGCTTCGCTCAATGATGATTCCTTTGAGTTCCAGCGTTGCGAGAAGTACGTTTGTTTTTGAAATGGGAAAATTGAGCACTCGGATGATTTCATCGCGAGGAAGCGGATTCTCAAGAAGATCAATAATCCGGCGTTCATCTAGGGAAAGAGAGGAAAGGTCAATGCTTGGCTTTTCGCCTTCTACCGAAAAGCCGAGTGCTTCCAAAATATCTTCGCTTTTAGTTATTGGTGTCGCACCATTTCGAATGAGCATATGCGGTCCATACGAGTGTGGATTAAAAATCGAACCAGGAACTGCAAAAACATCACGATTATATTCGGTCGCAAGTTTTGAGGTAATGAGCGTTCCTGATTTTTCTCCAGCCTCGATCACGAGTGTCGCATGAGAAATTCCTGCCATAAGGCGATTGCGGCGCGGGAAGCTCCAAGTCGTCGCTTTGAAATCAGGTTCGAATTCAGAAAGTAATGCGCCCTTTGTATCCAAAATTCTTTTTGCAAGTAAACGATTTGATGCGGGGTAGAGAACGGCGTCAGCAATTCCACTTCCGGGAATCGCAAGTGTGTAGAGACTCGCATCAAGTGCCGCTTCGTGCGCGAGCGCGTCAGTTCCAAGCGCGAGACCAGAAACAATTCCAACCTTGTAGCCGCGAAGTCCCGCAATCAATTTTTGCGTCACTTCTTTTCCGTACGAAGAAATCGCACGCGAACCAACGACTGCGAGCAACTTCAAATCCGGCGAGGGAAGTGTCCCGCGCAAATATAGTTTCTTTGGCGGATCAGTAATTTCTTTCAGGAGTTGAGGAAACTCGTCGAACGAAAGTGTTTCCATATCAATATATTGTAGCGCCACATGGATTGTATAAAAAAGAAAACCCCGCTCGGCAGTTACGTGCTGCTCAAGCGGGGGTGACTCATGGAGTCAAATTGGTTGGTCGCAGGTCAACGACCTAGAAAAGGAGCTAGTTCGACTGCATTCGTAGATGATTGGCGAGCGCTTTACGTCGCCGTGCGACTTCGGCCTGACTTAGCCTTGAAGGGACGCTTCTGACGGCGTCCACTGGATCCGGCATCTTGGCTGTGATTGTCGGCTGGGGCTCGTGTCGAATATCGAACCGAATGACCCGTTTGCCTGCCGGTGGGATGACCCAATCCGTTGTTGCAGGCCTTGAAAAGGCAACGTGCATGCCCTCCTCGAAATCGAGGTCGAGGCCGATCACCCGGTCGCCGACATGATCGGGCCACGTCAAACCCTCGAGATGACGGAAATACCTTTGACGATTCTGCCGGGCTTTTGCCGCCAGCTCGTCGTAGGCCTGCCCCCGAAGGAGGGCGATCTCGGGGTTCATGCCCCGATGGTCCGGCACCTGCTCGATCGGGACATATGGTCCCAAACCACGTGCGCCGGTGTCGTAGGTTGCTGTACTAAACATCGCCATTTCCCTGTCTGGCGTTTTTAGGACATCAGACCGTCTGAGTCCAGAAAAATATATACCATACTGAAGGGGTATTGTCAATTAACAACTTTCGTGTTACAGATGAATTAGTTCATCATCAATCAGCTGCGAGGGATTTGGGACCCACCCCTCGTATGCTGTAGAGCCGCATGCTCCTACGGTGTGACCGTCGCGCCGGAAAGCGTGTGGTTCCGACCCCTCGACCGCGAATTTTTCTCGCGGTCGAGGGGATTGTCTTTTATTGACGACACGCCAGGCACTTGCTACCTTTTTGGTATGAGTAGTATCTCGTCGTCCTCGAGCTCACGTATCCGCTAAGCGGGGCTTTGGATTATGAGACCAGAACCCGCCACAAGCGGGCATTTTTTATCCATTATTATTTCGCTTCGGCGCATATACATATATAATTGCCTCACCATGCTAGACATCAATTTCATCCGCGAGAATCTCGATATTGTTAAGATGGCAGCGAAGAAGAAGCATATCGATGTCGATCTTGACCGACTCATTGCGCTCGATGACGAACGCAAAGTACGCCAAACAAAGATAGAAGCGATGCGCGCTGATCAAAACGTCGCGAGCGATCAGATTGCTCGTGCCCGCGATTCTGCGGAACGTGAAGCAATCATCACGAGCGTGCGCGCCGTCAAAGATGAAATGCAGAAAGAAGAAGAAGCGATTCGTCCGATTCTTGAAGAATGGCGAGGACTTATGGTGATGGTACCGAACGTTCCGGATATGTCGGTTCCTGATGGTGATTCTGACGAAGACAATGTTGAAGCACGCGTATGGGGTGAAAAAACGACATTTGATTTTGAACCAAAAAATCATGTCGATCTTATGCTGGCAAACGACATGCTCGATTTGGAGCGCGGCACCAAGGTTGCGGGATTTCGTGGATATTTTTTGAAAGGAGATGGTGCCAGGCTCGCGTTTGCGCTTTGGCAATTTGTTATTGATGAATTTTCAAAACAAGATTTTACGCCGATGATTGTGCCGTCTTTGGTTCGCCGCGAGCCATTTATCGGCACCGGGTATCTGCCACAATCGGAAGAAGATCTCTACAAAACGCAGGATGGCGATTATCTCGCGGGAACCGCAGAAGTCGCAACGATGGGCTACTACATGGACGAAGTCATCGATTCGAAACAACTTCCAATAAAATATTTTGCATTTTCTCCATGTTTCCGTCGCGAAGCGGGAAGTCACGGCAAGGATACCCGCGGCATCATTCGCGTGCATGAGTTTTTCAAATTTGAACAAGTGGTGCTCTGCGAAGCGAATCACGAAACATCGGTCAAATTCCATGAAGAATTGACGAAGAATTCTGAAGAGCTTTTAAAGCTTCTAAACCTTCCATACCACGTTGTGGTAAATTGCGGCGGTGATATTGGACTTGGACAAGTGAAGAAATACGACATCGAAGCATGGATGCCATCAGAGAAAAAATATCGCGAGACACATTCGTCTTCGTACTTCCATGATTTTCAGACACGCCGCCTCAACATTCGTTATCGCGATGAAACCGGCAAAATGCGCTTTGTACATTCCTTGAATAACACCGCAATCGCAACTCCGCGCATCTTGGCACATATTATCGAAAACAATCAGCGTGCGGACGGTTCAATCTATATTCCCGAAGTATTACAAAAATACATGGGCAAAGCAGTAATCGAAGCGAAGCAGAAATAAATGATTAGAAGAAGGGGAATCGGAAAAGGGAGGCTTGAGGTAACGACAAAGGAGCGTGCAGAAAAGCGCCGCCTAAAAAGACGACGACGCATGATTCTCATTTTTATCTGCATACTTTTTCTCATCGCAGGAATTATTGGAATCTTCCATATCCCTGCGCTACGAATCAAAAGTGTTAAGGTTGCTGGAGTTGAAACAATTCCAGAAAATGCGCTCGAATCATTGATCAAAGACAATCTTGCCGGTTCGTATTTTTTCCTAATCCCCAAAGACAGCATTTTCTTTTATCCAAAGCGATCAATTGAGGGAACGGTCACCGATACCTATCCTGAAATTAAAGACGTTGGGGTTTCACTTTCAAATCTCACCACGCTTTCTAGTTCAGTTTCTGAGCGCCATCAAATCGGCGTGTGGTGTAAGGAGGAGATCACGTGCTATTTCCTCGACGACACCGGATATCTTTTTGAAAATGCGCCGCAAATTTCTGGCAACGTGTATTTCACCTATCGCGGTGATCTCGTAAGCGGAACTTCAACTGATGCACTCAAAGGATCATTTCTTGATGAAGCCACATTCAAAAAATTAAACACCTTCATTCAAGCGCTCAAAGATCTCCATGTCTTTACGCCAATTGCATTTACCAAAACTGCCCAAGGAGAAGGAGTGATCTCGACTGAAGAAGGTGTCGATATTCGCATTAATACAGTGAGTGATATAAGCGCAACACTTGAAAATCTCACCTCAGCACTTGGAAGTTCGTCGCTCCAAGATCCAAAAACTCGCGCGAGCCTTGAATATATCGATCTCCGTTTTTCAAATAAAATTTACTACAAGCTCAAGGGAGGAAGTGCAGTCAAAGAGGAGTAGCTATTGACGAGATGGTAATTTTGATGGTATAGAAAAGGTTGAACAATGTAGGGAGAGTCCTTGCATGGGTTCATTCCACGAGTCTCATGTAGCAGACGCGAAAATCCTCGCAGAACTTTTTGCGGCGCTTAAAGATCCGGTTGCCGTTCTTATTTTTCTTTCGGCAAAGAAGGGGGAATTTTGGAGCGCGCATGACATGGCTGCCTCGTTCGATGCGTCGCTCGATTGGCGGGCAAGCGCGGTTGCTCCGAGTGTAGCTACGATTCTCAGGCATGCAAATATACTCCATAGGCTTGGATTGCTGGAACAGGGTCCGTGGACCGATGGTTTCAAACGATTCTCGATCTCTTCACACGGTCTGCTGTTAAGGGAGCAATTCGTCTGGATAAGTGCTGCACGCAAGTCACGAAATATTTTTTCTCCTTAGGAGAAGCCGATTACACCCGCGTGGCGTCAGCCGCGCGGGAATTCTTTTTAACACTCACCCTCTCTCTAAACAGTTGATACACGGTATACTAAGGAGACGATGCCCCTGGTATTTATCTATTACACCTATTGGCACTACACCCATGCGCCACGGGATATTTTCCAGATTTGGAAAAATTTCCTATGGTTTTTTCTCAATTTTTTCTCCATCCCTCTTCTCCTTATGTCGCTCTTTGCGCCATTTGAGCGACTCGATGAAAAACCGCGAAAAGGATTTGATCTCGAAGCGATCGGGGAAGCTTTGATTGTGAATATCCTGATGCGCATCGTTGGATTTGCGGTCAGGGCAGGAACAATCGCGATCGGACTCGTATTTCTGGCAGTCACTTTTTTTGGTGGAATACTTTTTCTTCTCGCATGGCTTTTGATGCCACTTCTGATTCTCTCCCTTATCGTTGCCGGAATGTTTCTTATAGTTGTCTAATATGATCTTCTCCGCATTCCAAGACACGGTCGAGAAAGTGTATGCGCCCGCGCTGCTTCTTGAACGAACACTGCCGCATCGTCTGCGCCATCGAATTGAACTCATACTCGACGGCATTCTCGCGCTTACATTTGCGGGGATCCTTGTTTCTTTTTTGTCTGCAAATGTTGCAAGTAATCTCGGCACCTATCCTGCGTTTCATTTCTTCACACTCTATGCGGATAAACTGTACGGCATTTTTTTGATCGCGGTCGCGCTTCGCGCAATCCTCTCCGGTCTTGAATCATTTTTTCGCTCGTATTATTTTCGAGGACTTGAAACAATCCTGAAAGAAAATACCCTCCATGAAATGCCGACCACTCTCGAAGTCGCGTCGTTCATTTCCGGAATAAAAGGTGATGATTTGGTTGGCGGGTTTTTCATGTCGGAATATGGCGCTGAGATTGCACTCCGCTCCGGTCTTTCGCTCGAAAAAGTGCAAGCATTTCTTTCTGCTCGCGAACATTCACTTCCGCCGGCGACTCTAAATCTCACCGAACCAGTTTCGATGAAAAGCTATGCTTCCGACATCGTGCATTCAGATGAGGGATTTGCACAATTTCTTCGCGAGTCAGGAATCACCGAAGATATTTTTATTGAAACGGCAGATTGGATAGAGCGTGCTCATTCAGAGGCGAAATATCACCGAAGATGGTGGTCGCGCGACAATCTGGGACGCATTCCATCAATCGGCAAAAACTGGTCGTATGGTCAGGTACAAGTTCTTGAAAAATACGCGCATCCGCTTGCGAGCGACCCGGTGTACCGTGCAACTGAAAATCAGTCGTGGGGAGATGAGGAGTCCGTCAAAAAATTGGAAACCATACTTTCGCGCGATCGCGAAGCAAATGCGCTTATGGTTGGAGAAGCGGGAGTTGGTGTTCTTGAAATTATCGCGCGACTTGGACACATGGTTGAAAGCGGTCAGGCGCTCCCACAACTTGAGCGCAAACGAATATATCTCTTGCAGGGAGATGCAATCATCGCAGGCACTCGCGAAAAAGGCGCATTCGAAGCCGCATTTCATTCGGCGATGAAAGAAGCGATTCGAGTCGGGAACATCATTTTGGTTATTGAAAATTTTCCACTCTTTGTGGAAAGCGCTTCGTCAATCGGATCCAATCCAGTCGAGCTTCTTGAAGACTATCTTCGCTCGAATAAAATCCAATTTGTCGCGACTGCGGATCAAGGCGATTATCATCGCGTACTCGAACAAAATACGCTTTTCATGGAACTTTTCGAGCGAGTCCAGATTGGAGAAATGGGCGGCGAAACCTTGATTCGACTGCTTCAAAATCTTGCGCTCGAACTCGAACATCACACCGGAATTCTCATAACCTATCCGGCGCTCAAGGAAATTGCCGAGGGTGCTGATCGTTACATCCCAGATGGCGTGATGCCAGACAAAGCGATCGACCTTCTCTCCGAAGTCATTCCCGCAGTTGAAGAAAAGAAAAAAGATACGGTTGAGAAAAGTGACGTGCTCGATCTCATCTCTGGCAAAACTGGCGTGCCGCTTGGAGATGTATCGACTGCAGAAAAAGACAAGCTCTTGAATCTCGAATCGATTCTTCATAGTCGGGTGATCGGACAGGATGCGGCGATTTCGGGCGTTGCAAATGCGATGCGACGAGCACGTGCGGGAATTCAAAATCCAAATCGTCCAATCGGCTCATTCCTTTTCCTTGGACCAACCGGAGTTGGAAAAACTGAGACGACCAAAGCGCTTGCGGCAGTGTTCTTTAATAACGAGGACGCGATGATCCGTCTCGACATGTCGGAATACAAAGGGGCGGATGCGCTGGAGCGGCTCATCGGCTCGTTTGAAACGGGGAAGCCAGGCACACTCGTTTCTAAACTTCGTGAAAAACCATATGCTGTTCTCCTCCTCGACGAGTTTGAAAAAGCAACTGCAGAAGCGCAGGATCTGTTCCTCCAAGTTCTTGACGAAGGTAAGTTTAAAGACGCGAGCGGCAAAGAAGTGAATGCGCGAAATACGATAATCATCGCGACATCGAACGCCGCGAGCGACAAAATTTGGGAATATTTCAAATCGAATACGCCGATTGACGGACACGAGCGCGAAATCATCGACACGATTATCGAGCGGAAAATTTACAAGCCGGAACTTTTAAACCGCTTCGACGGCGTCATCGTCTTCCATCCTTTGAGCGAGGCGGATATCGAAAAAGTCGCGCGCCTCATGCTTGAGCGTCTTGCGAAGCGCCTCAAAGAACGCGGCGTGATTCTTACGATTAACGATCCGCTGATCAAATACCTAACCAAGATCGGATACGATCCAGAGTTCGGTGCTCGTCCGATGAATCGCGCGATTCAAGAAAAAATAGAACAGCTCATCGCTGACCGAATGCTTCAAGGAACAATCAAATCTGGCTCGCACGTAGAACTTACTGATGCGGATTTGAAATAAAAAAACAGGAGCCGTATTTCAGACTCCTGTAGAAGGGACGTGGTCGGGAATACCGATCTCGTCAAATATATACACGCAATCTCTGACAAACTGTCCGAATCGGTAGGGAACCACCATCCGCTCCTCCCACTTGTCGGCGATGATGATCGCAAGCATTTTTGGTACGCAAATCGCGTCGAGAAGGGTTAGCAGAACCTGCCGTGGGCTAGCTTCTTCCGCATTTCCCCGTACTACGAGATACAACAGTTCCCTTGGTAGAAATACCCACGGCTTATCGTCAAGAATACCGAACGGAATATTGTCGTTCGCAATCTCGAGGGATCGTATCAGCTCTGCAAACGCTTTGTCCATCGATTTCTCCTAGAATCTGAGCGTGTAGAACTCAAGATGTTCATGATGTTCCCGAGCGATCGAGATAGCCATCGGAACAGGAAGAACATGATCTTGTTCCCACTCTCTAAGTATTAGGAATGTCTTCACATTCGAATACCCGGCAGCTTTCGCATGGACTGAAAGATATTCCTTGGACCCATCATTCTCAATGATCCACGCATGTAGTTGAGGATCTTCCTCCTTAATGCTTACAAATTCGTTGACATCCAAATCGGGAAGAAAATCATCATTGGCTGCGATGGGCATAACCCACCACTTAGGGTGTAACTCTATGACCGTATCGGTCATCGTATGCTCCACTTCTCGGTTACTTCCTCAGATTACCTTGAACCGCTGAGTCGCTCTTGTCAATTACTCTATCTCATATAGAAAAGGGGAGCCTTAATTGCTCCCCCACCTCGCCACTATTTTCGGATCGTCTCTTGCTAGACGATATAATTTTACTGCTTCGAGAAAATTCAGCACCCATTCGATTGAAAGATATCCCGGTCGCCTAGCATCATTCCTAAATCTCGATTTGAGTACTCGATGCGCTTCACTGTCTTTGTGCAGAGTAATGTAGCGGTGTACGAAAATCCAATATCCACTGGGATCAAATTCCATTCGAGCGGCAGTAACAAGTGCTACTTCACAAAGCGGAGAAGTTTTTTCCCGCTTGAATAATACCAAGTAGGTGTCGGCAAATTCGCTGGGGATAAATTCACAGGAAAATTCTCGAATTACCCTCAAACGTTCACGGGTAACCATGCCCCTCTCCTCAAGCTTCGTCTGTGATGTTGTTGCGCTAAGAACGCTTCTCGAGCTTCTCGTGCATCTTGTTCCGCGAGCGTAGAACGCAGGCGATCCCTTTGGCTCTGCAAGCAGTCTCTTACGAGCTCTTCAGTAAGCGGCCCACCATATTTTTGTTGATGGCGAACTGCACCCCACGGGATGAAGTCAAAGCCTTCGCGCATGACACGCTCCCAACTGTCTCCAATCACAATTCCACTTGTACATTATGCTGTCAATCGGTAGAGTGTGCGCATGTCATTTTGGAATAATTTGAAGAAACCGATACTCGTACTTGCGCCGATGGCAGACGTGACTGACGCGGCATTTCGTCGTGTCATTGCAAAATACGGCAAACCGGACGTGATGTGGACTGAATTCGTTTCTGCCGATGGTCTCTATCATACTCGTGAAATTCAAAAAATTCCCGATGATCAGAATCCGCTAATGAGTGATCTTATTTTTTCCGAAGCGGAACGACCAATTGTCGCGCAATTTTTTACCGCAAAGCCGGAGATGATGGAATATGCCGCACGTCTCGCGCGTGAACTCGGTTTCGACGGTGTTGATATCAACATGGGCTGTCCTGACCGAAGTATCGAAAAGCAGGGTGCAGGCGCGTCCCTCATCAAAAATCCGGAGCTCGCGATCAAACTCGTCGAAGCCGCTAAGCGAGGTGCAGGCGATCTTCCTGTTTCAGTAAAAACTCGTATCGGATATTCGAAGCGCGAAGAACTTGAAGAATGGATTCCAAAAATTCTTGCTGCAAAGCCAGCGGCGCTTACGCTCCACGCGCGAACACGAAAAGAAATGTCGAATGTTCCTGCACGATTCGAACATGTGAAGCGCGCAGTCGAAATTAGAGACGCAGTTTCTCCAGAGACGCTCATTCTTGGAAATGGAGATGTAATGACAATCGAAGAAGGGAAAGTAAAAACTAAAGAAACGGATTCTGACGGCGTCATGATCGGTCGTGGCATTTTTGGCAATCCATATTGCTTTAATCCGGAAATCAAGATGAATGAATTGCCTCTTTCTGAGCGATTCAAGATTATGATTGAACACACCAAACTATTCAGTGAACTGTTGCAACACAAGAATTTTGCAATCATGAAAAAACACTACAAAGCCTATGTGAATGGATTTGATGGCGCCAAAGAACTCCGAATGAAACTGATGGACGCAAAGGATGTGAAAGAAATTGAGGCAATTGTGTCCGAGTATCTCAGGTGATGCAGGGTGCACTTATTTGTGTTACATAGAATCTAGAGCTCGTCTCTAGAGGGGAAGAGTAATGTCCTTGGACACACACCTACCACTTTTTATTGGGTCCCATCATCTCGTACTTGAGCAAATAATCAGACAAGGCATATTTCCTTTCTGGCTAATTCCTGACTATAGCTATCACCTGGCGGTCAGGATCAACTCGATCGGAGATCTATGCGAACGTCTTCCCGATGTTTTTGGGAGGAGTGACAAACGAAGACTTCAACTTTCGCATGAAAGAGCCGCAGGAGGAGTATTCGCGCATGCATGTTTGAGGTAGAAAGGAAGACCTTCGCGCCGGAGAAACTCTCCGGCGCGATTCATTTTGACTTGTCCCCATACTTTTCGATCCTCATTCTATTTTCAGATACAAAGGGTCAGTATAATAGAGACGTGGAGCAGATACTTGAGACGAACATTTTTTTCTACATCACCTCTGTCGCCGTTGTGGTGGTAGCAGTCTTAGTCTGTATCGCGCTCTACTACATCATTGGCATACTTCAGAATGTTCGTGATGTCACCGATCGGATTCGTCGTGGTAGCGAACAGCTTGCGGAAGATGCGAGTGAATTTCGTGAACAGATTATCCAAACGACAACGCCGATTCGTGATGTCGCTGCGTTCGTAGGACGAAGAACCGGATGGTTCGAAGGCGGTAAGAAAAAACGTGCCAAACGAAAAAGCACGAAAAAGCCGAAGACAGAGGAATAGTACGGACGCCCAGTAATTACAAATAATTCAGGACGAATATGAAAAAAGCAGTTAAACGAAATCTCGGTGTCGCAGCTGCAGCAGCGGCAGCAGGAGTCGCGGCAGCAGGGGCAGGCGCATATTATTTTTATGCAAGTAAAGATGCGAAGAAACATCGTAAGGTAGCTGCTGCGTGGATGCTTAAAGCAGAAAAAGAAATAAAATCACAGGCAGGGAAGCTCAAGGATGCAGCGATGAACGAAAAGAACTACAAACAGATCGTTCAAACTGTTTCGAAGAAGTATCAGCAGGCAAATAAGGTTGGTGGCGCGGAGCTCGCATCATTCGTCAAAAATTTGAATGGCGAATGGAAGAAAATGAAGAAGCAGGCGCCAGCTGCAAAGAAGGCAGTCACAAAAGCAGTACAGAAGGTGGCGAAGAAGGCCGCTGCAAAGAAAAAATAATATTTTGAAACAAACCCCCGCGCGACCGAAGGTCGCGCGGGGGTTTGTTATTTTATAAAAAAGTTGTAATTTACTTCAAGCGCTATTTGGGGACAGTCCGATGAAGCATGTCTTCTTGGTTCTATGGATGTTTTCTTGCCTCTTCTTCTCTGTACTGTGTGTCAGCGGTCTTTTTGAGGAGAATTACCCACAAGCAGGTTTTGGGGTGATTCTTGTTTCCTACGCATACTTTCGTTTCTTCCGAACTTCAAGACAGCCCCTTTCTCTACATAATGCGCGAGATAACGTGCTGGATGGAGGACTCTCTGTATGCGTCGGAGTCTACGGTCTTTTCTTTACAAATCTGTTTCCTGATCTGACTCCATATCTCTGGCTCTTGTTCATTTGCTTTGGCGTTCGCATCGCGTTTTCAAATGCTCCAACATAATAATGGCGGCCCTTCGGGGCCGTTTCTATTTTCTGCTATACTGAATCCTTATGAAAAATGCTGACCGAAGTGAACATCAGACCCTTTACCGTAAATACCGTCCAGAAGACTTCGAGGAAGTATTAGGACAGGAACACATCACCAGCGTACTCAAGGGTGAAATTGAAAAAGGTACGGTCGCTCACGCATATCTCTTTGCGGGTCCGAGGGGAACCGGAAAAACCTCAACCGCACGCATTCTTGCCCGCGCGATTGGTACGACCGACAACGATCTTTACGAAATCGATGCGGCTTCAAACCGCAAGATTGATGAAATGCGCGCTCTTCGCGAAGCAGTTCTCGCACTTCCATTTGAATCACCAAAAAAAGTCTACATTCTCGACGAAGTGCACATGCTGACCAACGAGGCGTTTAATGCATTTCTTAAAACGCTCGAAGAGCCGCCAGCTCATGTTGTCTTTATTCTTGCAACAACCGATTTCGACAAAGTGCCGGAAACGATCATCTCTCGGTGCGAAACATTTACATTCCGTAAACCATGGCAGAAAATTCTCTCGGAACTCATTTTGAAAACGGCAAAGAAAGAAGGCGTATCGCTTGACTCCGCCTCTGCCGATCTTATCGCGCTTCTCTCCGAAGGATCGTTTCGTGATGCGCATGGCATTCTCCAAAAAATTCTTTCTTCGACTTCAGACAAAAAAGTGACGATCGATGAAGTTGAAATTGTTACTGGAAGCCCGAAGGGAAGCTTGGTCAATCAGGTCATTCAAGGAATAGCAGAAGGCGCGGCTGAAAAAAGTCTGGACGCGCTTCGAAGCGCGTCTGCAAGCAATATCGACATGAAATTGTTTTTGCGGCTTGTGCTTGAAAAATGCCGCGCAATTCTTCTTTTCCGTTTTGCGCCGTCTCATAAGAAATCGCTTGAAGAAAAATATACCGCTGAAGATGTTGCGTTTCTTCAGTCGATTGCCGGAGAAAAACAGTCAAAACTCAATTCAAACGCACTTCGCGAACTATTGCTCGCCTACAACGAACTCTCATATTCCGCGCTTCCCGAAATTCCTATCGAATTAGCACTCATGAAAATCAGCAATGCCGAAGGAAACTAAAACAATATGGCTCGTGCGGCACGGGCTTACCGTTTCAAATATTTCAAACACGATCCAGGGACTTGATGATCCGCTCACTGAAGAGGGAATCAAGCAGGCAAAAAAGCTGGGCGAGCGATTCATAAAAATCGATTTCGATTTGCTTCTTGCGAGCGACGCCATCCGCGCAATTGGGACTGCAGAGCAGATTGCAAAGTTCAGCAATCACAATATCCAATCAAGCCCGCTCTTCAGAGAGCTGTCTGATCCGACAGAACTCATTGGGCAAATGAGGACAGAACCAGATGCGGTCGTGTATCTGGAAGCGCAAAGAGAAAATAACGAAGATCCGGATTGGAAGTATCGCGATGAAGAAAGCTACGCTGACCTTTTTGCTCGCGCGGAAGCCGCATTTATGCACATCCTTTCCCACGAAGAGGAGCGAATTGTAGTGGTCACGCACGGACGGTTTCTAAAATTTCTCACCGCATACGCGATGTTTGGCGACACGCTGACTCCGAATATTTGGAATTCCATGAATGGATCGATGCGAACCGTGAATACCGGAATTACGCTTCTGAAATGGAATGGGGAGAAGTGGCATCTTCTTGCGTGGAATGATCATGCGCATTTAGGGGAATAGCAAACGCCGGTTTTTCCCTTCGGAAAAACCGGCGCCACTTCTTTCTTATTGCTATCACTCATCTCGCAACCGATCCTCTAATTCGTTCTGACGCGCAATCGTTTCGCGGCAGCCGTTAATTTGACCGGTCAGTATTGCAACTTGGTCTTCGAGTGCTTGCTTTTCCCTCGGCAGGTCGGGCACGACTATTATCAGCGCGAAAACTGCTCCAACGATACCAGATATAACAGCAACGACCATTGTAGCTATAACAGAAATTAGACACCTTTTTAGACGTCTCATCTCCAATACCTCGTCATGCTAGTTCAACTTCGCCTACCTTAGAATATGAGGATGCCGAAGTCAATTCTATTGACTCCTTGGCGGATGGGTATTAAATGAACTCAGCGCAATTCGAGTCAGGGAGAAACACTTCGATGACACGGGGTTCCGGTCTTCAGCACTTTATGGGACGGTATCAATGTTTGATGCCACGTTGGTCTTGTCGTGCGGAGCAGCCTTCGAAGCCGTCAGAACCAGAGCCGCCAACCTATGGCGATGACGTTCATCTGATCGCGGTTATCCAAGAACTCGAAGCTGCACGCCTTCCTAGGCGTGTCGAGCAACCAGACGAACCTTCGCCTGCCGATCAAATGCCGGCGTATTGAAATACCGAAAGCGGAGAGCACATACGTGCTCTCCGCTTCGAACTTTTTAATACAGTGGCTTTAACTATATTTGCGCGCCGTCGCCAACATTCATCTGCGCTTTGTAGCGTTCAATGACTTCAGGATGTTTGCCTTCTTTGCATTCCGCGACAAATTTGTCCGCACTTGCTCCGTCAGGGAATGTCATGTATGCAAGTGCACCTCGGCATACCGCATTGATATCAATTTTCATACTCGCGGTTGAAGTCGCCGTGGTTGTTGCAGGACTCGTAACCGTGAAGATTCCTTTCATGTTGTATCTCTGCCATTGATCGGAATTAAGCGCTTCTTTTGGTACAAAGAAACCGCTGATCGTCACATGTTGGCCGCTTTGAAATGCGTTCATCGCATCTGCCGATTGCCCAAAATTGACTGCGTAATGGTCGCCTTGGTCGCTTTTAATTCCGAATGCGCATTCCATCGTTTGTGGACCATCAGGATTTGCGTGCGGCAAACATTCATAGGTTCCCGAGATTGTCATGGGTTGCGGAGTTGAATCGATCGGAGCAGCATCGTGCTCTTTCATTCCTCCAAATGCTAAAAGTGCGCCGATAAGCACCACCAGCACGCCAAGCGCGATTACTATTTTTGTTTGCATACGCTAAGTATAACGAAGTACTAATAGATTTCTATATCATTGAAGACATTTCATGAAGGCAAAACTTACAGTTTCGAAGAAATCTAGATTCATATAAAAGTGAGAAGCGGCCACCTTCGAGAGGTTGGCCGCTTGTCGACAGAAGATCAGGGCTCTGTCAGGAAATGGTGTTTGTAAAGTGGGTGTCTGGTCACGCGAGTGGCCGCTGCGTCCACCCATTCCTGGCTATCGCAGCGAAGAATGACTGAACCGCAATTGTCCACCCCTCCACGTTCCAGCTCTATTTCTGTCTCCACGCAGGGAGACCATTGCGCCAAATCCTTTATTAACGCGCCTCGGATACCCTGCGCAGTGGCACGAAAGTATAGTCTGGCTTCTGGCATGGTGACATCCCAAAAAGTTGCACTGTCGGCACAGTACAAGTACACATGTGAAATGTCAATTTCTACCCAACAAGAATTGCCACTAGTTGCGACACTCCGTCTACGGCAAGTTCTGCCCAAATAAGGACGAGCGCAAAGATAATTCCAATACAGGCAATCACTCGATGAAGCGGACTCTGTATTTTTCGTATTGCAAAATCAATCGAAAGACCAGTCACAAAAAGGAGTGCTCCCATAATCACAAAATCCATAGCGCCCCAATCAAAACCGCCGCCTACTCCGCCGTTAACGGTTGCGTTTGGATTCATAAGAGTTGCTACGAAGGGGACAAGGAGCAGCAGTCCGGTAATAGCCGCAACACGAACAATATTTCTCGTTGAAGTAATCATATTCCTCTAGAACGTGTAGCGGGGGAAAAAGGTTACCAAGGCTTCAATCTACCTTGATTCTCCTTCGAAATTTGGTTCGACAATCGCCCACTGCATGCGTTCAGTATCGAGTTTTAGATACACGCTTTTGCCGACCGTTGGCGCTGCAGCCATGGGATCGGTTGGTTTTCGATCCGCATAATTTACAACGATGACATTTTTCTGTTTTGGATTTTGACTCTCTTCAATTGTCTGCGGCGCTATCCGATCGCCGAGCAAATACCCATCCGTGCCGCTATATCCGTTTGTTGCATCTTGAATTGCGCCGACCACATAAAAAAATGTGCCGCTTCCGCTCAAACTTTGCGTAACGATAAACGCGAGATCGGGAATTCCGTCGCCATTCAAATCGGTCTTCAGTTCATTTCCAAAATACTGTGTCGTCGTGCCGTCTATCGTTGTCGGCTTTCCATCAATAAAATACGTAGCGGCTTTATAGTTAGTTGGTGCTTGCTTCTGATGATAGATATAGGAATTCAATACAAAAAATCCGCCCACTAAAACGACCACGATTCCAAGTACCCCAAGTGTCCATTTCATATCATTAGTATATCTCTATTTGGCTTTCTTTTGCTGCGGGACTAGGGGTCGAACCTAGATTAAAGGCTTCAAAGGCCTCTGTCCTGCCATTAGACGATCCCGCAATAGTAGAGTAAAAGTAGCAAATTCAAGAGTTAATTGCTACTTAATGCGAGTATGCATACCTTTCTTTCGTGAGGTTTTTATGCGATAACATGGACGATGGCAACAGGACCAGACCTTAAGGCTATAGCCCAATCGCGTCTCAATACGGCTAAGATGTTGATGGAGACTGAAGATTGGCATGGCGCTAGTTATATGCTTCCTCATGCTCTTGAATGCGCATTAAAAGCAGCAATCTGTAAGACTCTTCACTTAGGAGTATACCCAGACAACGAGAAGAGCACCGCTATAAGAACTTTTTTTGCCACCCACTATTTTGTCCAGCTCCTTGTTGCGTCAGGTTTACAAGATATCATTAGTCCAACGGGGGCAAAGAAGGTAGACCAGAACTGGGCTGACTTCACTCTCGTGTTTGCAGGAAACTGGCCTGAAATGGAAGATACGAAGAAAAATATGAACGAGATCTTAGTTTTGCGGAATTGAAACAACTCGAAAGTCTCCGTGCCATGGATCCGCTTCACTTTGAAAAATATATAGTGGATATGTTCAGAAAGAAAGGATATGAAGGAAAAGAAGGTGCTGGACGAGGTGATCACGGGATTGATGGCGAAATATGGAGTGGACACGCGATATTCGCCCTTCAGATGAAAAGATATCAGATAGGACACAATGTGGGAGAAAGAGAGATACGAGATTTTCATGGCAGTATTTCAAAGCTCCATAAATATTTAGGTGGAAAGTTTATAACCACCAGTGATTTCACTCCGGCTGCACGAAAGTGGGCAGAGGATACACCAATGATTGAATTATGGAATGGTGAAAAACTACTCGAAGAGTTAGGAAAAGTGGAAGCTCCTGTTCATATCGCTGACCGAGCTTTTGGATCGAAAAGAAATATCTAAACTAATTTTTCTACAAACTCTCCAATCTAAAATTATCGAACTTCACATCCATGAAGTCGGTGCGCACTCCGGCATAGCCCGTCTGCGTTATTGGCGGCGTGCCGCCAATAACTTTGCCATCATCTTTTGCGGAAAGTAAAAGCATCCACGCGGTTTCATTTGCACGCATCATATAGAGCGCTATGCCGACAGAAGACCCGTCGGGAGTCGTCGTCGTTTCGCTTCTGAGGCGAATCCATTCGTTGTGAGGAATTAAATTAACGTTTGGTTGATTGCCCGCGTATGTTCCGGGGAAAATCTGCTTCTGCGCCATCGTGAAATACGTGCCGTTATATTTTTTCTTGATGACTGCCGTACCGTCGACGCGAATTCCTGCGTAGTAGAGCGTTTGTCCACCGATTTGGTAGCGGCTCATGAGCAAGAGTCCGTTGGATGCATTTCGGCTGGGGCTCGAAGAAAAATTGTCCGCCGCGATGTAAAAACTCGTGTCTGCGCGCACATTATTCCACTCTTGCCGAGTGACCAGGCGGAAAATATTTTGCGGATGAAATCCGTTGTCAGTATCGATCGGATTTGCTGACGCATACGCAATACGCCACGGATCAAGAGCCGGAAGCGAACCTTGGATCGTTTCACCCGCGCCATTTTCGATAATCATTTTTCCGCCAGAGTTTACAAACCAATACGGACTCCAACTTTCATTGATCGATCCAGCTTCGTTCACCACGCCGTTTGAGTTGAATGAGTAGACGAATGGGGAAGTGACGAGCGCCGCTGCGGCACCTATAGATAGTGGAGGAATTATTCCAGAAAGTTTTGCGGTCTCAATACCAAGAGTACTTGCGAGCATCACTCCTACCACAACGATAGCGATTCTACTTCGTGTAGTCAGCGTGTCCATCTTGCTACTTAGTATAGTTCATCTCATAGTGCGTGTGCAGTTACTTTTTCTACATCAAGCGATGCGGCGTTTGGTTCGGCGCTCCAGATTTGAATTCCTAAGCTTCCGCTATGCACGTATGAAGGCTTCACCGCGCTCGATACGGTTTTTCCATACGCGCTGCATGATGCTCTGTTACCATCGACTTTCATCGATGCTTCGAATGTGCCGGTCGTAGTCGGATAGTTGTACGGTGTCGCTTCAATTGTTTGTTGTTCTTTGTTGATATGCGCGACGAGCGAGATGGTCGATGTTGAAAATGCGCATGAGAGGAATGACTTTGAGTCAGTCTGGTAGCGGGAAATAAGCGAGAGGTGACTTCCGCTATTCCACTTTGCAGAAATAGTCATTTCGTAGTCATGCCAGAGACGTGAGCCATTCAGAAGTCCTGCTGCACCCGTCGTATCCGGAGTCGAGCGGAGATGCAGTGTATTATCGCTTCTGGTGACTTTGCCCCAGTTACTGCTCCAATCGGTCGTGAAGGTATCGCTCGTGTAGGGAAGCGGGCGAGGCGCAGAATCATTCAGCATATTGCGGAGATCATCACCACTCCACGATGCGACTGGTTCGATACGCTTCACCATGTACGCATTTGGATCAGCGTAGTTGAACGGGTCGTCGCGGCTCGGGTCGATCTGATAGAAGGCGTACATAAACTGCGCTTTCACCACGTTTGAGAGAATATCTTTTGCATCCGCAAAGTTCACCGTGTCTTGTCCGTAATCGTTAAAGGGAAACGCGAATGCGGTGACTTTTTTTCCAAATGCATTTTCGAGTTTTTGTTTGGAGAATATAAGGTCGTCAGTGACGCGCTTGGTGTATTCGTTGTTTGTTTCAAGGCGTTTGTCGCCCGTTCGCCAAAATTTGTTACTTAAGAATCGATTTTGCGGCAGAACATCGAGATTGTCTCCGGTTGATGACGCGGTTGGCACATCGTAGAGGCGGTGATCTTCATCGCCGTGCGATTCAAGCTCCCATCTGCCGCTGTCTGCCATGAATGCGAGTTCTGATTTCGAGAGATAAAAGTTTGACGTCTTTTTTACATCATCTGGAAGGGAGAAGCCGGTGATGACGAACATGACTGCATTGAAGCCGAGATCTTTGAGAACCGGGTCGACTGGATAAAAACTTTCTTTGCGTCCATCGTCGAATGTGAGGAGGAATGATTTTGGCGGCAATGTTATTTTCCCTTGCATAAACTGCTCAAACTGATCGAGCGTGATCGTATGCCAGCCGTCGTCATGGAGCGCACGCATTTGTTCGACGAAAATATTTTGTGGAAGTGGAGGATTATCGTTTCCTTCTGGTGGTGTGCCGTGATAGAGGAGAACAGGAACTCCGCCCGAACCATCGCTCGAACTTTGTGAAAACCACACCGCAGCCGCCTGATTCCCCCACGGAAGGCGATAAAATGCGGTGTAGAAGGTGTTTCCGGTAATGCGGGAAATCAATTCTCCGGTTCCGTTCACAAAATTGTAGGCGCCGTTATATACGAGGAAGCCCATGACTGCGCCAAGCAGAATGATGATGAAGGAAGACATCAGCGCTACTTTTTTGAAGGAAAATTCGAAAAACATTTTTTGAAGATTATCTATTATCTCGTTCCCCAACGGGTGTCAGCGATTGTGACCAAGGCCCACGGCAACTGCCACATGAGAATCACACTGTAAAACCAGAACGATAGGACTGCGCGAAGCCATGGTCGTCTACCAACCTGCGCGCGGTAATAGATGCCGTGGAGGAGAAGCATAAGGAGGAGACCGACCAGGTAGACAACCGGAACGATGTGATACACGACTGGATTCCAAACAACGGCGTGCAGGAAGACGAATGGACCAGCGAATGCGAGAAACACATACATATAGAAGAAGACTGCCGCAAACGGATGCTTCTTCCAGAGGAATGAGGACGCGATAAAGGTTTCGCGAATCCACGATTTCTTCCAGCGTTGTTGTTGCTTCACATACTTTGAGAACGAACTTGGTACCACCGTATGTGCTTTTGCTTCGGGAGAGTACGCGGTCATATATTTGCGAAGCATGTAATTGGTGAGTGAGCGATCGTCGCCGAAGGTGCATTCGGTTCCGAAGAATGTTTGATGTAGCCAGTCGTCGATGAACTCGTCGAGATATTCTTTTCGATACGCACTACAACAGCCGGGACAGCAGGTTACGATTCCGAATACTGATTCCGCCGCTTTGTACACTTTGAATGCGATGTAGTAGCGAAGCGCCTGCATTTGGGTCAACACATTTTCGTCTGCATTGTAGACGTCCGTGTGTCCCGAAACTGCTCCGACTCTTCTATCGGCAAAATATTTTACGAGATGACGTACGCCGTCTGGTGAGATGAAGCTGTCAGAGTCGATGAAAATAATGATTTCATTTTTGGCGCGCTTTACTCCTTCCGCCATTCCGGCGCGCTTGCCGCGATTGACCTTCCAGTCGACGACTTCGACGCGCGCGACACTGCCTGATATATCTTTTGCTGCGCGTTCCATTTCTCCAAACGTGCCGTCGGTTGAGCCGTCATTGATCGCGATAACCTCGATTTTTTCGGATGGATATTCGACTTCCGCAAAGCGGAGCAAGGTTTCCCGAATATTGTCTTCTTCGTTTTTCGCGGGCACGACGAAGGTTATCGTCGGTTCGTAATCTGCTTTGAAATGAATGGTGCGATGGAAGAACGAGAGGAAAAAGCGTGAGAAGATATAACCGGTAATCGTAATACTGTAGATACGGAAGAAAAGGTCGTCGTTCAGGTAACTTCCGCTCGTCACCTTGACCAGAATGATCGTGTAGATGATGCAGAAGAATGCAAACCACAGTCCGGCGTCTCCCCAGACAAACTGGATCTCCCTCTCTTTTTTCTGTCGGCGAGGATTGGTTAGCGTCGTTTGCATGATGGTGTGATTATCTGCCAATACCGCGATATGCGATGTCACTTTCGATAAATGATTCTTTGTCGAGACAATTGCGCCCATCGATCACGATCTCGATATTTTTCTCTCTGAATTCATACGGCGTCAGCGAGACGAATTCTTTGTGGGCGGTCGCGATGATTGCTGCTGACGCGCCGTCGAGGGCCTTTTCAAGTGAATCAACATTGGATTCTTTGGGCGCATACGGATCGAATACTTGCACATTCGCGCCTTTCTTTTTGAGCGCGTGCCAGATCTCGTAGGCTGGGCTTTCGCGCAAGTCGCTGATATTTGCTTTGTAGGAAAGTCCGAGAAGGGCAATCGTTGTTCCTTGGAGCGAACTGTTTTTTTCTTGGAGTTCTTGTTCCAAAATATGAACGGTGAATTCCGGCATGCCGTTGTTTATTTCACGAGCAAGTGAAAGGAATCGATGCGTAAATCCATTTTCTTTTGCATAGCGAATCAAGTAGTACGGATCAACGGGGATGCAGTGTCCGCCAACTCCCGCACCCGGATGATGGAGCATGAAGCCGAATGGTTTGGTCGAGGCGCCTTCGAGTACGTTGGTGACATCGATCCCGAGCATGTCGAAGGACATCGCGAGTTCGTTGACGAATGCAATGTTTACATCGCGGAAGGAATTTTCAACCATCTTCACTGCTTCTGCTTCGCGAATGGTTTGCATTTCGTGTACATTTGCATCGAGAATCGATCGATAAAAACGTGCGGCACGTTCGCGTGCTTCTGGTGTTATACCTCCAACCACGCGCGGGATTTTATTTGCTGGCCATTTTTTGTCACCTGGATTGATTCGCTCTGGACAATGTGCAAAATCAAAATCAACGCCACCCTGAAGACCAGATTCTTTTTCGAGAATTGGAATGAGAATTTCTTCAGATGTTCCGGGATGCACTGTCGATTCGAGAATAAGTAATTGTCCCGGAGTCATATTTTTCCCAATCGAACGGCATGCCTCTTGGAGAAGGGTGAGGTCAGGCATATGTGATTCATCGACGGGAGTTGGTACACAGATAATCACTGTTTCATTCGTACCAATGGTAGAAAATCGATCAGAGAGTCCGAGTTGTCCGCTTCGAAGTTCACTCTCAAGTCGTTCATCTAAGTCGGGAACCGAACCATTTCGAATGCGCTCTAATTTTTTGCTATCAATATCAATACCGGTCGAAGCATATCCGTTCCGTTTGGCGAGAAGGAGAAGCGGAAGTCCAACATATCCGAGTCCAACGACCGCAACACTTCCAACCGTATATTTTGAATCTTCAGAAAAGTCCGCATCTCTATTCCACTTGGTGCGAGGATTCCTTCTTTGAATAAGCGCATTTTTTTCCATAGTAATTTTGTGTTAGCTATTCTCTATCTGAAGACGACAGGTTATTCGAAGCACTTACCGGTTCATGTAAACTTCAGGAACTCGTCGTTTTGTCAGAAGAAGCAATTCGGTCAAAGTGAGGGCCCCTTGCGTTTATATTCCGCAAAGGGCCCTCAACTACGGCATCACCAGCCGTAAACGCTCCTCAGACATTGATAGGTACTTAGTCTAATAACTCGTCTTCCGATATATCTGCATAATAAATTGAACGTCGATGCGAATTTTTTCTTCGCATACCAGAATCGTAGCAATGTAGTGGTGAAGGAAAAATGAAAAAAACCATGAAGAAAAATTCATACAAAGAAAACAAAAAATGCGCAGGGAAGCCTGCGCATTTTTTGTACCTATTGCTATATTGTTTCGCCGCGCGTCTCCGAACTACTCGAAAAATCAACCGATATCTCACTCTTGAGTTCAGATTTCTCCTCGGAGGTAGAGGGTTCCATAACGGGAGTGCCGCTTGGCAAATATACGGATACTGTTGTACCTTGTCGGAGCGCGCTTCTGATAGTGATTCGTCCATGATGTACGCGGACAATTTCATTCACGATCGTGAGCCCAAGTCCGCTTCCGGCTCGACGCACGCGACGCACTCTCGAAGTGTCTGCGCGATAAAACGGTTCAAAAATATGGAAGAGATCTTCCTGAGAAATACCGATACCGGTGTCTGCAACCGAGAAGAGAACGCGGTTACGATCATTTCGCTCTAATAGAACAGTGACGACACCGCCAGAATCGCGTGGAGTATAGCTGATCGCATTTTTAATCACGTTCATAACGACTTGTTCGAGTGCAGTTGCGTTGCCCCACACGGTGCGGTACGTATCCATTTTGACAACTATTTTGACATTTCGTTCTTCTGCGAATGAACGAAGCCTCCGCACCGTATCTTCAACAATCACTCCAAGATCAGTATCCTGAAATTGGATTCGCTCGGGTCTTGTGAACATGTCGAGCGAAAGCAAGTTGTTGATAATCGAAGAAATGCGATCAAGCTCATCAACGGTGCTGTGGAATACTTTTTTTATTGATGGATCGAGTTCGGGATCGAGGAGTGCGACCTCACTTGATGTCTTGATCGTTGAAAGCGGTGTGCGAAGTTCGTGCGCGATATTACTGATGAAGAGTTTCTGATAGCGAAGCGTGTCGCGTGCGGGGCGAAGTGTAAAGCGCGCAACCAATATCCCGAATCCAATTGCGATCAATATGACACCGCCAAATATATACCAGATGCTTTTTTCTTGGATTCCACTAATCGACTTGGCAAGCTCTTCGGGTGTTTGCAGTGGTGCATTTGTGAGGATCGCACGGATATTTTCGACGACGAACATCGCAATCGCGTGGTTGTTGTATTCAAGCACCATGCCGAAGGCGATGATGAGAATCAAAACCATTCCTGCTTGGAGCAGAATGACGTGCGTTGTTGTTCGGAAAAAGAGATCGCTACGATACTTCTCCCGTAATCCGGTAGCCCACTCCGCGAACTGTTTCAAATAACGTTTCGCCATCTTTTCCATTTTCGAGTTTTTTACGAAGATTTTTCATGTGCACGTCAAGTACGTTGGACCACCGAAGGGCATTGAAATCCCAGACTCGGTCGAAGAGCGTTTCGCGAGATAATACCACTCCTGGTTCCTTGAGGAAACATTCAAGCAGCGCGAATTCTTTGAGCGTGAGTGGCACCTCGTCGCCATCCTTTCTGACAGTTCTGGTTGCCACATCCATTTCAATCACACCAACTTTGAGCACAATCGGTTCTGAAGTCTTGGGACGACGAAGCACCGAATTGATGCGCGCCACTACTTCCTCGAATGAGAAGGGTTTGACGATATAATCGTCGGCGCCTTTATTCAAGACTTCGATTTTATGTTCGGTTTCGTTTCGTGCGGTCAAGACGATGATTGGTGTCGTAACCCCTTCTTTTCGAACCGTTTCGGTAATGGTCGCTCCATCCATGCCGGGGAGCATAAGGTCGAGTAAGATAAGGTCGTATTCTTTTTGGTAGAGTATAATTCGTTTGCAGGCTTTCTCGGAATCGGAGAGCCAATCTACCGCAAATCCTTCAAGTTCAAGTCCTTTTTTAAGAGCTTTTGCTAGTTTTTCCTCATCTTCAACTATTAGCAGTCGCATATTATTGTAGTGGTTAAGCTAGTAATCCTACTCTGCGATCTTCTATATTCTCGAAGACGAACTAAGTATGAAGTACCTTACCTGAAGCTTTAATGAAGAATTGTTCAGAGAGGGAAAATGCCTCTATAATTATATTCTGTGGAATATCGGAGAGCCAGCGAAGTACTAGTACCTATGGGAATTATAACAGGAAAAAATATTACGATTTTGACACTCGTCATTTTTGTGGTCGGGGCGATTATTGCGTACGTGACGATCTAATATGGAAACCTTTCTTTTTTATGCACATCTCACGTCGCTCGCGGTTGCTGCCGTCGGAGTTTTCTATGCAGATTCGCTCGCGATGAAATGGACCCGAGGAAAATCTGCCACCCTTGAACTTCGACACTTGAACTTCGCACATCTCATCGTTTCATTCGCACTTCTCTCACTCGTCATCACCGGCGGATTCTTATTTTGGCCAATGCGAAGTTATTTGCTCTTTTATCCGCCATTCTTGCTCAAAATGGCGTTCGTCCTTGTACTTATATTGAATTCTTTTGCGATCGACACATTCATGCATGTCGCGCGTGCGAGATCGTTTGATTCGCTTTCTCCCAAAGAAAAATTGCCGCTCTTTATCAGCGGTGCTCTTTCAACACTTTGTTGGTTTGGCGCGGGTATCACTGCACTCGTGATTTTTGGAATCTAATTCCATGTACTTCGTGTATATACTCGAGTGCAAAGATCGTACGCTGTATACAGGAATCACGACTGACGTCACCCGTCGATTTTCTGAGCACAAAGCAGGAAAGGGCGGACATTACACCAGAGCACACCCACCGAAGAAAATGCTCTATGTCGAAGACGCGGCAAACAGAAGTACAGCCTCAAAGCGCGAAGCAGAAATCAAACGCATGACTCGGAGGGAGAAATTGCTCCTGGTGCGTAGATAATCTGTTGTACCGTGCTATCCCCAAACGATCCTGTGAGGAAGTTTTCGATTGACTGATAGAATACAGGCAACACTCTTCGGTGAATTTTCAGTGAGGAGCTGTTCGGCAAATGTTGTTGCCAACAAAATATTCGTTTCGATTGATATCCTCACGGAAGTATGAGGAGAATTTGGCTACCACGATTCCACCGATTACTAAGAATGTTTCTCAAGAGGATATTGATGATGGTAAGCGAGTATTTTTGAAACTCGCGGGAATGGTTGGACTTGGCGTTGTTGCTTCGCAAGTATTTTCAAATAAAGCAGAAGCGTACGTCATGGGAAGCGCACCGACCTCGGGAGTTGTCGGAGTAAAAAATTCCTCGAACACGCGCATTAATCCGGCAACGGATGAAAGTCTCACCTCGCTCTTAACCGGTCAAGGGGTTACGAAGCTTACGACAAATCTTACTGCTTCGGGCACGGTACGTACGCCAACGAGCGGCAAAAAAATTCGAGTCTACGCGACTCGCTTTTCTCTGACTGCTGACATGACCAGCGTCTCATTCCGATTCACCTCGGGAGGCACTGATTATGAAAAGTTTCTTGCGCCAAAAACCGGAGGACTCTACGGATCAAACAATCATCCGAATTATGTCGAAGGTGGCGTCGATCAAGTATTGTACTGTGCAATTTCAGGAACCGGCACAGTACAAATTAATGTTGATTATCTCGAAGTATAATCGCTAGCAGATTTCCATGCGTGATTCGATCAATCTCCGCGGCGCACTTCATATCGAACTTCGAAATAAAGAAGGAGATCTTGTGAGTGATATCAAGGTGCCAAATACAATTACCGATTTGGGCAAAGCATACATTGCTGATCGCTTGGGCTCACAGACACAAACAGCAATGAGTAATATGGCAATCGGAACAGGAACGCCCTCCACGACAACGCTCGGCACTGAACTTGCAAGACGAAATTTTCGAACCCCTACATCAAGTAGTGCAACGTGGACGTATGTTGCGGAGTGGAATATTGATGACAATGTTTCTGGAACAATAACCGAAGCAGGAATTTTTAATTCTGACCTGGCAAATAGCGGCACGATGCTCTGCTCATCTTCTTTTACGGGAATCGTAAAAGCAGTGAATGACACGCTGACCATAACGTGGACGATAACAATTTCATAATGCCTCCAACTGAAAACAGACGAAGAGACAGGAAGCAAGATGGATCAGATGGTCCTGAATTTTCTCTCGGTGAAAATTTGATTCTTCGAAGACTTCGGTGGGGAAGTCTTGGCCCTCGCGCGCTTCGGTCGATGGATGCAGTTGCTGACGATTCTCTCGTTGATGAAAGTCTGGCACTTGCGAGACATATGCAGTCAATGATTGCTGACAAAATCGAGATTGCATCTGCCGGCGCACACCCGCTCGTAAATCAGGGAATGCAAATAGCGAAGCAAATTGTTGCTGACATTTTTAATGAAAAATCTGATGAGGAAGTTCCGCCAGAGCCAGCACCAGCGGATCAGGTACCGGTAGAAACTCCGCCGCCAGAAGAAGTTCCTCCAGAAGAACCGATACAAACAGAAACTGAAACAACAACGCCAGAACAAATTCCTGCCGAAGAAGAAAGTCCAGTTGAGGAATCGAAGGTTCCGGAACCTGAGATACAAGAAACTCCACCGGTAGAAGATACAGCAAGTTCAACTCCTAAAGTGGAGATTCCCGAATCTGCTCCAGAGACAAATTCAACGACGACTGATGAAAATGGTGTCGAGTTAGATACTGAATATAATCCAGTCACGGAAGACTCGCCGCCAGCGCTTTCACCTCAAGCAGAAGGGAACGCAAGTACGACTTCACCCGCTCCAAATGTTCAGAAAGCGGAATCCACCACATCAAATCCGTCAGAGCCTGTTGAAGACGAGTAGTGCCCTCATGGTATTCTAATAAGTAATTAATTTTTTTAAGATATGGCCATAACGACACTCGACGGAGCACTCGCGGGAATGCAACCCCCGGTTGAATTTTCAAAATCGCTCACCGGTACCATGGTTGCTGGTCGTGCGCACTCACTCTTTTATCTTTCAGGTATTCCTGGCGCTGCAGTCGCTCCGTCTCCCGGTATCGGTGGGGCAGTACTCACTAGTTATTCCGGACAGTTACCATTTACGAATCCAGGTGCAGGAAATAGTTATCTTGCACGTTTTTGTGCACAAGCAACGATCGCAGGGACACTTCTTCTTTGCGATCGACTCTGGCACAACAGCGGTATCAACATTACAGCAACCAGCGAACAGACATTTACCAGTTCTGCACAAATCCCTACACGCGATAATACTGGCACCAACAATGGCGTTGGAGTGTATGCAGGAGTAGAAGTATCAAGTGCGACTGGTTCTGGTACTCCGACTCTGACACTCAAATATACAAATTCTTCCGGTACTCAAAATCAAACGGCAACCAACACGGTCGCAACCGTTGCGTCATCGATTGCAGGAACGTTTCATACTATTGGTCTTGCGGCGGGGGATGTTGGAATTCAAAAAGCCCAATCGCTGACGCTCTCTGCTACATGGACTTCGGGCACGATTCATGTCGTTCTCTACCGCGTACTTGCCCGAATGGAGCTTGGTCCCCAAATTCCAAACGCAATGGATCTTTTGACCGCCGGATTTACTCGCATGTACGACAACACGGTTCCATTCCTCGTATTTATTCCAAACACCACGACGACTTCAAACATTTCAGGAAATGTAATCTGGACGCAAGGCTAATTTTTGTATGGCTATTACAACAATAAGCGGTGCGGTCAGCAGCATGATGCAGCCGATTGATTTTGTTAAGCAAGCGACTGGTACCTTGGTAGGCGGTCGCCCGATATCGCTATTTTATTTAGCTGGTACTCCTGCTGCTGCAACCGCTCCTTCTCCCGGAATCGATGGAGCAGCGCTTACTACGTACACGGGTCAATTGCCATTCACGAATCCCTTGAGTGGAAATACATACTTGGCACGAATGCAGGCACAAGCATCAATTCCAGGCACCCTTATGTTATGCGACCGACTCTGGCATAACAGCGGATATAACGTAACCTTAACCACGGAACAAACAAGTAATGCCGCGCAAATCCCTGCACGCGACAATAATGGAACTAACAACGGAGTTGGAGTGTACGCCGGTGTGGAAGTTGCAACGGCACTTGGAAACGGTACGCCGACGTTCACACTTAAATATACAAATTCATCGGGAACCGCGGGACAAACCGCAACCAATACGATTGCGACTGCAAACGGTCCCGTTGCCGGCACCTTTTTTCCAATCGGTCTTGCAAACGGAGATGTGGGAATCCAAAAAGTTGAATCACTCACACTTTCTGCAACGTATACGTCGGGCAAGATTGGAGTCGTGTTGTACCGAGTCATTGCGCGACTTGAAATTGGGGTAACAGGCGGAATCATGACGAATGCGATTGATGCAGTGACTGCCGGTTTTCCGCGCCTCTATGATAACAGCGTACCGTTTCTCATTTTTAATCCGAACGGTGTCAACTCAACAAATATCAATGGACACATTATCCTCTCGCAAGGATAATAGAAATATATGGCACAAGTAGGACGAGCAAATTTTACATCCGCATTTGGAATGAAACACCGAAAGACGGATCGTTTTGCGCTGATGCGTGATACGTGTTCTGAGTCAGATAACAAACCAAATATCTGGAAGACGTGGTGGCTTGATGATATCTCCGTCTCTGCAACCACAAAAACACTTACGGATACTCTCTCCGGAAGTGGTGGTGGATCATCCGGCAATATTTTCATAATGTCTGAGTGAGCATGGATTCTCTGACGGCGTTTACGGAAAAATACGGCACCTATCTTGAAGATGTCCGTGTTCGAGTGTACCGACTGGTAGTTATTTTTGCGATTACTTTCGTGGTCGGATTTTTTTCGACCTCATGGCTCGTTAAAATATTGGTTGATGTTTGGAAAATAGAAAATGTAACGATTGTTGCGACTTCGCCGTTTCAGTTGGTTGATCTTGCGGTATCGATCGGATTTTTTCTTGCGATAATTGTCATTTTACCTCTCAGTGTACGAGAGATGTATGCGTTTCTCCGCACCGGTCTCCTCAAGCGTGAGCGGCGCCTATTTCTTTCGCTCCTTCCGGTCGCATTTCTATTGTTTGTTATTGGTTTTGCGTATGGAGTTGCGGTCATGTATTTTGCGCTCCAGGTCATTGCACAAGTGAATGTTTCTTTAGGTGTTGCTAATTTGTGGGACATCACTCGATTTGTATCCCAAATAATGATTACTTCGGCACTCCTTGGCGTTGTATTTGAATTTCCGGTAGTACTAACTTTTTTGATTCGACTTGGGATCGTGCCAATTTCATTCCTAACTCGGAAGCGTCGCCATGCGATCGTAGTTATCCTCATTTTAGTTGCGCTTCTGCCTCCAACAGACGGAATATCCTTTATAATAATGTCAGTGCCGCTCATCGGTATTTATGAGCTGACTATCTTTTTTAATTCTTTTAAGAAGCGTGGTCGAAATTTACCAGTATAAAAAGGAGAGCAAAATATGTTTGGACTAGGAACTCGAGAAATAATCATCATTGGTGTTGTCGCCGTATTGCTGTTTGGATCAAGCCGCATACCTGCGCTTACGAAGAGTATTGTTGATGCAATTCGTACACTTCGTGGAGCATTCAAAGAGGAGGAAATAGTGTCGTCGAAAAAAGTTATTAAATAAAGAGTATTCTATGGATATTGGAGTGAAGGAAATAGCAATTATCGCAGTCGTGATGGTGGTCCTCTTTGGATCAAGTCGTATCCCAGAATTTGCAAAAAACATTGTTGAAGCGATGCGCAATGTTCGCAATGCATTTTCTGGTAAAGAAACGGTTGCAGTAAGCAAACGCCGCTAATACTTCGCGGCACTGCCGCCTGTACTCGGGTATGAACATAATCGGCGACCCTAAGCTAGGTATATTCAGGGCGTGCCTTGGTATATTTTTTATTAGTGGGATTCTATTCCACGCTTCTCCTCTATTTGCCGATAGTTATCCAACGTATGCTCCAGGCGTTCAGATCACTATCGGAGAATTTGTATATAACGACGATTTTTCTCCGAGCACCGATGATTGCACGATAACTGTTTATAATCCATCGGGAACAACAGTGGTGAGTGCAGTCACCATGACTGCAAATGCAAACGGATGGCATTACTATGCTTTTACTCCTTCAAGTATTGAGGGAACATGGCCCGCCTTCATTTCGTGCGGCTCAACTCTTACCGGAGATTTGATAAAGGAAGACAAGACATTTCAAATTAGTTCATATGTCGTTTCCTCGACGACCGTTGCCTCCCTCGTAAACGCAAACACCAACTCAGTCGTCACTTCCGCTTCTTCTTCGCTCCCTGCAACGGTGTGGAATTACACATCGCGTACACTTTCATCGTTCGGCACGCTCGCGACTGATGTATGGAGCGCGACGACTCGGCTACTCACGGGCGCAAGTATTACTGGCGGTTCACTCGCGACACTTTCTGATGTTCAAAACGCTACTTCATCGATTGCCTCTGCAATTACTACCGCTTCAAGTTCGGTCGCGAATAGTGTGAATGGAAATACTAATTCGCAAACGAGCGGTATTACATCGGCGGTTAACTCACATACTGATTCAGCACTGAATACCGCAACTTCTTCTATCCAATCGGCAATTACGACCGCCTCATCGTCCGTTGCAAATTCAGTAAATGCAAACACCAACACGGTTGTTGGAAATGCTTCCTCCTCATTGTTTGCGATGCTTCCGTCAGCAATCTGGTCCTATAGCGCACGCACCCTTACTTCATTCGGAACATTGGCAACTGATGTGTGGAGCGCAACCACACGCCTCCTCACGGGTGCCGGTATAACCGGAGGTTCTCTCGCAACACTCTCTGACGTAAATTCAGCCTCGAGCTCAATTCAATCTGCAATCACAACCGCGTCATCGTCCGTTGCAAATTCAATTAATGGCAACACAAACTCGCAGACTTCGGGAATTACTTCAGCCGTAAACGCACACACTGATTCTGCACTCGCAACCGCAACCTCATCGGTCGCAGCAGTTGTAAATGCAAACACAAATACCCAAACGTCTGGCATCACATCCGCAGTTAATGCGAACACCAACACCGTTGTCGGAAATGCATCAAGTTCAGTAACCGCGCTAGTAAACGCAAATACCAACTCGATTGTTGGCACCGCATCAACCTCAATCGGCTCAATGATTTTGAACATTCCATCTCTTATCTGGAGTTATTCAGGCCGAACGCTTACCTCGTTTGGCACGCTCGCAACTGATGTATGGAGCGCAACGACTCGGCTACTCACCGGAGCCTCGCTAAGCTCGGGGTCACTCGCGACATTGTCTGACGTGCAAACTGCAAGTTCGTCGATTGCGGCTGCTGTTTCTAATAGTTCTTCTTCTGCCGGTTGGAATGTCACCATGTCAGATTTTGGCAGTGTCTTGGCAGGCGGTGTATATCGAGCACGCATCACCATTCTTCACGACTCAACGCTCGCCGATCCAAATTCCGCACCATCTATTACGATTTATGATGCAAACCGAAGCACGATCGTTTCGGGCGCCGCAATGACGCACTCAAGTACCGGCGTCTATGAATACACATACACGACTTCCGGCTCTGCCGCCGAAGGAGTTTGGGAATCAGTTGTCTCAACCGGTGTCGAATCAGGAAAAACAATTTCCACAAATGATTATTGGAATATTGTGACTGCGCCAGCGCAAGTACTTATCCAAAGCATGGCAAGTACCAGTGTTCCTGATATCGGCGCGAATATTCGAATTACCAACGAAGGTAATGTTGATTATGAATATCATTATGAATGGTGCGTTGTCTCATCTCAGGCAAATTCGTGCGGTGGTGGAGATGATACCTATTTCGCTTCTGCCTCGAAACTCATCCATCCAGGAGCTAATTTCGACACCACACTTTCGGCAACCGTTCCACTCGATGGCGCCTATTATTTTAAGGTTGTCGTTTATTACGGATCACAATCATCTGGCGCAACTCGCCAATTCTCAACTGATAACGCGTCGAGTGGTGGCGGGACAACTGGAGGAACAACAGGTACAACAGGCGGCGGAGGGACGACTGGCGGCGGAACCGGCGGTGGAGGTGGAGGCGGTGCTCTCGCTCCAATAATTCCAGTAGCTAATCGAATTCCAAGCGATATCAATGGAGACGGTCGCGTAGACGGCATTGATTTCTCGATTCTCCTTGCCTATTGGAAAACCGCTCCTCCTTTCAAAAATCCATCGGTGGATTTGAATGGAGACAACAAAGTAGATTCAATCGACTTCTCGATCCTTCTGTATCGCTGGGGTACTCATCAATAAGATATGGAGATGCGCGCATATTACAAAATGTTTTTCCTCACCTCTCTCTTGTTCGGAGCAATTGCGTTTATTCCGACTGTCCATGCGCAAGAGATTGGACTCGTGAGTGAACCAACATCGTCATCAACGACGCGAGTGAATGTCGTCTTTAATCCAAATAATGAAGCATTCAACGCTATTGATGTGACGATCGTCACTCCCAAAGAAGCGGTAGTATCGGAAGTAACAAGTGCAGGAAGTGCGTTGTCGCTTTTTCCAGTACCACCGCAATACACTTCGGAGACAAGAACGATAACCATGACCGGAGGACTGCCTGGATCATTTGCGCTCTCTAAAGATTCTGTCCTCATGAGTTTTGTTGTCGTCACTAAACAATCTCTTACATTTCGTGTATCAGGAAACGCATATCGCGCAGACGGGAAGGGAACAAAGCTTTCAATTCCGGTGCGCTCGATCGCTATTTCATCGTCCCCGGGAGACGCTACGCCATCGGCTCCCGACAATCTGGATCCGGTCATGTCGGCGTATGTTGGTCGCGATGAATCGCTTTTTGGTGGCCGATATTATGTTGTTTGGTACGGATCAGATAATCGATCAGGTACCTTGCACTATCAAGTAAAAGAAGGTTGGTGGGGAACATTCCACGATGCTTCAGGATATTATATTGTGCAGGATCAATCACTTGGCGCCCCGGTATGGGTTCGCGCAACAGATGAAGCGGGGAATTCAACAACCGTTCTCGTGTCTGGTACCAACACATCACTCTTCATTCCCGGTGTCGGTCTCGCACTCATCTTAATCGCAATTGTTGGATTCATCGTCCTCAAACGAAAGCGAAAAGTATCAGTACTATGAGCGCATGCGCAAAAAAAATATTTGAAATATCCCGCGTAGTATTCATTCTCTCTATATTTCTTTATAGTCTCCCGACAGTTGTTTCTGCGGCGACTCTCAGTATTTCACCTGCCGGAGCGGGAGTTACTTCGGGAGATCTCGCGACGATTCGTCTCGCGCTCGATTCGGGTGGTACTGCAATAAATAACGCGGAAGGCACGCTCCGATTTCCAGTAGATCTGCTCCGTGTTGTTTCGATATCAAAATCCCCATCAATCTTCTCGCTCTGGGTTTCTGAGCCGGTATTTTCGAATACTGCGGGCACTATTTCATTTAATGGTGGAGTACCGTCTCCTGGATTTTCTGGATCAAACGGCACTGTCTTTACTGTTACGTTTGAAACAAAAAAAGTTGGCAGTGCAACTCTTTCAATTACTGATGCGTTTGTACGTGCAAATGATGGTGAGGGGACTAATGTACTAAATCAAGTATTTGGTGGAAGTATTTCGATTGCTCAGCCAAGCAGTGTGACGTCGCCTCCGAGTACTCCGCCGTCATCCAATATAGAATCAAAAGGAATTCAAATTTCTTCCGCGACACATCCTGACCAAACTCGGTGGTATCAAAATGGAGAGCCGATCTTTGGAGTTACTTTGCCAAGTAGTGCCACGCTGTTTGAAATGAATATTTCGACCAGTAGTAAATCACTGGTATGGAATCCAGTTCCCAAACCGTATAGTTCGGTTTCAGTTGGAGAATTGGGAAGCGGCATATGGCATCTCTCGGTACGCGGAAAAACGGGCACGCTTAAAAATTCTCCTGCAACATATACTTTCCGTATCGATCGTACGTTGCCAACATTTGTCGATACCTCGTTCTCCTATGACACGAAGAATAATCAGTTTCTCATAAATGCTATCGCAACCGATACTGATTCGGGAATCAAGGAATACACACTCCTTGTCGATTCGAGTAACCTACTCCATCTTCCAGAAAACGTATTTACCGAAGGTGTATATGCTATGGACGGAGGTTCAGTCGGAGCGCATCATGTGACGCTTTCGGCAATAGACGCTGCAGGTAATACTTCGACTATCAGCTCATCGTATGTAGTTCCCGCAAAGAGAGATACTGAATCTGGGGGTCTCAGTGGACTTATACTTTCGGTAATTGCCATAGTAATTTTGTTGTCGGCCGCTGCACTCTTTGTAGCGCTTCGTACGTACCGAGCGGTGCATACTCGTGCCACACACATCGAATCTCACGTTCAGAAAGTAGTGCATGATACCCATCACACACTCGTCGTATTTGGCAGACAATTGATTCAGGACATAGAAGCAATCAAGCGGGTCCAAAAAATACGCGGACTTTCTGCTGAGGAAAAAGAAACACTCCGTATGTTACTTCGAGAAACAGCGGTCTTGGAGCGCGAAGTCATCGAAAAAATACACCGAGTTGAGATGCGCGAGCGTTGACATGTATATAAATCCATTCTGCCTTGGAATACGCTCGGTAATTACCCAGTGTTTTGCACCTCAGGATGTACACTTTGAGCACTACCCATTTGAATTCAATCTGGTAGTATAAAGCGACAAATTGTAAGCACTAATATCATAATAAGTATATGGAAGAAGTAGGGATGATGTCGAAGAAGGGGATGATGGGAAATAAGTGGACGAAGCTCGCGATCATTGTCGCAGTCCTTCTCGTCGTTGGAGCAGCGCTCTATATGATGCGCAGTTATTTTGTTGCGGCAACTGTTGATGGTGCACCGATTAGCAGATGGAGTGTTATGAAAGAAGCAGAGAAACAGTCAGGAAAGGCCATCTTGGATTCCATGATCACTCAGAAACTTGTTGAAAAGGCACTGGATGAAGCAAAGGTGACTGTATCAAATGACGAAATTAATACAGAGCTCGCAAAAATCGAAGATCAATTGAAGAGCAGCGGCATGTCTCTTGATGATGCGCTCAAGGCACAAGGAATCACCAAGGAAGATTTGGTAAAGCAAATCAAAACGCAGAAGCGCGCAGAGAAGTTGCTCTCCGATAAACTTAGCGTTAGCGATGATGAAATCAAAAAGTACATTAGCGATAATAAATTGACTGCACCGCAAGGTACATCAGAAGCAGATTTCAAGACACAAGTTGCTGATGGACTTAAGGGACAGAAATTTAGCGCCGCTGCAGCTGACTGGGTAAATACTCTTCAGGCAAAAGCAAAGATCACTCGCTACGTTTCGTACTAATCAGAGCGTGGTAAATAGCACAAAAGACGGGCATGCCCGTCTTTTGTGCTATTCAGGAGCGGTATATACTTATTTCATATGATGAACTCAAAAATATTGCTCCCCCTAGTGATTGTCGGTCTTCTTGGAGCCGCTGGATTTTATCTGCTCATGGGTAAGTCGGTACCCTCGAACACCTCGACTCCTGACGCAAAAAATACTTCATACATGATCGAAGGCGTATCAGTTACTCTAAAAGACGGCAAATCAGAAGTTGAAGCCGCGCCAGGTTCTGCATCGAAAATAACAACCACCGTATTTGGAGAGCCAACCGTTGGAGACTTGAATGGAGACGGTGTTCCCGACTCCGCAGTTATCCTCGTTCAAAATACTAGCGGTTCCGGTACGTTTTATTATGTTGCCGCTGCGCTTCAAACTACTGAGGGAATAAAGGGAACGAACGCGATCCTTCTGGGCGATCGGATCGCACCACAAACGCTCGAAATAAATGGTAGCGAAATCATTGCAAATTATGCTGATCGAAATGCAGGGGAGCCAATGACCACAAATCCGTCTGTCGGTGTTTCAAAATATTTGAAAGTAAACGGAATGCAGCTTAAGGAGATAGAAAATGGGCAATCAGATTCTTCCGAAGGAGTCACGAGTAGCAGTACAACCGCACCGGAAAAAATAACCAAGGATATGAACGAAAAAACCCTCTATTACAATGTGGGTGATCGGTTCAGTCTCACGCTTGGAGAAGAAACATGGGATATCGCAGTAAGTGATCCAACAATAATTAGTCGTGTAAAAAATATCGCAACGATTAAAGGAACGCAGGGAGTCTACACTGCAGACAAAGCAGGGAAGACCACGCTTTCTGGTCAAGGAAGACCGGTATGTCCACCAGATACAATGTGTGCCCAGTACATCATCGATTTCTCCGTACAAATTGTGGTGCTTGGAAAAAGTACTGCAGTTCCTGCAGGAACAGCAGGAGACACTGGCATTTGCACCGCTGATGCAAAAATGTGTCCGGATGGAAGTTATGTTGGACGAGTCGGTCCGTCGTGCGAGTTTGCCGCATGTCCGGGAAATTAGTGGAGAATTGAAATAAAGAAATACAAACCTTCACTCGTCAAATAGTGGAATGAAAAATAAAAATGCACGATTGACACTCGCACATTTTTATTTTTGGCTCTGATTTTTCGGAGTTATACCACGCTTGTGAACACCTTGTCCCCATACTTACAAACAGTTTGGGGAGTTTTTACACTTGCGAGAAAAAGTGCAGTGCTACAATTTTTTCGTCACCTTTGCCAAGGATGCCTAATTGCAAAGGGAAGATCACGACGAAATGTATCTAACTGCGACGAACTGTTCCCCGCGTTCGGCAGGCTTTCAAAAAAGAGCTGCTTTTTGTTGCGCACCATTTGCGCGATAAAAAGCAGCTCTCTTTGTATTTGGACGGAGTGCGCATGATGGTCGAGCATATGCGCGCCTTGTCCAAAGGGGGCGACGAAATTATTAGATTATCAATTAATTCACAGTCAATTATGAAAAGAATCGTTATGAGTTTGGGCGCAATCGTGTTTGTCGCTGCAGTTGCAGTCGGCGCAACCGGCGCGTTCTTCAATGATACAGAGACTTCGACTGGCAACACCTTCACCGCAGGCGCAATCGACCTCAGGGTTGATTCAACCCAGCACTACAACAACGCAGTTTGCGTGGTTGGACAAGCAAGCTCGACATGGCAGCTTGCACCGGGTGCGGTACTTGCGATTGACCAGTATCCAGTGATCGGCTCTCCGTGCGATGGCACATGGGCACTTACGGATCTCGGTCCAACATTCCACTTCTTTAACTTCGGCGATGTAAAGCCTGAAGATCAGGGAGAGGACACGGTATCACTCCACATCGACAATAACCCCGCATGGGCATGCGCATACATCAAGACAACTGGAAACAATGAGAATTCACTCATCGAACCAGAAGCAAGCGCAGGCGATGTAACCAATGATCCAAATGGCGGCGAGCTTGCGCAGAATATCCATGTATTCGCATGGCTCGACAACGCATCAACCTCAGGCGCTGTTGCCGGTGACAACATCTGGCAGGCAGGAGAATCAGTTCTCCAGACTCCCGTTGCACTCTCTGCACTTAATGCAACAACCACACTCACTCTTGCTGATGGTGGCACGGGCAATCCACTTCCAGGTGGCTCAACAAGCTACATCGGTCTCGGATGGTGCGCAGGTACGCTTAACGCAAGCATTCCAGGTTCATGGACTTGCGATGGTTCAACCATGGGCAATGAAACCCAGACTGACTCAGCAACCACGTCCGTATCCTTCTACGTAGAGCAGGCTCGCAACAATGCAGATTTCCGCTGCGTTCCACAGGTAGAGGAAGTTGTTCCTAATCAACCCGAATAAGAATTAGATAATTCCCCGATATGAAAAAAATTCTGATTGGTGCCGCATCAATCGTACTCGTTGCCGCTGCAGCAGTTGGCGCAACTGGCGCATTTTTCTCCGATTCCGAAACGTCATCGGGAAATGTGTTCACTGCCGGCGCGATCGATCTCACCGTCGATTCAACGCAGCATTATAACAATGCAGTGTGTGTGATCGGTCCCGAGATTTCTTCGTGGCAGCTTGCGCCGGGCGCAGTTGAAGCGGGCGATCAGTATCCGGTAATCGGTTCTCCGTGCGATGGCACATGGGCTGAGACCAACCTTGGTCCAACGTTCCATTTCTTCAACTTCGGCGATGTAAAACCTGCCGATCAAGGAGAAGACACGATATCACTCCATATCGAAAACAATTCGGCATGGGTATGTGCGTACATCAAAACGACTGGCGACAATGAAAACGGCATCAACAATCCTGAATCAAAATCAGGAGATGTGACGAACGATCCATCGGGTGGCGAACTCGCAGAAAATATTCACGTATTCGCATGGCTCGATAACGGTGTCGGCGGCGTGGATGACTCACGCCAAGCGGGCGACAACATCTGGCAGGCTGATGAACCAATACTCCAAGCTCCGCTTTCCTTAAGCGCCTTGAACGCAACGACGACGCTTACTCTTGCTGACTCAACAACCGGAAATGGTCCGCTTGCTGGCGGTACGACAAGTTTCATTGGTCTCGGATGGTGCGCAGGCACGCTTGTTGTAAATGGTCCCGGGAGCTGGTCATGCGATGGTTCAACCATGGGCAATGACACGCAGACCGATTCAGCAACAACATCTGTTTCATTTTACGTAGAGCAATCTCGTAATAACGCAAACTTCCGCTGTTCAAATGCAACGCTCGTTCATGTAACCGCAAATGATCTCGATCCAAATGGTCCGAACCCAGCAACGGTTCGACTCGATGGACTCGACAAGTGGTTCATGTACAACGACACGAATGACACTGTCGACAACACGCTCGGTACATTTGTTGCAGGACCAGGAACGCCGCCGTTTGGCGCAAACAGCATCCAGTTTGTACTTGCCGCAAGTCCGCTGGATCGAAAGAATATCGCGACGTATCAGTTTGCAGGAACGCCACTCTCTTCGATCACCGAAATGAAGTACGGCGCGTACTCGCACTCGGGTGTTGCTGGACCGAATGAATCTCCGTATCTCAATTTCAACATTGATTTCACGGGAAGCTCAGTCGTATTCCAGAAGCGCATCGCATACGTTCCAAGTCAAAATGGTGGAGTTCCGCAAGACACGTGGAACTCATTCGATACGATACAAAGCGGCAACGCGAAGTGGGTATATTCCGGCGCAACATGGCCAGCACCAAACGCGATTCCAGGAACGTCGCCAAAAACGTGGACCCAGATTCTTGCTGACTATCCAAGCGCTCGGATTCTTCCAAGCGACAGCTGGCTTGGCATCCGCGTCGGCGAGCCAGGTCCAACCGGCTACATCGGTAATGTCGACTTCTTCACTATCGCAACGTCATCCGGACCGACGACGTACGACTTCGGAAATTAATCCAATTCACGGTAGAAACTCATGAAAAAAATCCTCTTAAGCCTCGGATCCATCCTCTTCGTCGGCGCACTCTTGGCCGGCGGGACGGGCGCATTCTTGGCTGATTCGGGGAAGTCAACGGGAAATACATTCGCGAGCGGCGTCATCAATCTCAAAGTCGATAACGAAAGTTATGTCACCGACAATTGGGGCAAACTTATCTTCTCGACATCGACATCGTGGAATCTCTCTAATCTGGAAGGAAAATTATTCTTTAATTTTCTCGACCTGAAACCGGGAGATATTGGCGAAGACACCATCTCGCTCCATGTGAACAACAATAACGCATGGGCGTGCATGAACGTAAGTGTGACGGCAACGCCTGAAAATGGTCAGCCTGAACCAGAAGCCGCAGTGGATCCGACGGTCGGATCAAACGACGGCGAACTGCAGAATTATCTCCAGTTTGTATTCTGGGCAGATGATGGCGACAACGTCTTTGAAAAAGGAGAAGACGTTTTCAAAAAAGGATTGGTCAAAGATATTTTCAACGGAAAAAATTGGCCGATTGCCGATTCGAAGAACAATATCTGGAGCCAAAATGGTCCGCTCCTTCCGGAATATACCTACTACATCGGCAAAGCATGGTGCTTTGGAACAATGACCGAAGTACCGCTTCCGCAGGATGGGTTTAGTAAGAAGGGAAACAACGGACCTCTGCAGCGCGGAACCGGATTCACGTGTTCAGGCGTCGATGTTGGAAATATCGTGCAGTCTGACGGAATTAAGGCAGATGTCTCATTCGCAGTCGCACAAGCACGAAATAATAATTCGTTCCTGTGTTCCGACGGAGGAGATCCAAAAAATCCGCCAACCGGAACGTCCACAATATTTAGCGACAACTTCGAGAGTTACCAGAATGGGCATCGATGTGATGACGGCAAGGATGATAAAAATTGGGATCAACAGGGTGGCGTGAAGTTTGTATCGCTTGGCGGAGTACACAGCAAAGTTGCTGATCTCCAGAGCTCATCGGCAAACAATCACAAAGTCGTCATGATTTCATCCGGCATCAATTTGACTGGCTTCCACAACGTCACGCTTTCATACGATCGAAAGCTTGATGATGTTGATGCGCCGCCAGTTGGGACACAGAATTTGCTCGTCGAATTCAGTACAAACGGTGGGGGTTCATGGACAACACTTGAAAATGTTTCGGGTGAAGTAGATTGGACGACGAAGTCCTTCTCACTCTCGCCGAGTGCTGACAACAAGTCGAATGTAAAACTTAGATTTACCTTTACGGGACAGGATGGTTCAAATCACGCATATATCGACAACGTGGTTGTAACCGCCGTCACTCCGTAAATTTGAAAGCTTTTATTAGTTACTGAAACGCAGTTATGAAAAGAATTCTCGGAAGCCTCACTGTCCTCACCGCCGTCGGGCTTCTTGCCATCGGTGCGACCGGAGCATTCTTCTCGGACTCGGAAGTCTCGAGCGCAAATACATTTGCCGCTGGAGCAATCGATCTCAAAATCGACAATCACGGTTACTATAATCACAACGAATGTAAGGAAGTAACCGCCGGAGTATTTCAGTGGGTTGGGCAAGCTGATTTCCCAGTCCCTGGAACTTCCTGCAGTGATTCGTGGAGTGTGACCGATCTTACGATCCAGAAGTTCTTCGATTTCACTGACATAAAGCCGGGCGATACCGGGGAAGATACAATTTCGCTTCATGTGAGCAACAACGACGCGTACATGTGCGCCAATGTGAAATTGACGTCAAACGACGACAATGGACTCACTGAACCGGAAGGGCAGATTGATCCAACTGATGGACCAGGAAATGGTGAACTCGCATCAAATGTAAACTTCGTGTGGTGGGCAGATGACGGCGACAATGTTCTTGAAGATAACGAAAAGGTTATCTCACAAGGACCAATCGGCGCGCTCGGATTAAACGGCTCGACAACCGTTCCGCTTGCCGACTCACAGAATAATATTTGGACGGGAACTCCAGGTCCGGTGCCGGGAGATCAAACACTCTACATCGGCAAAGCGTGGTGCTTTGGAAACATCGGTGCTGCTCCTCTTGTACAAGATGGACTTGGCACGACGTCTCCACGCACTCCTGGAAATTCAACGGGTGGAATCACCTGCGATGGGCACTTGCTCGACAACTCAACGCAGACAGATAGTTTGACCGCAGATGTTACCTTTACCGCAGTTCAAGCTCGTCATAATTCTGATTTCCTCTGCACTCCACCAGTGCGCGAAAGTGGAGATTTGATCGTGACGAAAGTAGTCGTAAATAACAACGGCGGCAACAATGTCGTGAACGATTTCCATCTCTTTGTTGACGATGGATTTGTCTCGACTGCAATCATCTCTGGTGCAACGACTACGCTTCCTGCTGGAACATACAGCGTGAATGAAAGTGGAGATTCTGGTTACCAGGCTTCATTCTCCGGCGATTGTGATCAAGATGGAAATGTTACGGTCACAAATGGTGGTGTAAAACATTGCACCATCACGAATACCGAACTTCCTGCGCACATCACGCTTACGAAAGTCGTGATTAATCATGGAGGAACGGCAACACCAAATTCCTTCACGATGCGCATTGATGGGGGTGCGAAAGTACCAAGTGGTTCATCAGTCGCTGTTACTTCAAACGCACTTCACTCAATCAATGAAGATGCAAAGACGGGATATCACTTCGTCTCGATTACCGGCAGTCCAAAATGTCCGGCAGTCTTAGGCGGCACTGCAATGCTTGATGAAGGTGAAACGATTTCGTGCACCATCACCAACGAGCAGAACCAATAGATTCAAATGAAATTGATCTTCGCTACAATCCGATACTTGTTAATCGGAGGAGTCGTTCTCCTAACGCTCCTTCTTCTTGGCACACTCATGCCAATTCAAGGTGGGATAAAAGTGAAGATTGTGAAGTCTGGTTCGATGGAACCGACGATTATGACGGGTTCGATTGTCATTATCAAACCCGAACCCGCATATTCGATCGGCGACATCATCACCTTCGGCAAAGATACCAAGACACAAATTCCGACCACGCACCGCATTGTTGCGGTTTCGGGGTCGGGAGCATCGAGCGAGTTCCAAACAAAAGGGGACGCGAATGATGCTCCCGATCCGGTAGCAACTCGCATGAGTGATATTTCTGGAAAAGTAATTTTCCACGCATCCTACATCGGCTACATTCTTGATTTTGCGAGAAAGCCTCTCGGCTTCGCGCTTATTGTCGGCGTTCCAGCATTCGCAATCATTTTGGACGAGGTTATGAAGATAGTTGCAGAAGTCCGCCGTATGAGACGAGAGAAACGGAAAGCTGCTCCAGTTGTTCGTACAGAGGAAATTGCTCCGCCTCCACCACCACCAACTCCGCGCCGAAACGTTTCGTCTGATGGGATTATGAAAATGCAGCCTCCAGTTAGGGAGCCCGAGCATTTTCTAAAAACAGAACCGAAGGAGTCACATATATATGTAAAATCATTTACCGCAATGTTGTTTATTGTGGGTTCGCTTGCTGGAATTTCGTCAATCGGCGGGACGAAAGCGTACTTCAATGATGTAGAAGTATCGATTGGCAATTTACTCAAAGCCGGACTCGTATCTCTCGTCATTTCAACCGACAATGATACCCTTGGTCGCGCCGCATTTGTACAAACACTCGATGCATCATCAAGCAACGAGACAAATAATGGAGAAACTCCCCCGAAGGAAGAATATGCAATTGGTAGTGATTTATTTTCAATCGATATTAATAAAGGAGATCAAAGTTTCCCACTGCAATATACGATTACACCAAAACTCGACGATGATGCGCCAAATGGTTGTAAGGAAATGACGCTTGAAGCATGGATCGGCGATTTTCACTGGAGTGGATTACTTACCGATTTCAATCTTCCTGCCACAACAACACTCGGACACCTGCAATTTTTGCTCACGATTCCGGTACCAAATACACTCGCACCAAATGCTGAGTGTGGCGGCGCACTTATCTTCAAAGCCGGAATTGCCGGTGCACCGGATCCTTTGAAGCATGTATTTTCAGACACCAAAGAATATCGATTTGAAATTTTGAATAGTGAAACTACTCCAAGTGAGGAAGAAACTACAGAAGCGGATCAAGAATCTGGTAATCCAACCGAACCTAGTGCGTCCTCGAATGAGGCAGAAAATGCCAGCACTTCACCAGTCGGGGGAGAGGAAGCTCCCGCGGCAGAGGCAATTGATGGCTCTGTAGAGGCTCAAATAGAAGAATAAGGCGACGACAACCGACATAGTTGACTTTTTCTAATATTAGTTTTACTATGCTCGAAGCTCCAATACGCGGAGCCCCGGTTCAATGAGAAAGAAGGGAATAGCGATAGTAGTCAGTATAACTGCGCTCGTAGCAGTTTTTATTTTGTATGTAGAGCGCAGCGCGCTGTACGCCACTTTGGATTCGCTTCACCTTATTCCTCACGAAGAACCGCTGACGGAGTTGTATTTTGAATCACCACTCCCGACGCTCCGCACCATCGGTGCAGATGATCGTACTTCGTTTTCTTTCACCATCCATAACTTGGAAGGAAGAGGAATGAACTACGAATATCACGTGTATGCGGTAACAACGAATGGTACGACGACCATTGAGCGCGGTTCGGTAAGTGTTCGAGCACTCGAATATGTTACGAGAAAGGAATCAATCCTTTTTGTAAAAGCGACACCGCAAGCAGAAATTTTTGTCGAATTACTTCCGCCGATCAATGAAATGATTCATTTCAAACTCATACGTACCGGCACATAATTCCTTAATACTATTCAAAAAAATTGTATGGCAGTTCCCCGCCAAAAAATTACCGCACTCATCCCATGCTACAACGAAGCAGAGGGTATTAAATCTGTGATCGAAAGTTTTCCGCTCGCGGAACTCAATCAATATGGTTTTGATGTTGAAATCGTTATTATCGATAATAATTCAACGGACGGTACCGCCGCGATTGCTCGCTCTCTTGGTGCAACAGTGATTCATGAGCCGAAAAAAGGAAAGGGAAATGCAATGCGCACCGGATTTTTCTCAATATCTGATGACACGGATTTTGTCGTGATGCTCGACGGTGACGACACCTATCGTCCGGAAGAAATTCTTCGAATGGTTGAACCGCTTAAAGCTGGATTTGCCGATGTCATCATTGGATCTCGCCTCAGCGGTAAGATCAAAGAAGGTTCCATGAAAGGACTGAATCGTCTTGGCAACTGGACGTATTCATTTTTAGTGCGCATTTTCTATCAAGTAAATGTCACAGACGTACTGACTGGATATTTTGCATGGAAAACAGAAGCACTTGAACGTCTTCGTCCACATTTGCACTCCGAAGGTTTTGCAATCGAGATGGAAATGGTTACCAAAATGGCACGACTTGGCCAGGAAATCTATTCGGTACCAATCAGCTATCACCCACGTGCTGGCGAGAGTAACTTGAGCCCAATCTATGATGGTGCACGCATCATGACTATGTTCACCAAAAATCTCTTCTGGAGCCCTGTACCATGGAGATTCTTCCGTCCTCGCTTCTTCCGCAGGGGCGCCTAGAAGAAAGTGCATGAAAATTGTTTCCGTATCACATTACTACACCCCGCATATCGGCGGACTCGAAATCGTCGCACGTAAGTTGGCGCGCAGTTTGACTGCTTCCGGCCACGAGGTTTCGATTGTCACTTTTAAAACTGATCCTATTCCAAGCGTGTCAGTAGAAGAGGGCGTGACTGTATATCGTGTTCGCGGTCTCAATTTTTTTGATACCTATTTTGGTATCCCGTTTCCAATTGGCGGAATCGGACTTTTTTCAAGACTCTTTCGTGAGATACAAACTGCAGACGCGGTGCACCTCCATGATGTTTTTTATCAGTCGTCTTGGATCGCCTATTTTTTTGCCAGGCTTTTGGGAAAGCCGCTCATTCTGACTCAACACGTTGGAATAGTTGAACATCCAAGCGCTATCGTTATGGGGATTCAGAAAGCAGTCTATCGCGCGATTGGACGAATGATTTTTGCGTTCGCTGAAACTATTATTGTATACAACCGAAATGTCCGTACCTTCTTGGAAAAAGAAGGGGTGCCAACGGGGAAAATTATCGAACTTCGAAATGGAATCGACACGAATACATTCTGTCCAATTGATAGAGCACTTCGAAAAGAGAAGCGTCAGGCGCTCGGGCTTCCCGCGGACCGTCCACTCGCGCTTTTTGTTGGTCGCTTTGTGCCGAAGAAAGGATTTACCGAAGTATATGGCGCGCGTGATCCAAAATATGATCTAGTTTTTGTTGGAAGTGGTAATTTTCCCGAGGAATACAAAAAAACTAACGGTGTCTATTGTCTGGGACCAAAAAACCAAACAGAACTCGCTCTAATCTACCCGCTCGTCGATTTCTTTGTATTTCCTTCAAAAGGAGAAATGTTTACGCTGGTGATGCAGGAGGCGATGGCAGCAGGACTTCCTATTGTCACCACCAATGAACCTGGCTATGCGGAATATAATCTCGATCAAACACTTATCACATTTGTTGAGCCAAAAGCAGAATCTCTCAAAACGACAATGACTAAACTGGTTGATGATCCGGAACTGCTCCAAAAAATGGGTGCGTACTCGCGCGCACTTGCGGTTGAGCGATTTGATTGGGATACCAATATTAGTCCACTACTTTCAATCTATGCGGATATTGCCAAAAGAAAGAGGGTAATCGTTACGACAAGTTGGGACGATGGTCATATTCTTGATCTCAAGCTCGCAGATCTTCTTCGAAAATATTCCGTAGGTGGAACATTTTATATTTCGCCTCGCGATCATGAAATTATTCCGGAAAAGCGTCTCTCGAATGAGCAAATCAGAAGTCTCCTTCCGGATTTTGAAATTGGTGCGCACACGATGACCCATCGCCCGCTTCCAACTATTTCGGATGATGCGGCAAACGAGGAAATTATTACTTCCAAAAAATATCTTGAGGAAGTAATTGGAGGACCGGTCACGAGCTTTTGTTACCCACGCGGTGAATACACACCGACACATGCAATAATGACGAAGCAGGCCGGCTTTCACCTTTCGCGCACGGTTGCTCGTTTTTCATACGACACTGGTTCAAATCCATTTGAACTTCCGACTTCAGTTCATACGTACGATCACTTCTCTGATGTTTGGGGTGTACTTCGCCTTGCAAAATTCAATCCAATGCGTTTCTTGAAGTTGTATCGCAACTGGGAAGCACAAGCGATCGCTATGTTTGATGCAGTCTCAAAACGCGGCGGCATATTCCATTTGTGGGGACACAGTTGGGAAGTAGACGATCATAATGATTGGAATCGACTTGAGCGAGTACTTCAGTATGTCGGGGGCAGGGCGAATGTTTCGTATGTAGCGAACAGAGAACTGGTATGAGCACAGAAACCCGCACAATAGCGATCGTCTCCCCATACTTTCCGCCAGCCGCTGGCGGTCTTGAACGATATGCATCCGAGATTGCAAATCTTCTCCATACAGAACATGGATACCGCATCGTTGTCCTAACTTCAGGAGAAAAGGGAGGTGCGGATGTTCAAGAAGTAAGAGACGGCTATACGGTGTATCGACTCGGCTATTCGTTTAAAGTATCGAACACGCCGTTTTCATTCGCATGGTTTGGAAAGGTGCGACGAATTTTACAAAAAGAATCACCGGATGTTGTTCATATTCATACACCAGTTCCAGGAATCGGTGATATTGCCGCATTTTTTGCGCGAGTACCCGTTGTTGTGACCTATCACGCAAGTACCATGCGAAAAGGAAAGGGTAATAGTATCGTAAACATGATTATCGCGGGATACGAAAAGATACTGCTTCCGTTTCTTCTTAGTAAGGCAGAAAAAATCATTTGCGCGTCCGACTTTATTCGCGACGACTTTCTCAGTGCATACAAAGAAAAAAGTATCACTCTCACACCTGGTGTATATCCAGAGCATTTCACCCCAAACGCATTTTTGAAATCAAAATCACCAACTATTCTTTTTGTTGCTGGACGCATTGGCCGAACTGATACCTATAAAGGACTCGATACCCTTCTTGATGCGATGGCGCTCGTTTCAAAAAAGGTGCCAAGTGCACGGCTCGTTGTCGTTGGAGACGGCGACATGCTCTATGAATATGAAATGCGCGCAGAGCGACTCACCCCAGGCATTGTTTCCTTTACGGGTACGCTCCATGGAGAAATGTTGACGGCTGAATATCAAAAAGCACATGTGCTTGCGCATCCATCGAGAAATGAAAGTTTCGGTATGGTTATTCTTGAAGCAATGGCGACCGAACTTCCCGTTGTCGCAACGAATGTCGGTGGAATTCCAACGCTTCTTCAGGACGGAAAAACAGGTTTCCTCGTTCCTCCAGGTAATTCTGAAATGCTCGCCGAAAAATTGATCGAAGTACTTACTGATCATGAGCTTTCTGCCGCGCTTGGCAAAAACGGACGACTCCGTGCAATCGAAAACTATTCATGGAGTGGTCGCGCAACTACATATCACACTATATTTGAATCGTTCATTCGTCCGGAGATTGTGCATGCCGTCGGATATTATCCACCGCATATCGGTGGAATGGAGCGTGTCGCCGAAACCATCTCAAAACTTCTCGCAAAAGATAATTGGCGAGTCCGTGTACTAACTTCGAACGGCTCACTTAGAGGTGAAGTGGAGCGGAGTGAAAACCTCGTCGTCAAAAGACTTGCGTCATTTGAGTTTGCACATACACCAATTGCACCAAGCCTTCCTTTTCACCTTTTTTCAATTTCAAAGAGAAGCATCATTCACCTACATCTCTCGCAGGCATTTTGGCCGGAATGGATTCTTCTTGTTTCAAAACTTCGGGGCATTCCGTACGTGCTACACCTGCATCTCGATGTAGCGCCGTCTGGCCCCCTTGGTCCACTCTTCCTCATCTACAAAAAAATGATATGGGGTCCAGTAATCCGAAACGCATCGCTTGTTATCGCGTGTTCTGATGATCTTGCTCGTATGGCGGTCGAAGTATATGGAGCAAAGAAAACCAAACTTGAGATCATGCCAAACGCGGTAAATGATAATTTCTTTTCTGCTCGAGCCTATACGGTTCCTGCCGATCGTCTACGCTTGCTTTCAATTGGACGACTTGCGCCACAGAAAAAAACAGAGCGTCTCGTCAAAATGATGCCGCTCCTCAAAATTCCCGCTGAATTAATTATTGCGGGAGACGGGGAAGATCGCGCTACGCTTGAGGCATTGGTTCGCGGCGAGAAAATTCCAAACGTCACATTTGTCGGTGAGAAAAATGATGCCGAGATGCGCGCTCTCCACGAGGCGGCAGATGCATTTGTGATTGCGTCCGATAGGGAAGGACGTCCGCTCGCGGTTCTTGAAGCAATGGCGGCGGGGCTTCCCATTATTGCGTCTGATGTGGTAGGAAATCATGAGCTCGTAGGGGGGGTAGGTATTCTTGTTTCTCCTCCAACCCCTGAAGCATTTGCGACCGCAATCAATACTCTTTGGCAAAATAAAGAGTCGTTGGAGACATTGTCGAAGCGAAGCGTAAAGCGGGCGAGTGAAGCAACGTGGGATTCGGTCATCCGACGTCTCGAAAATATATATACTACGCTCATATGACCTTCCGTCTGACACAAAAGCATATCTTTTTGGGAACTACTATTTGGTGGGGAACTTTCTTGATCCTTTCCATCTTTCAGATCAATCCATTTCAAATTCAGAACATCGTTGGCATAAGCGCACTTCTCATCCTTCCCGGTCTTCTCACTATTATTCTGCTCGGACTCATTAATCTTGAGTGGTGGGGCAAGATTATGCTTATTCTCTCAATCAGTATTCTTGAAATCATTGGCGTCGGACTTTTCGTCAATGAACTATTCCCGCACATCGGCATCAATCGCCCGCTTGAAGCATCCCCAGTACTTCTTACATTAACGATGCTCATTGTATCCCTGCTTCTCTTGGTATATATCCGAGTGCGTGAGATTGATCTTTCGCTGAAGAAATATATTGTCTTTGATTCGATCCTCGACACTTTTGTTGCGCTCTTTCCAGCAATCTTCACGCTTCTTGCGTTTCTCGGTTCGATCAGTATCAACAATGGTGGCAGTAATCTTTGGACGATCGGCATGCTCGTCGGCATTGGGGTATATGCGTTTATTCTCATCAAGTATCACAAACGCCTCGGGGAAAATGTTATTCCGGTCGCGCTTTTTTTCATCTCACTTTCGCTCCTCTTCATGACGTCGCTTCGAAGTTGGTACATCAGCGGGCATGATATTCAGCGTGAATATCGCGTATTCCAGCTCGCAAAAGATGCCGGCCTCTGGTCAATCGCCAACTACAAAGACGCATATAACGCATGCATGTCGATAACCATTCTGCCGACGATATTGAGCAACCTCCTCAATCTTTCTGATCAATACATATATAAGACGCTCTTCCAGATCATATTTGCAACCGTTCCGAGCGCGATCTTCCTGATTGCTCGTCGCTATGTATCCGGTGCAGCCGCGCTTACTGCGGCGGTATATTTCATCGCGTTTCCAACTTTCTTCACCGACATGGCATTCTTGAATCGACAAGAAATCGCCTTTCTTTTCTTGGTGGTGATGTTCTACACGATTTGGAGCGACTCGATTATGCTCCACACCAAGAGAATCCTCTTCACCTTTTTGGGAGTGGGCTTGGTGCTCTCCCATTACTCGACCACCTACATCGTCATTGGACTGTTAGGATTTTTGGTCACGGCACGCCCATTCTATCTATGGCTTACTAAGCGCCTACGATCATTCAAGTGGTTCCAAAATTCTGGTGTTGCTGCCCTCGAAGAGAATCATGTATCGGCACGAAATATCACGGTGGGTATGGTGGTATTTCTTGCGGCTGCAAGCTTCGTCTGGAGCAGTGTCTTAACTGATACGTCCTCGAACAGCATTTACCGTGTCGTGACCGAAACGATTCACGTGATGCAACACAATGCAAAAGAGGATTCTCGCTCAAACGATGTACTCTACAGTCTCTTTTCGTGGCGGGTGAGTGATCCGGCAACCGATTTTGAAACCTACAAAAAAACGGTGGTTGCGCCGCTTCGTGCAGAAATGCCTGACGCGTTTTATCCTGACGGAACCTATTCGGACGATTCGATTCACTTGGTCGAAGAAACGCTTCTTCCGCTCACCGCGCTCGGTAAGGCGGTTGAAAATGAGGGAATCAACGTACCGCAATTTAACTTCCTTTTTAGGCAGAGTTCTGCAAAACTCTTGCAGATATTCATCTTGATCGGTGTTGTCGCCGTATTTGTCACCAGACGATTCGTATCGAAACCGCTGCCAGATGAATTTATGCTCCTCGTGGGCGGAAGCATTTTGCTTATTCTCTCACAGGTACTCTTGCCCGTCTTGTCAGTCGAATACGGACTTCTTCGCGCCTTCCAGCAATCACTCATTTTCCTCGGCATCTTTGTCGTTATCGGTAGTGAAGTGATCTTCATGTGGTCGAAGAAAACAACAATGATTGCCGGCACGATTGCGGTTGTATTTCTTCTGTCATCAACCGGTGTGTTCACGGAAGCGCTTGGAGGATATATGCCGCAGATGCATCTTGAAAATCGCGGTGTGTATTATGATGTGTTCTACGAACACCGAGGCGAAGGTGTCGGTATCGATTGGCTCGTGTCTCGAATGCGTTCCAATGATGGCTATACACTCCAGTCATCAACGCAGTCTGACCGCTATTCATCGAGTAAACTTCCAATTTTGACCAAGGTAGATATCTTGAATGACATTTACCCGGGCATCGTTCAAAAAAATGCATACATCTTTTTGGGATATACCAATATTAAAAAAGGGGAAGTGGCGCTCTCATACCAAGGAGACACGCTTTCGTATGTCTATCCGCTAAACTTCTTGGATGATCACAAAGATCTTATCTACGTGAATCAGGGGGTAAAAATATATCGATGAAAATTCTTCGTGTAAATTCGGCTGGTTTTGAAGAAGGTGGCGCAGAAAGCGGCATTGTTGCTATTCAGCCTGTCCTCGAAAGACTTGGTCATACCGTACGCACTCTGGCGAGTGACGCGAGACCTGATATGCCGCATTTCAATGAATACACGTTTCGCGCTCCACATGGAATCTTTGCAAAAATAATGTACACGCTGAATTTTTCAGCATATTTTGCGCTTCGCAGTGCAATTCGTGATTACAATCCGGACGTCATTCATCTCCACACCCTCGGTTCAGCTTCACCGTTAATCCTTTTTGCGCTTCGAAATGTTCCGACTATTGCTACCGTTCACGGACCAGAAGGGTACACCAGAGATCTTTTGATGTGGTGTATGCCAAAATCCGATTTTATTAATGAAGAGTATGATCTCAAAAAACTCCGTCTCGCCGGCATTTTTCGATACATCTATTATCGATATATCAACTACCCGTTCTTCCGAATCGGATTTCGAAATATAACGCACTTTGTAACAATCAGTCGATATATTCAGGGTTTGATGAAGGCGCAAGGAGTTCCAAGTATTTATATCCCAAACGGCGTGAAGATGCTCCCATACTCGCCACTCGTTGAAGGAAATATTTCTCCCCGAGCGGTATATGCAGGACGATTGGAAAAATTCAAAGGTGTTGAATATCTTCTTCGTGCGGTGCCGACGATCGTTGCTGCGATTCCAGAGTTTGAACTTACGGTGGCTGGAACCGGAAGAGATGCGGAAGAGCTGGAGTCGCTTGCAAAGGAACTTCACATTGAAAAGCACGTGCATTTTCTCGGGCATGTTGGCAAAGCAGAATTATTTGAAATGTACAAAAATGCATCGATTGTCGTTGTCCCATCAATCTGGCCAGAAAATGCATCAAGAAGCGGTATCGAATCTATGAGTCTCGGTCGCCCTATTATTGGGACGGATGTTGGAGGTACCAGTGATTGGCTGATTGATGGTGAAACGGGTTACTTGATTCCACCAAAAGATTCAGGAGCAATTGCGGGTGCAATGATTCGCGCTTTTAGCGATACGAATGCGCTGATTCGAATGAGTGCAAATGCTCGTAAAAAAGCAGAAGAGTATGCAATTGAACGCCATGCGGAGAAGATTGTTGAAGTATATGAAAGCGTCGTCGTAGATACTCATTCGGTTACAGCGTCTGAATCAAAGACAACAACGATCATGTATGTGACCGATCAACTTATGGATCAGGGATCGGCAGCGTATGTACACGTGAGTGAAATTTGCACCAATATACAAGCGCTCGGACACAAAATTACGCTCTATGCGCCAACGATTGGAAAAAGAGAGGAAGTTGGATCATACGGAACCCAATTTATTTCTGTAACAGGAAAATATCTATCAGCGGTGTATCAACCCAAACTATTTATTCGACTTATTCGGGATATTCGAACAAATCGTCCTGATGTTCTCTATGTACGAAAAAGCCAACTTTTGTTTGTTCCAGCGATTATATCGCGCCTCTTTTCTATTCCACTTATTCTTGAAATAAACGGGCTGGTTGAGCAGGATGCAAAGTATGTAAATCCCGACTTGATCGCACGAATATTCCTCCGAACCAAAATATTTGCACTCATTGAAATAATTAATGTACGCACTGCGCGACATTTTGTCGTGGTCGCGGAAGGTCTTAAGGCCTTTTTGACCGATCGGTATCACATTCCAGAGAATCGTATCTCACTCATTCAAAATGGGGTGAATACTGAATTGTTTGCTCCACGTGATCGAGTAGAAATGCGCCGTGAGCTTGGACTCCCGGAAGCATTCACCGTTGGATACGTCGGCAGTCTGCATCGCTGGCAGGGACTTCGATGTATTGTTGCTGCTGCAAAAGTAGCGCTCGAACAAAAACCTGACATACATTTTTGTATCGCGGGCGGCGCAGGAGCTGATGGCGAATATCTCGAGAGTTTCATCAAAAAAAATGACCTTACAAAAAATGTTCACCTGATATCAGAAAATGATTACATCGCACTTTCTCACTTTAAGAGTGCTATCGATATTGGCCTGTGTTATCCCTTGCATATTCGTGCCGGTCTCACGTCACCAATGAAAATTTACGAATACCTTTCAAGTGGATGCCCAGTTATTGCATCAGATATTTCCGGTATGCGAGAAGAGTTTGGCGACATTATCATGTACGCTGAAGCAGAATCAGCAAAATCACTTGCGGAGAAAATTCTTGAGCTTGCAAATGATTCAGAGAAGCGCGAAACACTTGCGCTAAATGGTCGCTCCTTCATCGAAGCAGGACATAGTTGGAGAGTTGTTGCAGAAAAAATCCTCGCGATTATTGCTATCTGCGTTGATCTATAGACGCAAATGCTTTTTCGAATGCATCAGACATTCGGAAAAGAAGGGTACGGTAGTCAGATGAGCTCATATGAACTCCGGGACGAGGAGAACCGGAAGTGGTGTTTGCATCGACAATATAAATCTTCCGATCAACATTGTCTCGAAGTACATCAAGTTCTCCATACTCGAGTCCGAATACGTGGGCAAATTCAACAATTTTTTCTTGCTCGTCTTTTGAGAGATGATCATCGACTTCAGCAAGGTCTCCGCGGAGCGTATTATCAAACCGATCAGTGATTTTTTTGTATCGAATCGTAAGGAGAGGAATATCACTACCAAAAATTGGAACGCGAATATCTAGTGCCATATCGCCTTTTTGATTGTCGATCAGTCTCTGATAGATATAGCCTGGTTCTGGCTCTGCCGGACAATCGATTACCTTGCCGTCATGCACAGCATTATCATTTGATTTTCGAACACATTTTCCGTTCCACGTGCGTGGATCAACCTCCATTCCATAACCAAATACTTCTTTGAATACTTTCTCGACTCGCGCCTTGGTGATGTCGCAGGCTCCTATATTGATTACATGATGTGTTTTTGTAAGTTCCTCAAGTTTTTGGTCAGGTTCGTAGACCGTTGCGTCTTTAAATGCAATCACAATGTCCGCAGGTCTATTCGGATCATTGGTAAGTGCATACCCGAGGCGATTACAAATTCCATAGAGAATATGGTAGTACCGTGCGGGCATGTCGGGATACGAGAGTACTACTTTCTTTTTCTTTCCGAGTAACCGCGCACGAATATAATCGCGTTTCGCGTTTGTGACTGTACGGACGCGATTCATCAAATCCTTCAGTTTTTCGCCGAATGAGAGTTCAGCGCCATGACCAGATGAGGTATGTTCTGTTGTATGAGTAGGATTCATAAATATCAACGGTATTTATATATGTGTCCGACTGCGACCTCGAAGAAATAGGAAATATCCTGCAAGCGCGGCACAAATATTTCCAAGAATCCACGCGGCGCCAACTCCGGAGAGTCCAAATGACATAAGAAGTGCTGCAAAGACCAGTATGCTTACCGAATAGACGATATTTGCAAACAACAGTGATTTCAAATCCTTCGTGATTCTAAAGAGCGAGCAGAATGTGGTGTATGCGGCGACTGGAATACCGGTTAACGCAATAATGCGGAGGAACGAAGCACTTTCAATAGAATATTCTGTTCCGAATACCGAAAGAATCAAGTGAGCCCCGATCAAGATTACCAGTATCGCGGGAACCAAGATAAGCGTCATCGTAATTATCGCGCGTTTCAAATGTTCGCGAAGTGCATGTTCGTCATGGGAACTTTCCGCAAACATCGACCGAGCAGTCGAATAGGGAATCACGTACAACAAATTGCCGATCATCATTGAAATATAAAAATATGCGGCGACGCGCGGACCCAAGTCATTCGTAATCATGATCGGGAGAAATGTCGCAGGGAGAAGACCAAGAATCCCCGCAAAATAATTGGCGGCAGAATATTTCCAGATTGAACCAACAACGCTCGAATCAAATGCAAAATCAGGAACGTATTCAAACCAATACGCCATTGCGCCGAGACTCAAGATGAGACCGACCGCTTGTGCGACTGCAGCAGCAGTAAATATGCCGATCGCGCCCCACGAAAGAAATGCAAATGGTATGAGCATCTTTACCAAGCTGAAAATAGTGTTGATGATCAGCGTAAATTTTGCCTGACGATTGGCGAGGAAGACCGAATCCGTGAGTACGTTCAGTCCGTTCATAACGCAAGCGATAACGAACACGACCCCATAGAGTGGATGATCTTGCACGAATGAAAGTCGTGGAGAGATAAGGTGGATTGAAAGGACAAAAAGGGTAGAAAGGATGAGTGCGGTTGTTCCAACCAAAATGAGCCCCGTATTTATCTTCCGATTTCGATCAGTTGCCGTGGGTAAGAAGCGCACGAAGGCAGCGTCAAATCCAATAAGGCTGAAAGTGGCGATAAGACTCATTACCGATATGAGAGTGGTCGCGAGACCGATATTTTCGGTCGTATAGAGCCTCGCCGTAATCAGCCAGAAAAAGAAGCCAAAGCCCGCCATAACGGCGGTTGCAAGCATCAAATAGAGCGAATTTCGAAACAAGCTGTCTTCGAACATCCGCCGTATGGTGTAGTATGAATATCTGACCATAGGTCTAAAGTCCCCGCCATCTCCCCGAATGCGTCCCTATCACCCATAATATAGGAAAACAGAAAGATACCGTAGTCTATGGGAGGAATGGCAATAAGTCAAAAGGAAAAACAAGAGGAACTGGCAGATTTCGTACCCTATGAGTGAACCAAACCAATCTTCAAAAGTAGTCTATCGAAAGGCGTCGGCGGCTCGCGGACGCCGGCAACTTGTGGTGTTTTTGGCTTTATTTTGCCTTGGTATTGGCGCCATGGGACTTGCCGCCACGTCTTCAGAAAAAACATTTCATATAATAGAAAATGATTTGGAGAATCATCTAGCTAGTGCAACTACTACTTCTCCAACCGGTGTTGTGAATGAACCGGTGGGGACCACTTCTCCTGGGGTCGCTAAATCGCCCGATGAAAGTCCAAAGGGAAGTAATAGCGGAAGTGGAACAACAGATAATCCAACACAATCCACCCCATCTTCTTCTCCAGTCACGAAACCTCCGATTACCACCCCGCCAATATCGAATCCAATTCCAAATCCGACACCAGTACCAATTCCCACTCCAGCCCCTACACCGATTCCAATAGATCCAATTCCTATGCCAAACATTCCTTCAGTTGGAAGTAAATTCGGACTATCGCTTGCAGGAACTCTCCTTGGATTGTCCGATTCCCAAGTTGGTGCACGTCTCGATGAAGTCGCCGTAACCGGAGTCGAATGGATCAGAATTGATGTGGGATGGAATGATATTGAACGACGCGATTTTGAACACACTGATTGGAGCGGAATCGATCGAATCGTGAATGCCGCAAATGAGCGCGGTATTCATGTGCTGGGCATTCTCTCCTATACGCCGAAGTGGGCGCGAGATGACGGATGTCCAGAAATAAATTGTCCACCCGCTGATCAAGATCAGTTTGCAGAATTTTCTGCTGCTGCGGTCAGACGATATGCGCCAAAAGGCGTGCATGCATGGGAAATTTGGAATGAACCAAACCTCAATTTGAATTATTGGGGTGGTAACGCAACTAGGTATTCAAATCTGTTGAAAGTCACGTACCAAGCAATTCACGAAGTTGATCCAAATGCGACGGTTATTTCTGGTGGTTTATCTCCTGCAGCGACGAGGGACGGAAGTATGTCACCGGTGGATTTTCTAACCGCACTCTACTCCTCTGGCGCGGGGCATTCGTTTGATGCAGTCGGAATGCATCCATACTCTTTTCCCGCGACACCAAATTACACGCAAAAATGGAATGCGTGGTCGCAGATGAATGATACTGGTTTGACGCTCCGAAATGTCATGACCTCAAACGGCGATTCTTCCAAGAAAATATGGATGACTGAATTTGGCGCGCCGACTGGAGGTCCGGAAAATCTCGCGACCATGAGCAATTACCGATCCATCACCAACTCAGACCATGTGACAGAAGAGCTGCAGGCAGAAATGCTCCGTCAAGCATTTTCGCTCGCGCAGACCTATTTGTGGGCGGGACCGCTTTTCTGGTACAGCTACAAAGACCTCGGTGAAGATGAGGGAGACAATGAGAATTTTTTTGGTATTATTCGGTACGACGGCAGTCATAAGCCGGCATACGACGCTTTGCGGAGTATGCTCGGTACTAACTAATCCAGTATGGAAACCAAAACAATTCGCTCACTTTCGCTCACTTTTTTCCTCTTCGGTCTTCTTGGATGGCTGTATATTGTGTTGAACGCCGAAGTTCATCCAGAAAGTCTGTCGTGGCCACTCACTCATTTTGCGCCATTTCCTCGCGAAGATACTTTCGGCGCATTTTGCTTTCTGATCTCTTTTATTTCATTCTTTGTTTGGAACATGGTGAGGGATGATCGAAGATAATTATTCATAATTTTGCATACTATGGTCTGGAACAAAGTGACTCCCTTCTCTCAAATTGTCGCAATCATTCTTTTTGTTGGTGTGTTTGCGCTTGGCTACTATCTCGGCATTTCAAGTGCCGGCTATCATACCGAGGTTCAAAGCGTCCTTCAGAATACTTCTGCAGTTGTCGCTTCAGCGCGATACGAATGTGCGGGCGGCAAATCAATTGACGCAAGATATTTGAGCGAACAGGGAAAAAATTCAGTAGCCATTACACTTTCTGATAGCCGCGAACTCTCGCTCCCACAAGCAATGTCTGCTTCCGGCGCAAGATACGCAAATGCTGACGAATCATTCGTATTTTGGAACAAAGGGAATACCGCATTCATCGAAGAAGATGGAGTGACGACGTTTACCGACTGCGCTTCAAAATAATCTCCTCACCTGTGGCGTACTGCTTTGACAAAGAGTCAGAGCGTGGTATCACATACCTCGTGCCCGAGTCTGGGCTCCGTAACATATCTATCCAATATGACTGAATCACCTCGGTCAGAAAAAATCGCAATTATTGGCGCAGGTCTTGTCGGACCGCTTCTTTCCATTTTGCTTCAGAAACGAGGATTTTCGGTTGACGTATATGAAAAGAGAACGGATCCACGCATCGACTCGACTGTTCGCGGTCGAACGATTGCGATGTCGTTATCGGCTCGCGGGTGGAAGGCACTTGAAGCGGCGGGCGTTGCTTCGAGTATCCGTCCTAATGTTGATCCAAGTTACGGCCGAATGGTTCATCATCAGGACGGAGTAGTTGACGTACAGCAGTATGGAGACGGAACGGAGTCAATCGACACAATCAATCGCGCATATTTAAATAAAACTCTCATTACAGCGGCCGAGGAAACCAAACGTGTTCATTTTCATTTTAATCACGAATGCGAAGATATTAATCCTGAAACCGGGGAAATTGTATTTCGAAATAATATACACGATACACTAATCCATGCATCGTATGATCGAATCATCGGTGCCGACGGCATTTTTTCAAAAGTAGCTGATGTACTCATCGAAAAAGATTTGGTGGCATTCGATCGAACCACGCTTGCATACGCATACAAGGAATTAAAAATTCCGCCAACGGAGAGTGGGGAATGGGCACTTCCTGATCACCATACACATGTTTGGCCACGACAAAACGCGGTCTTAATCGCGTTTCCCACAACCGACAGGGAATTTGCTTGCTCTCTATTTATTCCTGCTCTAGGTGAAAGCTCAATTGAGTCATTGAATTCTAATACCGCTCTCACCGATTTTTTCTCGCGGAATTTTCCGGACGTCATTCCGCTCATTCCGAATCTCAAGGAAGATTTTTTCAAAAATCCTGCGTCAAAAATCACGTACGCGCTCGGAAGCCCTTGGCATTACCTAGACCGGATCTTGCTTGTGGGAGACGCATGTCATTCGATCACGCCGTTTTACGGAATGGGCATGAATGTCGGGTTTGAAGACGTGACTATTCTTATGGAACTTCTCGAGAAACATCATGATGATTTTGGAGCGGCATTTGCGGAGTTCAGCAGCATTCGAAAACCAAACACCGACGCAATTGCCGAACTTTCACTTAAAAATTTAAACAGCATCAGCGAAAGTCCTGATCCTTGTTACAACCTCAAATGGAATCTGGAACGACGCATTTGGAAACTCATGCCCGATTCGTGGACACCTGCCTATGTGCAAATTGCATTTACGGATATTCCACTCGCAGAGGTGAGTAAGAGTATCAAGAAGCAAGATACGGTCTTGAAGAAATTGATTGCGATAGAAAATATCGAAACAATGGATGATGAATCCTTAATACAACGAACTACGGAGTTACTTCCTAACGCTGAATGAAGTTTTTCTAAACTGCTTCATTAAAATATCGTTAGACCACGGCTTTGAATTGTGTGGAAGTATCATGGCACGATAAAATTTTCCTGAAGCCTGCGACGGCGCTTCTCCACTACTAAAATAAATTGAACGCAATGAGCGATGATTCTCATTTGCGAGAAAGCGCGCGCGCTTTTCGACGACTCGCCGCTTCGAGTACAATCGGAGCAACAGTATTTTTTTGTTCGGCAGCGATTACATCAATCGTATCGGCATCGACCGCGGCGGCAGTTCCTGCCGATTTTGTGTATTCGTGTAATGTTGAAGGCGATCTCTTTGCGCAAATGACGCCGGAGCGAAGTACGAGCCCGTACTTCTGGGTTTCTTCAGGGGGACGAATGCTTCTTCGCGAAGGCCTTTGCGAAACAATCCAAGGAAGATTGCCGACGAATGATCCTTCTCGCATCGAGTATGCGCGGGTTAATCCGCTCGACACGGGAAATGGATATTATCCTCAAAATACATTTCGCTTGGTGACGCGGGCTGCATGGGGAAATTCTGAAGAATCGATGCGATTCCGCATCACTGCGCAAAATCTAACCAACACACCAAATCGCGAAGGGTATAGCGGCGTATTTCTCTTCAATCGATATCTTGATAAAGACAACCTTTATTACGCGGGAATTCGTGATGACGGATTGGCGATTATCAAGAAAAAAATCGGCGGTACGTACTACACCCTTCGATATGCGCAAGTATTCGGCAGCTTTAGCCAGTACGATAAGTCGAGCGATCCATCATTCCTTCCGACATGGCAATGGATGGGAATGAAAACACGTGTCACCAATAACGCGGATGGATCCGTCACTATTGCACTCTACGTCGACAAGACGGGTAATGGTAATTACACGCAGGTAGTGAGCTACATCGACAAGGGAATTGGCGGCGCGCCATTTAGATCAAACGGCAAGGGCGGTATTCGCACCGACTATATGGACGTGCAGTTTGACGATTTCACCGAAAAGGCGATCTAGGATCGGTCGATATCTTTTAGCAAACTCGCCGCGTATACTCGCGGCGAGTTTGCTTTCGCCAACAACACATACCGTGTGGATAAGTATTCCTGAGTTGAAAATACAACGTTGTCAATTTTTTGAACCGGGTGTTAAAGAAAAAAGGTGCTGATAATGATTGACGCAGTTGAATACCATTTTGTAATTCAAAATCTCGGTCAGACGAGATATTTTTATTTTGCAATTCCTACAGGCGAGATTTTCTAAAACCCAATCTTGTGAAACATACCGAAGTATATTTTTGCGGAAAATTTCTACGACCGCAATATTCCCAAATCTTCTTCAAATAATCTATCGAATCTAAAATCACTTTTGAAAAAGAGCTGAATTGAAGCACCTTTTTGATAGACGAGTCACAACCAGTGGTAGATTGGTGGCAATTACTCATCTAGTTGGGGAACTAGGTATGAAAACTCAAACGACGAAGCAGTTTTTGCCAAAGAGTCATTCACTCTTTTCATTTGTGAGTGGAACAGTCATTGTGTTGACGCTCCTCTCTCCTATTTACCCAGTGTTTGCAGAAGAATCTGACACTCCAGACTCTCCATCAAGTACACCCGTTCCTACGGAAGAACCTGCACCTACAGAGGTAGATACAACCCCAATCGATTCAGCGATTGAGGAGACCACTCCTCCTTCTGAGGAGCATTTAGAATCTGAAGAAAATAATACAAATCCACCTCCTTCAGTACTTGAAGAAGATACTGTCTCGTCACCCTTCACGGAAGGGGGTGAAAGCCATTTCAACGATCAACGAAATTCCGTTTCCGCTCAGCTTCGTCTTCTACCCGATCCTCAAAGTGGTGCGGTTACTTATTCATATCCGATCGATGTACCGCCCGGTCGTGGAAACATGACTCCGCAAATCGCACTCTCATATTCAAGTGGAGACACAAACAATAGCAATCAATTTGGGTACGGATGGAGTGTGAATATTCCGTTTATCCAACGGTATCCAAAATATGGCGTGCCGCAAATGTACACTGCAACAAGTTCCTTCTATTCATCGATAGATGGTGAGCTCATCCTTATTTCTACAACCACAAGTACTTCTACATACGGTCCGAAAGTAGAAAATGGCAGTTTCAATAAATATGAATTAAAGAATAGTACCTATTGGTTGGTCACTTCCAAAGACGGTACGACGTATAAATTTGGCTACTCAACAAGCTCACGCCAAGATGACCTCAATAGTTCATCTCGTGTATTCAAATGGATGCTCGAAGATCAACGCGATACAAACAACAATTACATTTCATATCAATATTTCAAGGATCGTGGACAGATATATGCCTCAACTACAAAATACACTGGCAACAATGTTACCGACGGACCGTTCACCATCGACTTCTACCGTGAACTTCGTAGTGACATTTCGACCTCGACACAGACAGGTTTCGCTTCAAGTACCGTAACGCGCTATCGCATAAATGAAATTCGGACGAATATCAATGGCACGTGGGTGAAAAAGTATACGCTTGGATATAGCGCAGGATCCAATACCAAGCGTTCACTCCTCAGTACAATCCTTCTGACCGGTCAAACCGAAACAGGCGGGACAACTCTTTCAGTGCCGACCACCACATTTGGATACCAGAGTGTTGGTACGACAACCAAATGGGATCTCAATTCGAACTACACTATTCCAATTTGGTTCACTTCCACATTCTATGACGAAGCTTCAATTCTTGAGGATGTAAACGGTGACGGTCTCCCAGATATTACCCGCAGTTTAGCCGATCATTTTAGTACCACTACTGATCGGCATGTGTATATCAATAAAGGTGATGGGACCGGATGGGCTGAAGACACAAATTATGTGATTCCAGTTGATTTCATGAGCAGTCAATACGATCAAGGTGTGCGCATGGGGGATGTAAATGGTGATGGGTTTCCAGACCTACTTAAGTCGGTCGTTGGCTGCGGTGGCGGTGATGATCGATATGTATATATAAATAAAGCAAACGGTACCGGTTGGGTCCTTGATAGCAATTACACCGGCACTATTCCTGTGACATTTACATGTAACAACCATGACAATGGTGTCAGGATTTTTGATGTAAACGGTGACGGTCTCGTGGATATTATTCAAGATTACACCGATGGTTCTGGGAGCAGAGACAAGCATGTCTATATCAACAAGGGCAATGGAACTGGTTGGGCCGAGGACACAAATTATTCAACACCGGATAGTCGCATGCCCGCACCATTCTCAAGTGCCGGTTCTGACCTCGGTACCCGTATCGCAGATATCAATGGCGATGGTTTACCCGACCTTATTCGGGCATGGAATGATGGAGGTGGCACAATATACCGAGGAGTGTATTTAAACAATGGTGACGGAACTGGTTGGACAGAAGACACAGGTTATACGATTCCAACGTATTTTATCGTTGCCGGAAACGATAATGGTGCACGCATACTTGATGTAAACGGTGATGGGCTGGCGGACATCGTGTACAACTGGACCGATGGCGCAGGTCATGTCGAAAAGCATGTCTACATCAACAAGGGTGACGGCACTGGTTGGGCGGAAGACTCGAGCTATGTAACACCAGCGCAAAATCTACCAGAGATATACATCAGCAACAATCAAGACGTGGGTACACGGAATGCAGATATTGATGGTGATGGCATGACAGACTTTATTCGCTCTTGGAAAGATAGCTCGAGTACGAGCACCAATCAGACGGTCTACATAAGCAAAATTCAAAAAGCAGATCTTTTGAGCACGACGACCGATAGTAGAGGTTTCTTTAGTGAAGTGAGCTATCAGGGTTCGCCTCAATATAAAAATGGTTCGGGTCAAAAACAGAACCCACATCTGCCGGTTGTACTCATGACTCTTAAGCAAACGAGTGTAGGAGATGGTCTTTCGTCAACTACCACTACAAATTACACCTACGGTGGGGGAGGCTTCTTCTACGGCGATCCGTTCAATCATCGAATTTCAGGATTCGCTACAGTAACTGCATCTGATCAAATAGGGCAGACTACAACCTTCTACCATCAAGCAAGTTCAACCGACACGGCTCACGGTGCATATTCAGATGACGAATGGAAAATTGGCAAACCATATCGAGTTGAAAAATCAGATAACTCAGGGAATCTATATGCAAAGACAATCAATAAATGGGTTGATACCGATCTCGGTGGGGGACGCCGATTTGTTAATCTCGCACAAAGCGTCAATTCTAACTACGACGGAAATTCGACTCACCGCGATACGGCAATCAAAAACACATTTGAAAGTACGTACGGGAATCTTCAGCAGACAATCAATTATGGCGAAGTCACTGGAAGTGACGATGGAGCATTTTCCGATACCGGAAGTGATATTGCGTCCACTACTATTGGCTACGCCGCTTCAACCACTCTCTATATCGTTGGCTTGCCTGCAACGGAAGTTACTCAAAATCAAAGCTCGGTAAAATTGCGCGAGACCAATCACTACTACGACAGTCTCTCTTCTGGAAATGTCAGCAAAGGTAATGAAACAAAAACAGAAAATTGGGCAACCACGACTACCTACGCTTCTACGACTCGAACATTCGATAGTACCTACGGATTGGTCACACAGTCCCGTGATCCTTTAGGTAATATCACAACCTACACGATTGACGGCAGGAACCTGTACCCAGCAACAACCACCAATGCATTGAGTCAGGAAACCGGGTACACATACGACTACGCAACTGGAAAAGTAAAAAATATTTTTGACGCAAATAGTCGTCTCTACACCACCACATACGATGCACTTCGCCGACCTTTGGTTGTAAGTATTCCTGATCCATCAAGCGGTTCGTTAGTAACTAAAACTGCATACACGTACACCGATAGTGCAACACCAGGATCAACAATTATTCAACAGACCGATTACCTTAATAGCGCAACCTCGAGCAACACCTACACGTACTTTGATGGATTCGGTCGCAAGCTTCAGGAGCGCAAACCTGCGGATGGAATTAATACCTTTGCAGTTGTCGACTACGCATACAACAATTTTGGACTCATTGCATCGACTACTCTTCCATATTTCTCTTCGAGCACTGCACGAACGACTGCCACAACATCTGCAAAAATATACACTCAGCTTACCTATGATCCGCTGCAACGCGTGACGCAGATTGTAAATGCAGTCGGCACCACCACGAATACATATGATGATTGGCGTACTCGCACAACTGATGCGAATGGAAAGAACAAAGATTTCTGGAAAGATGCATATGGCAACCTCGCAAATGTTGTTGAATATTTGAATGGCTCTCCGGCGACTACTACGTATGCGTATGACACGGTCAATAATCTAACCAAGATCACTGACGCGCTTTCAAATCTCCGCAACTTTATCTACGATGGACTTGCACGCCGCATCTGGAGCGAAGATCTCCATGCCTCTGGCGATACACTTTTTGGCACGTCTACATATACGTACGACGTCGCAAACAATCTCACGCAGTTCAAGGATCCTCGCGCATCAACCACCAATTACACCTATGATACGTTGAATAGAAAACTTACCGAAGATAATACTAGCGGAGGCGGCACTGAAATCACCTACGTGTATGACACCTGCCTCAATGGAAAAGGGAAGCTCTGCTCTGCAACGACAACCAACAACGGGATTGTTATCTCGACAGGTCGTGTATACAATCCGCTCGGACTTACAGCGACCGAAACAAAATATATCAACGGCCAGTGGTATAACACGTCATACACTTTTGATCGCCAAGCTAATCAAAGCAAAATCACGTATCCAGATAATTCTGAAGTTCGATATACGTACGCAACGTCGAGCAAGCCAATCAGAATCGAACAGCGCGAAACGAGCGGTTCTTCATGGCGCAATATTGTGGCCAATGTCACGTACTCGCCAATGGGTCAAGAAACCTCAATATATTGGGGATCGCAAGCAACCACGACCTACACATATGATCAGAACGCACTTTATCGACTTATCAATATTTTGACGCTTGCACCGACCGCAGGTACCGGCGGTAATGCACTCGCTATGGCGATGGCAGGAAAGGGATGGACGTCATCTTTTGCGCTCGCGCCCTCACTTCAGAAGCTCGCACTCGCGAAAGCCGATCAACTCTCCGAGCTTCTAGCCCCTGAACCATCGCTGACCGAAGAATTGTTTGGAGACGCAATTCTATTTGCAAAGCCGCATACATCAACTGGCACTCCCGATCTCAATGCAAAACCACATATCGAAGAAATTAGTGATCAAGAATATTTCAGCGTGGCATTTGCAAGTCAGGTTAAAAATGCGGGTGCAGAAGGTGTCGTTATTAAAAAAGACAAACCAGAAGTACGTCTCAAAAAGTGGAATGATGAAGTTAATGTTGGAATCTCATACGACGGAGTTGCAACGACTGGAGTAAAAGTTGCAAATGCCGACAAAGTTGAGTGGAAGGGGAACTCGCAATCGGTTGAAGTCTACCCACTCGATGCCAAAGAAGGTATGGAAGACGGCGGCCTCGAAATGGAAGTAGTGCTAAATGCAATACCAACTTCAAATGTCTTTAGCTTCAAAGTAGACGGTGCCGATGACCTCGACTTCTTCTATCAATCTCCAATGAATGAACTCGATCATTCAAATGATTCACGAATTGCATCCTGCACGGAAGACGCATGTGCCGACAAAGAAGGGAATGTTGTTGAAAGTTACCTGCCAGGCGTCCTTAAATCATACGCCGTCTATCACAAAACAAAACGCAATTATGAACTCGGTGGATTGAACTATGCTACGGGCAAAGTCTTCCAGATTTTCAGACCAAAAGCAGTGGATGCTGATGGAAACGAAACATGGGCAGAGCTTTCATACGCAAGCGGAACGCTGTCAGTCACGGTTCCTCAGGGATTCCTTAAAAAAGCAACGTATCCAGTTAGAGTTGATCCGACATTTGGGTATACGACTGTCGGAGGAAGTGGAGGCACATTTAGTACAGACGAAGGAGCAGTTAACAAGTATGTACTCGGTAGTGCTTGCAAGGTGATTAAATTGACGAGTTACCAAAATACCGCTTCGGGCAATTTGAAAGGTCTTATCTACTCAAACAGTGGAACCGAACCAGCCGCACTCCAAGGAGCTACTCCATCTACTGCAAGTGGTACCGGATGGATTGATGCAACGTTTTCTTCACCTGTTTCTTTAAGTAGCGGCGGAACCTACTGGATTGGTATCGTATATAGCAATTCAAATCAGTACGCATATGACAACATTGGCACAAGACGATTCGATTTCGGACTAGGCTTTACCACTCCAACTGATCCTTGGGATACTGCAGGTGACGGTGCTGATAGTCGCCAACATTCTGTCTACGCTACTTGCTCCACCGTACCCCAAACTCTCCAGAATATGTCCTACACCTACGATGCGATGGGAAATATCACGACTATCACTGACTACTCCGACACCGGTGCCGGAAAGATTGCGAACTTCACGTATGATGATCTCAACCGCTTGCTCACCGCATCAACTACGCAAGCTTCTTCAACGAGCTATCGCTATCAGTACGCCTACGATCTCCTTGGAAGTATCACCGGATCAAAACTCAATTCGAGCGCTACCACCTCGTATACCTACGCCGGCATTCTTTATGCAAATCCCCATGCTCCAACCAAGATAGGTTCAACCGTTCTTGGCTACGACAATGCAGGAAATGCTACTTCTTCAGGATCAACGGTATACGCATGGGATTGGCGCAACCGCCTATCAACTTCCACCGTCTCCGGCACTACAAGAATTTACAGTTACGATGAGAACGATGATCGTATGCGTCTCGATGACGGCACAACGATCTACCACTACCCGAACCCGCTGTATCAAACCGACTCCGTCTCCGCACTTCCGACCAAGCACATACTTCTAAATGGCAAAGACATCGCAACAATCGAAGGTGCAACCGGATCAGGTACAGTAACCTTCCGCTATCCAGATCATCTCGGCAGTGTGAATGTCGCAACGGACAACACCAATACCGTGCTTCAAACTCTCGACTATTATCCGTATGGATCACGGAGAATTAATTCAGGCACTGACGTATCTCAAAGGGAATATATCGGGCAGTTCTATGATGAGGGGCCGGGACTTAGTTATCTGAATGCAAGGTACTATAACGGGACGCAAGGGCAGTTCCTCTCCCAAGATCCAGTATTCTTGGGTACACAGCAGAACCTCCAAGATCCCCAGAGTCTCAATAGTTACAGCTATGCAAACGGTAATCCGATTGTTAACAAGGATCCGAGTGGGAGATGTCCAACTTGTTTATTCGGAGCAGGAGCAGGAATTCTTGGACAATATGCCGTGGATGTATACAACAATTCACAAGCAAATGGATTTAATCTAAATGCTTTCGTTCCTTCATCGTCTGGTTCGACGTATCTTACGAGAGCTGCGCAAGGCTTCGCCATTGGTCTGACGGGTGGTTTAGTAGGAGCGACTGGCCTCGGTTTATTAAGTCAGTCGGCTATTGTTGGTGTTGCTTCAGGTGCTACTGGGGCAGTAGGCAACTCTGTGCTCGGAGACGATGTTACAGCTGGATCTGTAGCAATCGATACTATACTTGGCGCTGCAACATTCGGTGCTTCTGAATTTGCTCCCGGTGTCCGGGGTGCTTTACCAAAGTTCGGTACTAAGGCATTCTATTCAGGAGCACATACTATCCAGAATGGTCTCAAGGTTGGAGTCGATGGAACTTCAAATTATCTGGGGCAGACTCTCACAGGTATATTAAATTCACCGATGAGCAGAACACTTAATTACACAGCAGTCTCAGCTCCAGCAGGATTCGTAGCACCTAAAACATTTACTACCCCAAGTGGCGCTGTCGTAGATTGGAGTACTGGAAAGAGTGTTTCTGGTCCTAATTCCAGCAAATCTTATTGGAAATGAAATGGAAATATATAAAGTAAGAAAAAATCAATATTTATGGGGAGGTCTATTTTTTGGCATAATCCTGGTCGCTCTTAGCATCTCCTTGATTGGTGAAGGATCTATCGAAAGAACTAAATTCTTAGGGTTAATTGGATTTTGGGCCATAGCAATTATCCTGACTCTTGCCCCGTTTGGTTTTAAGTTAGAGGTAGGAGAAGATTACGTAAAAACATTTTTTTTGGGATTCTGTCTAAGATACTTAAAGCGCGAAAATATTGAAGTCATTGAATATGGAAATTTGATGCGTGGCGGGGGATTGGGTTATGGAAAAGGCTTGAAAGGTTGGGAAAGAACTAAGAGAGGAAATCGAAAGTATTTTAGTATCGGGGAAGATGCTTATGGTAAGGGAGCAATGAAAGGCATTGCTCGTGCTCTTAGTAAAGACTCTCTACTTGAAAATAAGTTTAAGAACCAGGATCCCCATAAGGAAATTGATAGTAAAAAGAAAGTTCAGATAGCCATGATATGGACTGCTGGCTCGATAATAGGTTTCTTTCTTTTGCTTAATTATGCTCAAAATACAAAATTCGCCATTCTTATTCCGATTTCTATTCTCTCGTTAATTATTTCAATGGTGTATTTAATTAAGGCCAAGAGTTAATTTGTAATCACTTTACTAAAAGTTCTGCTATTTCTCGCTAGCAATTGCTCATAATTGTCAGGAGTAATTGGTTCACTAAAATCGGGCTTCTTTCTTCTGCGTCCTAGCAGTTCCCATTGAGGAACTTTTCCCTCGATGCGGAACTCTATAGTCTTGTTTTCTTCAGTATTGCCATTTTGTGTAATCGGCAGAGCTCCATAAATAGAGAACTGATCAAGTTTGAAAACTATTTTGGTTACGTGCTCCAACAGAAATTTTCTTTTGGAGTCAAACTCTTTGGCATTTATGAACTGCACTCGTGCATTTTCGCAGTACTCTTTGATGCTCGAATTGACGACATCAGTCTTGTACAGCAGTGGTATTCGCTTTGCCAATTCAATGTACTCCGTCTTCAGAGCACTTGTTTCCTCGTCGTATTTTTGGCTCTTTGAGACATACACCTCTTTCTCAAGATTGCCCATCGTATATATCTCCACCAAGCGTTTCTTTTTGTGAGTAATCAGTTTTATTTTTTGATCAATATACCTGCGCTGTCGTTCTAATTTCTTGTGTTCTTTATCCGCATCAATTTTTAAGAAATCCATACACTTCTTGAGCTTGGACGGCTCGAGCATGAAATCGAAGATTGCCTTCCAGACATAGTATTCAAGAATATCGGCTTTGACCTCCTTGTTGTGGCATTTCTTCAATGGATTATTTACAGAGTGCATTCTTTGTCGATATCTCCAGTTACATTTATACGCACGCTTATGAATAACCCTGGGTACTTTTGTACGTTTGTCGTGATAGTGAGTCCGGTATGCAAAGAAGCTACTTCCGCATTCGCCACAGCGTACTAGCGAGGAAAGCAACTGAATCACCCTGGGATTCCTATACTTCTTCCTGTTCCATTGAATACGCTCTTGTACCGTATCGAAAATCTTTTGCGGTATGATTCTCGGTACCTCGATACCTACCCATTCAGTCCGGTCTCGCTTTAACATTTTCTTCGTCGTGCTCTGTATCCCATGTATTGGATTCGCGTATTCACGCACCACTTTCATGGTATTGAAATAGCGAATGCCGGTGTACATCTCATTTCGAGTCATGCATTTGATCAGGGAAGTGCGCCAGATATTTTTCCTCCTCTTTGTTGGCGCACCCATTTCCTCGAGTCGCCTTGTTATCTGATTTACCCCAACCTGTCCCTTCGCATATGTTTCAAATACATACCGTACTACTTTGGCTTCCTCCTCATTGATCGTGTAGTACGGATCAGACGTGGGGGTACGTTTGTGATAGTCATAGCCGTATATGTTATTGCCACATCCGAGCAGTTTTCCTTGTTGCAGTCGATGCTGTCGTGCTCGCACTGTGCGCTCAATGATCTTTGCTCTCTCTAGTTCTGCTACCGCTCCAAGTACGGTGACCGTGAACTTGTTTTCAGGATTGTGGATGTAGTCCTTGCCGTTGATGATGATTTGTTTTTTGTACTTTAGGATCTCCGCAATGATGATGGTCTGGTACGTTACTTCCCGGGCAATCCGGTCGGTGTTGAGAAAGTAGATCACATCGAATACATCCGTTTTCAGGTCTTTCCGTAATTCATCCATTGCCGGACGATCCAATCGGGCACCGGTATATCCGTCGTCCACGTACTCCTTCACGAGCAGATTGCCGTCCCCGGCAATCTGTCGTTTCAGCTCAACTATCTGGCTCTCGATCGTTTTCTCGTTCCGCTGAAGTGTCGAACTGACTCGGGCATAGTAACTTGCGCGTTTCATATACCCCATGGATGACGCTGATCCATGGGGGAGTCAAGGATTTTCTGGTATATCTATTTACCTCTCTCGTTGTACTTTGGCTGATGAGCAAGAATTTGCTCTGCTTCCCATCTTAGAGCTTCCTCTGCATTGTCACAAAGATGGTAACCAAAATGAGTAGCTTCTGGCCAGTAATCATCTCGTAGGTGGCAAAGTAGACGGTCACGCATTCCACCGTTTCCGGTTCCTACACCAATATAGACTGGCTGCAATTGATTTTGTGCTGTCAAAAAACCACAAAAATAGACCCCAATTGCCCTTGAATTCCAGTTACCAATAATTTCGTCGTTGTAAAGGTAATGCCCTTGATAGTTGTAGATCATAGTTTTTTGTTTCCCCTCGTAATAATTCTGGGTTCGAATAATTGAACCTTCAGCCGCTGTGTGAGAGTAGGCAGTGGGAGAGGAGTTACCTCTCGGGAGAGATTTTCGCACCCGCGCTCTTCACCGTCAATCTTTACGGACTTCTGTTAGTATTGCATGTTATGGACTGGATATGCCCTATATGATATACTTCAAGCATGCATCCCATTCAAGAGAACCTGCTTCTTTTATCGAAAACCGAAAATCTTGCGAAATTAAGCTTGAGAGAGATGGCTAAGCGCATTGCGATGCCTAAAGAATCTCCTCAAAAAATTAAGCATCATCTCCTCCAGCTTCAGAAGAAGGGATTTTTGAGTATCGACAGGGCGAAGGGGATGATGAGCAGAACAACCCTTGAGCCAGATTGGGCAAAAGGACTTTTGAAGAAAACGTCTCGGTTGTTTTCAATTCCCGTTATTGGTACCGCTAATTGTGGCCCAGCAACAGTTTTTGCTGAACAAAATTTCCAAGGTTTTCTTCGGGCTTCGAGTAAACTCGTCGGTAGATCAAGACCGAATGGGTTGTATGCGTTAAAAGCTGACGGATCATCGATGAATAGGGCGGAAATAAACGGTAAAAAAATTGAAGATGGAGATTATGTAATAATCGATAGTAAAAACAAAAGCGTTAGTACCGGAGACGTAGTACTCGCCATTATTGACAATAAAGCAACTGTAAAAAGATTTATTGACGATCGTCTAAATAAGCAGATTGTATTGAAAGCTGACTCATCATTTGACTATGCTCCTATCTATTTGCATCCGAGTGATGATTTCAGTATTAGCGGGAAAATCGTAGGTGTAATTAAAAGATCATCATAATTCTATGACTAAGAAAAATTTTCATAGTGTGCCCTGGGGAGAAGATTGGGCGGTTAAAAAAGAAGGAATTAATAAGCCGGTTTCTATTCATCGAACGCAGGCCACCGCTGAAGACAAAACCCATACTCTTGCAAAAAAGAATGAAGTTGAGGCTGTGTACCACAACAAACACGGGCAAATTAAAGACAAAGACAGTTTTGGAAACGACCCTCATCCGCCAATCGACCGTAAACATTAGTTTTGTTGGTAACCCCTCTTCGCAAATTCTTGGGATCTGCTAGGGTACTGACTGATAGCCTTCTTTAGGCTATCATTGTAGCTACAATTAAATATTGCCCCGCAAGGGGCTAAGACCTAAACCAATGACTTCGGTCACTGGCATGGTCCCAAATCGTAGTGCATAGAGAACCCGTCATTCAGGGCGTGCACTACGTTATCAGGGGAAACTCTGGTAGGGCCGCAAGGCCTCCTGGTGGCGGGCTTTGTGTTTTCCACCAGACACATTACCAATGTAATTCGTCGGTATGGAAAATACTGAAAAGGTACAGAGACCAATTTATAAAAAACCGTGGTTCTGGTTGATCGCAACTTTCCTCGTACTTTTTATTGTTAGTTTGTCAGGTCAGCATCCTTCAAATAATGCAGTTTCAAAAAGTATCCAAAGACCGCCAACTCTAAGTGACCAAATTACTATCGCATGTGACACATTTGCGACTGGTACCCCGGTAACACTTAGTTACAAAGAACTTGAGAAGAGTCCCGACAATTTTTCAAACCAGTATGCTCGCTTCACTGGACAAGTACTGCAGATTCAAGAATTAGATAATCTTGGATATATGCGGCTGGCAATAGTAAAGAATGAGTTCGGTGATTGGGATTTATCACACGTACTATACGTTCAGTACACAGGGAATACAGAAGCAGTGGAAGATGATGTCGTTACTGTAACTGGGGTGATGGAGGGAAGTCATACCTATACGTCACAAGCAAACTATCAGATCACCGTACCTTCAATGTATGCGTGCTCAGTTAAAAAGATAAGTTAAGCATCCTCGTTAAATCCCAAACTCCTATTCCTATGCTTCTGCTTCTCGCCCCTTTCATTCCGAAGCATTTCCGCAGTCTGCTTACTCACTCTAATTTCTCCATCTTCACTTCGAAATGAATCCATGGAATTGTTACTTTCGGTTTCAACAATCTGAACCTTGTTTCGATATCGATTCGAATTGTGAGTCAGAAAAAACTTTGCCGCACCCAAGTCACCATTTCGTACCTTGTTAACTAGAGTTACTTCTGCCAACTCGATAAGATTTTCTCTGCCACTATTTTGCGCTTTCAGCACTTTCTGTTTGAATCGATAGTTGCTATGCATCCATCGATAGATAGTGGCGCGAGAAACTCCTACTTTCTTACAGGCGTGGTTAATGAACGGCGTTGTCGCTAGAATCTCTAGAAACTTCTTTCGCTCATCGCTACTGCGAGCCATGGATCTTAACGCGTTTCTTGCCCGTAAACTTCTCCCATCGATTCAGAATGACTTCGGCATAGACAGGGGACTTCTCCATGACGAAGCATCGACGCTTAAGAGTAATAGAAGCGATCAGAGTGGATCCACTCCCGCCAAATGGTTCAAGAACAATTTGGTTTCGAGTAGTAAGTACCTTAATGTAGGGAATTAAAATCTCTACAGGTTTCACCCCGAAGATGATACCTTGTCCGCTCGTCTTCCGATTTGCCGCATTGAATTCGATAAAATCAGTCGGAGAATACTTCTTGCCACTCTCGTATCCTTCCCATTGCGGTTTTCCCGATATGGCAAACAGAGCGGTAAGATATTCATTTCCAAGCAATCCTTCGTCTTCCGTATTTACTCCAAGCTTCCCACTGGTTCCCAGTAGTGCAATGTCATGCTTAGAGAAGAATTTGTATTTACTCGGATGGTTTTGATTTCGATTCGGTACATGCCAAACAAGCATGTTGCGGACTTTCCAGTTTTTCTCCATCTCGTTCCAGACTTCCCGAATATTTTTCCAGTTCTCGTAGCAGATGATTGAAAAATCTACTTTGGCTACTGTCGCAACATTACCCATCCAGAGTTCGGTAAAATTTTCTGGTAATACCTCGGTCTCGATATATCGTCGATCCTGTTTTGCGCCGAATCCTTTCGACTTACTCCCGGGCTTCAGATATTCAAGGCGATACGGCGGATCAGTCATGACCATGTCTATTTTTTCGGAACCTGCGAGTGCTTGAGCATCTGTCTCTATAGTGCTGTCGCCACACATCAACCGAGATCCATCGAGATCATATAGGTCTCCCTTCTGTACGGTAATTTCGGTAATATCGAGTTTCTCCAGTTCCTTTTCTATATCGAAGTCCGACTCCTCCAGTTCGTCATCAAAGACTTCATCTATCTCTTCTGAATCGAATCCAATATCGGTGAGAAAAGACTCATCGAATTCTGCGAGTAGATCAAAGTCCCACTCGCCGACTGCTTTGTTCAGTCGCAAACATAAATCTTTTTCTTTTTCCAAATCACTAATCTCAACAAATATTACCGGCACCTCGGTATATCCCAGATCCTTCAATACCTCGAAGCGGAGATTGCCTCCAATGATTATCCCTTCTCGACCCGCCGCTTTGTTCACCAGCAGGGGATCTTTCACTCCATGAAGCTCAATACTTTTTCGGACTGGAGTTTTCGTTTCTTCTGAAATAGCTCGAGGATTGTACTCTGCATGGCGCAGGGAATCAGTAGGTACGTACTCGACATGCATCCTATACGCCTCATTTGTTGTATGAGAATCACTAACCATATGTATTTTTTAGGAATTAATCGACTCCGGAGTCGGAGAGTAGAGGAACATTCCTCAACTCATACATATAAGTATGCGCGCGAAAACCTATTTTTAATTGGGAGCGCTTCATTTTTCACTTTGTCTGGAATGCTCCTAAATAGGGGATTATACGGAATGAAATTTTGCACGAATTTTTTGCCACGAAAATATTACTCTGACAATATATTCAAATTTCTGGGAGATGTAGACTAAATTGCATGAAACTGAACATGAGATTCAACTGGCCGCTCGGTGAAAATTCTGCATACGTAAGCGTGGGAATGCCTAATATCGACGATCTTAAAAAGGAGTTCAAAATTGGCGTGATTCCCAAAGCACACCCAAAGGAAATTCAGTGGCAAGACCTTGGCTGGATCCCAGGAAATGAAATCGATGCAAAAATGGAATTCCGAGTAGATAGGGGCGACAAGGTTGTATTGCAATATGGCGATCTCGGTACGAACAAAGCGGAAGGGGGAATAACAATAGATTCGGAAGAAGAGTGGCCTATGGAGGCGCAGGGAGCCGCGGTCACTGACATGTCTTGGAATCTTTGATTCTCGTACTGCGTTCCGGTGTCTCATCTGTCGCATTTTGCTGGTACCATATGTATGACAAGGTTCTTTGAAAAAGTCGCGCATCTACATATATATTGTGTTGGTTTCGATACCGGGGGAATGGGCGAAAATATTTGAAAACCCAGTTGGACTACTAACTGGATTCAATCCTGGCTTGTACGATTTAACGTACTGTAATGCCTAGAATCTCGGGCAACCTCCAGAAGGTGTTGGCCGTGACGATCTGAATGCCAGATATTACAATCCATCCACAGGGGAATTCTTGAGTCAAGATCCACTTCCGGCGTATTTTGCGAGCTGCCGTTTTGCCCATCGTACATATTGAATGAATCATCCATGCGTGCTACTATCCAATTACTTAGAATCTCTAAGTAAATTATTCAACTATTCGTCAAGTATCGTTGTAAATCATTTTTTATGCAGGCATTTGCAAAATATATTACTCCGTCGAATGTAGTCGGGGCGGCGGCGGTCGTCGCGGTCTTGGCGTCAGCCGTTGTATTCGTACTGTCGATCAAAAAACCGGCGTCGGCCTACACGGAAGCGTCGTCCGGAAGCTTGGTCGAAGAAGTCGATACGACCGGATCGGTGAAGGCGGCGGAAGCGATCGATCTTTCGTTTGAGCGTTCGGGGCAGATCGGCAGCGTGAACGCAAAAGTCGGAAGCATGGTCGCGCAAGGTCAAGTGCTCGCGAGCCTTTCTGCGGGAGACGTCAGTGCTTCGCTCGAGCAGGCGCGCGCGGCGCTTCAGGTCGAGCAGGCTCGGCTTGATGCGGTAAAAGCGGGAACGCGTCCGGAAGATATCGCGGTGTCGCAAGTTGCGGTGTCAGCCGCGCAGGCATCCGTGTCGCAAGCGATGCAAGACGCATACATCAAAGCAGACGACGCGATCCGCAACAAAGTCGACCAATTCTTCGACAGTCCGCGATCCGTTTCGCCTCGCTTGAATATCAATATCGGCGATTCGCAGGCGGCGCTCGACATCGAAAGCGGACGCCCCGCGATGGAGGTTCTCCTCAAGTCGTGGCAGAGCGATTCGGGCATTTCAGCAAGCGGCGCGGCGTCGGCGCCGAACAGCGCGTCGATCGCATCGGCAAAAAATAATATCGCGGCAGTCAGCGCCTATCTCGACAAGGTCGCGTATGGGCTCTCGAAGCTCACTTCTTCCGCACAACTCTCGGCATCCACGATTCAAACGTATCAGGCGAATATCGCAACTGCTCGAAACGCCGTCTCGGGATCGCTCGCGGCCTTGAATGCGGCGAATAACACCCTCCTTACCGTGCAGTCGCAATTGGCATTGAAGCAGGCAGGCGCGACGCCGCAGGACATCGAAGCGCAGACGGCGGAAGTCGCGCGCGCCGCAGCGAATGTGCATGCGGCAGAAGCGGAAACGGCGAAGTCGGTGATTCGCGCGCCGATCGGCGGCGTCATCACTCGGAATGACGCGCACGCGGGAGCGACAGCCGCACCGGGAGTCGCCCTCATTTCGATGAACAGCACGGCGCACTTCGCGGTCGAAGCGTATGTGTCCGAAGCAGATTTCGCGAAGATCGCGATCGGGGACGAAGTGTCCGTCTACCTCGATGCATACCAAAACGCAGCGCCGTTCGCTGCGCACGTAACTGCGATCGATCCGGCGGCAACAGTGGTAAACGGTGTCGCCTCGTACAAAGTAACCGCGCAGTTCGATTCGGACGATCAGCAGATAAAAGCGGGACTCACGGCAAATCTCCATATCATCGCGGCGAAGAAAGATTCGGCGCTCAAGGTGCCGACGAGCGCCATTATCAGGAAAGGCAATGCGCTCTTCGTGCTGAAGCAAAACGGGAAGAGCGACGATCTGGTTCCTGTTACGATCGGCCTCGCAAGCTCCGACGGATTTACGGAAATCATAAGCGGCATATCGGCGGGAGACTCGGTCAGGAGTTTCGGCGCGGCTGAATAATCGAATATCATATATCTATATGGCCACTCATCATTCAAAATCGCGGACGCCGAAACAGGAATGGATGCGCGCAGCAATACTGTCGCTTCTTATCTTGATCGTAGCTGGCGGCTTCATCTATTGGAGAATGTATCAGGGACGGATCTCGATCGACACTGCGTCGATCGAAGCGCCTGAAATCGATCTCGCGCCGTCGACTGGCGACATTCTCGAAGAAGTGTACGTGCGGGAAGGCGACACGGTGCCGGCCAATATGGTTGTCGCGCGGGTCGGCAATGAGCTTTTGAAGAGCAAGGTTGCGGGACTCATCGTCTCGGTGCCGAAAAATGTGGGCGCGGATGTGCGAAGCGGCGAGACGGTGGTCGCGATGATCGATCCGTCGGCGCTTCGCGTGGTCGGCCGCATCGACGAAGACAAAGGGCTTAAAAATGTCACGGTAGGGGACACGGTCGTCTTTACGGTCGACGCATTCGGCGGCAAAAAATACTCGGCGGTCGTCGATGAAGTCGCGCCCGCCTCGCGCAATTCGGGCGTCGTCTTCAATATTTCTGACAAGCGGGAAGTGAAGCAGTTCGATATCAAGGCGCGATTCGATACGAACGCGTATCCCGAACTCAAGAACGGCATGTCGGCGCGCATGTACATCCGTTCGAATTAAAAAGCGTACATACGTTGTCGCAGGCTTTGTATCTCCATCTTTGTAATCCGAACTACACCAAAAATTATGAACGGATCCGGCAAATGGATAGTCCTCGCAACCGTCATGGTCGGCACCTTTTTGGGCCGGCTCGATCAGACCGTGGTGAATCTGGGGCTTCCGAAAATCATCAATGACTTCGGCATTACCGTTTCAGCTGCAGGCTGGATCGCGACCGCATACATTTTAGCGAACGCGGTTTTTGTTCCCGTGTGGGGCAAACTCGGCGACACCATCGGCCGCAAAAAAGTGTACGTGATCGGGTTCCTCATGTTCATCGTCGGCTCTGTCTTAGCCGGTCTTTCGTGGAATCTTCCGTCAATGATCGTCTTTCGCATCATCCAAGCGATCGCGGGATCGGCCGATTATCCAACAGCTATGGCGATCCTTGCGGTGACGTTTACAGAACCGCGCGAACGCTCACAGGCGCTCGGCATCTGGTCGGCGTCCTTTGCCGCGGCTGCGGTCTTTGGGCCATTGGTGGGAGGCCCACTCATCGACAACTTTGGATGGCGGGCGGTGTTTCTCGTCAACTTGCCGGTCGGGGTCATCGGGCTTCTCATGGCGCTCGCATTCATCAATGAGTCGGTGTCTGAAAAGAAAACCACCGTATTCGATTGGTGGGGAGCGGCAACGCTCGGCGCTTCGCTCTCGGCGCTCGTCCTCGTCCTTGATCGCGGCCTTGATTGGGGATGGCTATCGCTTTCCAGCATGCTCTGCTATGCCGCGAGCCTTCTCTTTCTATGGATATTCATACAGATCGAAACGCGCCATCCGGAACCGATCGTCGATCTCAAATTTTTCAAAAATTCCGTCTTCGTCAACGCCCTCGTCAACAATTTCATCATGTTCATGGGGCTCATGGGATCGATCTTCCTCTTGCCGATCTTCGCGCAAACCTTTCTCGGCTACGACGCAACCGAAACAGGCTACCTCTTCATTCCAATGGCGTTCGGTCTTCTCTTTACGGCGCCCTTCGGCGGCATGCTGACCGGCAAAGTGCAGACCAGGTACGTTATTTTTTGGAGCACCTTCCTCGCCGGATGCGCGATGTATCTTTTTTCGTATATCGATCCGCGCTCGAGCGCGCTTGATCTCATGATCCCGCTCGCGCTCATGGCAGGCGCAATGGGATTCGGCATGGCGGGCCGCACATCGGTCGTGGCCGCGTCGGTCGAGGAGCATGAAATCGGCACCGCCTCGGCGGTTTTGGCGCTCGCGCGCAATATTGCGGGCGCGTTCGGGATTGCGCTTTTCGGCACGATCTTGAATAATGCAATCGAAAGCAATGTGCTGTCGATCGCTGGGCAGAGCATCATCCGGAGCAGCGATCCTACAATCATCCAGCAGGGAATCGCGCTCATCGAGCTCAAAGCGCAGGTTTCCGCCTATGGGCAAGTGTACGCGGCGGCGGCGATCCTCATTATTCTCGGATCCTTCACGGCGCTTCTCATGAAAATCCCGAAAGCCCGCGAGCTCGAAAAGCGCGAAATGATCGTTGAATAGCAATTCATGCAAAATCGTCCTGATCGAAAAAAAATAGATGCGGCGGATACGAAGAATCTCTATGCGGATTTGACTTCGCTTTTTTTTGAGACGAGGCAGATCATCCGCTCGCAAGTGCCGGAAAAAGGAAAAAAGGATCCGAACGAATGGATGCGTCTTGAGCTTTTGACTTTCCTCAAGCAGAAAGAAGCGCCGACGATGCAGGAAATCGCGCGGCATCTCCATGTCGAAGCGCCGTCGGCGACGTCTTTGGTCGCCACGCTCGACCGCGCGGGACTCATCGAACGCCGGGCGGGCAAAGCGGACAAGCGCGTGACTTGCATTTATTTGACTGGCAAAGGAGAGGAGAAGCTTCGGAAATATGCGGTTCATTCGAGCGCGCTCATGGAGCGCGTTTTCAAAAAGCTCCGGCGGGAAGAAATCGCAGTACTCAAGCGTATTTTGAAGCGTGTTATTGAAACCAATCAATAATTTAGATGCATTGTTATGGGGATCCTTTCCCATCCGTATGCTACAATCTGATTTCACATGACGAGCGCATTATCGATCAAGCATCTGACCAAGACCTACAAAAGCGGTACGCAAGCACTGAAAGGGGTTTCGCTTGAGGTGCCAGAGGGCGATTTTTACGCGCTTCTTGGTCCTAATGGCGCGGGAAAGACAACGATAATCGGCGTAGTCACTGGGTTGGTTAGTAAAACAGCCGGCAGTGTTTCGGTATTTGGCGCCGACATCGAAAAGCAACCTGAACTCGCACGAACCTATATCGGTGTGGTGCCGCAGGAAATGAATTTCAATATTTTTGAAAAAGTTATGAATGTGGTGGTGACACAGGGCGGTTATTATGGAATCCCGCGGAGTGTCGCACTTCCTCGTGCAGAAAAAATTCTCGAAGGACTTGGGCTTGGTGATAAAAAATGGGCAGTTTCAAATACGCTTTCTGGCGGTATGAAGCGGCGCCTTCTTATCGCACGCGCACTTATTCATGAGCCAAAATTTCTCATACTCGATGAACCCACCGCCGGAGTGGACGTCGAACTTCGGCGCGGCATGTGGGAGTATCTCAAAACATTGACTGCAAAGGGAACAACGATTCTTCTTACCACTCATTATCTCGAAGAAGCAGAACAACTCGCAAAGCGCGTCGCGATCATTAATGGCGGCCAGATTATTGCCGACGGCACTATGAAAAGCGTGCTTCAAAATTTGCATACCGAAACGCTTGTCATGGAACTTGCCAAGCCGATTTCAGACGATGCGCTCAAAAATCTCAAAGAATTCAATCCAAAGAAAACCGACAACGACACGATCGAAATTGAAATCGAACGCGAACAAAATGTCTCTGAAGCGGTGCGAGCACTCGATCGTTTCGGCATTCCGGTTAAAACGATTCATGGCAAATCAGGTCGACTGGAAGAAGTCTTTGTACGGCTAACTGGCGGACAGAAGTAATTATGAATGCAAAAGGAATGTGGATTTCGTTTTATACCATTGTCCGAAAAGACTTCGTGCGCATTATGCGCATCTGGCCGCAAACCTTCCTGCCGTCGGCGATCACTTCAGCATTATACTTTTTGATATTTGGCGCGTTTCTCGGAGGGAAAATTGGCGTTGTAAACGGCGTGCCCTATATCAATTTCGTCATTCCTGGACTCGTGATGCTCGCTGTTGTTACCAACGCGTACTCGAACGTTGCGACAATTGTCTTCCAGGCAAAATTTTTCTCTCGGAACATTGATGAGATATTGGTCTCCCCAACTCCGCCATGGGTTTTGATTGCCGGATTTGTTACAACCGGCGTTGTGCGAGGAGTAGGAGTGGGAATCGTGGTTTTGATCGTCTCGCTTCTGTTTGCAAAAATTTCACTCGCGCATATTGGGATCGTCATCCTCTTCCTCTTCCTCACGAGCATCGTCTTTTCGCTTGCAGGACTCGTGAACGGCATTTATGCGAAAGGATTTGATGCAATCACGATTGTGCCGACTTTTGTCCTGACTCCTTTGGTGTATTTGGGGGGCGTATTTTATTCAAGCGCCGTTCTTCCTGATTTCTGGAAGATATTTACGCATCTCAATCCAATCTTTTACATCATCAATGGTTTTCGATACGGATTTATCGGCTTCTCAGACGTTTCGCTCGCAATGAGCATATATGTGCTCCTTGGCCTTGCTGCAGTTTTAGTCGCAATAAATTGGTACCTCATTCGCACCGGTCTCGGCTTGAAGCAGTAGCAAATAGACTACATTGCTAAAAAAACAAACCCCTACATCGCAGGGGTTTGTTTTTTATTAGATTTTTATTGAGTAGTAGTGGTATTTGTTTGTGTTGGCGCTGGCGGCACTCCATCGTCAATCATTGTCGCTGTCATTGAAGCGGTGGTGATTTTTCCGCCAACATGTATGGTGTCGCCTACTTTGACGTTTGAGAGAGAAGAGGTTGTTCCACTTTCTTTCACCGTCGCGCTCGAAGCATCAATGGTGAATGTACCGCCGTCTCGGTCAGTCAGGGTAATAGTGGTTCCATTAATTGCGGAAACAGTTCCCATTACTCCACCACCCATACCTCGTGGGCCTCCATGCATTCCCATCGGGAATTTTCCGTCCATGACTTCTGTTGCAGTTACGCTGGTGCCATTTACGGTACCGCGTACCATTACCGTATCGCCGGTCACAATATCAGAAGCGGTTATGTTTGTTGGTTCAGAGGCATCGCTACCTTTTTTGATTGATGCATTGGTAACATCAACGGTGTAGGTAGTGCCGTCTTTTCCGGTCACCGTAAGCGAGTTGCCGCTTACGCTCGAGACGGTACCAACTACGCCGGGACCCATGCGTTCTCCGTGCTCGTGCATCGTTTGCGTCGTGGTCGATGCAGTTTCGGCGCTTGCCAAGCCAGTGATTCCTGCGGCTGCGCCGCCAAGTAGCGCCATGACGGCTGCCGGGATTATTAGGAATTTGCCAGTAAATCTGTTTTTCATAGTGATTTGATTAGTAGTAATTGGGTGGACGCCTACTGAGTGGCCATCTCCATCTTCGTCCCCAGAAACTAGTACCGACCCTTACCAACCTTATTTCATAGGAAATAAAATTCTGGCTCATGTGTATGCAAACTAGCTAAAATATCCTCTCTGTGGCCTATTTTGGCTTTTCCCCAGGCTCCCCTTAGGGGGAGGCGCAATTCCCCTAGGGGTGGTAGTATAGGGGGGAGGAATTTACTAGGTAACGTATACAGACAAGTATGGCAAAAAAGGCCAACGCCGCATTTATGAAGCCGATGAATGTAAGCGATGAACTCGCTGAAATCGTCGGAAAAGGACCAATGCCGCGTTCTGAAGTAGTGAAGAAGCTTTGGGTCTACATTAAGAAGAACGATCTTCAGGATCCAAAGAATAAGCGCAACATCAATGCTGATTCAGCGCTTAAGGCAGTATTCGGCGGAAAGGCAACGGTAAACATGTTCGAAATGACGAAACTCGTTTCGAAGCACCTTTCATAGATTTTTAGAGATATATTCCAAACAGTCGCCGAGCTTCGCTCGGCGACTGTTTGCGTTTATGATATTTGTATATGCGCACTCTAGTACTCGATATTGAAACCATCGGGGAAGACTGGGAAAAGCTCGACGAGACTTCAAAAGAGTCACTAACTCGTTGGATTAAACGAACGGCGAAAACGGATGAAGAATATCAGGCCGAACTTCTCGATGTGAGAGAAGGACTCGGCTTCTCACCACTCACCGGAGAAATCGTTGCGCTCGGACTCTATGATCTTGAACGTGCAAAGGGCGCGGTGTATTTTCAGTCTCCGAAGACAAAAGCAAAAGAGTTTGAAGAGGACGGCGTAAAATATTGTCCTGCAAGCGAGAAAGAAATGCTTGAGAAATTCTGGCAGGGCGCAAGGGAATACGATACCTTCGTGACCTTTAACGGAAGAAGTTTTGATATCCCGTTTATGTTGATCCGCGGCATGGTTCATGAAATCAAGCCGAGCAAGGACCTTATGAGTAATCGGTACCTTACTCTTCAGCGCGGCGCAGTACATGTCGATCTTCTAGACCAGCTTTCTTTTTATGGCGCGGTGCGTCGAGCAGGCTCACTTCATTTGTATTGTCGCGCATTCGGAATCGAAAGCCCAAAAATTGACGGTGTCTCGGGCGATGATGTCGCCGCATTATTTAAAAACGAGGAATACGAAACGATTGCCAGGTACAATGTTCGCGATATTGTCGCTACTGCAGAACTGTATAAAAAATGGCAAATGCTTCGCTAATACGTCTTTTATTCGAGCAGGCGGGGTATAATCATTATATATGGAAGCAGGGAATCAAAATCAGACAGAGATTGCAGTATTCGGCGGCGGATGCTTTTGGTGCACTGAAGCCGTATTTAAATTGCTTCGCGGTGTTGTATCAATCGCCCCTGGATATGCGGGCGGTAAAACCGAAAACCCAACATATGAGAGCGTCTCCTATGGCAATACGGGACATGCAGAAGTTATTAAAGTCGAATTCGATCCGGCAAAAATTACGTATAAAGATTTGCTTACCGTATTTTTTGCGTCTCATGATCCGACGACTCTGAATCGCCAAGGACCCGACACCGGTACGCAATATCGTTCAATTATCCTCTATACAAGCGATCAGCAAAAAAAAGACGCCGAAGAATATATTGCTGAACTCACCAAAGCAGATCCCGGTGGCGCACCGATCGTGACTGAAGTTGTTCCACTTACGAAATTTTATGATGCGGAAGCATATCATTTTGATTATGCCGCAAACAATCCTGATCAGCCGTATATCCAAATTGTTTCAACCCCAAAGGTCGTGAAAGTGCAGAAATTGTTTGATGCGCTTCTTAAAACGCATGCAGAAGGCTAATCTATAAATCGACGAAAATGAATCTCATCGGCAATCCTAGAGCATCCTTTTTTATCTGGCTGACGTTTGGCGGAGTATTTCTCCTTGGCATTGCGGCGACGGTGTATGTGTATGGGACGGTCGATACTTTTCTGAAGCAGGGGATCGTAGCGCGCGCTGAAACAATCGCCTCTGCGCTTGATCCGGAAATGGTTAACTCACTCTCGGGATCAGAAGCAGACCTTCTAAATCCATCATACGATCTTCTGAAGTCGCGCATGCAAGATATTCATGCGGTCAACCATGATTCTCGCTTCGTATATCTTATGGGGAAGCGAATAGATGGAACCGTTTTCTTTTATGTTGATTCTGAAAATCCTTCGTCAGAAGATTATTCGCCACCCGGACAAACCTACGATGAAGCGAGTGAGTTGGTTCGAAACATGTTTGAGAGCAAACAAGCGGCGATTGAAGTTGCTTCGGATCGTTGGGGCTCGTGGGTTTCGGGACTCGCGCCGATTATTGATTTGCGAACAGGAGACACGGTTGCGATTGCTGGTATCGACATCGATATGAAGAGTTATACGCCTACTCTTGCGGCGTACGCTTCAGTCCCGCTCTCTGCAACCATCATAATTCTCCTTGTACTTTTCATGGCGTATCGAAGGCGCATTGAGGAAGAACGTCGAATCAACGCGCGCGCAGAACTCCTTGCAGTCGCGTCCCACGAAATCCGCGCTCCGCTCACTGGAATCCGATGGGCGGCAGAATCCATTCTAACTAATACTGAATCGCTTCCATCTGAAATACGGAAAAAACTTGAAAGCGTGTATGAAAGTAGCCTCCTCATTATTGACAGGATAAGCAATCTTTTGACTGCCAACGCGCTTGAACACAAAGGAGCACCAAAACCATTTGAAATCGTGCCGCTCCGACCACAGATCGAAAACGCGATCAGTATGATTTTGCTCGTTGCGGAAGAGAAATCGCTCAAAGTATCTCTCGATGATTCGCTGTCCGAGAATATCCAGATTTCCGGAGATATCGAAAAAATACAGACGCTTTTTGCAAACCTGATATCGAATGCCGTGAAATATGCGGACTCAAATACCGAGGTCAAAATAGGATTTACTGAAAAAGAAGGCGGATATCAAATAACTATTTCAAATATCGGAGACGAGATTCCCGCAAAAGACTTGCCACATATTTTCTCCGGCTATTATCGTGGCTCCAATGTTGCGGGTAAAACTGAAGGAACAGGTATGGGACTCTTTCTGGTTGAAAAAATTGTTCTTATGCATGGCGGTACGGTAGGTGTCGAATCAAAAGGAAAGGAAACAATATTTACCGTCACGCTTCCAAAAGTAGCGGAGAAGAAAAAATAAAATAGCGCCGACAGCGCGCGTTACCAAAAAGCGAGAATTATTTTTCTCCTACAGAATTTTGCTTTTCACTGTCTCTACAATAGAAGAGAGGGAATGATCTGCTTTGAGAATATACGTCGTTATGCCGGCACCAATGGCTTCCGCCAAATGGCCCCCATCGTCGTTGTTGGTCAGTACGATAATCGGAATATTTTTTGTTGCATCCGTTTTTGCAATTTTTTCTGCAAGCGCGAGCCCATCCATGCCAGGAAGCGTTACGTCAGTCACGACAATGTCCGGCTTTTCATTTTCAATTTTTGCCCAACCCTCCTCAGCCGTTTTTGAAACAGTCACCAAAAAACCTGCCGCCTCAAGATGTTCGGCAAGTGAGTCGGAAAGTGTTGAGTCGTCCTCGACGAGGACAATATGCTTTTCACCCATTAAGTCTAGTGTAGCAGAGTCCGAATAGGGAGCAACTAAGTTATTCGTAGCGCAGAGCTTCGATCGGATTCATGTTTGCGGCGCGGCGCGCAGGATAATATCCAAAAATAATGCCGATCGCGCCGGAGACTCCAAACGCAAGTGCGATTGCCGTAATTGATACGCTGGTTGTTACGAGTCCCGAATAATTAACTGCGAATGAAATAGCGCTCCCCAGAACGATCCCGATCACGCCGCCAATAAGCGTAAGCGCGATTGCTTCGGCAAGAAATTGCCGGCTGATATCTGATTTTTTCGCGCCAATTGCTTTTCGGAGACCGATTTCCCGGGTTCGTTCGGTGACAGTGGTGAGCATCATATTCATAATGCCGATGCCGCCAACGAGAAGGGAAATGCCTGCGATTGCACCAAGGAGAATTGTCAGCGTTCCGGTAATTGCCGATGCGCTTGCAAGAATATCTGCTTGATTGATAACGCTAAAGTCGGCAGCCGTTGGATCACTAATATGATGGCGAGAAAGAAGAAGATCAGTGATGTCACTTTGAATTTGTGTCATTGAATCTGCGTCGGTTGCTTGGACGTCGATCGAAGTTAGATATTGATTTCCCGCAAGAAATCGTTTTGCGCTCTCTACCGGAATATAAATAATATCGTCCTGATTGGTGAATCCGGAACCGCCTTTCGGTGCGGTAACCCCAACGACTTTAAATTCCATTCCCTTGATGCGAATTGTCTGCCCCACCACGCTCGTTGCGTCTTCACCAAAAAGGTCAGTCACTACCGTTGGACCAATCACTGCAACTTTGGCGAGTGAGGAATTTTGTTGATCAGTAATGAATGTTCCATCTGTGATAGATACATTTCGAATTGCTGGATAATTTGAACCGGTTCCAAGAACGGTAGTGTTGGTGTTGGTTCCTTTCGCGGTCACTTGATAGCGTCCCGACACTTCTGAGTTGATCGCCTGCACGTTAGAGATTTCTGCAATCGCTTCAGCATCCTCGCTGGTGAGCGTACGTGCGCCTCCTCGTCCGCCGGAGGCTGCGAATCCTTGGGTGCGCTGCGCGCCGGGCATCACAATCAGCAAATTCGATCCAAGAGATTCGATGCTTGATTGTATCGAACTCTGCGCGCCTTGGCCGATTGAGACCAACGCAATCACGGAGGAAATACCAATGACAATGCCAAGAACGGTCAAACTCGAGCGCGTTTTGTTCGCGGAGAGTGCGGTGTATGTTTCTTGGAGTGTATCTTTGAGGGTCATACTAATTTGCGTGGTGGTGCCCGCGTCGCCGTGAATGCGATTTACTGTCTGACACAATCTGTCCGTCGCGAAGGGTGATAATGCGTTTCGCATGTTCAGCGACATCAGGTTCATGCGTAATCAAAATAACGGTGCGCCCGTATTTTTCATTCAGTTTTTGAAAGGTGTCGAGCACGATTTCGCCGGTCTTGGTATCGAGGTTTCCGGTCGGCTCATCGGCGAGGATCAACGTCGGATCATTCACCAGCGCGCGCGCGATCGCGACTCGTTGAATCTGCCCGCCGGAGAGTTCGTTTGATTTGTGGAGAAAATGGCTCTCAGTAAGACCCGCGGATATAAGCGCCGCTTTTGCGCGCGCTTCCCGCTCTTCTTCGCCAATGCCTCGGTATACCAGTGGCAACATTACGTTTCGAAGCACCGTCGTGCGGGGAAGCAGGTTGAATGCTTGAAAAACAAAGCCGACTTTATCTTTCCGAATATCTGCAAGATCTTCATCGTCGAGTTTGGAGACATCTTTGTGATCAAGGAGATATTTTCCTGACGTTGGCGTATCGAGACATCCGAGAATATGCATCAAGGTTGATTTTCCCGAACCCGACGGACCCATGATCGCGACAAATTCGCCGTCTTCAATCGTGAAGGAAATACCTCCGAGCGCCTGAAATACGTTCTCGCCTGATCCGTACGACTTCGTAATATTTTCAATTTCAATCATAGGCGGTTATAGCCGAATGCCCGGAGCGCCGAATCCAGCATTTCGAGTCGTGCCGCTGCCAGTTGTGGTTCGCGTCGTTCCGCTCACGGCCGCAGCGGTTCCAGTCGTTGTTTTTGTAACAATCTGTTCATTCTCTGAAAGGCCAGAAATGATCTCCACGTTGGTATCGTCAGAAATGCCGACTTCTACCGGAACATTTTCAGGAAGCGTTGCTGAAAGTATCCCTGCGGCGTTGGTAGGATCAGTCGAGCTTGCAGCGCTAATTGGTGGATTAAAGAGCATTACATAACTTGCTCCGTTTTGCGTTTTAACTGCGCTTGATGGAACGGTGAGCACGTTTTGATGAATCTCGGTAATGATATTCGCATTTACCGTCATTCCGGGTTTTACTTCATCGCTTTGCGTATCGAATCCGACTTTAACCGTATAACTCACTACTCCTTGGGTCACCGTTCCAAGCGAATCGATTTCAGCGACTGAACCAGTGAGCGACAAGCCGTCAATTGCGTCGAATGTAAGCGTAACTTTGTCGCCTACTTTTATTTTTGCAGCGTCGACTTCGTTAAGTGAAAGTTCCGCGATCCGATCGTCGGTTATGAGCGTTGCAACCGCGCTTCCGGAAGAGACGCTGTCGTGGTTTTTGACTGCAACTGATGCCAAAACGCCACTAAACGGTGCGCGGATTGAATAATCAGCCAAATTAGATTCTGCATCCGCAAGTGCATTTTCGGCTTTAGTGACGCTCAAATTGGACGACTGTACGTCGAGTGGATCTGCGCCAGCATTAATCTTGTCGAGTGACTGACGCTTTTCAGTAATTGATTGGACTCCCGTCGTGAGTGAGCTGATGTCGTTTGCAAGCGTCGTCACATGACTGTTTGTTTCGCTGGTGTACGTAGAGAGGGAATTTTGGCTCGTACCAAGTTGTGTCGGAACATTGATGTTGTAAGTCGTCATTCGATCTTTTACGAAGTTCAGAAGATCATTTGTACTTTTCACCGCTTCAGCAACGGTCTTCGTCGTTGTATATGTTTCATTCAACATTTTTTCGATCGTTGCTTTGTCGGATGCGCGGCTTACATTTTTGTAATCAGCAATCGATGCATCATAGGCAGTGCGTGCCGCACGGTATTTTGCTGCTGCATCATCGCGAAACGCAGTTACTCCGGCATCGACATTTTGTACCGAATCTGAATATGCCGAAATATTATCCTTGGATCCATGAGAAATGTCGCTGCCATAGAGAATACTTTGAAGACCAGTCATGATCGACGGCAGATCAAGATAGGTATTTGAAATATCGTTGAAGCTCACATCATAGTTTTTTGCAAGGTCATTCGTTGCTTGAGTCAGCGCATTTTCTGCCTGCGTTTTGGTAAGTGCATCAGCAGGTTCGGTAAGTTTCGCATGCGAAATCTGTGCGCTCTCGAGATTCGCCTTTGCGTCTCTCACACTTTTTAGTGCATCAGATGGATCAATCGAAGCGATCAAAGCCCCTGCGCTCACTTTTTGCCCTGCCTTAACTGCAAGGTAGGTGATATCGCCAGACGCTTTTGGTTTGATATCTACTTGGTTCGATGCTGCAACTTGTCCTGACGCAGAGACCGAAGAAATAATGGTTCCTTTTGAAACGGTTCCGAGAATATAACGAGTCTCACCTGATGTATTGGTTATTTTTCCATACGCGTAATATCCGACCCCGAGGAGGATTATCAGAATCAGCCCGGTCCATATTTTATGCCGTTTCGAGAAAGTGGCGGCACTCTCCCACACTCGCCGTATTTTGTGCTTCATATGCTCCTAGTACGCATAGGTTCGTAATTTGTTACAAGTATAGCAGGGGCGTCTAAAGAGCCTCTCCACCGTGGTAGAATTGCCCTATGTGGAGACGGCCGGTGGCAAACCTGCTTATTGAATTCGGACCGGTGACGGCGTTTTTCATTTCCTACAAGCTTAAGGGCTTTTTTGTCGCGATCGCGACAATTATGATTGCAACATTTATCGCGGTTGCAATTGCGCTTATTCGAGATCGCAGGCTCGCACTCTTTCCGCTCTTCGGATTTTTCATGGTAACCATTTTCGGGAGCCTCAGCCTCTTTGTGCGTGATGCCGACCTCTTTATTCTTCGTGATACGATCGCTGATCTGACATTTGGAACAATTCTTCTCGCCAGCCTTATTCTGCATAAGCCTGCTCTGAAGCCTATGTTTGAAGCAACTATGGCGATTACCGACGAAGGATGGTGGAAATTAACGTTCCGTTGGATGATCGTCTATTTTGTCATTGGTTTCTCAAATGAAATCGTTCGTCGGACGTACTCCGACCACTTCTGGGTATTTTTTAAGGCATTTACGGTCGGCATTTCAATACTCTTTGCACTCTATCAATTCCGACTGACCGCACGTACGAGAATTCCTACAGAATCAAATACGTGGGGATTCCGCATCAATACTTCCGAGGTTCAAAAAACGGTATCACGGACTGATGAGTCGACTCTCCGCCCTACCTAAATGAAATTGAATCAGAAACACATAGTTCGAGGACTCGTAGGACTTGCATTGTTTTTTCTAATTTATTTTCTTGGGCAAATTTCAGATTCTTCACAAAAAAGTATTGAAAATACTTCGCCGGAACAGGGGACTTCTACTACTCCAGTAACTCAGGAAAATACCGATGTTCAATATTCCGGAACTTCATCACTTCCAGCGGATGCCACTGGTCCATTTAGTGTGTCGCACGTTGTTGATGGCGATACAGTCACGATTATGAAAGAAGGGAAGGGTGTAACGCTTCGACTTATTGGAATTAACACGCCAGAAACGGTTGATCCAAGACGGTCCGTTGAATGTTTTGGGAAGGAAGCGTCAGACAAAATGAAAAGTCTGTTGAATGGCAAACAAATATATATCGAAGCTGACGCGTCTCAAGACACTTATGACAAATATCAGCGTTTGCTTGCGTATATATTTCTCCAAGATGGCACCAACATAAATCTCAAAATGGTTGCTGAAGGTTTTGCATACGAGTACACCTACGATACGCCATACAAGTATCAAAAAGAATTCAAGGCAGCAGAAGCAAATGCACGGACAAACAATCTTGGACTGTGGTCGCCAAATACCTGTGGCGGTAAGAAAACGACTACGTCGACGAAACTCCAATCGGAGTCCCAAGTAGCGAGCGCCGTTTCTGCACTTGCTTCAAACGAACAATATATTTGCGATCGAAATGCCTACAACTGCACCAATTTTAAAACGCATGCAGAAGCGCAAACAGCATACGAATCTTGTGGAGGAGTAGCTAACGATATTCATAAGCTCGATCAGGATCATGACGGTCTTGCATGCGAGACACTTCCATAATTATGCTACGTGAAGAATTTGAAAAATTGGTTGACGAAGGATATCTCCAAATTCCAGAAAAGTTTCGAGAGAAAATAAAGAATGTCGCAATCTTGATTGAAAACGAACCTTCCCTACAATTACGAAAGCAGGAAGAACTTCTAGATGATGAAACGCTTCTCGGCTACTATCACGGTGTGCCGCGAACGCATCGTGGATCAGAATATGGGGTCGGTATAACCATGCCGGATACGATCACGCTTTTTCAGATTCCGATTGAAGAAGAAGCGGAAGGCAATCCCGAAAAAATTAAAAAAGTTGTTGCCGATACCATTTGGCACGAAGTTGGTCACTATTTTGGACTCGGCGAGGAAGCGGTTAGAAGAAGGGAAAACGAACGCGAGGAGAATGGCTAGTTTGCTATACTTTTTGTATGAATAAAAATCGACTCGATGCGCTTTCGGATGGCGTATTTGCCATCGTTATGACGCTTTTGACGATTGAAATTGGTTTCTCCGGAGATTTTCATGCCGCAAATGATGGGGAGCTGTGGAGCGCACTCGTATCGATCACTCCTTTGTTTGTCGCGTACTTTGTGAGTTTTAACGTACTCACGATGTTTTGGGTTTCGCACAACTTTTTATTTCATTCGCTGACCAAAACCATTGATCGAGGACTCATTCTACTTAATCTTATTTATCTTTCGTTCGTAGCGCTCATTCCATTTTTTGCAAAAATTGTAGGAAACTATCCCGACTCGCGCCTTGCAGTACAGCTCTACGGCTTCAATGTGCTCATAATCGGCATTATGACTATCCTGCTTTTCCGGTATGCCAATTGGAGCAAGGAAGTCGAGACTCATGCTATATCCTCCCGCATGCAGAAACAGGGAGTCATTCGCCGGTTCATCACCCCTTTCTTTACGATACTAGGCCTCATCGCTACATTTTGGAGTATTCCTGTCGCACTTTTCTTCTACGCGCTTCCTATCGTATTCAATACGATTCCCGGTTCCTTAAACTTTCTCGAACGCTTTTTTGGATTCGAGCTTACATAATTTATTTTCCGATTGTTTCAGGATCTGAACCCCTCGCGTAGCTTACAAGCGGAACATTCCGGAGCTTTTTCATCGCCTTTTCGGTAAATTTCCATTCCGCAATCGTTTCCGCCGCAGAAACGAATCGGTTTTGTTTGCCGATAAGCGCATCGGCAAATAATTTTTCATACGGCTCTTTCACTAATGACTTCGGTATATATTTTTCTGGATCAATAGTGGTTGCCCGATCGCTCGTTCGATACGAAATCCGCTCTTTTGGTTGCACATCAAATACCAAGACTTCTCCATTGGTAAAAATAATTTCGATGGAAACGCTATTTTCTCTAAGCGCTTTTCCTGATCGAAGGAAAAAGGGAATCCCTTTCCATCTTGAAATATTTACTCGTGCTTCGATTGAAAAGTAGGTTTCAGTGTCTGATTCAGGCGAAACACCTGCTTCGTTCAAATATCCTGAATATTGGGCACATATTGGCTTCATTTTACCGATCGAAAGGTTTCCGAGAACCGAATCAGGAGGCGCGGCAACCGCACGAAGCATTTGGAGTAAATGATTTTGTCCCACATCGAGAAATGCGCCGACTTGATCATAAAACGACGCGCGACCCGAGACATCAATCTTCTCTAAAAGGGAAATACGAACTTCTTGTATGCCATTTTTTGACCAACGTTTTTCAAACGTTGCATTTTTCTTTCGAAAAAGAGGAATCGCTTCGACAATATTTTTTGCAAGATAGTGATCGATTCGAAAAATTTCTTTTTGCGTAAACATTTTTCGAAGCTCTGCTTCAAGTGTCTTCGCACTCTTCAAATTTTCCCCGAATGGCTTTTCAATCAGTATTCGAAGGAATCCATTTTTTCGATTTTTCGCTTTGATTCCGGAGCGTCGTAAGTGCTCGACAGCAACATATGCTGTTTTTGGTGGAAGTGCTGCATAGATAAGCGCATTTGCTCCTTTGGGGATTGTCCCGGTAAGTTCTGCATATCCTGTCGGATCATCAATTTCTCCTGACACATAGGAAAATAAGGCAAGAAATCGCTCGCTTCCTATGTGAGGCCTGAGAAACGCTTGAAATCCTGCATCAGTAAAGCTTCTTCTACCGTATGCAATAAATCGTACGTCTTGTGGAAACATGTCGCGTCCATAGAGTGTATGAAGTGCCGGTAAAATTTTCTTCACAAACAAATCTCCAGTCGCGCCGAAAAGAATAATTCTAAGTGGTTTCATTGATTTCACAGGGAAACTGTAGCATATTCGAATTCGCTTGTAAGAAAGACAGGATTCTACCGTAATAAAGAATACGCCGTACTTTTATGACACTCCCTCACCGTGCTCAATTTTTTCACGGCTACTGATTTCAAGCGGCGATCGCATATTCCGAAACATGAGGGATTCGACCAATTTGACTCGCGCCTTCTCTATAAGGGAGAGAGGGCGCGTTCGCTTTTCAAGGAAAGAGGTGCGGTATATAGTACGTTTATAACTTCTAATACATAGTATGAAATCGAACAGCAAATGGTTTTGGATCGGAGGCATTGTCCTCGTAGTCGCTATTTTTCTTATGTGGCTCGGTAATAACAGTTCTTCTATTTCAGGAGGAAGCGACGACCTTCTTGCGGTAACGGACAGTGATTGGACAAGAGGTGGAGATGCGAATGCACCGGTAACGCTTATTGAATACGGCGACTTCCAGTGCCCTGCATGTGGCGCCTACTATCCTTTGACCCATCAGCTTGAGATGGATTTCGGAACGCAGCTTCGATTCGTATTCCGTCATTTTCCGCTTCTTGAAGTGCATCCAAACGCAATTCCAGGAGCGCTTGCCGCAGAAGCCGCAGGAAAGCAAGGAAAATTCTGGGAAATGTACGATAAGCTCTATGAAAATCAGAAAGAATGGGGAGAATCACCAGATGCGAAAAGCAAATTCGTAGAATACGCTGTCTCAATTGGCTTGAACAAAGATCAATTCATCGCTGACGAAGATGATTCGACCCTTCTTGCAAAGGTGAAACAAAGTCGTTCAAATTCTGAGAAACTTGGACTCAATGGCACCCCGTCGTTCTTCTTGAATGGCAAGAAAATCGAAAACCCTCAAAGCTACCCGTCATTTAAAGCACTCCTTGAGGCCGCAGGCGCAAAAGCAATAAACGCAAGCACAACCCCAACAAACTAATCTAATTCACAAAAAAGCCCCTCTTAAGGGGCTTTTTTCGTCAGTGCGAGGAAATGCTATAATATGGTTCATGAACATTGCATTTTTCGGCTCGTCTACTTCAGAGAAGGAATTATTACAGGCAAAATTATCTGCGCACTCACTGACATTTATCGATGCGGTGCTTGATTCTGCGAATATTCCCGAAAAAACAGATTTTGAGGTACTTTCAATTTTTGTCGATTCAAAAGTAACCGCTGACGTCCTCTCGCATTTTCCAAATGTAAAACTCATCGCCACTCGCTCAACGGGTTTTGATCATATCGATACCAATTACACCAAAAAAAAGGGGATCACGGTTTCAACCGTCCCGTCCTATGGCGAGAACACTGTTGCTGAACACGCATTCGGACTTCTTCTCGCAATCTCGAAGCGCATTTATGACGGCTTCGAACAGATAAAGATGCACGGCGATTTTAATCCAAATAATCTTGAAGGATTTGATCTCAAAGGAAAAGTGCTCGGTGTCCTTGGTACTGGCCGCATTGGTCGCCATGCGATTCAGATTGGAAACGGCTTCGGCATGAAAGTAATCGCGTATGATCCATTTCCAAACAAAGATTTATGCACGCAGTGCAATTTTGAATATCGCGACACCGTTGACGAAGTGCTAGCAGAGTCTGACGTGGTAACTATTCATGTGCCGTATATGAAAGAAACGCACCATCTCATCAGTGCAGGGAACATAGGAAAAATGAAAAAGAGCGCAGTTCTCATTAACACCAGCCGCGGCGCAGTTGTCGATACGATGGCGTTACTCTCTGCACTGAAGAGCGGTACGTTGCGCGGCGCCGGACTCGACGTGCTTGAAGAAGAAGGCGCAATTAAAGATGAAATTGATTTGACTGCAAAAGGTTTGATGCCGGAAGGAAGCATGCAAACGGTTATTGCGAATCATGCGCTCATTGAACTTCCAAATGTGATCATTACGCCGCACAGCGCATTCAACACCAAAGAAGCACTTGAGCGAATCCTAAATACTACGATCGAAAACATTCAGGCATTTACAGGAGGAAAGGCGCAAAACGTAGTTTCATAAACAAAGCGACCGCTCGGGACTTACCGAGCGGTCTTCGCTTTAGTGGCTAACGGGTCTACTCTGTTCATTGTCTTCCGTTGCGAGAAGCACCTCTCCTCGTCCAAATGACCAGAATTTCGCGACTATCATAAGTACGGCCATGCATATGTAGAAAAAGCCGTACCAAAACTGTTTGCGAACGTACAAAAACTGCTTGCCAAGGTATGCACGCATAGATCGTACTCCCCGTACTGTATTCAACTTGGATTGAACCATAGATTTGTATATCAGTCAAAATTTTGGTAGAGTCTTCACAGTCTGAACGGAGGAAACTTAGATGCTTGGAAAGGATAAGCACCTCACTCTCGGGGCGGCACACAGGACATTTACCACCTACGGATGGAAAACCGGTATTTTGCTGTATCGCTATCAAGGAAGCTCGACTGGTGAACCACAATTCTTAGCAATACAATTTGGTGATGAACTGATTTTGGGTGCAGTGTTGGTACGAGAGCGTACAAGTATGACGACGGGCAAATCTGAAATAACTCTAAGCTCGCTCGATCTCTTACCCAATCTCATTCATGGGCCACTGGCCGTCATTATTGCGGCAAACTATTCGAATGTTGTTTTGTTTGAAAAGCCGCGACAACTCATTTCCTTCAAGCGGCGTAATCCTAAGGTGTGGTACGACTTTCTTACGCTCGACTCGTGGCACCAAATCATGAGCGATCGATTTGGTCATTCATTTCCCCGTGCGAAGCGGAGAAAGACGATGGCTCGCTATTCTTCTCTAGAGTGAATACAGTGGCATTATGGCGGCAATAGCCGCCGTTTTCTTTCTGCATACATACGACTCGCGGTATGCTAATAAAGTGAACTTTAAGAATCTTCTCATTGAAATTGACGGAAGTCTGCTGATTCTTGCAGCGCTTATTGGATTTCCACTCCTGGTGTGGGGACCAAGCGCACTTTCATATGTCGTAACCACTCCCGCTCCGCCAGTCACCGTCGTATTTCTTGGCGATATTATGCTTGATCGACAGATTCGTCTCGATGCAGAAGTAAACGGATATGATTTTTTGGTACGAAGTGCAAAACCTTTATGGATGTACGCTGATGCGGTAGTTGGAAATCTTGAAGGACCGATCACCAATGCGTCTTCAACGAGTGTTGGGTCAATCGTTGGCTCACCCGAAAACTATTCCTTCACATTTGCACCCGAAACTGCCGACTTTCTTGCACGATCAGGCATTAAATATGTTTCGCTTGCGAATAACCATTCGCTCAATCAAGGCTTCGACGGCTTGGCAGAGACGAAAAAATATCTCAGTAGGGAACATGTCGAATATTTTGGACCTCCCGGGGATGAAGCGCACCGAGTCGCGTATTTTGAACGAGGTAATGTGAAGATCGCGTTTGTTGCGTACAACGAATTTTGGAAAAATGATGCCGCTCCTGCAGTATTGGCAGTAAAAGAAGCCAGGAAGCATGCCGATTTTGTTGTTATCTTTGCGCACTGGGGCAATGAGTATGAAAAAACTCCTCGAGAAGATGTTCGCGAACTTGCACACTTATTTGTTGAAGCTGGCGCCAATTTGGTTGTAGGTGCGCACCCACATGTCATTGTGGAGAATGAAGAATATCAAGGCGTACCGATCTACTACTCACTGGGTAATTTTATTTTCGACCAATATTGGAATACTGATGTTCGATGCGGACTCGTTTTGACCGCAACATTTAGGCCCTTTACGCCGGTGCAAGTTTCGTCGCAAAATGTCGAGCTCATGCCAGGAGGCGAAACGGTGCCCGCAAAATGCAATTCGTGATCTTTCTGGTTTTTGAAAGAAGCACGCTAAAAAATCTTTTTTCTGCTTCGTTTTTTGCCCTAGTATTTGACAGTGACCCTGAAGCGTTACGTTCACCGAAAAATGTAGCTTATCCACACTTTTTTCATGTTCATTGGAGTACAATAGTAAGGCATTTGAATTCCGTCACGAGTGCAGTACATACGGGCTGAACTGCGCAGAGAAATTGAAGTTTGGTGTTTGAGAGACACTAAACGAGATTTGATGCCCGCGATTTTTTTACAAGGCTAACTGTGGGAGTTGCCATGGGGATAACAATAACCAAGCGCGACGGCACGCGCGAAGAGTTCGACGCCGATAAGATTAACCAGTCGATAGCCCGCGCATGCGAAGGCTTGCCTGAAGCTGAGTCTTTGGTGATGCAAATTGCGTCAGAGACAAGACTCACGATGTATGACGGGATGACGACTGAAGAAATGGATCGCGCCACGATCGATGCGGCGGTTCAGAATATTAAAGATGATCCTGCGTTCGACAAAGCGGCAACGAGACTCCTCCTCAAAATCATCTACAAGCGTGCCCTTGGCGACTATATTACGCATGAGGAACTCAAGCGCCTCTATCGCGAGCAATTTCCTAAATACGTCGACTACGGTATCTCGCTTGGGCTTCTTGACTCACGTTTGAAGCAAATATTTGATCTCACCCGTCTTGCGGAAGCAATCAATCCGGAGCGTGATGAGCTTTTTACCTATACCGGTCTCGACACACTCCTCAAACGCTATTCGATTCGAGAGAAAGGGGAGAAACCACTCGAACCTCCTCAATACGCATTTATGCGTGTTGCGATGGGTCTTGCGCTGAATGAAAGAGATCCAAATGATTGGGCAATCCGCTTCTACGAAAAAATGTCGAAGCACGAATATATTGCGGGCGGCTCAACAAATATTGGTGCAGGAACTCCGGTACCAAAACTTTCCAACTGTTTCCTTATTGATATGCAGGATGATATGGAAAATATTGCAAAGTCAGTTGCAGATGTACTCTTGCTCTCGAAAGCGTCAGGAGGAATCGGTATGACGGTTACGAGACTTCGTGCAAACGGTTCACCGCTTGGTGCATCCAATTCGGTTTCCTCTGGCCCAGTGCCGTTTCTCCATATCATTGACTCTGCAATCCATGCGATTGTTCGTGGTGGAAAGAAAAAAGGCGCACTCTGCTTCTATATGGAGCCGTGGCACTTAGATATTGATGATTTCTTAAACCTCAAGCAAAACGCGGGAGATGATTATCGCCGCACGAGGACTGCAAACACTGCTGTCTACATTCCGGATGAATTTATGAAGCGTGTTCGAAATGACGAAGAGTGGTATCTCTTTGATCCAAAGGAAGCGCCGGATTTGATCGAGCTCTATGGCGAAGCATTTTCTAAGCGATATGCCGAATATGTAGCAATGGCGGAAGCCGGAGCGCTTCATATGTGGAAAAAGATGCCTGCTACGGAACTCTGGCGAAAAATCGTTGTCTCGCTGCAGACAACATCGCATCCATGGATTACGTGGAAGGATACGATCAATCTTCGTGCGCTCAACAACAACACTGGAACGATAAACGGCTCCAATCTTTGTACCGAAATTACGTTACCGCACGACCGAAATAACACTGCGGTATGTAATCTCATTTCGATCAACCTTGCTAGGCATGTACGAACCGGCGCGATTGAATGGCAAAAACTTGAGCAAAGTGTACGCCTTGCGGTTCGCCAGCTCGACAATCTCATCGACATCAATATCTTGCCCGTCAAAGAAGCGGTGAAGTCTGACAATGAAAACCGTGCGATCGGCATGGGCATCATGGGATTCTCTGATGCACTTGAGCAGCTCGGACTTCCATACGATAGCGAAGGTTCCTATGATTTTTCCGACAAAGTGATGGAATTCATCAGCTACATGGCAATCGATGAATCAGCACGACTCGCAAGCGAGCGCGGGAGCTACACGCACTTTGAAGGTTCTGGCTGGTCAAAGGGAATGGTACCAATCGACACACTTCCGATGATGGACAAGGAGCGCGGATTTACTTCAACGGTTCTGCATGAAAGCGCACATCGAGGACTCGATTGGAATGTACTTCGTGAAAAAGTAAAGAAAGGAATGCGAAATGCGACTCTTATGGCAATTGCACCGAATGCGAATATCGGGCTGGTCGCGGGAACATCGCCGGGTATTGATCCACGCTTCACTCAAATGTTTAGTCGAAGCAAATACTCGGGTAAATATATGGAAGTAAATCACAACCTAGTGCATGCACTCCGCGCGCGAGGATTGTGGGAAAAAGTACGCGAAAAGATTCTTGAAAAACAAGGCGAACTTGCTGACATCGATGATATTCCACAGGACATCAAAGATTTGTACAAAACATCCTTCTCACTTCCCGCAAGTGCATTCATTGAAGTTGCTGCTCGTGCACAGAAATGGATTGATCAAGCAATCAGCCGCAACATGTATCTGGCGACTCGCGATACCGACGAGACCATGAACATTTATATGAGTGCGTGGGAGAAAGGTTTGAAAACAACATACTATCTCCATATGAAGCCACGTCATTCAGCGGAGCAGAGTACGGTAAAGGTCAATAAGTCAGTTTTGGTTGGGAAGAAAGGATTTGGTGTTTTGTCCCAGGGCTCATCGAGCGAAGAAGCGCGTGAACCGATCGGTTTTGCACAAGCGGCACTTACTATCCCCGCTGTCGCCCCAATAGCTTCAGCTCCTATGCCAGAATCGACTCCCGCAGTCGCTCCAGTTGCCTCAAAACCAATGAGTGAAGTAATTGCCGCGTCTGACTATCCAAAAATGGTAAAATGGACGCCACCTGCGCGATCGTCCGCAGTGAACACATCTCCAACGCCGATTGTTTCTTCTGCTCCAAATATGCCGCGCGCGATGACTCCGCCAACCGAACTCATGAGCGCCGAGCGTGCGATGGCATATCCACTTGAACAAAAAAATGTGGAGGTTGCGCGCAAGGTAGGATTTGGTGGAGTAGCGGCGGGAGCGAGCGCTGGACTTATGCAGTCGCCAAATGTACCGCGCCATCCGCCAGTTGCAGATATTAATTCAAATAGTATCGGTGATGATCTTGTTGATCCAAATGAATTAAACGTTTGCGATAGTTGTCAGTAATTAACATTGCACGTCCATGATCCTCGGCAAACCCAGTGAAAAAGACATGTCGCTTCGCCCCATTCACTATCAATGGGCATACGATCTCTACAATCAGGCAGTTGCGAATACGTGGTTTCCGCACGAAATTCCGCTTGGCGAGGATCTTCGTGATTGGGAAAAGATGACGGAAGATGAACGCCATGCGGTTTCATTCCTCATGTCCTTCTTCAATCCGGCAGAACTTATCGTCAATCGCTCGCTTGCACTCGGACTCTATCCGTACCTGCGCGCACCAGAAACGCACATTTATCTCGCAAAACAAATGTGGGAAGAGGCCAATCATGCAGTGGCGTTTGAGTACGTTCTTGAAACATTCCCACTCGATCGAGAAAAAGTGTTCACTCAGCATGCTGAAATTCATTCAATGCAGGCAAAAGAAAACTACGTCAAAAAATATCTGAGCCGAATGACCGATGAAAATCTGAATATCGAAACGCTTGAAGGGAAGCAGGATTTTGTGCGAAACCTCGTTGCGTACAACATCGTGATGGAAGGAATCTGGTTTTACTCGGGCTTCATGGTCGCGTTGTCATTCCGTCAGCGCAATCAGCTCCGCAACTTCGGCTCAATGGTTGACTGGGTACTTCGCGATGAATCACTTCACCTCAAATTCGGCATCAACATTGTCCTCACCGTTCTCGAAGAAAATCCAGAAATCGTCACCCAGGAATTTGCGAATGAAATTCAGCAGATCATCATCGAAGGAGTCGAACTCGAATCAAATTACAATCGCGATCTCTTTCCGCGCGGCATTCTTGGACTCAATGCTGACTATGTAAATCAGTATGTAAAATACGTTGCTGATCGCCGACTTGAAGAGCTTGGATTTGAAGCGCACTACAAAGTATCGAATCCTGCAAAATGGATGTCGACCGCAACAGACGTACTTGAACTCGTAAACTTCTTCGAGTCCCAAAACACGAGCTACGAAGTCGATGTCAGAGCAGGGAAGGCGCACTCAGAAAAAGAAGCAGAAGCAACACCTGCGGAATAAGTAACGAGATACAAATAAAAAAGTGATCCCGCGGTAACCCGCGGGATTCGTTGCTCATGAGCGTATTGCTTCTATGTAGTGACCTCGAAGATTTTCTTTGGTCACTGAAGGGTCGGTTGTTCCAATATAAGGATGCAGGCCTCCAATGTCGATCAGATATTCGTTTGGTTCCATGTAAGATTCCCAACCATCGGGGCGGCTGAGTATCACTCCCCGCCGCTCGGGTATACCGCCAGTCATAAGTTGAACTTTTGTTCCTTCGGGAAGTCGGTCGTCCATACTGGTGCTTCTCCTTGTGCCACCTGTGAAAGTACGCGGATTTTGTATTGTTGTCAAAAAAGTGAAACGGCCCGCGGAAGTGCGCGGGCCGGTCGATCAGGAGAAACGATATACTTGATCCTTTCCCATTTTCGCCTCGACTCTCCGTTGATCCCGAGCAAGTATCCTCAGACGATTGACGATTTCGTCGATCAGATCTCCGTTAGGCTCGTCTTCCTTTCCCGGCAGATTGGGTTCGACTTCCCTGGGCATTCGGTGACCAGAATACTCGATACCCCACCAGAGGATTGCTGCGAGAAAGCAGACCGCAAGCGCCAACCATCCTCCGCCAGGAACATTTGAGACCCAGTGGTGGAGTCCAGGGAAGATTTCATTCCTCGTCATCGTTTCAAGTCCCGTGACTCCAAAGTAAAGGAAAAGGAGAACGGCAACCAAACCTGCTATAAGTTTCCGCATATCCGCCTCCAATTCGATCGGGCAAAGTGCTTCTGGAATATAACCATATTAAATATCTATTGTCAATAGTCTGTCGAACTCAAACTAATGCTATCGTCATTTGAATGAATCCACTCAAATTTGAGATTTTGAAAAAGAAAGGTCGCGCTCGCGCTGGCATTTTGCATACGCCGCATGGCGATATTGAAACGCCAGCGTTTGTCGCTGTTGGAACAAAAGGAACGCTAAAAGCAATGACTCCTGAAATGCTCGAAGGATTAGGTGGACAAATTCTTCTTTCCAATACGTATCATCTCTATCTTCAGCCGGGTGACGAAGTGGTTCGAGATGCCGGAGGTCTCCACAAATTTGCAAATTGGAATAAACCGATGATGACTGATTCTGGCGGATTCCAAGTATTTTCTTTAGGCGCGGCATTTGGCAAGCAGATCAGCAAAATTGCGAAAGAAGAGATCAGTGATGATTCAAGTGCGCCTGCAGTCTACGATGAAGATATCGCAACGCAACATGGACAACTCGCCATCGTCGATGAAGAAGGTGTCACCTTCACGTCGCATATCAACGGTTCACTGCATCGCTTTACGCCGGAGCGCTCAATCGAGATTCAGCACAATCTTGGTGCGGATATTATTGTTGCATTTGATGAATGCACTTCAGCAACTGCGACGAAGGAATATCAGATCGAAGCAATGCATCGCACACATCGTTGGGCGGAGCGAAGTTGGAAAGCGCACAAACAAAATACCGGCGCTTCCTTGAAGCAAGGACTCTTTGGCGTTGTACAGGGTGGACGATATGAAGATTTGCGTCGTGAAAGCGCCAAAGCAATCGCATCCATGCCGTTTGATGGTTTTGCGATTGGCGGCTCGTATGTGAAAGAAGATCTCGACACCGCGGTTGGATGGGTGTGCGAAGAATTGCCGGAAGAATTTCCCCGGCATCTTTTGGGAATCGGTGAGCCCGAAGATTTGATTTCAGGAATTCAGAAAGGCGTCGATCTCTTTGATTGCGTGGCGCCCACTCGAATCGGACGAAACGGAAGCATGTATGTCAAAAAAGGGGAAGGATTCGGGAAAATAAATATTTTGAACGCAAAATTCGTGCGGGATTTTGGGCCAATTGATGACGGTTGTAAGTGCTACACGTGCACGAATTATACTCGCGCATATCTCGCCCATCTTTTCCGTGCAGATGAAATGCTCGGCGCAACACTCGCCTCACTTCATAACATGTATTTCATTGTGAATCTGGTGAAGCGTGAACGGGAGAAAATATTAACGGACTAGAAAAAAGACGGCATTCTGACAGTAGTTGGTAGCTCCATAAGGAAGGAACTTCTATGTCGCACGATCCTACCTTATCGCCGGTCAACAATAAAGAAGCTCCTTCAGTTGAAGCTCTCGCTGATTTGTTGATTCAGATACATTTTCCAGATGGAATAATCAATCCAAAAAGGCTTGAAGATTTACGCCAGTGTATAGCATCGTCACCTACAGCTATACAAGGCGCCATGCTTCGCACTGTACTCTGGCTTCTCCAAGAGGTACTTGAAAGGCAGATCAGGCAAGTGTTCCCTGAATTTAGAAGGAAATAAAGACATCATCTGTAAACCGGCGCGGGAGGGAAACTCGCGCCGCTTCTATTTTATTGACAAATAAAAATGAAAGTCGCATAGTTTCGGAAGTCAGAGGATTCTTTGAGGAGTATAGCTCTATGGGTAAGAAGCCTGATATGGCAAGACGCTCGGAAGAAATAATGATAGCTCGTCGACCGCAGATTTTGGTTTTGACGAAAAAGCTCAGACTTCTGATCAAAGGAAAAGATACCGACGGAATCAAGTGGTTGCGATGGAAAATACAGGAGCTGAAAAAACCTCCTTTCTGATAGTGGCACGGAAACCCCGTGCCGCTTTGCGTTTTTATAGACAAAGAAATGGTGTTGACAATCGCGCTAATTGAAGGTATTCCAATCAAAGACATTCCCGCAAGGAGAAGGATATGCCGATAAGCGATCGGCGGCTGAAACCGAAAACACTATTTATCGCATTGCCATCCAAAACGGTTGGTTCAGTGAAACGTGCTCTGGAAAAGAAAGGGAGAGACCTTGTGCTAGTCATCAAATATTCACATTTTCTCGAGTCTGTTCCTAGCGATTATAGGGTATTTCTTCCAAATCCAGATATTTCGAAGTCAGAAGACGTCGAGTTTGAGATGATGGATGACCCTTCTTTCTATCCCTTTCAAAGGACTGCCATCATTCACGGGATAATCCATTTTCCCTTATGGCCTCTCTTGGAAGTTCCCGCACGGGGGTGGCGCTTTGCACATCGGGAAAAATTAATGCGTAGGTATCCAGATCTAAGAGAATTGTAATTTACAATATTTAACACCCGCGAGTCGAAAGGCTCACGGGTGCAAATTTTTTGGTATAGTGGAGGGGACGCGGCGAAAGCCGCTTATCATGCTATGAATACCTTTAAACTCAAATCACAATTTGCTCCTGCCGGTGACCAACCAAAAGCGATTGAATCGCTCGTATCTGGACTCGAAAAGGGAATGCACCATCAGACACTACTTGGCGTTACCGGTTCAGGAAAAACATTCACTGCCGCAAATGTCATCGCAAAAATAGGCAAGCCGACATTGGTAATCGCGCACAACAAAACACTCGCCGCACAGCTGGCGCAAGAATACCGAGAATTTTTTCCCGATGCGGCAGTGCATTATTTTGTTTCGTACTACGACTACTACCAGCCGGAAGCCTATGTGCCGACTTCTGACACATATATAGAAAAGGAAGCACAGATCAATGAAGAAATTGATCGACTTCGTCATGCCGCAACGCAGGCGCTTTTGACGAGGAGAGATGTGATTGTTGTCGCATCGGTGTCGTGTATTTATGGTCTCGGTTCTCCAGTCGAGTACGAAAAAGTACATATCAAAATCGAAGTGGGTGCTAAACTCTCGCGTGCAGAACTTTTGCGCAAACTGGTGAACGTTTATTTCACGAGAACAACAACTGACTTGAATCCTGGTACATTTCGCGCGCGCGGCAATATGATCGAAATTATGCCGACCTCGGAGCGCGTTATTTATCGCATCGAATTTGCTTCAAACGACACCGTTTCTGGTATTTCAAAAATTGATGCAATGACGCGCGCAATCGTCGAGACCCCAAACTCCTTTTTCCTTTTTCCCGCAAAGCATTACGTAACTCCAGAAGACGAGCGCGCAAGGGCGATCGAAGATATTAAGCTCGAACTCAAAGATCAGCTCAAAAAATTTGATAAAGAAGGGAAGATTCTTGAAGCAGAACGTTTGAAGCGCCGAACCAATTACGATCTCGCACTCATTAAAGAGATCGGCTACTGCAACGGCATCGAAAATTATTCACGTCATTTTGACGGTCGAAAACCAGGCAAACCACCGTACACTCTGCTCGACTATTTCCCACACGACAAAAATGGAAAAGCCGACTTCTTGACCATTATTGATGAATCACACGTAACCATTCCGCAGATTGGCGGCATGTATGCAGGAGATCGTGCACGTAAAAACAATCTCGTTGATTTTGGTTTTCGTCTGCCATCGGCAATCGACAACCGTCCGCTCAATTTCGAAGAATTTGAAGAGCGAGTTGGTCAGCGCATCTATACATCGGCAACACCAGGAAAATACGAAGGAGAACATTCTGAACAAGTTGTTGAGCAGATTATTCGTCCAACGGGACTCCTTGATCCAGAAATCATCATCCGTCCAGTGACTGGCTCGGGTTCATTCAAGGGGCAGGTTCCTGATTTTATTGAAGAAACCGTTAAAACAGTCAAAGGGGGCGCTCGCGTGATGACCACAACGCTCACGAAGAAAATGGCCGAAGATTTTAGCGAATATTTGAAAGAACGCGACATCAACGCACGCTACCTTCACTCTGATGTCGAAACACTGGATCGCATCACGACTTTGACTGAATTCCGCAAGGGAGATTTTGATGTCTTGGTCGGCGTTAACCTGCTTCGCGAAGGACTCGATCTTCCTGAAGTGGAGCTGGTTGGAATCCTTGATGCTGATAAGGAAGGATTTCTTCGCTCCGAAACGTCACTCATTCAAACAATTGGTCGCGCCGCGAGAAACGTGAACGGTCGGGTGATTCTCTACGCCGATACCATGACAAATTCACTCGATGCGGCAGTTGGTGAGACGAATCGCCGCCGAAAAATTCAGGAAGAATACAACACCAAGCACGGTATTACTCCGCAGACGATTAAGAAAATGATCAAAGATATTACCGACACTCTCGAAAGTCGTCGCGAAAAAGCAGCTGATTCGCTTCTCACGGTTGATAAGGAACTGTACGCGAAAGATCCAAAAGCGCTTATCGTCGAAAAGAAAAAACAAATGCAGGAAGCGGTAAAAATTCTCGATTTTGAAACTGCGGCGATTATTCGCGACGAGATTCGAAAGCTTGAAGGTACTCCAGCTCCAGAAAAAATGCGCCGCAAGAGGTAGGGAGATTGTCCACACCGAAGACACCTAAGAAAGGAGATACACCACCTATACTTAAGGTGTATCATCTTATTTTCAAACTATGCTCAAGGCAGGTGTTGGCATTTCAAGTGACGAGGATGCATTTGTAGTGGGCGAAAAGGCCTGCAGTGATGCAATTGAAAAACTTGGTGGAGAAAAACCCCAGGTAGTATTTGTATTTGGATCAGTAAACTACGATCAGAAAAAAATGATCGAAGGCGTTCGCTCTGTCTCGGGCGATGCGCTTCTTGTTGGAGCATCAACCGCGGGAGAAATCACCAGCAGAGGTCCATCAAAGGTCCATAGCGTAGTCGTAATGGCTATTGCGTCCGACAAGGTCAAATTTGTCGCCTACTCGGCGCCTGGTATAAAGGCCGATCCGCACAACGCAGGAAAGGAAGCCGCACTCCACATACAAAAGGCACTTGGAGATGATCTCAAATTTGCCATGATGTTTGCTGATGGACTCTCAGGTAACGGATCGGCAGCGGTTCGCGGTATTCTCCAAACACTCGGCACTCATTTTCCAGTCGTCGGTGGTTCTGCGGGAGATGATGCAAACTATAAACAGACATTTCAATATTTGAACGGGGACGTGTTAACCGACTCGATCGTTGTCGTCGGTGTTGGAGGCTCTATGGAATTTGCATTCGGGGTGAATCATGGATGGATGCCCGTCGGTCTTCCAATGAAAATTACCAAATCGGAAGGAGCAATCCTGAAAGAGGTGAACAATCGTCCTGCAATTGCGCTCTATGAAGATTATTTCGGTCCAGATGAGGCCGCCGCGATTAAAGAGAAGACTCTTGCCGACCTCGCACTCCTCTATCCGATTGGTTTTTCAGAAGAGGGAAGCGATGAATTGTTGCTTCGCGCGCCGTTTTTCGTTAACGCCGACGGTTCTATCGTTTGCGGCGGCGAAGTTCCGGAGGGCGTCGATGTGCGTCTTATGGTTGGAAGCAAAGATGAGGCAATTACCGCGGCAGGGAACGCAGCAAAACATGCGCGCGAGCAACTGACGTCTGATCCGGCGCTTGCAATTATTTTTAGCTGTCATGTCCGGGACCGCTTATTCGGAACTCGTGAAAAAGGGAAAGAAGAAATTGATGCCATTCAAAACGCCATTGGTACCAATGTGCCACTTGCTGGCTTTTATACCTATGCCGAGCAAGCGCCGGTTGGAGGAGAATCGCGAAATATCGAAAAATGTAATCCAGCGCTTCACAACGAAACGGTAGTCATTTGCCTTATCACCGAAAAATAATCACATGCTTACGGCAGGCGTCGGTATTTCAACAGGGGAAAATTCCTACATAGTCGGCGAGGAAGCATGTTCTGCCGCAGTTGAAAAACTTGCAGGCGCGCCAATATCGCTTGTTATTGTTTTTGCATCGGTTCAATACGATCAGCAGAAAGTGCTTGATGGAGTACGCTCTGTTTCTAAAGGCGCATTACTGGTCGGCTCATCAACCGCAGGAGAAATTACGACTGATGGCACGGCACGAGGTAGATCGGTTGCGGTGATGGTAATTTCGTCAGATTCAACTACATTTGTCGCGGATGTGGCAGAAGGAATTGCACAAAATGCAGTTGAAGCGGGAAAAAATGTTGCTGATAAGGTAAAAAATAAGGCAAAAGGGGAGATGAAACTTTTTGTCATGCTCCCCGATGTACTTGTAGGGAATGGCGCGGACATTGTCCGTGGAGTCTTGCAGTCACTCGGTGACCATTTTCCCGTTGTCGGTGGTGCATCGGGGGATGATTTTAAATTTGAAAAAACATACCAATACTTGAATGACAAAGTGTATTCCGGTTCCGTTGTGGGACTTGGTATGTGCGGCTCACTCACATTTGGCATCGGAGTAAAGCATGGATGGATGCCGGTCGGACTTCCTAAAAAAGCAACCAAATCCTCCGGTTCGACTCTTTTTGAACTCGATGGGAAACCGGCAATTGAAATTTACGAAGAATATTTTGGCGCGGAAAATATTGAAGAACTCCGTACTCAAACGCTTGCAAAGCTTGCGGTTAATTATCCGCTTGGTATCAAAATTCAAGGAAGCGACGAGATGCTTATCCGCGATCCACTAACCGTCGATGAGCATGGTTCGATCACGTGTGCCGCAGAAGTACCTGAAGGATCTGACGTACGACTCATGATCGGATCCCGTGAAGACGCAATCAAAGTTGCTGAGCTCGCAGCAAATGATGCAGTCGCCAGTCTAAATGGCAATGCACCGCATGCAGTCCTCATTTTCAACTGCATTGCACGAAGTAAACTTTTCGGGGATCGGGCGTCTGATGAAATTCGAGCAATGCAAAATGCGTTTGGACGAGAAACGCCTCTTATCGGATTTTATACCTATGGCGAGCAAGCGCCGCTCGGAGGCGAAGTACGGAATCTCGAAAAATGTAATCCAGCATTTCATAACGAAACCGTTGTTATTTGTGTTATTAGTTAATCATCGATATGCCACCTCAAGTATCGCCGGTACCACCAACTTCTCCTCAAGAACCGAAGAAACGTCGCTTCACGAGTCTGCAAGAATTATTCCTTGCAGGAGTAATGACCATACTTGTTGTTGGAGGGTTACTCACGCTGTACTCCTTTGGTATTCCTGGTGTCACCAAAGAATCATCAGCTTCGGTTTCGGTGCATGCGAGTCTTCCGCTTCGACTTACGACCGGTCGGGCAATCTCAAATGGCATCCGATTGGCGTTTGAAGAGCATCAATACAAAGCAGGGAAAGCAAATGTACAACTCGTCATGGACGATGACGGGGATGCAGATGGGCATTGGGTAGGAGATCTTGAAAAGACCAATGCCGAAAAAGCCATCGCTGATCCACGTTCAGTCGCGTATATCGGTACATTTAATAGCGGCGCGGCAAAAGTAAGCATGCCGCTTTTAAATGAAGCCGGTATTGTCCAGGTTAGTCCAGGCAATACTTGGCCAGGCCTTACTAAGGCAGGTTTTTTGCCTGGAGAACCAGGAATATTTTATCCGACTGGTGTTCGTCATTATTTCCGCGTATGCACTACTGATGATTTTCAAGGACCAGCGGGTGCACTGTGGGCAAAAGATCTCGGCTTTAAAAATGTCTATGTGGTTGATGACAATGATGTATACGGAAAGGGAATTGCAGATATTTTCACCGACAAGGCAGAGGCTCTAGGTCTTACAATAATTACGCATGTACATCTCGATAAAACTTCGGCTACATTTGATGATTCGATCAAAAAATTAGTTGAGGACATTATTCTAAGGAAAGCTGATCTTATTTATTACGGTGGTATCACGCCAAATGGGGGACCAGAACTTCTTGCAGCACTCCGCAAAGCGGGATCAAAACAAGCATTCATGGGACCAGACGGCATTCTCGAACAGGACTTTATTGATCGAACAGGAGCAGAGTATGCAGAAGGTGTCTACGCCACGACAATCGGTGTTCCGCCGCTTGAAATCGGTAATGATGCCGCCAAGCAGTTCAACGAAAATTACAAAAAGCGATTCAATGAAGAACCGGATGTATTTGCCTCATTTGGATATGAGGCGGCAAATGTTGTTCTGCATGCGATCGGGAATGCAGGAGAAAAAACACGTACAAGCGTGCTTCAAGAAATTCGAAATACCGGTTCATGGAATGGAGTACTTGGCACTTGGACATTCAATGAAAACGGAGATACTACTGCAACACTTCTTTCCGGGAATGTCGTCAGGAGTGGTCACTTTGAATTTTTGAAAAAGCTTGCAGTACCGTAGCAACTGGAATAGAAAATATGGGGAAACAGGAAAAAATACCACTAAGGCAGAGATTGGCATTCCAGCTTGGCGTGCCATTTTCCATATTCACTTTCTTCGTGTTTTGTATCCTCATTGCAGGCTCTCTCGTTTCTCTCGAATATGACCGAGAGCAAAAAAATGCGGTACCAATGCGTCTTGCTGAAACCGCATCAAACGAAATCAGTATTCTCTTCGGCAACATCCAGTCAACAATGCTGGTCGTTGCAAAGAGCGCGACTTCATCGTTTGCAGTTACTCCGGAACAAGAAGCGTATCTTCGGAATGTACTTCAACAAAATCCAGCAATTCTTGAAATGGTATTCGTGGACACGAAAGGATTTGTTCGGGATCGTTTTGCAAGCCCGACGGTTCCTGAAGTTATTGAAGCGCATCCTGACGATGTTGCCGCAAGTGAACGAATCAACCTATCGAAATATCCAAATCAAAGCATTCTCTTCACTCCAGTGCAGTCAATTTACGGCACATCGATTGCGCATTGGGTATTTCCGATAAAAGATGCAAATGGGAATATTGCTGGTTATATGCGTGCAACGATCGATCTTTCGGGACTTTGGAATACACTTTCAAGATATCGGGAGGATGGAATTGCGACTCTGTATGTCGTCTCAAAGACGGGAAAGATAATCGTTTCGAATACGCATCTTCTTGATTCTGCGTACGACGATGCCCACCATGTACGCATCCAAAATTTTATTACCGCTCCGCAAGCAATCACGGAATACACTGGAATTGAAGATGTGCCAGTCATCGGCATATGGGCGGCAATTCCTCCAACTGATTGGTTTCTTATTGCAGAAGTTCCGCAAAATGCATTTGCCGAGCGAACAAACCGCACCATACTAACCATTATTGTTATTTTTGCCGGGACAATACTTCTATCTTTGTATGAAATGCTTGCACTGAGGCAAACACTCCTTCGACCACTTCTTGCACTTCGAACTGCTGTCTCAGAACTTGCAGGTGGCAACTATAAAGCACGGGCGACCGTCGAAGCAAATAATGAGCTACATAACTTTGGAGTAGTTCTTAATCAAATGGCAGAAAATGTCGATAGTTCTACTTCCGCAATTGTTGACCGTCTTAAAGAACTGCTATCCGAACAGGATCGAGGTTCGAAGCTTCTCGTTAGACGCGACCTCGAACTCGTGCGTGCAAACGACAAACTTCGCAAGCTTGATGATGCAAAATCTGAATTCGTCTCCGTCGCAGCACACCAGCTTCGCACCCCGCTCTCCGCGGTGAAATGGGCAGTTCACATGCTTCTTGGTGGCGATCTCGGTACACTCGCGGAACCCCAAAAAGAAGTCTTGCTTAAAGCAGCGCAAAGTAACGATCGCATGATTAAATTGGTCAATGATCTTTTGAATGTTGATCACATCGAAAGCGGAAAATCAGAGTATGTGTACGTACCACTCATGGTTACTGATCTCATTTCAAGTGTCATTGCAGAACTTCGCCCGATTGCCGAACAACATGGGGTTACAGTGCAATTTGATGCAGGAAGTAAGCGGTTTGCGCCAGTTTCTGGGGATCGCGACAAACTTCGTGGCGTATTTCAAAATCTTATCGACAACGCGATCAAGTACACGCCAAGTGGTGGGGCAGTCAGAATATCGCTGGCGGAAGATGACAGCCACATCAAAGCCTCTATTGCAGACACCGGTATCGGTATTCCGGCAATCGATCAACAGAAAGTCTTTAGTAAATTCTTCCGAAGTAAAAATGCGGTTAAGGTTGCGACCGACGGTACTGGCTTGGGGCTCTTTATCGTTCGCGAGATTGTGACCCAGCATCGAGGAAAAATTTGGTTCGATTCGATTGAAGGAACCGGCACTACATTCAATATTGTGATCCCTAAAATGTCGCCTGATAGCGTACGAATAGCCGCGTACGGTACAATGTAGCAACATGGACGAAGGAAAATTACCTCCAAAAAAAGAATCAATTCTTGTTGTCGAAGACAATGATCTTCTTGGTGATATTATCGTGACTAAATTGTCGGGATCTGGTTACAAAGTTGCACTCGCAAGAAATGGCCCGGATGCGCTCGAACGAATTCAACAAGAACACTTTGATTTGGTACTTCTCGACATCGTTCTACCGCTCATGAGTGGGTACGAAATTTTGGAGAATATGCGTAAATCTCCAGCAACTGCAAACGTTGCAGTCATCATAATTTCCAATTCTGGACAACCAATCGAACTCGAACGACTTCGCGCGCTCGGCGTGAAAGATTATTTGATTAAAGCTGACTTCACTCCTGAAGAAGTGCTTTCAAAAATTAAGGCACAATTTGGCGAACCAGTAGTGATGGCATGGCCACCTGATTTTTCAATACTTATTGTTGAAGACGACCCCTTTCTCAAAGATCTCTTGAGTCGCAAGCTTGGTGGTCAGGTCACTGTATATTACGCCACCGATGGGGAAGAGGCAGTTAAGACCGTGACCGAAAAACGTCCATCTCTCATGCTTCTCGACATTTTGCTTCCCGGAATTGATGGATTCGAAGTGCTTCGCCAAACGCGCCTTGATACTCTGAACGCGAAGATGATCATCATTGTGCTCTCTAATTTCAACCAGGCATTCGATATAAAACGAGCAGAAGAACTAGGCGCCAATGACTACTTGGTCAAATCTAACTATACGATCGATGAAATAGTGACTAAGCTCCGCGAACATATCTCCAAGCAGTATCCAGATTTTAAGGCGTAAGTTTTTCCCGGCAGATTCATTTGTTTTGTGGTATACTCTTTTCATACATCCCCCCTATACCACATGGGCGGGAGCATTACGCGTATGGAGGATAAAATAATCGTCAAAGGAGCAAAGACGCACAATCTGAAAAATATCACGGTTGAAATGCCGCGAAATAAGATGGTTGTGATGACAGGGCTTTCCGGATCAGGAAAGTCGTCTCTTGCGTTTGATACCATTTTTGCCGAAGGTCAGCGTCGATATGTTGAATCTCTTTCTGCATATGCGCGTCAATTTTTGAATCAGATGCAAAAGCCAGACGTGGAAGAAATTCGCGGTCTCTCTCCGGCAATCTCGATCGATCAAAAAAGTCGCTCCAACAACCCGCGCTCAACGGTCGCAACCATAACCGAAATTTACGATTACCTTCGTATTCTCTACGCACGAGTTGGTAAGGCGTATTGTCTCGAGTGCGGTACCGAAATTCAAAAACTCTCCAATGAGGAAATGATTCGCATTGCTGAAAAGATCGCTGAAGAAGGTGTGCTTACTGGTGGAAAAAAGAAAGTACTCGGCGTCAATTATTCTGATCAGAAGCTTCGTATTTTCTCGCCAATCGTCGTTGGGCGAAAAGGCGAATACTACCAACTCTTGTATGATCTACTCGGGAAAGGATTTGAACGCGTTCGGGTGGATGGAGAACTTAAAAATCTTCGCGAACAAATCGAGCTTGATCGTAATAAGCGCCACGACATCGATGTTATGATCGATGAAATTTTCATTTCCGAATTTTCGTCAAATGGAAAAAATGCACGCGAACGACTCTCCGAAGCAATCGAACTCGCGCTTCAAGAATTAAGTGGACTCGTGCGACTTGAAAGTCCCGATGGATCGATTCGTACACTTTCTTCAAAGTTTATCTGTCCGAATGACGGTACCTCGTTCGTTGAAATTGAACCCCGGCTTTTCTCGTTCAACTCTCCGTATGGCGCATGTCCAGAATGTAACGGTCTCGGTACCGTTGGCTTTTTCAACCTCGACACCTGTCCGGTGTGTGAAGGTGCGCGTCTTCGCCCCGAAGCTTTGAATGTGTTTCTTGGCGGTCCAAAAGGAGTAGGAAAGAACATCGTTGATTTCACCAACTACTCGATCAAGGATGGGATGGATTTCATTGAAAGTCTTAACCTTACTAAGAAAGAGCAGGAAATTTCTGGCGTGGTCTTGAAAGAGATCGGAAATCGACTTCAATTCATGATTAACGTCGGTATTCAATATCTGACCTTGAATCGCCGCGCCAACACACTCTCGGGCGGGGAAGCACAGCGTATCAGGCTGGCATCTCAACTTGGTTCAGGGCTTGTGGGTGCGCTCTACGTGCTCGATGAGCCGACAATCGGACTTCATCAGCGAGATAATGATCGCTTGATCAAAACACTCACCGCGCTTCGTGACCTTGGAAACACCATCATTGTCGTTGAACACGATGAAGACACGATTTATGCTGCTGATTATCTCATTGATATCGGGCCAGGGGCCGGAGTGCACGGAGGAAATATCGTTGTCGCTGATTGGCTTGAAAAACTATTGACTGCAAAAAAGAACACGTCAGGTTCACGCACCGTTGCGTATTTGCGCGGCGAAAAGGTTATTCCGATTCCAGAAAAACGCCGCTCCGAAGACAAAGGAGTACTCCGTATTCGAAATGGCAATGCATTCAATATCAAAAATATGGACGCCGATATTCCACTCGGACGACTTATTGCGGTTACGGGTGTTTCGGGTTCTGGAAAATCGACTTTCCTGTATGAAATCCTCGATAAAAATCTCCGTGCACGACTCGAGAAAAAATATCGTACCAATAATCTCTACAATGTTTCCTCCTTTACTGGCACCGAGTATGTTTCTCGTGTTGTTTTGATTGATCAGTCGCCAATCGGAAGAACCCCACGGTCAAACCCGGCAACGTACACTGGCGCATTCACCTACATTCGTGAACTTTTTGCAGAAACATCTGAAGCAAGAGTTCGTGGATGGAAGCCGTCTAGATTCTCATTCAACGTAAAAGGCGGACGATGCGAAGCGTGCCAAGGAAATGGTGAGATTGCAGTTGAAATGCATTTCTTGCCGACCGTGTATGTAACTTGTGATGTGTGCGGCGGAAAGCGATTTATGAAAGAGACACTCGAAGTTCGCTACAAAAAGAAGAATATTTTTGAAGTACTCGAAATGACCGTAGAAGAGTCGATGACCTTCTTTGAAGACATCCCACAAATCGCCGATCGACTCCGCACACTGCTTGATGTGGGCTTAGGCTATCTAACTTTGGGACAAAGCGCGACAACGCTCTCAGGCGGAGAAGCACAACGCGTTAAGATCTCAAGCGAACTCTATCGTCCGCATGTGCAAAAAACGATTTATCTTCTTGATGAACCAACCGTCGGGCTTCATTACGACGACGTGCAAAAACTCATCGATATTCTCCAAGAGCTCGTTAATAGGGGTAACACCGTCGCAGTTATTGAGCACAACATGGATGTTATTAAGAATGCCGATTTTATCCTCGATATTGGACCTGAAGGAGGAGTGGGTGGCGGCAATATTGTTGCAAAAGGAACTCCTGAAGAAGTAGCTCGCACCAAAGGCTCGCATACCGGTCATTACCTAAAAAAGGTATTAGGGAAATAATCGAGTGGATGGTATCCTAATATTCTAGGATTCTCCAATAGAGGTGCGAAGATGTCGCTTGAATCTGAGCGCAGGCGAGCCGGTGATTTAGGACGTCTCGAAGAGGAATTTCTTCGGGTTCAAAATAATCCGCTCGAGGCCCAAAGAGCTCTTGATCGAATGATTGAATTCGTGAATGTTCCTGAAGCGAGCACAGAAGAATGTTTTCATGTAGGTCAGCTTGTAGATAGATACGGAACTGAAGCCCAGAAACAAATGCTTGTGGAGTCTCAACGAGCACTTCATCCGCATGCTCGAGCAAAAGCTGCATAGTCAATGGCGCCCCAATGTGGGCGCCACACTCTTTAGGCACTCTCTTTCGTTGACACCCCTATCGTCAAGGAATTTAATATCGAATGAACGGGTCAAATGGGAGAGCGTGATGCTATTCCCGAGTCAGCAAGAAATCCTTCGCAACCTGCATACGCGTGTACATGTAATCAGTAGTCATGAGAGAAGAAGACTTGTTACTGAGCTGATTCCACAGTTAGGTCAGTTATTTCGAGAAGAAGGGGATGAATTTCGCGGAGCAGTACTCAGAGAGCTTCCGCGGGAAATCAAAGAACTTCTTCCTCTTTCAATACTGAGAAACTCTCACAGAAGTAGATTCGCGGTCAGTTGACCGCGTTTCTTTTTTGCCTTTTTTCCCTCTTCTACGTAGTATGCAGGAATGGAAAAGGCGGCACTGGCAAAGAAAAAACTTCCTGACACACCAGGTGTGTATTTCTTTTTAGGAAAAAACAAGAAGATTCTCTATATAGGGAAAGCGACCAGTCTTCGCTCTCGAGTACGGAGCTATTTCGACCCGACAATCAGCGAAAAGCGAAGTGAATTAATCGCACAGATGGTTCTTGAAGCCAAATCAATCGATTTTCGTAAAACAGAGTCAGTTCTTGAAGCGTTAATTCTCGAGGCAAATCTCATCAGACATTGGAAGCCTCGTTACAACACGGAAGGGAAAGATGATAAATCATGGAATTATGTCGTAATCACGAATGAAGAATTTCCACGTGTACTTTTGGTGCGCGGTAACGAAATCTACCAACAGTTCGAGGAGAAAGAACTGCGAAAGGTCTTTGGACCGTTTCCGCATGGCGCGCAATTATTTCTCGCACTTCAGTTGATTCGAAGAATCTTTCCATTTTTCGATACGAAAAAACCAGTTACTGATATCACTTCAAAACAAGGTAAGGGTGTCCTTGCATTTAATCAGCAGATTGGAATCTATCCCGCATTTTCTCGCAGCAAATATTTGCAAACGATTCGTCACATCACACTTCTTTTTGAGGGAAAAAAGCCGGCGCTCATTGCGGAGCTCAAAAGAGAAATGAAAGATGCGGTCAAACGCGAAGAATTTGAAAAAGCAGAGCAAGCAAAGCGGCAGATTTTTGCGCTCACGCATATTCGCGACATTTCACTGATCAAAGAGGATGTCGATCGAAATATTGGCAATTTTAAAATTGAAGCATACGACGTCGCCCATCTTGGTGGCAGTGCGATGGTCGGAGTAATGGTTGTCGTTGAAGACGGTGTGGCGCGAAAATCAGATTATCGAAAATTCAAAATAAAAACAGTACAAGGTGCAAACGATACCAAGTCACTCCAGGAGATATTGGAGCGTCGATTTACCCATGAAGAATGGACGCTTCCGAAATTAATCGTTGTTGATGGTTCGAAAGCACAGATTAATGCAGCGCAAAAAGTACTGAATGATCACGGATACCAAATTCCAATCATTGGTGTCGTCAAAGATGAGCACCATCGTCCTCGCGATATTCTTGGCGATAAAAAGCACATTGCGGGTAATGAACAAGCAATTCTTCTTGCAAATGCTGAAGCGCACCGGTTTGCTATCGCCTATCACAAACGTCTCCGAGGAGGAGCGTTTGATAGTAGGCGATAAGGAAGGGGCCGGGAAACCTGCGGGTTTCCCGTGGAGGAAGGCAGGGAACGAAGCGATCGTCGGAAAACCGTGGGTTTCCGAGAAGCAAAGCGCATGACCTATCACACAAAACTTCGAGGCAACGCTTTTAAATAGGTCTATACAAAATTAGACTCCGTAGTATAGTGCCGAGAGAAACATTCCTTAAAGAAGAGGATTAGATCGATGGACGCAGCAGGATTTCTAGGCACCTCGTATGGTCAGATCCTTCTTAGCCTAGCCATTATTTCTCCGTTTTTTGTTCCATGGCTCATATATAAGCTATTGGGGAAACGAGCCGCAACTCCACAAAAAAGTTTGGATGGACTCCTCAGGCAATTTCCTGACCACTCTTTCACTTGTACACATAGGCATGACGGTGAAATGTTGCATGTGGAAATAGAGTGGGAGGGAAGCCCATTTTTTGTTCATTACGCGTTCGTATTTCTAGAACGAAAGGATGAACCTAAATCTCCAGACATTTTAATTGTCCGTCGGGAGAGGAGATTTTGGTTGTTGTCGACAAGTATTTTGAGTGTGTCGATTGAGGAAAGCTTTGAAGCCAAACGCTTTATTCTCACTCCTCTTTGGATGTATGGTAAAGCAGCAAAAGCTACAGAGATTAGGCAGAGCGATTGGGATACTATCCTAGAAATTCACGCTACGATTCGTAAAATAATCGTGCCATACGTGTTTGAAGTGGTGCTTCGTAAGAAACCGAGGGAGTGAAAGCTCCACTCGGTTATTTTTTTGAAACGTTTGTGTATGCCGAATGGTATACTTCTATATATGCATCGAGTTAGAGTCGGCGTTCTTCGCGGCGGACCTTCAAGCGAATATGATGTCTCGCTCAAGACGGGAGCGAGCATGTTGAAACATTTGCCATCCGAGAAATACGAAGCAAAAGATATTTTGATCGATAGAAATGGTGTTTGGCATCTCCGTGGTCTTCCAACCCCGCCAGAGCGAGCGATGCGACAATTTGATGTCGCACTTCTCGGTCTTCATGGCGCGTATGGAGAAGACGGCACGGTGCAACGAATGCTTCAAACACACCGCATTCCATTCACTGGTTCTGATTCGCTTTCTTCTGCAGTTGCGATGAATAAAGCGTTGACCAAGGAACAGGCAAAAGCCGCTGGACTCACGCTCTCGCCACATTTTGTACTTCAGTCGATGCCAGAGGGTTCATCGCTTATGGAGACGTTCCGCTCGATGTCACCTCCACTCGTTATAAAACCGATCGATAGCGGCTCCTCGGTCGGTGTATCCGTTGTAAAAACATTCCCGCAGTTTGAATCAGCTCTCGAAGCTGGATTTGCACATTCAAGAAAAGTGCTCGTTGAACAATATGTTTTCGGCAGGGAAGCGACCGCTGGTGTTGTTGATAGTTTCCGCGGTACCGAGGTGTACGCACTTCCGCCGATCGAAATCATCCCACCGAAAGGAGCGGGCTTTTTCAATCTCGAAGTTAAGTACAACGGTGAGACGAGAGAAATCTGTCCGGGCAATTTCAGCTTTGCCGAAAAAGAAGCGCTTCAAAGGGCGGCGATTGCGATTCACAAGCAGCTTGGACTCAGACACTACTCACGCTCCGACTTTATCGTGACACCTCGTGGCAAAGTCTACTTCCTCGAAGTAAACACGCTTCCAGGAATGACTGCAGAATCGCTCCTACCAAAATCGCTAGCGGCGGTCGGATGTGCATTTCCTGATTTTCTCGACCATCTGGTCACGCTTGCACTTCAAAGGTAAACTGCATCCATGACAGAATCAAAGAATCTAAATAAAAAACACTGCATTCCTTGTGAGAGTGATATTGATCCGTTCGACAAAGAAACGGCGCACGTGTATCTCGAGGATACGCCCAAATGGATTCTTGCATCTGATGCAAAAAGCATCCACCGCGACTTTATCTTTCATGATTTTGATGAAGCGATGCAATTTGTGAATTCAGTCGCTGAGCTCGCCGAGTCCGAGGGGCATCATCCTGATATCTTGATTAAGTGGAATAAGGTCACCCTGACCAACTCCACACATGCTATTAAGGGTCTGTCGGAGAATGACTTTATTTTGGCTTCTAAGATCAACGAAATCGCCGAGTTGCCGCTTGTGTAGGGACGCTTTTCATTTCTTAATTATTTGGTATACTCACTCGCGTGACGCATGGTGGGCTGAGGCGGCCATGACTATGCGTCACCGGTTCGCCACACGGACGACAGACCTGTTGCGAACCTGTTCCCCGCAATTGGAGGCACGCGGATCACCCGTCCTCCTTTTTTGGGCCCGTAGCTTAGTTGGTAGAGCACCTCATTTGCAATGAGGGGGTCAGGAGTTCGAATCTCCTCGGGTCCACCAAAGATGTATTTTTAGTAGTAGTTAGCTTATTTAGCTCGTAGATATAACCTAGTTTTGGAGTTCCAACTCCTGTTTTTTTGCTGTAAACAAAACCTTCAGGAATGATAAGGTTTTGGAACTTTGGCTGTAACTTGTGCGGTAAGTCATTCCATTGACGTGCCAAGTCCTTGATAAAGTCAGTTGCGTACGTTACTGCTGTCTCAATATCAAACTGCTCAATCCTTGCCTCACTCAACGAGATTTTAGTAGCTAGTATATCGTTATCAACTTCACCTTTTCTTTCCTGAAACTCCTCATTGGTAGTTGAACCTTCTTCTCTCATCTCAAATATACGCTTTCGCTTTTCCTCAAACATCTTGAGTTTGCGTTCGTAAACCTCAACTTCTTTGTTTATTGAAACACCTTGCTCTTTCCATAGGTCAATCGTGCTTTCCTTGAGCATATTCAACCACTCTTCTTTTGGAGTTACCTGTTCTAGGAACTTGGTAAAATCGCTCTCCAAAATATTTTTTTGTATTGTCTTACCTCGTAATGAACACTCTTTGTAATAACAATGGTAGTAATGAAATCCAATACCTTGTTCGTTGACTGAAGTACTACCAGTGAGCTTTCTGCCACACTCACTACACAAAGCCCAACCACGAAGTGGAAAGGTTGGGTTGTGTCTATTGTGAGCTTCTGTACGCTTTCTTCCGCTCAAGTGGTCAAGGATTTTGTACACTTCCTCGTCTGTAATCATTGGTTTGTGCATTGCTCTAATCCAGCCACCTTCACGAGGGTCAGAGAGCCAACCTGCATAGAACCTCAACCTCTTTTCTTCAAGAAGTGCGTCAACTAACTGCGATGATGTTTTTGCACCACGCTTTTCATCAAAATGAAGTTCGTCCAATCTACGACCAAAACTAGCTTTGTTGTAAACACCATTAGCCATCTCCCGAAAAACTTGTTGAAGAATAGGAAAAAGTACTGGGTCTATGTCGTCTGGCTCGGTTTTCTTCAGTCCTTGCTTCTTGAAGTTTTTGCAAATGTATCCAACAGGTGGGTGCCAAGGATAAATGCCTTGCTTTATGCGTGAGTACATTCCGTCAGTACAGCGTTGCTTTCGGACACTGTTATCAAACTCCGAAAAGAGGGCGAGCATACCCTCAAACACTTTACCGACTGCATTATCTGAAATAGGTTCTGTTACTGAATGCAAACTGACACCATAGTCAGATAAAACCTTTTTGACCATATAGTGGTCTTCAGTATTACGAGCAAATCTATCTACCTTCGCCACAACAAATGCCTGTACTTTTCCTTTGTTCTTTCGGCAGTACTCAATAGCACGAAGAAACTCTGCTCGTTGCGCGGATTTAGCCGAAGCTCCTTCCTCACGGAATACAGCCAAAACTTCCATATCATTCTTATCCTTGCAGTACTTACGACAAATCTCCTCTTGGTAATCAAGAGATGTACCTTTGACTTGCTCATCAGAGCTTACTCGTGTGTAAATGATTGCTTTCATACTTTTGTTTCTTTCTTCTCCAGCTTTTGC
>CAYPKR010000002.1:0-270045 GCA_964411375.1 uncultured Candidatus Saccharibacteria bacterium
CTCGTGTGTAAATGATTGCTTTCATACTTTTGTTTCTTTCTTCTCCAGCTTTTGCCTATTTGCGACCTTTCGTTCCTCCAACCACTTCTCCCGTATCACTTCAGCCAGAAGACGGAAGCCATCTCTGATTACTGTGGCTTTCTCTTCAGGCATATCTGGCTCGTTGAGGATTTTCTTTGTCTGTTCAACAGTAAGAATATGACCGTTTCTTAGATGGACTACATATCGTCTTGAAAAATGTATTGTTTGCGTTCTCATATATTTGCGTATTTACTCTTATTGAAAGGTCTCGTAATACCTGCAATACCACCCTCAAAGTTGTCTCGTTTCTGTCTCTGAATAAAAATGAAAAGGTCTGCTAGTTTTTTCTCAAGTGTTAGAGGTGAAGTAATCACTGGACAGAATGGTTTTGCGACTACTTTTCCCAGCTCATCCATTACTGCTGAGAGTTGTTCCGAACCCATCTTGTCTAATAACCGTTGCATTGCCTTTCTTTGTGTAGTGTTTTTGTAGAAGCTCTCATAATCAGGATTTACAACCTTGAACTTTGATATGGCTTCCTCAATATCCGCAAAGCCCTGCTTTGCCATATTGGTATCTTTCTTATGAGTATTGTTACTCTGGGTATTGTTAGTAGGAAGCATATTCCTATCTTTAGTGTCGTCAGTTTCCGGTGATGTTGTCGTTTCGTTCCTATGATTGTTATAGGAACTGATTTCCTCTGGTGATTTCCATAAAGAAATATCAAGTAACTCATACTCGTTACGAAGCCAACGACCACCAGAACGCCCCTTCTTTTTAGTAACTCTTACTACATTCGCCACCTCCAAAAGTTTTAGATATGTTCTAACGCTTCTGTCTGTAATCCCAAACTCATCAGCAATCAACTTCTGTGAGGGGAAGCTTTTTCGTGCTACGTCCGCGTGTCGGCACAAACTTGCATACACACACGAGCCGATGACACCAAAGTGTTTTGCGTATACATCAACAAAAAGATTGTCGGACTGATACCAACCTTTTTTTCTTGAATCTTTTACAACAAATGTTTCTGTATCCATAAAATATCACTTTAGTTTCATCGGCATTGAGTGATAGATATAGTATATCAGGCAGTGTACAGAAGTGTCTATATTTTACAGTATTGACATCTGTGGACATAAAAAGACATTTGTAATACAATATAGAAACGATAAAACCTGATTTATGAAAGACACTCAATTTACATTATTGACACTTCAAGAGGTTGCCGATGAGCTTCGTGTAAACCCTCGTACAGTGTTCCGATTGATACGCGGAGAGAATACAACGGGGAAAAAACTTCCAGCAGTTATGGTTGGACATTCGTGGCGTATTCGCAGAGATGACCTCAATAAGTTTCTTGTTGAAAATCTCAATCTGAACACGCCTGCGAAAAAGACGAAGCCAAAAAAGAAAAAATGAAAACTACTACTAAACCACAACCAACAAAGGACGCACTAACCAAATCAGATATCAAGCGTGTATGCGATATTCTTCGTCGTGATGATGGGGTTGGTGCAAAGGACTACATTGAGCAGTTTTCTTGGCTTCTTTTCTTGAAGGTCTTTGAGGGTGTTGAGTGGCAACTCAAAGAACTTGAAGAAGCGGAGGGAAGAAAGTACAAAGCGGTCATAGATACCGAGTATCAGTGGTCTTCTTGGGCTAAAAAGGACTGGAAAGACAAGGACGAGCTTGTACACTTCATCAATCAAAAGCTATTCCCTTATCTCAAGTCCCTGAAAGGTACTCGCGAAAGAGACAAAATCGGTGAGATATTCCGTGAGCTTTCTGGCAATCGTATTCGCTCACCTCACAATCTCCTAGATGTTATCGGTATTTTGGACAAGATAGAGAAACACCACTTTCAGGATACAAACCTGCTTTCACAGGTCTACGAAGAAATCCTACAAGCTATGGGTAGTGAGGGTGGCTGGTCAGGAGAGTTCTATACTCCGCGCCCCATCATTCGTCTGATGGTCAAAGTTGTTGACCCAAAAATAGGAGAAACAATCTTTGACCCATTCGTAGGTTCTGGAGGTTTTCTTGTTGAGAGTTTCAATCAACTGTACGAAAAGTCAGCAAAAGATGTGCGGGCTTGGAGAACACTGCAAACAAAAACTTTTTATGGACAAGAAAAGAAACCTCTACCGTTCCTTATCGGGACAATGAACCTCATTCTCCATCATATTCTTGTGCCAAATCTCACACGCTCAAATACTTTTATGGAAGACGTCCATAACGTATCAGAAGAAACAAAGAGGGATATTATTTTGACCAACCCACCTTTCGGTGCAGAAGAATCAAAAGTAGTCCAGAATAACTACCCGATACAGGTTGGAGCAACGGAAGCACTGGCTCTCCAGTACATTATGAAGCACCTAAAAAATGGTGGGCGTTGCGGAGTTATCCTTCCAGAAAGCAATGTATTGTTTGGTGGTGGGGCTGTCGCACGAATACGTCAGGAGTTGTTAGAGAAGTTCAATGTACATACGATTATTTCTTTGCCATCGGGAGTTTTTGCTCAAATGGGTGCAAATAGCGTAAAGACGAGTCTAATCTTTTTTGATAAAACTGGTTCTACAAAAGAAATATGGTTTGGCGAAGTTTACGGCAAGTTCTCAAAGAGAAAAAAGAATATAGGCGACTCTCATCTTGAGGACATTTTTGAGCAATGGAAAAAGCGTGAAGTTTCTGAAAACTCGTGGATAGTTCCTATTGAGGAAATAAAAAAGGGTGGTTTTGACCTTACCCCCAAAAATCCAAACACCAAAGATACAAGGGTACTCCTTTCTCCAAAGGAGACACTTCGTGCAATAGAGGATATCCAGAACAAGATAGACGCTGTCCTTTTGGAGCTAAAAGAGGCAACCGCCGAATAAATATATGAGAACACAAAAAGTACAACTTGAAGAAATACTAGGATACGAACAGCCAACAAAATATATTGTTAGTTCATCAGTATATTCAGCAGATGAAAAACAAACTGCTGTGCTTACGGCTGGAAAAACATTCATCTTGGGCTATACAGGCGAAACAGACGGTATTTTCCCAAAGGAAAAACTCCCAGTTATTATTTTTGATGATTTTACTACTGCAACAAAATACGTAGATTTTCCTTTCAAGGTGAAGTCATCTGCTATGAAGATTTTGCATATAGATAAAGATAAGGCAGACCCTCGTTATGTATTTTATTTATTGCAATCCATTACATTCCCTGTAAAGAAACACAAGCGTCATTGGATATCGGAATACTCTAAAATCTTTGTGGATTTGCCTCCTATTTCTGAACAGAAAAAAATATCAGAAAGGTTAGAAAAGTCCCTCAAAGTTATTGACTCAAAAGTCGGTCTTGTTACAGATTTGCTTCTAAAACAAAAAGCGTTGTTCGCAGGACTGCGCTCTTCAGTATTGAGAGCGACTTTTGTAGTCAAAGAAAAATAATATGCCATATTCAGAAGATGATACAAGGGTCAAAATCATAGACCCACAAATACACGAAAACGGATGGAAAGAGGAATATATCCTTCGCAACTATCCTATTGCTGACGACCGCTTCTACGTTGAAGGAGAGGATTACAAACGTCTTCCGACTGCGAAGTTCGCTGATTATGTTCTTCTTTTCAACAATGTTCCTATCGCTGTATTAGAGGCAAAAGCGGAAGATGTAGAACCTCACAAACACTTGAGCCAAGCACAGGACTATGCAAAGCGACTTGATGTACCTTTCGCATACGTTTCTAACGGTAAGACAACTCATCTCCACGACCGTCGTACTCTAAAAACCGAAGAAGTTTCTAGCTACCTTTCCCCTGAAGAAATGTTTGAGGCGTACAAGGAATGGAAAGGGTTTTCTGACCAGAAACTAGACGCCCTTACATACCCACTTTATGTATCAGGTACAAAGCGTCCTCGTTCGTATCAGGAAACAGCAATAAAAAACACCGTTGAAAACATCGTCAAAGGAAAGAAAACTACTCTCCTTACAATGGCGACAGGTACTGGTAAAACTTTTACAGCATTTCAGATTGTGTGGAAACTCGTGAAGTCAAAACACATTCACCGTGTACTTTTCCTTTGCGACAGAATAATCCTTCGTGATGACGCATATAGTAGAGATTTTGAGCCGTTTGGTGAAGCACGATGCAAGATTGAGGGCGGTGATTTCAATGCCAACCGAGATATGTACTTTGCTACATACCAGACCCTTTTCACTAACGACCTCTACAAACAAATACCACCTGATTTCTTTGACCTTATCGTGATTGATGAGTGTCATCGTTCTCGTTATGGCGACTGGGGTGATGTGTTGGAGCATTTCCAATCAGCACAACAACTTGGAATGACTGCTACTCCGAAGCGTGAAGACAACATTGATGTCTACGAATACTTTGGCGAGCCAGTTTTTGAGTACTCACTTGGACAAGCGATTGAGGACGGATATCTAGTACCGTACAAAATCTTCAAGGTTACAACCAACCTCTACAAAGAAGGATTGAATGTTTCTTCTGCTGAAGAAGTTATTTACGATGATGATATAGAACCAGAGGAAGTAAAAGATTTTTACGAGCCATCAGAATATGAGCGTGCAGTTACTATCCCAGAACAGATAGACCTACTCTCAAAGAAAGTTATTGAGGTTTTGGATAAGACCAACCAATACGGCAAGACCATTATCTTCTGCGTAGATATGGCACACGCACAAGCGGTAAAAGATAAGCTCAACGAACTAAAAGCGAATGAGGATTATGCTACTCGCATCGTTGCCGAAGACAAAGATGACCTGACAAAGTTCCGAGATAAGGAACGAGTAATGCCTGTTGTTGCTACAACGGTAGACCTTCTCTCAACTGGTGTTGATATTCCATACGTTGAAAACATTGTCTTTATGCGTCCTATCGCATCACGCGTGTTGTTCAAGCAGATACTTGGACGTGGCTCACGTCTCTTTGATGGAAAGGGCTTCTTTAGGATTATAGATTTCACCAACGCTACTCGCTTGATTGACGAGTGGGATATTCCAACTGAAAAACCAGAACCACCAGAGCCACCTGAAGAACCAATCGCACCTTATGACAAACTCGTAATGGGTATTGTTGTGGACAACAAAACGGAGACCCCTATCGCAAGTGCAATAGTAAAAGCAAAACTTGGACGCTGGGAGAAACTAGGAAAGACAGATGCAGACGGTATCTTCAAGATTTTTGGCTTGCCATCAAATGACGCTGTAAGTATCAGTATTGAACACCCAGAATATAAGAAGTTGAGCAATAAACTGAAGCCACACGAGAACGAAGAAGAAACTCCGTATGAGTTCCGATTGAAATCGTGGAAGGCAGTACCAAAGAAGATAACTGTCAAAGGCATTGTGGTTACGATTGATGAAGAAGTAGAAGTTGAGTTTGATGGTATGAAGCTCTCGTATGCGGAGTACCGCAAATACTCTAAAGAAAAGATTGCTCAAACAATCCATTCTTCGGATGAGCTTCGTGCTATCTGGCTAGACCCAGAAAAGCGTGAGAAGTTTATTTCCGACCTTGAGGCAATGAAGGTAAATATCACACTCATAAAATCTATTGAGAATCTAGAAGATGTAGACGCTTTTGACATCGTTGCTCACATTGCCTTTGACGCTCCATTGATGACACGCGAAGACCGAGTGAAGCACTTTATGAGGCAGAACTCCAAGAGCATAGACCAATACGGTAAGGAGATTGGCGAAGCTATCCGCGAGATTATGGAGAAGTACAAAAACAGTGGCGAAGAAAATCTCTCCGCGCAGGCATTTCTCCTACCGAATATGAACGCAAAGAAAGAAGCTATCCAAGCGAAATACCCCGATGGTTTGTATGGCTTCATACATAACCTGAAAGAGAAAGTTTACGCCTTTGCAGGTAGAAACTGATATGAAGAAACCCTATGAATACAAAACGCATCAAAGAAATAAAGAATACGGACGCCTTTGATGTTTTCAACTGGGCTGGAGACGACCTAAAAAAATACAATCTAATATATGGCTGGAATGGTTCGGGAAAGACAACCATCTCTCGTGTATTCAACTTCCTTGAAAGAAAGGAGGTTCACATCAAAGACCTCACTGCGATAGAGTTTTCTATTGATACAGATAGTGGACTAATCAAGCAAACAGGGCTACCGACTCACTCACTGAATGTTCGTGTTTTCAACGAGGACTTCATATCTGAAAACCTGCTCTTTGAGCAGTCCCACGCAAAAAAGATTGTAATACTAGGCAAGGAAAATGTTGCTGTACAGAAAGAAATAGAAGAACTTGGTACACAGTTATCGGAAAAAGAAAAAACTATTATTGGGCTAGAGGAACAGCTCAATCGTGTCCCAGACCTAAATGCAATACTCTCAAAAGCAGGAAGTGATGTACCACAGCAGTTTGCAAACACACCTCTTGCAGGTAGTAGTTACTACGGCAGAAGCTACAACAAAACAAAGGTAGATAAGCGACTTGAGAACGGAAACGTTAGCGAAAGCAATCTTACTTCTTTGATATTGGACGCAACAACATTTGATGAGAAAAAGGACACGATAAAAAATGAGAAGAAAGCAATAGAAACTACTATCGCAGACATTCCTGATTTATCAACTATTTTTGCTAGTGCGAATGGATTGCTAAACACCTCCATCACCATCACCGAGATTGAGGAGCTAAAAGATGACAAGCCACTCCGCGACTGGGTTGAAAAGGGTTACGAACTGCACAGAGATAGAAAACTAAACGAATGTAAGTTCTGTAAAAGTAATCTTTCTGATGACCTACTTACTCATCTTGGGAGTTTCTTTACTGACGAGTTACAGAAAGCTAAAACGCAGATAGAAAGTACTGTGTCATCTCTCAATACACAGTTTGCAAGTGGCGCACTCAACTTGGAAGCAAATACTCTTTTCCCTGAGCTAGCGAGACAGTTTGAGACCCCAAAGAGTGAGCTATCAACTCAAGTAAAAGTCATTGAGGGAGCAATAGCTTCTTTAGTATCCCAGTTGAAAGAAAAAAGCACTAATCTTCACGACCACACAAAGAAACACACGCCCATTGAATATCCTACCGAAGCTATAACTAAGGCAAATACAGCACTAGAAAAGATACGCACTATTATCGCAGAACACAACAGAAAAGTTGGAACGATAGCAGATGAGGTGAAGAAATCAGCAGAAGCCATTGAGCTACACATCATCGCAAAAACTCTAACCGATAGAGAGTACTTCAAGCACAAGAAAGAGGAAGAAAGGATAAGGGCAGACATAGCTAAAACAATGACAGAGCGGTCTGTCATTGATGGTCAAATAAAAACAAAAAAAGCGTCATTGCAGAATGCCACTGATGCAGTGGAAAAAATCAATGCCATCTTGGCAGAGTTTTTTGGCAGTGAGTATATCCATTTAGAGGTTTCAGAAACGGCTAGCAAGGAAATAGAATATGTACTGAAGCGAAAGGACAAGAATGCTAAACATTTGAGCGAGGGTGAAGCGAGTGTATTAGCTCTGGTCTATTTCCTAGTAAAACTAGAAGAAGACGGATGTGATAAAAAGAACTGCCTTATTGTTGTAGACGACCCAGTAGACAGTCAGGACAGCAACTTCTTATTCCGTACTTTTGGATTACTAAAAAGGCAACTAAAAGATACTGGACAGTTGATTGTACTTACCCACAACTTTGAGTTTTTCAATCTCATACGAGATTGGTATCTCACCAGACAAATGAGAGATACTTCGGCACTATTTTTTATCTCTCACAACAAAACAGGGACACCTCAAGAAGTAAAAGTTGATAATCTACCAAACTTGCTCAAAGATTATAAGAGTGAGTACCAATACTTATTTTCACGACTGTATAGATACTCAGGTGATATTGAGCAACTTGATGAACCTCTTGTGGCAAACCTAGCCCGTAAAGTTTTGGAGTATTTCGCAGGTTTCAAGTGGGCGTGTAAAACGACAGAGGATTTTACAAACATCGTAACTCATCGTTTCGTCTCCAGTGAAGAAGAACTAAAGAAAGGGACTGGTGATTTTATTGTAAAGTTCCTGCACGAGTACTCACACGGACAGGATTTCTCAAGACCTATATCCGCTTCAATGCTGGAAAGTAAACAGATAGCAAAGAATGTACTTGAGTTTATCCGTCTCGCTGATGATGACCACTACGACCGTTTAGAAAAGCTATCCAAAGGCGAGGAATAGTTGAATGTAATGTAATGAGAGTTATGGCACATAGAAAATGCTAAAATACCAATATGAACGTTTTACCTAAAACAAAGACACTCCTCTACGGCATACTCATCACGGCATTTTTGTATGTGAGTGTTTTTGCCCTACCAGCAATGGCAACGATGGAACATCACGAGATGGGAGGTGGTATGAGCAACTGTCCCTTTATGATCGGCGAAACTGCATTGTGTCAGATGAACATTTTTGACCATATCGCTTCGTGGCAAGCGATGTTTACCGCTCTCCCTGCTGAACTCTCAACCGTTCTTCTACTTTTGCTTTCGTTAGTCCTTGCGTGGGTATGGTTACGACATCTCTTTGACCCACCCGATACCTCGCAACTAAAATCACTTTTTTCATATTCAAGGGAAACACACGCTCCCTCTTTTAGAGAAGTACTTTTAGGCAGTGTCATAAGTCCTCGCGCTCCATAGTTTTGTTGCATTTGTTCTTATTACAAACTAGCAACTAAAACTATATGGAAAATACAAAAAACAATGTTCTCGTTATTGGTCTACTAACCTTGTTACTCGGTCTCGTGATTGGTTACTTTGTTGGTACAAGCCGTCCGACATATCAGCAAGCACCTATATCAACCTCATCAGGTATGCACGGTGCAATGGGTGGAATGATGATGGGTTTGGAGGGTAAAACAGGAGATGCACTTGATTTAGCGTTTCTTGATGGAATGATTATCCACCACGAAGGAGCGGTTGAAATGGCACAAGCACTCCTCAAAGGAACAAAGCGACCAGAGCTTATCAAACTAGGCAACGACATCATCACTGCTCAAACAGGAGAAATCCAAATGATGAAAGAGTGGCGTAAGACGTGGTTCAACCAATAAAACCTATGCAGAAAAACTATCTCATAGGTGGTGTAGTCGTTCTGGTCATTGTCGGTGGACTGTTCCTGTTTAGTTCTGGCAGTAAGCCAATAGAAAGTACTACTGGAAATGCACTTACTCCAGCAACATCATTCAGTCATTCTCACGGCATAGCCGTAGATACTACTGACGCAACGAAGGTGTACATTGCCACACACGAAGGTTTGTATCTTCTTCAAGGCGATAAAGACCTATTCCAAATCGGTAAAGTACGAGATGACCTGATGGGCTTCTCTGCACACCCTACTGACGCAAACACATTCTTCAGTAGCGGACACCCATCACGCGGAGGCAACATCGGCTTTCAGAAAACTACTGATGGAGGCATAACGTGGGAACGCTTGTCTGACGGTCTCGGTGGTCGCGTTGACTTCCACTCAATGACCGTGAGCCAAGTAAATCCTGACATCGTGTACGGTTTCTTTGGGAACAAACTCCAAAGAAGTACCGATGGTGGTCGTTCGTGGGAATATGCAAAAGGCACAGTTGCACCAATCTCACTTTCATCTGACCCAAAGAATGAAAGTATTGTCTACGCCTCAACTCAAAATGGGGTTGTGGTAAGTAACGACAAGGGCGACACTTGGCAGAGCATATCTCCACAACTAGAAGGTGGGGCGGTAAGTGTGTTTGCTGTTGACCCTCTCTCTACCAACGCACTCTCGTTCTCCGAAAAGCTCGGCGGAATGGGTAAAAGTGTTGATGGAGGTAAAAGCTGGGAGAAAATACCAGAAACATTTGGAGGTGAAGCAGTGCTGTATATTTCGCACAGCAAATCTACGACTGGCACGGTGTACGCACTTACGAATAAAAACAGCGTGTACAAAAGCACCGATAGCGGAGCAACGTGGACAAAGGTACGGTAAACAAATCATTAGCAAGAAGTGAAGCACCCCGACAAGGGGTGTTTTGCTTATATGCAAACAAACTTCTCCATCGCAGTAAAGACGTGTTGTGCCTTTGCTTTGACTGATACCTCATCGTCATAAATCATCAACATTTCAAGCGAGCGATGACGGCTAAACTTTCTCACATCTCGTGCGTCCATAGTTTTGAGTAGTTCAGTAACAAAGAAATGACGGAAGCCGTGTACGGTCTTTTCAATACCCAGTTCAGTAAAGAGTTCTCCTATCTCACGCTTTATGGTCATCGTACTCAATCGCTCTGTCTTCCGATTTCCCATACTGCGGAATAGTGTCCCGTCAGTGAGATTGTGTACTTTCAGATAGCTTGTAAGTGCCTTGACGGTAGCAGGTGTGAGGTAGATAGGTTCTTTGTCGTCTTCGCCTTTACCGTGTATGTACGCGACCCCTTTGTGAAGTACCAAATCATCAACATCAAGACGGACTATTTCTATCTGCCGTAACCCTTGATACGCCAATAATGAAAACATCGCCCGTAGGCGACTATTTCTCGGCGTGTTTGGGAGTGATTGTATCTTCACTCCCAGTAGTTTTATTTCTTTATCTGAAAGTCCTTCACGTCTATGTCTTTTGCTTTGTCTAAACTGTTTTACATTATTCGTAACATCAAAAGGTAGTTTGCCTCTGCGTGTAAGTTCCCGAAGAAAGACACGAGAGGTAGTAAGATATTTATTTTTAGTAGCGACTGAATAATCAGTGCGTGATTGTAAGTATCGTTTGAAAGAGAGATAGCTTTTCTCATTGAAACCGCGAGCGTGGACATATGAAAGGAATAGACCGATACGAGCGGAGTATTCTTTGCGTGTCGTCTCTGACACATCAAGTCCATCAAAAATGTTCTCGTGTAGAGACGGCTCACTTATTACGCTTGGCAGTTTTCTTTTCATACACAATGTGTTCAACCGTTAGTTTTCGTTCCTCAAAAGAGGGAGTGAGCGTGGTGTATCGGTGGCAATCGTGATAATCACCCTCACTACACATCACTGCAACCCTCGTCCCTTTCTTTGCCAGTCCGACCAGCTCATCTATGGCTTCCTCGTAACCCACGTTTACGCCTCTACCGCCCAAGTTCTTACCCCGATAGAGGTATTTTATGTGGGCTTTAGCAAGCGTGTCCTGAAGGGCTTTTTGAGAGAAATGCGGGCAAAATCTGGATAGGGGTATTGTCCGAACGTCTGCCAAAACCTCAATCTTGGATTTTTTGAGAATACCAAGAAAGTCAGTGATTGGACGATTTGAATGACCACACGAATAAACTACAAATGATTTTTTTGTTGTCATAGGATTATATGTTGAACCTAACAAGCACCACCTCAAATGCAAGTGAGGCGTTGCACAAGTGCTACGTTCGTAAACTTATTTGTAGTCGTATACGGTCATCGTGAAGTTACCCATAGTGTTTGCGTCTATGTAGTATTCACCTGAACCGTAAATAACTGTTTCGTCTTTGACTGCCTTCGGGCTGTTCATCACGCCTTGAGGAAGTTGACTGCCGACCTTGAATACAAATGCTCCGCAATACGTTGCACTTGTGTCTCCACTACAATCGTATGCAATCTTGAAGCGACTACCAGTGATAGTGAACGGTTCTGATTTCTTTTGCCCGTTACCACTAAACTTCATAACCTCAACGTACTGTTTACCTGCAACAGGTTCGCTTGGCTTGTTTGCAGTAGTTGTTTGCTCTGTCTTCGTTACTGTTTCTGTTTGAGTTGTTGGAGTACTATCCAACATTGAACCGATAAGACCAACACCAAAGAAAATAGCGAGTGCAATGACCCACCATTTTTTGTAAAAAGGTTTCTTTACTTGCTGTTCCATATTTTTAGTAAATGGTTTCTAATCAACCACTTCCGACAAAGTGATTGTTTAGTAGCAAGATTTTGGCACACAAAAATCCTGCCACTAGGAAGGGTCTTGCGACCCTCTACCAAAGTTTCCCTTGGCAACGCGATGAACGCCCTAATGACAGGGTTTTTATGTTCATCGCGTTTTAGCGACCATACCTTACAGAAAATCTATAAGGGTTAGGTCTCCAACCTTTTGAGTTGTATTTGTATTTTATCAAAAAATGACCATTTATTCAATGGCATTTTTGGTCATTTCTCTACGGAGTAATGAACGTATGACGTTACTCTTTTTATTCTGTGGACAAAGTATCTTCGTATTTGTCTTTGATTACAGAAAGACCAATGTTGTGTATCGCGTGTGCGATTTGTGCTTTCAGCTCCTCATCAAGTGGAGTATCTTGTGTCTCATCTTCAGTACGGATTTTCTCACTCCAACCCTCAAAGAGTTGAGCAAAGAGTTTTACCGCTCGTGGGTCTCCAGTTTGCTTTGCGTGTTGAACAAGTGCATAGAAGACATCGGGTGCGTGCGAACGGAAATAGTTGTTAGTGTAAACACCAACTTCGTCCCAGAAACCAGCCCTTCGTTTCCAGTTAGCGAAGGTATCTTTGTGTATGCCGATTTTCTCTGAAAGTTTCTCTTGAGTTTCTGGCTTCCTCAACTGGCGAGGAAGTGCATACCAGCGAATAAATACGAGCATTTTGTCGGGTTGCTCAAGTCCAGTATCGTCCAAATGCCTAAACAAAGATTTCGCCTTTTTATCGGCTATATCGGTCTTCTTTGGAGGTGGTATTGGTTTATCCTCAACTTTGGGTTTAGCGACTGTCGGAGAGGCAAATACAGGGGGTTTAGCCACTGTTTGAGAGGGCTTTTTGACCTGCGTTTCCTCTAGCTTCTTCTTCCGAAGAATGTCGTTGATGTTTGCACCTGTCCGTTTTTGTATGTTTTCTGTTGCCATAGTTTTATTGGTATACTTATGCAGTAGCGTATGCCTTCATTTCAGCTTGAAACTCCGACCAGAGCTTCAGTTCTGCTACTAAAGAGTTCCAACTAAACCCAGCGTAGTCCACAAACGACACAAACATCCCGCCTGCGCGGGATTTTGTGCGTTTGTGGAAGCCGGAGCCATGTCGCGTTAGCGACGGCGAGTCGGGGTCGCGAAAAAATTTCCGTCAGGAAATTTATTTGTGACCACCCTAATTATCCGTGACCGAATCTCTGCTATACTCTCTACATGCACGAAGGTCCCCCAGAACTCCCACCCACTCCCGAAGAGGAAATAAACATCTTTGAAATAGTTGAACCCGAATCGGCGCTTGAAGCACTTGTTGCTGAAAGGGAGCTCACCGAAGCCGAACTAGAGCATCTTGCTATGGTAATGGAGCAAGAAGAGTACGTTGTTGAGGATTTTTTCACATGCATTGAGGAATCTGGGGTAGAGCCAAACGCGAACGAACGTTGGCTTATGAATCGGCTCGAGCGACCTACACCAGAAACAGAATAACCCAATCGCCTAAAATTTTTCGAACTCTCCAACCCCGAAAAATCGTGAACCGTTAATTTGGAAAAGAGCAAGGAATTTCTTGCTCTTTTTTCTTCATTTTCAAAATGAATTGACCATATTTTTTCTATATCGTCTGAACAAAATATTACGTAATTGCCATCGAATCCTTATCGTCTCCGATCACGCTGTCTTCCTAAAATGTATATGAAGACATCATATTATAAGTTAAGAATTACCTATGAGTTCACTTAGCAAATACAGTCCCTTATCACAAAAACGCACGATTACATTCACGTTGTTCCTTATGGCGGCCGCACTTACTACATCAGTTGCGGCCTTTTTTATTGGAGGAGGGAGTCTAACGCCGAAAGCAGAAGCAGCTGGTCCTGCTCCGCTCCCACCTGGCCCCGTTCTTCCAGTTGGTGGCAAGCTTTGTATGAACTATGGTCATGCAACAACTGGACGAACTGACATGAATCAAGCAAGTATTGACTTCACGAGGCTTTCAAATGTCGGAATCAAATGCCTTCGTCTTGCATACAAAGGATTGATGAATACCGATACTCAGGCAGTGGCGCTTCTTGCAAAGTCAAAAGGTATGTCCGTCATCATGGGTGGTGATTCGGAAGAAATATATCGATCCGATTTTGCCAAATATGATCGAGAAATGATCAGCGGAGCAAAGTGGGCACAGGCAAATGGCATTCCGCAAATTTCGATCGGTAATGAGCAGGAATACGAATTAGGAGACGTTTCCCAAGATGAATGGGTTGAGCACCTAAAATCGCTTGCAGCGCAGGTACACACGGTATATTCCGGCAAAGTAAGTTACGAGACCTCGTCCGATTTTCTTCCACTCTGGAAACGACATGGGCTTGGCTCGATCGATCTCATCGGACTTAATAATTATTGCGGGTATGGCTGTAACGGAAGCAGGATCGCTGATGCGGTCAAAGTATTTGGCTACGGACACGTCTATGTGAGTGAAACAAATGCGGACATGGAAACGGGACTCTACGATTCTGATCTCGCACATGCGGCAAGAGTAAACGGGGACCTAATGGCACTTCTGAAGATTTATCCAGTTCCGATGTATTACTTCACCTACAGCACGTCTCCATCTGGCGGAATGGTCGACAATCACTGGGGACTCTTTAACGGTAATACACTACGACAGCCACTCACCGCTGCAGTTCTTGGCATCCGCCAAAAATAATCGATTACATGACACAAAAATACCTGCGAGTACGCAGGTATTTTTGTGCAAATCGACATTTTCCGATCACTAGTCGTTTGGTACACTAAGATTCTACCTATGAGCATTCACAATCATCGATCTTCATCTTTTGCGCGAAGATCAATCTACAGCGCAATTATTACGAGTATTGTTATATCAGCTCCGATTTTCGCACTTGCAGAGGATGCAAGCACTACCGCGTCAACATCGCCAAATCCGTATCTTTCCTCTGCAGCAGTTGAAGCGCGTGTGCGCGAATACTTTGCCGACTCTGCAGTCATGCAGAATATTGCAAAATGCGAATCGGGTTTCAGGCAGTTTAATTCTGACGGGACACCACTCGATGGTGGGTCAGGCGGAATGATTGGTGTATTCCAAATCGGAAAAGCAGTGCACGAAGAATACGCAAAATCAATCGGTCTCGACATCAATACACTTGAAGGGAACATCGGCTACGCACGCTATCTCTACGCAAAAGACGGAACCGATCCATGGCTTTCTTCGTTTGATTGTTGGAAAACCAAAACAACGGTCGAGGCAACATCGCTTCCAAGCACCAATACATCAAGTGCCGATTTAGTATTCGCGTCTGATTTGAGTCTCGGAACAGTGAGTCAGGAAGTGCAATCACTTCAGATTATTTTGAATCATGCAGGATTTACGGTTGCGGAGTCGGGGCCTGGATCTCCTGGACAAGAAACGACCAAATATGGACTTCTTACAAGGGACGCGGTGCGCAAGTTCCAATGTGCACAAAAGATCGTCTGTGATGGAGAGGAATATACAACTGGCTATGGATATGTAGGTAAGCGTACGAGAACCGCACTCCTCAATTTTGCTGGCGGAGGAATCACGAGTATCCCTACTCCACCATCAAACACTCCACCAACACCTCCGACCAATAGCGATTCTCCCGATGTCGTAAAACTCAAGACACAGATCAGCGACCTCGAAAAACAACTTTCTGATCTCAAGGCACAGCTCAAGGCAAAAACGGGACAGTAACATAGGGTGCGTTCAGGACGTTTTAAAATATGAGATACTATTCTCATGCATAAGGTGAAGGACGAATCGATCATTACGCGCATCCGCTCGTATGTCGAAAAATATGAACGCCGTGCATCGGTAATCGCTCTTATTTTCGCGTTCTTTATCGACAGTGTAACGCTCGTTCGAATCGACTTTCTTCTTACCGAAGCGCTTCTTGTCCTCTATTTGCTGATTGCAGGAATCGGCATCTTTTTCCTGATTCGCTCCGAAGAAGGTGGACGTGGGCTTTTTTCTCCAGAAGGACGAGCGTGGCTTCTTATTGCCATCCAATTCGCATTCGGCGGTCTTTTTGGTCGCTATCTTATTTATTACTCCCGGTCCGGCGCGCTATTTTCAAGCTGGCCGTTTCTACTTCTTCTTTTTGTTCTTATTGTTGGTAATGAGCTCGCTAAAAAATTCTATCTCCGCGTCGTCTTTTATCTCGGGATGTTTTTTACCGCGCTGTATTTTTTCCTCATATTCTTCATTCCGGTTGTGATTGGAATAATGGGGACGACCATATTCATAGTCTCTGGAGTAGTTGCACTTATCGGTATCGCAGTCGTCATTGATTTGATTGAACGTGTTGCGCCAGGGAAGATCAAGGAAAATGGATTCGGAATCACCGCTACTATTTTTTGTATTTATATTGCGACCAACCTGTTGTACTTCACCCACATCATTCCGCCACTTCCACTTGGACTTCGCGAAGTCGGCGTCTATCATTCAGTCGAGCGAACAAACACCGGCTATGAAGCAACAACTGAACTCGAAAGCAGGAATTTTCTCAAAGAATTACTTCATTTTAGAAAAACAATTTCAATAACAGCAGGGGAGCCGGTATACGTGTATTCTGCGGTTTTTGCGCCGACCGATTTTGGTACCACGGTCGTCCATCATTGGTTCCAGTATTCAATTGAACGAAAAGAATGGATTGATGGTGGCAAGATTTCATTCCCAATTGTCGGTGGGGAAGATCGCGGGTATCGTGGGTATTCAATAAAAAACAACGCGGGTCCGGGTTTGTGGAAAGTAAATATTGAAACAGAAAACGGACTCATTATCGGCGTTATCTCATTCAACGTACAGCTAGTAACCGAAGGACCGATTCTGGTTCCGAAGGAATTGTAGTTGTGCCCCCACCAGGAGTCGAACCTGGATCTCATCCTTCGGAGGGATGCACTCTATCCATTGAGCTATGGGGGCGGATATGAGGAGTCTAATATGGAAGCTTTAAAATTGCACTTTGGATACACAAGATTATTTCTCCAAAACAAAAGAGCTCCGCGCACAAGACGCGAAGCTCTAAGTAGTTGGCCTCAACCTAACGGAAAGGCCTAAAGAACGTTGTTATGCAGCCATAAGCGCCGGCTGTAGGCGAATACGAGTTGCATGTTGATGTCCGGAGACTGCCCAAAGAGATGGGCATACGTGCAGCACGGCACCATGCCGTTCTGCAAATGCGTGAACCCGACTTAAGGTCGGATGATCAGCGAGCAAGATCCCGCCAGCGAAGTGGATATGTAACGTGCCAGGAAGATCCACGACTTCAGCAAGCGCCTTCTCGGGAGAGTGATTGAACAGCCACGCTCCTTTGAAGTGTGCATGGACGCCGTCGTGCTCCGTCGTAAATTCAACGGAATGATTCTTCCAAAGTGCCCAAGCGTTTTCGAGGACGCCAGGGAGAGTTGTTTCGGGCATCAGTTTCCATGAGGCCCAAATGGCGAAGCCAGCCACAATGCCGACCTGAGCGAGCATTCCGAGGAGTATTCCCCAGAAGATGTCGCCAGAATACAAGCTGAAACTGAAAGCGGTGATGGCGACACCGAGCTGATCGAGACCGGCGTGATATAGCTTGCGCAGCCGGTCTGGATGCAAGAGTTTGGTGCAGAGGGTGTAGACGATAATCGCCGCGAGCGCCGAAGTCGGCACGTGGTTGATCACGTCGGTGAAGAAGATCACCCACAAAAACACAAAGAAGGTATTAATGATACCTGCCCAAGCGGTGCGGCCGCCGATGGTGATGCACTTCGTGCTTTTTGCGATCCCAATGACCGCAGGAAGTGCGCCGACAAAGCCGCACAGAATATTTGAGATACCTTGCGATACCAATACCCGATCAGGGTCAGAACGCCGCTTGTACCGGTCCTGGTTATCAAGACCGAGCATCGCTGCGATACCTTCCGAACCGTCAACCGCAAGACAGGTAAACACCAGCTTGCCGTACGCAAACCACAAATCAGGTGTGATCAGAATCGCGTACGCCGCTCCCAAGAAGACCGAGGGAGAGATCAAGCCGTCAGTGAAATGCGGAGGCAGCTGGGTACGTTGCCATGGAGTGAAATCGAGGCTGTACCCAATCGCGATTGCAATCGGAAGCACCGAAATCTGTGGTGGAGAATGTTTTACCAGATTCCACCAGAACCCCTTCTTCTCGCGCTTCTTCCCGTATGCGCTGAGTTGCGCAAAGCCGATGAGGGCCGCGAAGATGAAGACCGTCGTACATGCGACGTGCAGGTTTTCCGGAATTTGACCGAAGTGCGAAGGAGCTTCGAAGACGATGCCCCATGTATCACGGGCGGTAAATTTCACACCCATGAATGCGCCAAAACGGCTGATTGCCAAAATGACTGCGATAGCGCCGAGCGCTCCAGTAATGAGAGCTTCGGTGCACAGAGAAGCGAAGACCGTAGCCTTCTTCTTGTAGCCGATGTACCACATGAGAATTCCCACAAGAGGAAGTCCCACGGAAGCACGGGCGATACCAAGATCGACATCGCCATAGCCAAGATTCATCACGGCACTGGCCATCAGTGGAGCAAGACCTGCGCCACTGGCGCAAATACCGTAGTATGAGCCGCCAAGTATTCCCATCACGACGCCGCCAATAAGTGCGGTCACGATACCACCCATCGGGTGATAGCTAGAAATGCTTGCAATACCAAGGGCGAATGCAATCGACATAAACGACAAGCTGATGCCTGCCGGAATGTCATGTCTCAAGAAACGAGGATCAAGCCTCCCGTTCGGAACAAGATGTTCCGTATCCATCCTGAGGTATCCAAAAACACCCTGTAAGACGCCAAGCATGTCGTGCCTTTCGTGTTAGGTTGAGTTGTCGAAGAACAAAGAACCGATCGGTCATGCGAACAGTTATAAGACTGTAATCGTATGCCCGAAGGAAAGATGTAGATGGCGGAAAACACTAAAAATCCCGCGTACATCGCTCCTTTGGGTATGCGCGCACGAATTACTTGCAAAACGCAAGTAGGAAGATTTGAAGAATTCTGCCCCTAAGTAATTTGAGGCAAAGTTCTGGAAACCTTATTCGATAAGGTAAGGAACAGTATCTTAGGCTAGGAAAATACCCTTATGTCAAAACGCCAGACTATGTAATATACCCATTGAAAAGAGGTGTCAATACAAGTAATACACTTTTCAATAATATGGTCGGGGCGCCGGGATTTGAACCCGGAGTCGCACGAACCCGAATCGTGCATGTTACCGTTACACTACGCCCCGTGTGATGCTTTTGTAGTCATGAAGATTTGTGACTCTGTGGACCTGAGGGAGCTCGAATCCCTGACCTCTGCAATGCGAATGCAGCGCTCTACCAGCTGAGCTACAGGCCCATAGATGAACCTGATCGTATCAAAATTTATTTAGGAAAAGAAGAAGTATTGTTGGCAATTTTGTGCGGCGTTTTTAATGAAACCTGGTAGTCTTATAAGGCAATGCCTGAATCATTTTTCAAACGACAAGTAATTCCACTTACGCTAACCGCTGTTGTATGCGGCGTTTTGGTACTTCTTCTGTGGGCTGAAATTATCATTCTCAATCAATTTACATCTGTCGATATCAAAGCGCAGGTGCTTTTCGTCGACGTTTTGATCGGTCTCACTATTTATCTTAAGACGTCAATCGATTTTGCAATTTTTATCGGCGGACTCATGCATGAGTATCCTGGATGGAAAAATCGTGTTGCGATCGAGATCGGGACCGCAGTAGGGAATGCAGCGGGCACGATGATCGTGCTCGCTGTCTGGACCTTTTTTAAGGAAGTTGAATTCCTCCTCGCGATAATGATTTTCCTCGCAGCACTCGTGCTTTTCCGTCTAGCAGAAGAAGGGTTGCCGCACATCGAAAGCATGGAACGCGGCTATCCGAAATGGTTCCGCGATTTTTCACTTTTACTTCGACACGCGCTCGGTTTTGTTAACAGAATCGTTGAGCCATTTCTTTCACGCATTGTTCCAAACCCAAAGACGCGAGAAGCGGCAAAGAAAACATTCCTCTCATTATTTATGTTTTCCTTAACCATCCCATTTATTCTCGGACTCGATGACTTTGCCGGATATGTACCGATCTTTAGCATTGTTAATGTATTCGGATTTGCAATCGGTGCGTTTCTTGGTCATATGTTCCTCAATATCTTTTTGTACGTGAGTCCTGATGCGACGATTAAAATTGTAAAAAATCCAATCGTTGCGGTCGTTGGGAGTATCGTCTTTATCGGTCTGGGTGCTGCTGGCTTGTACGAAGTTGCTAAAATTATCGTTAGCTAGTGATATACTGATTTCACTATGAGGCAGGAACAGACTCCAATCGAGCGGTTTGTATCATGGATCGGCTCTTCGAGCTCGCTCTTTGTGCATACCGTATTTTTTATTGCGTCTCTTGGCGCAGCGGCGCTTCATTTTGCACCGTGGGATTCAGTACTTCTGGTTTTGACAACGGTTGTGTCGCTTGAAGCGATCTATCTCGCCATTTTTATTCAAATGACGGTGAACCGAAACACACAAAGTCTTCGTGAAGTTGAACAAGATGTCGATAAAATTCAAGAAGACGTTGATGAGATTCAAGAAGATGTCGAAGATATCGGTGAAGATATTGAAGGGCTTGAAAAAGACATGGATGAGATCCACGACGATATCGAAGAAATGACCGAAGAAGAAAAGGAAGATGAGGCACGAGAAAAAAAGCACGAAGTAACGCTCGAAACGATGACCGAGAGTCTCCGCAAGCTCCTTACGGAAGTTGAAGAATTGAAAAAACGACGTTGATAACTTCGCTTTTGCCGGCGAATCGAGGTGATAGAATAGAGAAGTACTCGTTACCAACTCTGAACGAAAACTATGCAGCACTATGTATGTGATGGCGATTGTGGGACGGTGAAAAAAGGTCCCGGAGTATGCGACAATGCCGATTGCGGAATGTCTGGAAGTCAGCTACGATCCTGCAACTGTACGGATAACTCACATAGCGAATAAATTCTTCTCCGCCGAAAGGGGATTCAGCGGTTCTTTTTGGGAAGAGCGAGTAACTCTTTCTTTTCACTTTGTATGTCTATAGAAAATCCGGGACAAAATAATATCGAAGGTAATTCTGAAGAATTCGAAGGAATCCTTGAAAAAATCGCAATCGAGTTTCCTGGAATTGAAGGGAAAGTTGTCGCTAATGTTGCTATTCCTGAAAAAGACTTCAATCTTGTCACTGTTGAGAATGGCTCAGAAATTCGAGTATTTAAGGTTTTTCCAAACGGAGAAATCAATGAGTGGACTGCGGCCGAACGCCAAAGGTAAAAGACAAAATCGCCATATTTTGCTAGACTACGCGTGAAATATGGAGCATGGAATTGAGATAGCGCTCGCGCCCGAAACCCTATTCACCATAGGGAATTTTCCAGTTACCAATACTCTTGTGACGTCAGCCGTAGTAACCTTGCTCCTTCTCGCCGCTTCATTTTTTATTGGCAGATCGCTTCGGATGATTCCTGGAAGAATCCAATCTTTGGTTGAGCTCGCATTCACCTTCATTCTCGACTACGCGACCGAAATTCTCGAAAGCGAATCCATTGCACGGAGATATTTTCCACTTTTTTTGACCCTTTTCCTTTTTATTTTTACTTCAAATTTGCTCGAGTTTACGCCGGGCGTTGGTTCTCTCGGGTTTTTCCATGGGGAAATGTTTGCGCCACTGTTTCGAAGCGTAAATACCGATTTGAACACGACCCTCGCGCTTTCAATTATTTCAGTCATCACGATTGAAGTTGCCGGAATTCTCGCGGTTGGATTTTGGCGCTATGGCGGGAAATTTATCAATTTCTCCAAGCCATTTCCGTTCAACTTTATCGTCGGTCTGATTGAGCTTATCTCTGAACTCTCACGATTTGTCTCGTTTTCGTTCCGTCTCTTCGGCAACATTTTTGCCGGCGAAGTGCTTCTCGCCGTTGTTGGGCTATTTGTCCCATACGTTGTGCCAGTTCCTTTGATGGCATTTGAAATGTTCGTTGGCTTCATTCAGGCGGTTGTCTTCACGATGTTGACCCTCTTTTTCATCAAATTGGCGATCACCGATCCCCACGGCGGGGAGGCGGGCGCCCATTAGAAACTCGACGAATTCTGTGCTACAGTACGGGCATATTTTACTAGCAATTTTAGATTGAATTATGGACGTTGAATCAGCAAAACTCATCGGAATGGCGCTTGCCGCAGGACTCGGGGTCCTCGGTCCGGGAATCGGCATCGGTCTGATCGGCGCGGGTGCGCTCGACGCAATCGGCCGCAATCCAGACGCATCGGGCAAAATCGTATCAAACATGATTCTTGCAATCGTGTTTGCCGAGGCTTTGGGCATCCTCGCCTTGGTGGTCTCCTTTATCATCAAATTCGTCTAATTAGATTTAAGTCAGCGCATTTCTTCGTTGCACTTCGAAAAATGCCGCTCACTGTACCTTCTGTACAGCTCGCGTCATTTTTCTCGTGCGCCTCGAACTGCATCCAACTAAAATCGAATCCGACCTTTTCAGAACGTTTTTAGCAACAAAAGTATGGGTGATTTATTTTCAGCATTCGGTGTCAATTGGAAACTCCTCATAACGCAGGTGATCAATTTCGGTTTGCTCCTTGTGTTGCTCCGCTATTTCCTCTACAAGCCAGTTTTGAAAATCATTGACGAGCGAAAAGAGAAAATTGCAAAAGGAGTGCAGGATGCTGAAGAAGCGGGAAAGAAACTCGCGCTCGCTGAAGTTGAAAAAGAATCCCTGATAAAGGATGCGAACGTAAAAGCAGAAGAGATTGTCGCCGAAGCAAAGACCTACGCAACCGAAAAAGGAAATGCGCTTGTACATGAAGCTGAAGCAAAAAGTGAAGCGATTCTCTCTGATGCTGAAGCGCGTGCTGAAGAAGCAAAACATCGAGCACTCAAAGAAAGTGAAGCGGAAGTCGCAAAGCTTGCTATTCTCGGCGCTGAAAAAATTCTTCGAGAAAAACTCAACTAATATGAAACTTGCTAAGGAATACGCACAGATTCTTCGAGAACTTCCGCAAGACAGGAAGCATGAGGATCATTTCTTTGCGATTCTTAAGCGTCGTGGTCATGAAAAACTCCTTCCTGCCATCCTTTCTGCATACGAGCGAATTTTGGCAAAAGAATCAAAAACGGCAAAAGAAGTGGTTGTTGTTGCGCATGAAAAAGAAGGTGTAAAAGCTAAAGCACATGCGGAGAAGTTTGGGGCAGTCGATCCTACCGTTCGCGTTGATCATACGATTGTTGGCGGATGGCGCTATATGGGAAAATCGACGCTCGTCGATCACACCTACAAACGCGCGCTTCTTGATTTATATAGAAAAATGACGGCATAAAAAATTATTATGAATACAGCACTTATTGAACGCCTCAAGGCAGAAATCGAACATTTCGCTCCGGAAGGAAAAGCCGAAACCATCGGTCGCGTAACCGCGGTTGGCGATGGTATTGCAGAAATTTCTGGACTTGATAATGCCGTCATGTCCGAAATGCTTGTCTTTGATGATTCGGAAGGAAAGTCGCTTGCACACGGAATGGAATCAAAAACCGAAGTCTTCGGTCTCGTCTTGAACCTTGAAGAAGACTCAGTACGTGCGGTTATTCTTGGTGACACAAAACGTGTGAAGGAGGGAATGATTGCAAAATCGACCGGTAGAGTGCTTTCAATTCCCGTTGGTGAAGAGCTTCTTGGACGCGTGGTAGATCCTCTGATGCAACCGCTTGATGGAAAAGCAGCTATTAAAGGAGCAAAACACTACCCAGTTGAGCGTGTTGCCTACGGCGTCATGGATCGAAAGTCGGTTGATACACCGCTCCACACCGGCATCAAAGCAATTGATGCGATGATTCCGATTGGCCGTGGTCAACGCGAGCTTATCATCGGCGATCGCTTTACCGGAAAGACGACCGTTGCGATCGACACGATTCTCAATCAAAAATCAGAACCTGAAGATACACGCCCGATTTGTATTTATGTTGCAATCGGTCAAAAGGAATCAAAGGTTGCGCAAATGGTAGAACTTCTTCGCGAAGCGGGCGCGCTTGAATACACAATTGTTGTTTCAGCATCTGCGTCAAAACCAGCAGCACTCCAATTCCTCGCACCATTCGCTGGTGCGGCAGTCGGCGAATATTTCATGGAAAAAGGAAAAGATGCGCTCATTATTTATGACGATCTTTCTAAACACGCAGTCGCATACCGCCAGATGTCACTCTTGCTTCGTCGTCCGCCAGGCCGTGAAGCATATCCGGGCGACGTCTTTTATCTCCACTCTCGTCTTCTTGAACGTGCAGCACGCCTTTCTGACAAACTTGGCGGTGGATCTTTGACCGCACTTCCAATTATCGAAACCCAGGATAACGATGTTTCTGCATATATTCCAACCAACGTCATTTCGATTACGGACGGTCAGCTTTTCCTTGAGTCTGATCTTTTCAACAAAGGACTTCGTCCTGCAATCAACGTCGGTATTTCCGTTTCGCGTGTCGGCTCATCCGCACAAACAAAAGCGATGAAAAAAGTCGCGGGAAAAATTCGCCTCGAGCTTGCACAGTTCCGCGAGCTCGAAGCGTTCATGCAGTTCGCTTCTGATCTCGATCCAGAAACAAAAAAGCGTATCGATTCAGGAACTAGGCTTACCGAAGCACTCCGTCAAAAGAAAAACGCCCCGATTCCATTTGAGGAACAGGTCGTTATGATTTATGCCGCGACAAACGGACTTCTTGAAACAGTCGCAGTTTCAAATGTGCTTGCGGTTGAAGAAAAACTCCTTGCGTATGTTGATCGTGAACATAAGGAAGTTTTGACTGCGATTAAAAATGAAAAGGCAATTTCAGAAACGACGGAAGGGAAGTTAAAGGAAGCGCTTGAGGGATTTAAAGTTGCACACTCGGAGTACTTCGGAAAGTAAGAAATCAAAATGGGCCGACTTCCAAAAGAAGCCGACCCCTCGTCCATGAGCCATATAGGTCAATATAACTTAGCTCGCTATAACTAAAAAGTAATATATAGGAGGTGCAGAATTTGTCAAGTCCATGGCAATTAAGACAATAAAAAACAAAATACGAGCCATTCAGAAGACGAGCAAGGTCACCAAAGCCTTGGAATCGGTTTCTGCGGTTAAGATGCGGAAATCACAGGAAAAAGCGCTTCACGGGCGACCGTACGCGACCGCTGCTCTTGGCATTTTGAAGCGATTAGCAGGCTCAATTGATGGCACATCGCATCCACTTTCCAAAAAACGACCAGTTAAAAAACTCGGACTTGTCGTATTTGCCTCGGACAAAGGTCTTGCGGGAGCACTGAACGCATCGGTTTTGAAAGAGGCTGTTGCCGCGATTGAAAAACGAAATCTGAAACCCGAGCAGGTAGTAGTTTATGCGATTGGCCGCAAGGCGTTTGAATTTTTTCATAAGCGCGGTTACAAAATCGCTGAACATTTTGATGATGTCGAGGATCAGGCGCGTGAGCATGAGGTCAGTCGAATCACCGACATGATACTCCGAGCATTTCTCTCAGAAGAAATCGATGAAGCGGTACTTGTATATACCAATTTTAAATCAACATTTGAACAAAAACCGGTCTCACGTACTGTTCTTCCGGTAACCCTTTCGAGTATGGAAGAATTTGTGAAGGGAATTGTCCCAATTCGCGGGCGCTACTCCGATGTTTCTGAAAAAGATGAAGCCCCAGTCAAAGCATTTACGGTTGAGCCCGATCCAACATCAGTCCTTGCGGTGTTGATGCCACGACTTGCAAATATTGCGGTTTACCATGCCTTGATCGAAGCGCGCGCTTCAGAACATTCTGCTCGCATGGTTGCGATGAAAAATGCGACCGACAAAGCAAAAGAAGTTTCAAAAGATTTGACCTTAGTCTACAACAAGGCGCGACAAGCGCTCATCACGAGAGAAGTGTCAGAAATCGTCGGTGGAATGGAGGCAATGGCCAACTAAAAAGTAAAACCGCACGGAAGGAATTAGACCTTCGCATGCGGTTAGAGATTCATTCTTCGTAGTTACATATTCTTCGGCTTTTAATTAACCACCAGAAGATAAGTGAGCCAACGAGCGTGGCACCGAAGAGCAGGAAGCAGAATGCTTGTGCCCATGCTGGAGGATTGGGAGAAAGCTTGTCGTGATTGGTAGCTAGAATGCCACTTGCACCTAACCCCATCAGCCCTGCAACAAACGCTAGGACGCAGCACAGAAGTAATGTCTTTCGACCAAGCATGTTTTTACTCACCCCTGAACCCCGAGGTGCGGGGGACTCGATTGAGTCCAACGTGTAGTCGGGAGGGTAGGTGCTGTCCTCTATGTTGGACTGCTGACCTTCTTTTCGCTCAGATCCATCATCAGGATCCCAATCAGGGCTCCGACAAGGCTGAGCAAAAACGGCATGGTGAACTCGTTGTAATGCTTCTCGCTGAAAGCGATAGCGAACATTGAACCGAGAGAAATGATCAGGACCAGTAGGCCCATGACCAGAACGGGAACATCGCAATACTTGTTCATCTGTTCTCTCCGCTTCAATGACCCAGAAGCAGGGGGACTTTGAGTCCGTGTTTAATCTAGCGATAAATTACCACGAATAAATAGAAGTGTCAAGCGTTTTGTATTTGAGCCATAATTTTGCTACAGTAGCTGGGCAATATGACAAAAACACTCGAAAAAGGAATTGTAAAACAGATCATCGGCCCAGTCGTCGACGTCTACTTTGAAGGTGGCGTTCCAGAAATTGAAACGGCGCTTGTCGTCAAAAATGGCGATGAAAAAATCGTCCTCGAAGTTGCTCAACATCTTGGGCTTGATCGTGTACGCACGATTGCGATGTCAGACACTTCTGGTCTTTCTCGTGGTGCAGAAGTCCACTCAACTGGCGCACCGATCTCTGTTCCTGTCGGCGAGGCGGCACTTGGTCGTCTCATGAACGTTCTCGGTGAGACAATTGATGGCAAAGACGCAATTCCTACAAGCAATCCACATTTCCCAATCCATCGCGCAGCACCGGCGTTTACTGATCAGAAAACGAAGGCAGAAATTTTTGAAACAGGAATCAAGGCGATCGACCTCATGACGCCCTTCATCAAAGGAGGAAAAGTTGGACTTTTCGGCGGCGCAGGAGTGGGAAAGACGGTCATCATTCAGGAACTCATTCACAATGTCGCGTCCAATCATGGCGGCTATTCGGTTTTTGCTGGCGTGGGGGAGCGTGTGCGCGAGGGAAACGATCTCTATCACGAAATGAATGATTCGGGGGTCTTGGATAAGACCGCACTTGTTTTCGGTCAGATGAATGAAGTGCCAGGCGCACGTGCGCGTATTGGTCTCACGGGACTCACTATGGCGGAATATTTCCGGGATGAAATGGGCAAGGACGTGCTTTTCTTCATGGACAATGTGTTCCGCTTCACCCAGGCAGGACAAGAAGTTTCGTCGCTTCTCGGTCGTGTGCCGTCAGCCGTCGGGTATCAGCCAACACTCTCAGAAGAAATGGGTAAGATGCAGGAACGCATCGCCTCAACAACGAAGGGATCGATCACATCGGTTCAAGCGGTGTATGTGCCAGCTGACGACTTGACCGACCCTGCTCCCGCAACAACCTTTTCACATCTCGACTCTACCGTCGTTCTCTCGCGTGCACTCGCGTCCCTCGGTATTTATCCGGCAATTGATCCTTTGGAATCTGGATCAACCGCACTCGACCCATCAATTGTTGGCGAGGAACATTACCGTGTTGCTGAAGAAACCAAAAAAGTTCTTCAACGATACAAGGATCTCCAAGATATCATCGCAATTCTTGGAATCGAAGAATTGTCTGATGAAGATAAAACGCTTGTATATCGTGCGCGAAAGATTCAGCGCTTCCTCTCACAGCCATTCTTCGTCGGCGAACCATTTACCGGAGTAAAGGGTCAGTATGTGCCGCTCTCTGAAACCATTCGTGGCTTCTCTGAAATTCTTGCTGGAAAACACGACGATAAGGGTGAGCAGGCGTTCTACATGAAGGGATCGATTGACGAAGTGAAATAAGCAAATGGCTCACCTCCATCTTTTGGAGGTGAGCCATCGGTCAGATCTGCTCCTTCGACTGCGGTTCGCCAGATATAGCGGTAAAGAAAATATACAACTGGTACTATTCCGACGGGCAAGGCACACAACATAAACTTACCGAACTCGATCCAGTAAGACATTGAATATCTCCCGCTAGGTCATTCGAAGTAATACTACAATAAAATATAAAAATGGCAACTTTTCATATACATATCGCGTCCGTGGATGAAGTCCTCTTCGACAGCGAAGCGGAAGCAGTTACGGTGCCTGGCGTCGGTGGAGTGATGACGATCCTCGCCCATCACGAACCAATCATCTCAACTCTCAAGGCAGGAACTATTCATCTCCGTGGCGCAAAGGAAGGAAATGTAGAGCAAAATTTCTCGGTCTCACAAGGAGTGCTTGAGGTATCGCATAATCGGGTGACAATTCTTCTCTAAATAAAATTGCTCAGGCTTTATAAAACTAAACGACCAGTATCTCGATGAGATCTGGTCGTGTTTACTGCTTTCCTCCTTGGAAAAGTTCGCCCCCCGCTAATATTGCCACCGAAGAGTGGCGCCAAGAGCAGGGGGCGGAGCGAGGGAGGGAGGCACCGTCTGACTTGACTCCATTACCTTAGCAAAGGGCGTTTTTACTGTCAACGGGCATCTAGAAGTTCTGATTGGGGATAATCTGAATAGGATATCGGTGCATTTCCGAAGGCCGATTCACTCATTCTTAGGATTGAAGCCTTCCCAACAAGCGTCATTATGAAACAACTACATAATATCGCTAAAACAGTGTGGTCGATGTTACGGTCAACAGTTGCTGCCGTGGCCAAAGAAGGCGCTAAGCTGAATAGAAATAGATACGTAACAACTTTACTCGTGCCGAATCCAAACTTCCGTTCTTTCATCAGCTGTCTCCAAAAGTTCAGATATCAATATACTGAACACGCTCTGCTGACGCAACGACTAGTCGTGGAGTACACCCGGCCAGAGATTGTAGAGAATCGGAATGAGGAGAAGAGTAATGACTGCGGCGAATGAGAGTCCGAAAATAATTGCAGTTGCAAGCGGCGCCCAGAGTCCACCAGTAAATGCGAGTGGGAACATTCCGATAATGGTGGTGATGTTGGTAAGTGCAATCGGGCGAAGTCGAATTGAGGAACCTTCGATAACCAAATCGGTAATATTTTTATCTGGATGTTCGCGGCGAAGGTGGTTGATCACGTCGAGAAGAAGAATCGTGTGATTCACGATGATGCCGGCGAGCGCAATAACACCAAGTACTGATGGGAAGGAAAGTGGCAGGCGGGTAAGTGCGAGTCCGATCATAATACCGATGAGTGTGAGTGGCACGCCGGAGAGCACATAGAATGAATGGCGCCATGAGTTGAATTCAAACATGAGGACAGCAAGCATGAGGACAAGTCCTGCAAGAAGCGCGTAACCCATTTCGGAAAACGATTTGTCGGTTTCTTCGGTCTCACCGCCGGAGGTCATGATGACGCCCGCAGGAATATCAAGTTCTGTCGCTGCACGCTTCTTGAATTCAGCATTAATTTCAGCAGTGTTTCCAGTTGCCGAGAGATCACTTGCCGCAGTTGCAACGCGCTTTCGCTCATCGTGAGTGATTGCGGCGCTTGCCGTGTCGAGCTTTGTCGAGAGAAGCGTACCGAGAAGTACCGGACCGTTTGGAGACGCGATCTGCATATTTTGGATCGAGTCAATCGTCGTCTTGGTCGTATCTTCCGGTGTCACATAATTCGGATTGAGATTTGCCGATACGACAATATCAATATCATTTCCGGATGTTTTGATTGAAGTCGCCTTAGTGCCATTAACTGCCGCGCGAAGCGTGAACGCAACGGTTGAAGGATCGATTCCCAAAGAAATCGCTTTCGCCTTGTCGATGGTGAGGACAAATTCCGTTTCAGAATCTTTCGTAGACGCAGTGACGTTTGCCGTTCCTTTGATCGAACGAAGAATGCGCGCTGATTGATCGGCAAGGGAATTGATCGCATCAAGATCGTCGCCGCGGAATTTGATAACAATCGGGGTGCCGACCGGCGGGCCGCCTGAAGGTTCTGACACGCGGATTTCGCTCGTGTTGATTCCGGCGAGCTTTTCGCGCAAATGCTCGACCATTTCGCTCGAAGTCATTTTGCGATCTTTTTTCAGGTTAATGAAAATATTGCCGAACTTGGTATCCGCAGTCGGGTTGTTTGAGAATTCGCTGGATGCACCGACTGATGTTGAGAATGCAGCAATGTCTGGCTCGTCGTAGAGGAATTCCTCAATCTTTCGCATCTCAAGATCAGTTCTCGAGAGCGCGGTTCCTTGCGGCAGTTCATCTTCAACGATGACGTAGTCGACATCTTCACCTGGGAAGAAAATCACTTTAACGAGACCACTGATTGGGAAGAGTGGAGAGACGAAAAATCCAATTGCGAGTACGAGAATAATTTGTTTTTGAAGACGACGGTTTGCAAAAATGCGCGTCAAAAATGCGACGTACCAGTTTTGTAGTTTATAAAACCATTCATCTTGCCATGAATGTCCCGCATGCCCTTTTTCTTCGGTTGAAAGGAAGGAAACGCCAAGAACTGGCACGAATACGAGCGCAACAAAGAGGGAAGCAAGGAGAACGAAGATAATCGTGAATGGAATCGTTGCAATAAATTGTCCGACGATGCCTGAAATAAAGAAGAGCGGGAAGAACATCAGAACCGTCGCCATAATGCCTGCAGTCAAGGGAGCTTGGTAGGTTTTAACTGCGAGGAACGCTGATTCTTTCGGAGAATTTCCTTTGGTGACAAACGTATACATACTTTCGACGACGACGATGCCGGCGTCGACCAAGATACCCATCGCAAGAATCAAAGAGAAGAGAGAAACAAAGTTCAATGTATTTCCAGAATAGTTGAGTCCGATGAATGCGATGACGAACGAAATCGGAATAGAACTTCCCGCAACGAGCGCTTCTCGCCATCCGACCGTCAAAAAGAGGACAATCATCACGAGTACGATCGCTTCGATGCCGGTTCTCGTGAGTTCAAAAAGACTTTTGCGAAGTTCTTCGCCTGAGTCGAGTGTGGTGTTTACGGTCACACCTTCCAAAAGCTCTCCGGGTTTCTGAAGTTCTTCGAGTCGTTTGCCAACTGCATCAGTAACGTTTGCAATATTGCCGCCCGTTCGCTTGAATACGGCGACTGAAAGCGATGGTTCTGAAGGTTTTCCATCCGCAGATACGCGAGAAATGCTCGATTGCTTTGAAAGTCCGACAATCACATCAGCGACATCACGCACATAGATCGCGTGTCCATTTTTAGAAAGAATCGGCAAATTCTGGATCTCGTTCGGATCCTTAATATCGCCCTTGAACTGGATGCCGTAGTTGACGCCATCAAGTTCAATTGAGCCGACGGGAAGCTCGGCATTTGCTCGTGAGAGCGCGTTCACGATATCAGTGAGTCCAAGTCCAAAGGACGCGAGCGCTTCCTTACGCGCGATGACTGACACTTGGCGATCGCGTTTACCAACAACGCTCACCGTTGAAACGCCTTGCACCTGTTTCAGGTCTTCTTCGAGAGAGTCGGCGAGTTTGTTGAGTTCTTCTTCAGAAATTTCGCTACCAATCGAAAACGTGTAGATGGGTTGATTGACGAAGTCGACATCGGAAACAATTGGATCATTTGCTTCGTCCGGGAGTTCAGATTTTACGCGATCCACTTTGTCTTTCAGATCTTGGATCGATTTGTCGAGGTCAGCGTCAGAATTGAACTGTACGGTGATGATCGATACATTTTCACGCGATACCGACGTAATCTTATCGACATTTTTTAGGTTTCCCGAAAGTGCGTCTTCAATTTTGTTGGTGACCAGGGTTTCGACATCGATTGCCGATGCTCCGGGAAGTACCGTCGAAACGATGCCGACTGGAATGCGCACCTCAGGTGCTGACTCTTTTGGAATCGCAGAAAGCGAAAAGAGTCCGGCAATGATGAGTGAGCCGAGCAATAGATAGCTAAAATTTCGTTTAGTGAGGAAGAATTTCCAGAGAGAATACATATCTTATGGAATTGATGGAAACCTACATCGAAATAGTCGAAGACGCGATAAGGACGGTATCACCGACTTTCAAACCTCGAACATCGGTTACAATTTCCATTTCTGGAGTAAGACCACTCGTTACGAGGACTTTGTCGCCAGCAATATCACCGAGAACAATCGCGTGAGATGAGACAAGACCATTTTGATCGACAGTGAATACGGATGTCTCGCTCGTACCGACTTTTACGGCAGTAAGAGGAAGCATGAGAGCAGAATCTGATTTTGGTGCTTTTGTGTCGACTACTTTTCGCTCGATATTCAAAGATACCGTCGCGCCTTGAGTGAGGTCGCTTGCTTTTCCGGTCACACCGATTCGTACCTCTGCTTTTTTGGTATCAGGATCGAGACCTGGTGCGATCGACGTAACAACGCCAGATACTTTGTTGTCGACTACTACTTTCGCACCAACCGCGATCATCGAGCGCTCCTGTTCTGAAATGTAGGTGACGATTTCGAGCGCGCCGTTATTTGATACGACTGCCGCGATTTGGAATGGATTAACGAAATCTCCCTTGCGGAGCGCGAGGGTGTTCAGTGTTCCTGAGATTGGTGTGCGGATTACCGAATGCTCAAAGTTTGCGCGTGCAACTGCGAGTGAAGCTTCTGCGGCAGCGATATCTTCGGGCTGATTACCCGTAACTCCTTGAGAAAGATTCTTTTCAGCGATTTCGAGCGCCGCTTTCTTCGATGAGAGTGTATCTCTTGCGGAAGAAAGGCTTGCGATAGAGGCAATAACACTTGCTCGTGCGGTTGTTGCGCCGGTCTTGTAACCGTCAATTGTAGTTTGAGAAAGTCCAGAACTTGCAATTCCTTTGTTGAGCGCCGAAATCACATCATCGAGATATGATTTCACTGTCTGTAATTCACTAATGGTTAAATTGATTTCTCCAGGAATTGCATCAGCGGAAATTGTTTTTCCACTCATTGAATCCTGGCGCGTAAGAATATTTGCCATTGCGCCACGCTCGTTTTCGATTCGAGTAACTAAGCTCGAGTCTGAGGTAGGAATATTGAAGTGTGGAGAAGGTGATCGCGGATTTACAAACATCGGGTCAGTTGATTGGAAAATTGCTGAATCCACTGTCGCATATGCAGAGAGAAGTCCAGTCTGTGCCGTTGAAATTGCACCTGACAACCCTTCGTTTGCATTATCCTTGCTGATCTGAAGGATTGAAAGCTGTTCGCTTCTCGTTCCGGCAAGCGCCTTCTGATACATTGCCTGCGCCTGCGCGACCGCCGCGCGCTCAGATGCATTTTCAATTTCTGCAATTACTGTTCCTGCAGATACGTATTGTCCAACGGTCGCATACACGCCTCGAACCTCTCCCGTTTTCTCCGTACGGAGCGTTGCTTCAGAAGTAGAATGAATGGATCCTACAAGCGGAAGCGGACTGGTGTTAGCACCAAGAGCAGCAACCGTTGAAACCGTTACTTCACGGAGTTTTGCTGATTCAACTGAGCCAGCACTCTTATTTCCTAAAAAGATTGCAAGTCCAATGAGTATTACCAGAATAACCCCACCGATAAGCAGGTTTCTCCTCGTCGCAAATCTACGGATTTCCTCTTTCGAAGGAAGCCGGCGGGGAATGTAATTTCGCATATGTATAGATGATATAACGTTCACATAATATCGTTTTTTCTTCATCTGGTCAAAAAATGGCATCTCCGTTTTTTACACATCGAGCTTGAACTATTCGCCGAGCGCGTTACACTACAGGTACATGTTCAAAGAATTTTTCACCAAGAAGCTCATCGAGCGTCAACTTAAAAATCTTCCGAAGGATCAGCAGGAATTGGTTATGAAACTTGTGACGGAGAATCCTGAACTTTTCAAAAAGATCAATGATGAAATCCAAGCGGAGATAAAAAGCGGAAAAGAGCAGATGTCTGCCGCAATGCTCGTCTTTTCGCGCCATAAATCAGAACTCCAAAAATTAATGGCTAATAGCAAATAATATATGAGCTTGCTCGTATTTTTGTTCGTTGCACAGCAACTCGCCGTGTCGATTTCGATTGGTGGGGCTACCTTTGCGCTGATTTTTTATTACAAGTCGATGCGCGACGGGCATATCGATTCGGAAGAGCGAAGTTTTATGCGCATCGTATATTTGGTGATGCGTATTGGCTTAAGCGCCATTGTGATCAGCGAACTTCTCTTGGTCGCGGATTTCTATTCGGCAGGTGGTGTCCAACTTCTTCTCACCAACGCCTTCTGGTTCCGGTGGACGCTTCTCGCAATTATCGTCATCAACGCAATCCTCATGGATATGCGGAAAATTCCGCACTCAATTGGCCCAGCAATCACCGGCGCCTCCTGGTATATGTACGCGATTGCGACGATTCTCTCCCGTGCAAACTTCGAAGTGCCGTACTTTGCATGGGTACTTTGGTACGTACTCTTTGTCGTAATTTTTGCAGGCTTTCTTATGCTGGTCGACATGCTCTATATCAAGAAAGAACGGGCGCAGTAAGAAGATCTAAGTAGTTTCGTTTATTACTCATAGACACAAACAAATATGGAAGGAAATCCTATGGAAAAGTTGAATCCTGCTGAGCTCGACGGCTCAGACGAGGTACCACAAGATTCAACCGGCGAAGGTACCACGCCAACAGAGGATACCGAAAGGGACGGATCTGGAAATAGTTCAAAATTTTGGAGTTGGCTCAGTGATATGCGCCCCCCAAAAGAATAGTAAATTGTAGGTTTTGAAAAGGCGGCGATTGTCGCCTTTTGCTTCTAGGTAATTGCTGCGTGCTGTAGTATAACGATGTCCATGTCATTATCGATCGGCATCGTCGGGCTTCCAAACGTGGGTAAATCCACGCTTTTTAATGCACTGACCAAAAAGAGTGTGCTCGTAGCTAATTATCCCTTTGCTACCATTGATCCGTCGGTCGGCATCGTTGCCGTTCCCGATTTCCGTCTCCAAACGCTCACTGATCTTTCTCATTCCGCAAAAACCATTCCTGCCGCAGTTGAATTCGTCGATATCGCTGGTTTGGTTAAAGGAGCAAGTGAGGGCGAAGGGCTGGGAAACCAATTCCTTGCAAATATTCGAGAAACTGACGCCATCGCTGAAGTCGTTCGTATTTTTGATGATCAAAATGTGCTTCACGTAAGTGGAGGAGTTGATCCTGTTTCAGATATTGAGGTCATCAATCTCGAACTTATTTTTGCTGACCTTGAAACAGTAACAAAGCGAATTTCAAATCTGGAACGTGATGTTCGTCGTGGCGATAAAGTGGCCATTCTTGAACAAGGAGCCGCAACCAAGATTCGCCAAGCGCTTGAAGCCGGAAAACTTGCAAACTCGGTCTCACTCACTGAAGAAGAAGGAAAAATCGTAAAAACGCTCCACCTTCTCACGATGAAACCGATTCTCTATGTGCTGAATAAAAAAGCAGGCGGACATAATCTTGATGAAATGAACGATGAGCGTTTCCAAAAGCTCATGGATTTTCTGATAAAAAATAATGCATCGTACGTAATCGTCGATGCAGGCGTTGAAAACGAACTCAAAGATGTAAGCGACGACGATAAAACAATGTTCCGTCAGGAATTTGGCGTTGTCGATGATGGCGTCAATGATTTAATCAAACACGGCTACGACATGCTCGGTCTTATGACGTACTTCACAACCGGCGAAGATGAAACACGTGCATGGACAACGAAGAAAAATTCAACTGCACCTGTTGCCGCTGCTGCAATCCACACGGACTTCAAAGAAAAATTTATTCGTGCCGAAGTCGTCGCGTACGACAAACTTGTTGAGGCTGGCAGTTACGGAAAAGCACGTGAAAAGGGATGGGTCAGAACAGAAGGGAAGGAATACGTCGTCAAAGACGGCGATGTGATTGAGTTTAAGATTTAACCGTAAATCTAATCTTGATGAATTTTCAGCGACAGCTTGAAAAACTCAAAAGCTTCGGCTGGCCGCAAAAGGAATTTGTCGTGGTAAGTTCAGGTGCCTTGGCGGTTCGGGGAATTCGTGATTCTCATGACCTTGATGTCATGGTTTCTAAAATCTTGTGGAATGAATTATCGAAGAAATATCCGACCGTAAAAAATGAATACGGAATTGAACGGTTGTGTCCGGATCCGGAAATTGAAATTTTCCACCCAGAACACACTATATTTGGTGATGCTGGCGGAATTCTACAGACACAAGAAGTATTTGAACGTGCAGACCTTCTTGAAGAGATTCAGTTCATGAACCTTCGCGACTTGAAACTGATTAAAACGAAAATGGGAAGAGAAAAAGATCTTCGCGATATCGAACTTATCGATACATATCTCGAAACAGAGAATGCCGTGACCGCTGTCCTTCCTCGCTAAACAGGCTCCCAAAAATCATTTACAACTACTCGTTTCATTGTAAAATGTACTGATTACGAGCTAATTAGCATACATGGATCAAAGTATATCGACGAAGCCACGTCTCACTCCGAAGGATTTCGTCCTCTACTTGGCGGCGATGATTTTTCTCTACACGAGCGTATTTTCACTCCTCGCGCTCCTCTTCGAGTACATTAATATTCTCTTTCCGGACGCGCTTCAGTATATTGATCCATATTCAACGGGCATTCGCTTCTCAATTGCGACCTTGATTATTATTTTTCCACTCTATGTGTTCCTAACGCGTGTTCTGAATCAAGACGTTCGCAAAAATCCTGAAAAGCGCGAACTCGGATTCCGCAAGTGGCTCATGTACATCACCATTCTTGCTGCAGGAATCGGCATGGCGGCGGACTTGGTTGCGCTTGTAAACACGTATCTCGGCGGCGAAATCAGTAATCGCTTTATCCTCAAAGTTCTCGCAGTTTTCGTCGTTGCCGGAAGCGTCTTTACGTACTACCTTCTCGATCTTAAGGGGTATTGGGAAAAAAATAAGCCGCAGGCACAACTTACTGGAATTCTTGCGCTCGTTCTCGTGTTTGGCTCCATCATCGGCGGCTTTGCGGTAATGGGTTCTCCGACGACACAACGACTCATGCGCTTTGATCAGCAAAAAATTTCGGATCTTCAGAGTATTCAATGGCAGATCATTAACTATTGGCAAGCGAAACAAAAATTGCCTGAATCTTTGGAAGTACTGAATGACCCACTGACCGGAAGCGTCGTGCCAACTGACCCACAAGAAGGAAAGGCGTATACGTACTCAATTGTTTCCACAAATGATCTCTCGTTCAAACTCTGCGCAACCTTTAATCGCGACGGAACCGTCCAATCTGGATACATTGGTCGGGATATGAGTTACCCTGCATCAGTCGGTATTAAGGGAGATGAAAGCTGGGCGCATTCGGTTGGAGAGACCTGCTTTACACGCACTATTGATCCGGATAAATTTCCGCCAATAAACGCAAAACCAATATAGTGCGCCGAAGACTGTAATTTTTTCTGATGGCGTACGATCATTCTCGAATTGAAAAGAAGTGGCAAGAAAAGTGGGAGGACGCGGGGATTTCTCGTGCCTCAGAGGATTCAAGTAAGAAAAAATTCTACGCACTCGTTGAGTTCCCGTACCCATCAGGTGCTGGTCTTCACACCGGCCATGTTCGAAGCTACGCGGCGATGGATATCATCGTACGGAAGCGGCGCGCTGAAGGATATTCAGTGCTATATCCAATTGGATGGGATGCGTTCGGACTTCCAACTGAAAACTACGCAATCAAAACGGGAAGAAAGCCGCAGGACATCACCCAGGAAAATACTGATACATTTCGTCGTCAGCTCAAATCGCTCGGAATTTCATTTGATTGGTCAAGGGAAATTAACACCACTGATCCTTCGTACTACAAATGGACGCAATGGATTTTCCTCAAACTTCTTGAACATGGACTCGCGTATAAAGCGAAGACCTTAATTAACTGGTGCCCGAAAGATAAAATCGGGCTCGCGAACGAAGAAGTTGTTGATGGAAAATGTGAACGCTGTGGGACGGTTGTCGAAAAACGTGAAAAGGAACAATGGATGCTCGCAATCACCAAGTATGCGGATCGACTCTACGCTGATCTCGACAAAGTCGATTACATTGAGCGTGCAAAAATGCAACAAAGGAATTGGATCGGTCCATCAGAGGGTGCAGAAATCAGTTTCCCACTTAAATTTACGTTTGACGAGAAAGCAAATGATAATCGCGGACCAAATGGAGAAGAAGCAGCGATCCCTGTTTTCACAACTCGTCCTGACACACTGTTTGGTGCAACCTGTCTTGTACTCGCGCCCGAACACTTGTGGGTCACGCTCGCAACTGATGACAACCATCATGTTCTCAAAAATAAAGATGAAGTAAAAGCGTACCTAGAGTTGGTGAAAAATAAAACCGATATTGAACGTGGCGGAGATACAAAAGAAAAAACGGGAGTAAAAATTGACGGCGTTGTTGCGATCAATCCGGCTTCAAACGAAGAGATTCCAATCTTCGTCGCTGATTATGTGCTTCCGAATTATGGCACCGGCGCCTTGATGGCAGTTCCTGCGCACGATGAACGCGATTTTGCGTTTGCCGAAAAATTTAATCTTCCAATTAGGAACGTAATCACGCCGCCAGCTGGTTCTGATGAAGCTAAAGTCTGGACTGGAATGGGATATTTGATTAACTCTGGGAAATTTGATGGGGTTCCTAGCGAAGAAGCAAAAAAGAAAATCACTGAATTTGTCGGTGGAACTTGGAAAACAACCTACAAACTTCGTGATTGGGTATTTTCGCGCCAGAGATATTGGGGCGAACCAATTCCAGTCGTGCATTGCCCGACATGCGGCATCGTACCGCTTCCCGAAAATCAACTTCCGCTTGTACTTCCTGACGTCGAAAAATATCAGCCAACAGATGACGGCGAATCACCACTCGCGCAGATGACTGATTGGGTCAATACAACCTGTCCAAAATGTAACGGACCTGCGAAACGAGAAACTGACACCATGCCAAATTGGGCGGGATCAAGTTGGTATTACCTCCGGTACGCTGATCCACGAAATAATCAGAAATTTGCCGCAGAAGACAAACTTAAATATTGGACTCCAGTCGATTGCTACAACGGCGGTATGGAACACACAGTACTTCACCTTCTCTATTCGCGCTTTTGGCACAAATTCTTGTTTGATATCAAGCTGGTTCCGACTGATGAGCCATACATGAAGCGTACATCGCACGGACTCATTCTTGCCGAAGGAGGCGAGAAGATGTCGAAATCAAAAGGGAACACGGTGTCTCCCGATGAAATCGTCACTCGCTTTGGCGCAGACGCGCTTCGCGTATATGAAATGTTTATGGGCCCTTTTGATCAGGCAATTGCATGGAACACGGACAACTTGGTTGGCGCACTTCGCTTTCTTGAGCGCGTTGAACGCGCTTCAGAGCGAGTTTCCGAAGGACAACTTTCGAAAGAACTCGAAATACTGATGCATCAGACGATCAAAAAGATCACAGAAGATATCGAAGAGCTCAAAATGAACACCGCCGTTTCGAGCTTAATGATTTTTCTGAATACGCTCGAAAAAGAGGAGACAGTATCGAAGATCGGATTCGAAACACTCATTCGACTACTCGCTCCATTTGCGCCGCATCTTTCTGAAGAGTTGTGGGAAAAAATCGGTAATACATTTTCAGTGCACACTGCTCCGTGGCCGACATATGATGTAGGAAAAACGGTATCTGACACAGTAACGATCCCAATTCAGGTTAATAGCAAAGTTCGAGGCGAAGTTGTTGCGCCTCGTGGATCTAATGAAGACTCCATTTTTGCGCTCGCTAAGGAAAATCCAAACATTGCGCGTTTCTTGACAGGGGACTCGATTAAGAAGAGAGTCTATGTACCAGACCGGCTCATGAACATTGTGGTCTAGGGAGGGGAAAATGTGGTCTAATTGGAATGTCTTGACGCCCTCCCAGTTACGTGCTAAAAATGACTTCACCTACTATGAATACGGACAAAGTAACCTTGACGTTCAAACCAAAGCAGGTCACCAAGCGCCTCATCTCGGTCCTCCCTCCACGTGCCCGCGAAGTACTCGAGGGTCGCTATGGACTTGGAAATGACGCTGAACGCATCACTCTCGAAGGTATCGGTGGTACCTATGGAATCACTCGTGAGCGTGTTCGCCAGATCGAAAACTACGCGCTTGCCTCAATTCGCAAGTCTCCGGTATTTAAGGCAGAAAAAGCCGTCTTCGACGAACTTGAAAAAGGAATTGATGAACTCGGCGGTATCGTTTCTGAAGAGGAATTCCTCGAAATGGCAGCAAAAGATCAGAGCACAAAAAATCATGTGCACTTCCTTTTAGTTCTTGGCGATCCCTTTACCAAGATGAAAGAAGATGAAGAATTTCAGCACCGCTGGTTCATCGATCCAAAACTTGCTGACAAGATTCATGAGTCACTTCGTGCACTCTACAAGGATATTTCTGATAATGATCTCATTCCTGAATCCGAACTCATCAATCGCTTCTTGAATGAAGTCGAAGATTTGAACGAAAAGTATAAGAATGAAGAAATCGCACGTCGCTGGCTCGGTCTTTCGAAGACACTCGGCAAAAATCCACTCGGGGAGTGGGGACGCACTTCTTCTCCGAATGTCCGTGTAAAAGGTATGCGCGATTACGCATACTTGGTTATCAAGCGACATGGCTCTCCAATGCATTTCCGCGAAGTTGCAAAAGCAATTACGACTGTTTTCAACAAGAAAGCACACGAAGCAACGACGCATAACGAACTCATCAAAGACAAGCGCTTTGTCCTCGTTGGACGCGGACTCTACGCACTTGCTGAATGGGGCTATACCAACGGTGTGGTAAAAGATGTTATCGCATCAGTTCTCAAAAAGTATGGTCCGCTCTCACGTGAAGACATCATCGAAAAGGTTCGCAACGAGCGATATGTCAAAAACAACACGATTGTTGTAAATCTTCAGGACACTAAAGTATTTAAGCGAAATAAAGCGGGACTCTATACGCTTGCGCGGGCATAACAGTGCTTCAAGACTTCAAATAGTTTGCTACAATGAGAGGTAATCCCTCTCATTGTTTGCATATAGCAAACGTATAGAACAAACGTGCCTGAAGTAATTGAAAAATTTGGGGAATATCTTGAAAAAACCGGCGCCTTTCCGTACGTCGTTGCCGCTCTCTTTACCCTATGGGGAATATTTGCGGTTCAAAATCATTCAACCCTAACCGCACTGACGCAAGCGCTCCAAGCGATGTACCGCTTTGCGCCGCTGTGGCTTCCACCAATTGCGATCATGTACGCGTATACACTCTGGATGCGCTATATACAGTGGTTTGAATACGTACATCGTCCTAAAACAATTCTCGAGATAAAACTTCCGACTGACATCACGCAGTCACCTCGTGCAATGGAAGTGATTTTGAATGTTATGTATCACACGGATGAATCTTCCAACGAGTTGGATAAATATTGGAAGGGAAAAACAGCGCCGTGGTTTTCTCTTGAAATAGCGTCTCTCGAAGGTAAGGTGCATTTTTATATTTGGATGCGCGCAAACTACAAAAATATCGTGGAGTCGCAACTCTACGCGCATTATCCTGATATTGAAGTTCGTGAAGTTCCTGATTACACGACTGAAGTTGGATATGATCAAAAAACGATGAAACTTTGGGGGATTGAGCAGCGAAAACAAAATCCTGATCCGTTTCCAATTCTCACCTATGTCGATTTTGGTTTGGACAAAGATCCAAAAGAAGAATTTAAAATTGACCCAATCCATTCCATCCTTGAATTTTTAGGTTCTATGGGAAAGGGAGAATACTGTTTTATTCAAATTGGAATCAGATCTCATTCAAAGAGATATCGGGATGAGAAAACTGGCGACTACAAATTCTGGAGCTCGATTGTTGATCGCGAGGTTGCAAAAATCGTGTCAAAAACGGCTGATGCGAATGGGAAAGTAAATCCAATGGCTTTGACCGAAGGCGACAAAAATAAAATCCAAGCGATGCAACGCAACGCGACAAAGAAGCCCTTTGATACTTCGATGCGCATCATCTACATCGATAAGCAAGAAACTGAACACGCGAACCGCAATAACGGAATTCCAACAATGTTTCGCTCATTTGAACATGCGTCCGAAGGAATGGGGTACAACGGATTTAAACCGCAGTTCGTTACTGGCTACAACTACAAACTCCGCGACTGGACGGGAAGCAGAACCCGCGCAAATCAACGACATTTATGGCACGAATATCGCACACGCTCTTTCTTCTTTTGGCCTGCAAAACATCGCCACCACAACGTGTTTGTCATGAGTGCAGAAGAACTTGCAACGGTCTATCATTTTCCTGGTCGAGCCGCAGCGACGCCGGGACTGGAGCGCATTACTTCGAGACGAGCTACTGCACCTGCTAATTTGCCGATATAGTCATGCGCGCTCATTCATTTCTTGAAAAAAGTATCCTGATTGTTTTGTTCTTACTCATTCTTGGCGGACTGTACGCGGTTCGTCCCGGAGAAACGTTTCCCCACTTTGGGAGCCAAGTAACGGTTATCCGTATTACTGAAGGACAAACCTTGATGGATGCCGCAACAACTCTGAAGACGGAGCATGTTATTCGATTCAGACTTCCAGCGGCAGTACTTCTCAAACTTTTCGGAGGAGAGCGAGGACTTAAGGCGGGCGCATATGTCATTCAACCAACAACACTCCCGATCATCGCATTGTGGCAAATGGCGCACGGGTCATTCGGTGTTGATCCAATTAAAGTAACCATTCCTGAAGGAGCGACATCCTACGAAATCGCAGAGATACTCAAGAATAAATTTATAGACTTTGATGAGCAAAAATTTGCGAGCCTTGCAAAAGAGCAGGAAGGATTTTTGTTTCCTGATACCTATTTCTTCCTCCCAACTGCAACCGAAGGTGAAATAATTGTTGCGATGCAAGAAAATTTTAAACGCCACATCGATTCGGTCAGTGTGCAGTTGTCGAGTTCAGGTAAATCTCTTCGCGAACTGGTGATTATCGCATCTCTTCTCGAAAAAGAAGCGCGCACGACTGAATCCCGCGAAGCAATCGCAGGTATCATCGACAATCGGCTCAAGATAAATATGCCACTCCAAATTGATGCAGTATTTGGCTATATCAAAGAAACGAATACGTTCAGCCCGACCTTGACCGATCTTGCGACCGACTCGCCGTACAATTTGTATCGAAATAAAGGCTTACCGCCCGGCCCCATCGCAAATCCTGGACTCGCGTCGCTTCTTGCCGCTGCAAGCTCGACCAAATCAAATTATCTCTACTACCTAACCGGTCATGACGGAAAAATGTATTACGCAAAAACATTTGACCAGCATGTTGCGAATCGAAGAGCATACTTGTATTAACAATTGAAAATAGATTAATGAATTACGGCTCGAGGTTTCTCCCGAGCCGTGGATCATTATCGCCCTTTTCGTATCATTCTAATTTTTGGTCTCATACCATAAGTAGCGGAGACTCCGCGATTTCTTTTACGTGCCTCTATTCGCCACCGCCGCAGAGTTTGAGGGGAAAATTTTCCATTCTCCAAATGCGGGGCGAGTGATGCCAGAAACAAAACGAGCTCGACTGTGAATTGGTGAGGAAAAAGCTTAGTCATTACAAGCTCCCCAGGCTGAATTACCTTGCGCTATCTTCGACATTCCCATACATTGAAAGCGATGTCAAAAGGATTGGTATATCTCGGTATGTCGGGCGGCGTTGATTCATCCGTCTCTGCCGCACTACTCAAAGAACAGGGCTATGAAGTCGTGGGCGTTTTCATCACGGTATGGCAGCCAGATTTTATTGTATGTACCGCGTCCGCTGATCGACTCGATGCAATCCGTGTTTGTTCGCTACTTGATATTCCATTCAAAGATCTTGATTTGACCGATGTGTACAAACGAGAAGTGGTAGATTACATGATTTCTGAATATGCAAAGGGGAGGACGCCAAATCCCGACGTGCTTTGTAATCGAGAAGTAAAGTTCGGTGCATTTTTTGAGTGGGCACTTCAGGAACATGCGGATTTTGTCGCAACCGGACACTACGCGCAGGTTTCAAAAGACGGTGACGCCTTTGAACTCCGTATGAGCGCTGATGCAAAAAAAGATCAAAGCTACTTTTTGTGGACGTTACATCAGAAGCATCTTTCAAAAACACTGTTTCCAGTTGGTGGAATGGAAAAAAGCGAAGTGCGAAAGCATGCAGAACGTTTCAAACTTCCAACTGCATCAAAAAAAGATAGCCAAGGACTTTGTTTTATCGGGAAGTTTGATTTCAAAGAATTTCTTGGACACTTCCTTACTTCAGAGCCGGGTACAGTTCTTGATACCCATGGAAACGAAATCGGTACCCATAGCGGTGCGATCTTTTATACACTTGGAGAGCGTCACGGATTTACCGTGACCAAACAATCACCCGGCCAAAAACCGCTCTATATCGTCTCAAAAGATATTCCCGCAAATACCATCACTGTTTCTGAACGCATTCCCGATACTCCGTCAGAATTTGCTATTACAACAATTGAACTTTCCGGGTGCTCGTGGACCGGTAATTCTCCGAAAGAGGGTGAACAATTTCTCGGTAGATTTCGCTATCGCCAAGCGCTCATTCCACTAACTATCTCAAAAGTTTTTGAAGAAAATGCGACCATTTCTTTTGAAAAACCAATCGAATATGTACCAGAAGGGCAGTCACTGGTTCTCTATGAAGGTGATCAGCTCGTGGGGGGAGGAATAATCGCATCCACCAGTCTGTAGGGATTGCTGATTTGCAGTCTGTAGGGAGCGCGCCGTATACTAGGCGGTATGAATGCAAAAAACGCACCCTTTCTTATCATTATAATCATCGGGATTGCGGGATTCATGTTCTGGCTGTATGCGCCAACATTCAAAAGTGGAATGCAGGCGACAACACTTGGCGCTGATCTTCCGGCAAACGCACTCGATCAATTACCACCTCCACCTCCTCCGCCACCACCTCCACCTGGTATGGCAGCAATCACTGCAACAGATTCCTATGCAGATGGCACGCACACTGTTTCGGGAGTTGTCACCAAACCAAACGCCTGCGATACGCTTGTCACCGCAGTTACGGTTGATAAGTCGAAGCCGCCAGTTGTTTCCGTAACACTGAAAACTACCCCTGCAAGCGGCACATGCACAAAGACTGACGCCACTGAAAAGTTTTCGCTCTCATTCCAGGCACCAACTGATGCCGTCATAAAAGGAACAGTTAACGGTAGTGTCTTCGATATTACTTCCGGAGTAGACGAGTAGCATGGCAGAAAATCTTCTGGTAACTAAAGCGGACGGTACGCAAGAGCCGTTTCGTGTCGATAAATTGCGCTTCTCCCTGAATCGTTCTGGGGTGAGTGAGAAGTCAGTTGATGCGATTATTCGAGAACTCGAACCAATTTTTTGGAGCGGTATATCAACCGAAGAAATTTATCGTCGGGCATTTGCGCTTTTGAAGCGTCAGGAACGTTTTGCAGCGAGCCGTTACTCACTCCGCAGAGCCCTATTTGGATTTGGTCCAACTGGATTTCCGTTTGAAGATTTTGTTGCAGAAATTTTCAAGGCGAAAGGGTATCACACCGCAACGCGCATAATGCTCAAGGGTAAATGTGTGGAACACGAAGTCGACATGCTTGCGACCGGAAATGGACGAAGTATCGCGGCAGAACTTAAATTTCACAACGACATCGGGTACAAGTCCGATGTGAAAATCGCGCTCTATGTGCACGCGCGTTTTGTGGACATCATGGAAGCCGCACGTCATCAGAATGAATCTTCGCCCGTTACTGAAAGTTGGCTGATTACGAATACAAAATTCACTTCACAAGCGATCCAGTACGGAACCTGCGCGGGACTTACTATGGTTGGATGGAGTTATCCGGATAAGGGAAATCTTCAAGATTTGATTGAAGAATCCGGCATTCATCCGCTCACCTGCCTAACATCTCTCTCAAAATCTGAAAAAATGCAGCTTCTCTCAAAAGACATCGTGCTTTGTAAATCGCTTCCCGATAATCCCGATTTGCTCCGAAATCTCGGTATGCCGGAGCAGAAAATTGCAAAGGTACTTGAGGAGAGTACTCTCTTGTGTCAACCAGGGGCTGCGCGGTAAAATAATCTCATTACCGAATAAGCGTTCCGTATGGACACACAAGGATCGACGATTGCAGTTATTGACACGGACGCGTCATGGGGAATGACGGTCAAAGTTTTGGTCGGATTTCTTATTGGACTTCTCGTTGGAATCGGCGGTACATGGCTTGTCACTCGTAACCATGGAGCTTCTGATGAAACAATAAACGGAGCAACCTCGACTCCAGTAACTGGAACAATAACCGGCGGAACAACCTCAGGTTCTGGCTCGGTCACGAGTAGTGGCGGAAGCTCACTTGTTCCAAATGGAGATTTTTCCGTTGTTGATCAGAGCGCAGGAATGACGGTCGCGATTGATAAAGTTGCATTCGGACAGGGCGGTGGATGGGTTGTCGTGCATGAAGATGATAATGGCGGACTCGGTCATGTACTTGGTGCTGCGTGGTTCGCGGAGGGTTCATGGAACGGCACCGTAGAACTTCTCCGTGGTACTGAAGCCGGCAAAACCTACCATGCAGTTCTCTACGGAGATGCTGGATCGGACAAACAATTCTCTCTCGCAGATGACAAGCCGCTTCTCTCTCAAGTAGACCAGAAGATGGTAGAGCAAACATTTACCGCAAAATAAACTATGGTTGAAAATTTCATTACAGCAACCGACATTACCGTCTGTTTGCAATTGGTTGTTGCAATGATTCTTGGTCTGATTCTCGGAGGCGAACGCACTCTTGCTGGAAAAAATGCCGGCATGCGAACCCACGCGTTCGTCTCCATGGCGTCGACACTTTTTGTCGCAAGTGCACTCCTTATTGTCGGAAGCACCGATGCCGGAATTCATTACGACCCACTCCACGTCGTCTCCGGTATCATCACCGGCATCGGTTTCATTGGAGCTGGAACAATTCTCTTTCGACATTCGACGCTTGAAGGGCTGACTACTGCCGCAGGACTTTGGGTCACTGCGGCAATCGGCGTTTCGGTTGGTTTTGGTTTTTATATTATTGCGATTTTCGCAACACTCATGACACTCTTCGTCTTCCGCGCCGTTTGGTTTGCGGAACATCGCCTCAAAATGTGGCACGAAGAAGGCGCCGAATCACCGGTGTCTGATCAGATGTAGGAATTTGGTGCAGCAATTTTTCTCGCGGGGTATACTACGCGAATGGAAAAAGCGAAAGGGCCACGAAATGCTGACTGGAACTACGGTGGAACAAAATGGCGCCTATCGCGTTCGAAGATTGACGTGTTCATGGAATGCCAGCGCTGTTTCTATCTCGACAATAAACTTGGCATTGCTCGTCCGCGCGGCCCATCCTTTACTCTGAACACCGCCGTTGATGCACTCCTCAAAAAGGAATTTGATATTCACCGCGGAAATAAAACTCCGCATCAGTTTATGATTGAAAATGGAGTGGATGCGATCCCATTCGCACACAAAGATCTCGATATTTGGCGTGAAAATTTTAAAGGAGTTGCATACACCGACCCAGAAACGAGAATGGTTGTCTGTGGAGCGATTGACGATGTCTGGGTGAATTCAAAAGGAGAAATTATTATTGCTGACTACAAAGCAACTTCTAAAGAAGAGGGTCCGTCGACCGTTGATGATCTCTATCCGTCATACAAAAGACAGATGGAAGTGTATCAATGGCTGTTTCGGAAAAACGGATTCACCGTTTCTTCGACTGCATATTTTGTCTATGTGAATGGAAAATCAGACGTCGATCTATTCGATGCAAAACTTGAGTTTGATGTAGTTCTCATTCCGTACACCGGTGACGACAAATGGGTTTCTTCTGCCCTCACCAATATTAAAAAGGTACTCGACTCAAATGATATTCCACCAGTCGGTACTGGATTTGGAGGCGGAGCATGTGAATTTTGTACCTATCGAGATTTAGCAGGTAATGCATTTAAAAATCATGTCAAAAAAGTCAAAACAAAATAAAAAAGAAGTATTCGCCGACAAGGTTCGCAAAGTCGTTGCTAAAATTCCAAAAGGAAAAGTAATGACCTACGCAGAAGTTGCAAAGAAGGCAGGAAGTCCGGGCGCTTCGCGCGCAGTCGGGAGTATCATGGCGAAAAATTTTGATCCAAAAATTCCGTGTCACCGTGTGATCCGCTCTGATGGTAAAATCGGCAATTACAACCGCGGCGGCAGTGAGGTAAAGAGAAAACTCCTAATCAAGGAAGGCGCGCTCAAAGCATAAATCGCCAAAGCAAGATATTTGTGATATTTTCGAGAAACTATGGCGACAAAAAAACACCAAGGTCCGACACTTAAAGACATTGATTCAAAAGTACGTCCACAAGATGATTTTTACGCCTACTCGGTAGGGAGGTGGCTTAAAAATAATCCAATTCCAAAGACCGAAGCGGTATGGGGTTCTTTTCATATTCTTCGTGAAAACGGCAGAGAACAGCTTCATGCCATCGCAAAAGATTTAGAAAAAAATAAAAAAGTAGCACGAGGAACTCCGGAGCAATTGGTGCGAGATTTGTGGATTTCGTTTATGGATGAAAAAGGACGAGAAAAGCGAAAAGCATCTCCGCTTGTTCCGATTTTCAAAAAAATAAATTCACTGAACGAAAAAACAAATTTTGCGAAATTCCTTGGCGAGATGCACAAAGACGGAATTGGAGGTTTGTGGAATATCTATGTCGGACCGGACGACAAGAAAAGCACTGAAAATATACTGCATGTTTTTCAAGGTGGTATTTCTCTTCCTGACCGGGATTATTACACCAAGCAAGATCCCGATTCGATAAAAATTAGAAGTGCGTACGTCAAACACGGCGAGAAAATGTTCTCACTTCTTGGCTATGGCAAAAAGGATGCGGCATATGCAATGCAGATAGTGCTTCAGATTGAAACAGGACTCGCCGAAGCATCGATGACTGCGGTTGAGAGACGGGATGTCGAAGCGCAGTACAACAAGCGAACGCCGCAAAAGCTTACCAGTGAAGCACCATTTGATTGGAGACAGTATTTCAAAGCAGTCGGTATTAAAAATGTATCGAATCTTATTGTTGCACAGCCAGTATTTATGCGTCGTGCGGCAGAAATGATCAAAACTCTTTCGCCAGAAGAGTGGAAAGTATATTTCAAATGGCATGCACTCTCCGAATACGCGCCTTTCTTGAACAAAGCATTCGTCACCGAGCAATTTAATTTTTATGGCAGGGTGTTGTCGGGAAGAAAAGAAATCCAACCTCTCTGGAAGCGAGGAGTTTCACTCATTGATCACTCCCTCGGAGATGCACTCGGCAAACTGTACGTTCTCAAACATTTTGACAAAGTTGCCGAAAAGAAAATAAACGTACTTGTCGATAATCTGTTCAGTACATACCGTTCTCGAATTCAAAAACTTGATTGGATGAGCGCAGATACAAAAAAGAAAGCGCTCGTAAAGCTCTCGGAAATAAATCGAAAGCTTGGTCATCAGAAAAAATGGAAGACGTACAAAGGAGTACGGATAACTTCCAACAATTTGATCGCAAATTTGGAAGCAATTCATCGATATGAATTTAAGCGTATGCTTGCAAAAATCGGAAAAGCGCCCGATAAGGCGGAATGGCTTATGACACCACCAACCGTAAATGCCTACTACTGGCCAAACATGAATGAGATCGTGTTTCCTGCAGGAATTATGCAGCCACCTTTCTTTGATCCGAATGCACCGGATGCTATAAATTACGGCGCGATCGGTTCTGTTATCGGACACGAACTTACTCACGGCTTCGATGATCAAGGAAAACAATTTGACGGAAAAGGAAATTTCAAGGAATGGTGGACAAAGGCTGATTCAGAAAAGTTTACAAAGAAAACCGAAGTGTTGATACAGCAGTACGATGCATTTATCGCGACTGATTCAATGCACGTAAATGGAAAACTAACGCTTGGGGAAAACATCGCGGACCTCGGCGGTGTGGTAATTGCATTCGAAGCAATGCAGAGAGCGTTTGAAGGGAAGAAACAAGAATTAGTACAAGGATTTACGCCAGAGCAGCTTTTCTTCATTGGATATGCGATAACAGAAGCTTCGCATATGCGCCCTGAATCGCTTAAAAAACAAGTAATCACTGATCCACATTCACCTTCTCGGTTCCGTGTAAATGGACCACTTGCTCATTCTGAAGAATTTTATGCCACATTCGGGGTTAAGAAAGGCGACAAGCTGTATCGGGAACCTGCGGACAGAGTAAAAATCTGGTAAAGTTTCGACTATGACTGGAGAAGAAATACGCACAAAATATCTGAAATTCTTTGAGGAGAGAGGGCACAAAATCATTCCTTCTGCATCTCTCGTGCCCGCAAATGATCCAACCACACTCTTCACGGGCTCCGGAATGCAACCCTTAGTTCCATATCTTCTTGGCAAAGATCATCCGGAAGGGAAGCGACTAGTGGATTCGCAGAAAAGTTTTCGCTCTGGCGATATTGAAGAAGTCGGCGACAATCGTCACACAACATTTTTTGAAATGCTCGGCAACTGGTCGCTCGGCGATTACTTCAAGAAAGAACAACTTCCATGGTTTTTTGAATTTTTGACTGATGAGCTCGGGCTTGATCCTCAAAAACTCTACGTCACTGCTTTTATTGGAGACGAAAAAAATAATGTCCCTCGCGACACAGAATCAGTAGAAATTTGGAAAAATCTTTTTGGAGGAAAAGGAGTCGACAACACGGTTGTCGAAATTGGTTCAGAAGAAAATGGATATGAAGTCGGCATGCAGGGCGGCAGAATTTTTTATTACGATGCAAAGAAGAACTGGTGGAGCCGTGCGGGAGTTCCTGAAAAGATGCCAGTTGGTGAGCCGGGCGGTCCTGACTCCGAAGTTTTTTATGATTTTGGAACTCCCCATGATCCAAAATGGGGAACAGAATGTCATCCAAATTGCGATTGCGGACGATTCCTTGAAATCGGAAATTCCGTCTTCATGCAATATATAAAACAAGAAGACGGTTCCTTTGCGCTCCTTCCAAAACAAAATGTGGACTTTGGTGGTGGGTTAGAACGTATCACTGCTGCAGTAAATAATGACAGCGACGTATTCAACATTGATATCTTCTGGAGCATAATTGAGATTCTAGAAAAACTATCCGGCAAACAATACAAGGATCCGCAGTATGTTCATGCTTTCCGTATTATTTCCGATCACATACGCGCAGCAGTCTTTTTAATTGCGGACGGGGTGCTTCCGTCAAATACAGATCAAGGATACTTTGTTCGTCGACTTATTCGCCGAGCGGTTAGATATGCAGATCTTATTGGATATCCAGAAATGCATTTATCAGAATTGGTACGTATCATTGCAAATGCTTATCGAAATGCATACCCAGAATTGGAAAAATCAATATCCAGAATCGAAGAGGCGGTAACCGAAGAGGAATATAAATTCCGACAGACACTTGAACGCGGACTAAAGGAATTTGAAAAACTCTCGACAGGCGGTCAGATTAGCGGGCAAGATGCGTATGTTCTGTTTACAACGCACGGATTCCCAATTGAACTTACACAGGAAATTGCCTCCGAGCGCGGTGCAAAAGTTGATATGGATGGTTTCCAATCAGCAATGAAAAAACATCGCGAAGATTCTCGTGCAGGTGCGGAGCAAAAATTCAAAGGCGGCCTCGCAGATACATCCGAAGCAACAACTCGTCTTCATACCGCTCATCATTTACTCCTTAAGGCACTTCAGATTGTCTTAGGCGATCATGTGCATCAGCGAGGATCGAATATCACTGCCGAGCGCCTCCGCATTGACTTCTCGCATGGCGAAAAAATGACGCCGGAGCAAATCAAGCGCGTGGAAGAAATTGTAAACGAAAAGATCAATGAAGAACTGCCGATGATCCGCTCAACACTTCCGAAAGAAGAAGCAGAAAAGCTCGGCGCGGAACATGAGTTTGGTGCAAAATATCCCGATACTGTATCGGTCTATTCGCTTGGACCAAAGGATGCAACCGAAGAAAATCCGAAATTCGCGGAAGCCTTTTCAATCGAATTCTGCGGTGGACCGCATGTAAACAACACTTCTGAAATTTCAAAATCAGGAACATTCAAAATTCAAAAAGAGGAGGCAGTAGCTTCAGGCGTTCGCCGCATTAAAGCGTTTCTCTCATAGTGTTTTTCACAGTGTAATTAACTTCGAGATTGAGGGGATGCTATACTTTTTCAATGATTTCTTCGTGGCTCTTTTCTGATAAGGCGGAAAAAGTAGTCGCTGTTTTTGATGTGGGAAGTTCTTCTGTTGGGAGCGCTTTGATTCGGACTGGAAAAGGAAAACCAGAGATTATTTACGCCAACCGTACCCCAATTCCATTTCAAACTGACATCGAACCAGAAAAATTCACCAAATCGCTCCTCACAACTCTTGTTGAGGCCGCTCTCGATTTGAAAACAGTAGGACTTATGCGCCTCAAGAACACGAAAAATGCTGCCGTGTATGAGACGAGCGTCGTTTTTGGTTCTCCGTGGTCGGCTTCGCAAAATATTCCTGTTCACTTAGAAAAAGATAGGCCCTTTGTTGTTACAAAAGAGCTTCTTGATAGCGCCGTTGAGAAAGAGACAAAACGTCTCAAAGAAGTTTCAGGTGAAAATGAGCAGCCAGTTCTTATTGAACGTCATGCAGTCGGTGTTGCACTGAACGGCTATCATTTTATAGATCCGTACGGAAAGAAAACCACATCCGCAGACATAAACACCTTCGTCAGTTTTATCCCAAAATCGCTCGAATCAAAGGTGCAAGAAGTTATTCAAGGTGCATTTCCATCGGCGCGAATGCATGCACACTCATTTCCGATGGTTTTTTTCTCAGGAATTAGAGATTTGTATCATGATATTGGAAGCGCACTACTTGTGGAGGTACGCGGAGAGATGACTGATATTTCTGTAATGACGAATGGTGCGCTTTCAGAAAATATGTCGTTTCCGGTTGGCGAACACACCTTGATTCGCATGCTGACCGAAAATTCAACCCGAATGCCAGCAGAAGAACGCTCGCGTATCCGTCTCTATCTCGAAGGAAGAACAAGAGAACCGGTCTCTGAAGCACTTGGAAAACAACTCGCTTCACTTTCAGAGACATTTGCGCTTTCTTTTAAGAGTGCGCTTCAAGGAGTAATTGAACATTCTCCGGTTCCGCAAGACATTATTCTCATTTCAGAAGGAGAGAGTGGGGAGTGGTTTAAAACAGAATTATCAAAACTTGATATGAGTGATTTGGTGCTTGGCGCAAAATCACCACGTGTAAATTTTGTCACAAACGCTGAACTTGAAAATGCATACACTGCGAGTCTTGAGGTACGGGCTGATCCGTTCATCATTCTCTCATCAATATTTGTGGATAAGTTTTTTGCACTTCAGTAGTAAAATGAGCAAACGACTGAATGTTTTTCCTTGTGGTATAACTAATTGGCAATACTAGATCTTTATCGCATAATGCAACTATATGCCCGCACGTAAACCTCCTCTTCAAGATATTGTCGCTCGCCCCCGTGAACCAAGGTCGCCTCGTCTCGTAACTCCGCCCCCAGCTCCTGCTCCAGTTCGTGAGCCTCGTGTCGCTGAAGAACGTGCTGTACCACCACAACCTCGAATAGAAGCAGAACCTCCACGTAGAATGCCTCCTACACCACCCGAACCACCAGTTCGCTCCTCCATGCCAAGTGGTGGCAGGAAAAAGCGCGGATGGTTTGGAGTCACGAGCCTCATTGTTGGTGTTGTTATCTTGTTTGTTGGAGTTGCGGCTCTCTATTTCTTCGCGGGTGCAGAACTCACTGTTGTCCCAAAGACCGCAACTGCTTTTGTTGACGGTACATTCCCTGGAATGAAAGCTGATTCCGCAAGTTCAACGTCGGCCGATGCTTTGCCATACGATATTTTGACTTTGCAGGAAACGGAAACCCAAACACTTCCTGCAACTGGAGAAGAAACGGCGTCAGTTCCAGCAACTGGACACATTGTCGTATACAACAATTACAGCTCTGCGCCACAAAAACTCATAAAAAATACTCGCTTCGCAACCCCTGAAGGATTAGTATTTCGAATCCACGATTCAGTAACCGTTCCTGGGCAAACAACTGAGGGCGGTAAAAAGGTGCCCGGAAGTATTGAGGTCGCTGTCTATGCCGATGAAGCAGGGGAGAAGTACAACATTGGTCTCACTGATTTTGTAGTCCCTGGGTTTAAAGGAACACCACAGTACGAAGGCTTTTATGCCCGCTCAAAGACTCCAATGACTGGTGGCTTTGTCGGAACACGAAAGACCGTAGCTCCAGCGGCACTTGAAACTGCAAAGACTGCAATCCAAGAGAAGCTTCGTCAAAAATTGACTGATGAATCTACTGGTAAATTGCCACTCGGCTATGCAATGCCGAAGGGCGGTATCTTCGTTACGTTCGATGAACCAACCCAGGCAGTAGACGGAGCTAACGTAGTCGTCTCTATCCAGGGAACACTTCACGGTATTATCGTAAAATCAGACAGCTTGGCAGAGCTTATTGCGAAGAAAAATGTACCGAGCTATGACGATGCCCCTGTGGTACTCAAAAACCCAGAAGCAGTATCGGTAACGCCAGTTATCGACCCTAAAGTAACCGATCCATGGAATGCGACTTCGCTTAATTTCGCAATCAAGGGAAATGCAGAAATCCAATGGAACATTGATACGGCAAAACTAGCCGCAGATCTTGCCGGAAAGTCTGAAAATGCCCTAAATACAGTCCTAACTGGCTATCCAGGAATTGAACGAGCCCGAGCCGTATTTCGTCCAGTTTGGCGGAGCTCCTTCCCGAAAAATGCCTCAGATATCAAAATTCTGTTTGAAACCAGCACCGCACCAGCAGGCCAATAATGAAGTTACTCCAGTCTAATTTGACGCAAAAAGCGAATTCTGGTAATCTTTTTGACGCACCCTGAAATGCAGAAAGAGGAACGAGAAACCGTCGCAGGAGTTGTCGAAGAGGCACTTCCGAACACCCTATTCCGGGTAGCGCTTGAAGACGGGAATATTGTCCTTTCTTACTTGTCAGGGAAGATGCGAGTAAATCGTATCAAAGTCCTTGTTGGTGATTCAGTACGACTCGAGCTTGACCCGTATGGAGGCAAGGCGCGGATCGTAAAGAGGCTCTAACAAGGAAGATTCGCCCGTAAGGCGTTTTGTATTTTTATTTTAGACGGCACGACCAACTGGTATGAAAGTCCGCTCATCAATTGCGCCACGTTGCGCTAAATGTAAGACCGTACGCCGGAAGGGTGTTGTCTATATCCTCTGCGTGAATCCGCGCCATAAACAGCGCCAAGGATAAACCGGATAGAAACAATATTATGCGTATTGCAGGCATCACTATTCCAGACAACAAGCGCCTTGAGATAGGTCTCACGGCGATTTATGGCATTGGTCGCCCACGTGCACAAGAAATCCTTATGCTCGCAAAGGTTGATCCTGCAAAGAAGCCTCCGCAGGTCACCAGTGATGAAGAGAACGCGATCCGCAAAGCAGTCGAAGAAACCGGAAACATTGAAGGAGAGCGACGCCGAGAAGTCGGTGCAAACATCAAGCGCCTCAAGGATATCGGTTCATATCGCGGCACTCGCCATGCAAAAAAACTTCCTGCGCGCGGTCAACGAACCAAAACGAACGCACGAACACTTAAGGGAGTAAAGAAGACGATGGGTTCTGGTCGTCGAAAGCTTGAAAAGACATAGAACACAGAAAGTGTTCTGAAGGACGAATTTTTACACCACAATGGGAAAAAAACGAATTGTAAAACAACAGGGATCAGGAGGTGATAGCGGACTTAAGTCACGCGCGCTTTCGAAGGCAGTCAAACGGAAGGTCGAGATCGGCCGTCTCTTTGTGCAGTCTACCTACAACAACACGATCCTTTCTCTTGCTGATCGAAACGGCAACGTACTTTCAGCATCTTCTTCTGGCGCACTCGGATTTAATGGCGCAAAGAAATCAACGCCATTCGCTGCAGCAAAGGTTGCAGAACTTATGGCAGAAAAGGCAATTCAATTTGGAATGAAGGAAGTGGATGTTGTTGTATCTGGAGTTGGTGCTGGTCGCGAATCTTCGATCCGTGCATTTGCCGGAAAGGGAATCGGTATCACCACAATCCAGGACAAAACTCCTGTTCCACACAATGGCCCACGTCCTAAGAAAGCACGTCGCGTATAACATACTATGAAACTCGGACCGAAATATAAAATTTGTAAAAGACTTGGTAGCGCGGTATTTGAAAAATGCCAGACTGCACGTTTTCAGCTTGCCGAAGCAAAGAAGAAAGGATCAGGGAAGCGTCCAAAAGCACTTTCTGATTACGGAAAACAGCTTCTCGAGAAGCAGAAGCTTCGCTACACCTACGGTCTCACCGAACGTCAGTTCCGCCTCTATGTTGACCGAGCTATGCAGGAAGCAAATCCTGCTGACGCACTCTACTCAATTCTTGAAAGCCGTCTCGACAATTTCGTATACCGCGCCGGTCTCGCAAATACCCGCCGCTTCGCACGCCAGCTTGTTTCTCACGGTCACGTTACCGTAAATGGCGTAAAGACTACCGTTCCGTCATACCGACTTGAGAAGGGACAGAAAATATCAGTACGCGAAGGAAGCCGAACTGCTGTTCCGTTTGCCTCGGTTGCCGAAAAAGAAATGCCGACAACTCCTGTATGGATGCAATTTGATCCGAAGACGCTTGCCGGAGAAGTTACCGCACGCCCAGATCGCGCGCTCGCAAGCGATGTCGGAGCTGATATCAGTGCTGTGCTCGAATTTTACAGCCGTTAAAATTGCTTATAAACATTACTATTTAAGTTTCAATATGGAGCATAACGTAGCACTTCCATCAAAGCCTCGTATCGTAACCGAGAAAGATACCTCGGGTACCTATGAGATTGACGGTCTCTACCCAGGATATGGACATACTCTGGGTAATTCGCTTCGCCGTATCATCCTCTCCTCCCTCCCGGGTGCGGCCATCACATCGGTAAAGATTGACGGCGTTCCGCATGAATTTTCAACGCTTGAAGGCGTAAAGGAAGACGTCATTACTATTTTGCTTAACTTGAAGCGAATCCGCCTTTCACTCGCAACAGACGAACCACAGATACTTAATCTCAGTGTTAAGGGTCCTGGTTCTGCAACTGCAGGCGATATAAAGGTTCCTGGACAAGTAACCATCCTTAATCCTGAACAGCACATTGTTGAAGTGACACAAAAAGGTGTCGAACTCGAAATGGAACTCGTTGTTGAAATGGGACTTGGGTATGTACCACGCGAAGTGCATCAGGAAGAAAAAGTTGATATTGGCACAATCGCACTCGATGCAACATTCACACCGATCCGTCGCGTTAACTACGAAGTAGAAAACATGCGCGTTGGTAATCGCACCGACTTCAATCGCCTCCGCATATTCATCGAAACGGACGGTACTCTTTCTCCTCGCGAAGCTTTGGAGAAATCTATTGAAGTAATGATTCATCAGCTCAAGGCAGTGATCGGCTTCAAGGAAGAAGAGGCTCCCGTCATGCCCGTCATGCCGTCAGGAAAAGACGAAGCAGATCGCGGCGAGAAAAACACCGTAAACGAGGCTGATTCGGAAGCAATGAAGACCCGCATCGATTCTTTGAATCTTTCTGCTCGCACCGTAAATGCACTTTCAACTGCGGGTATCCGAACTGTCGGCGGACTTGCAAGAAAGAAGGAAGAGGATATATTGTCGGTCGAAGGTCTTGGCGTCAAAGGGCTCCAGGAAATTCGCCGCGCGCTCTCAAACTTCGGCATAACACTGAAGTAGTGCAGGGCATAAAACGAGTATGAGACACCACAACAACGTCAGAAAATTCGGTCGAGAGAAAAACGCACGTCATGCATTGATGCGCTCTCTTGCTCGTTCCCTCATACTTCACGAACAGATTGAAACCAGCGAAGCAAAGGCAAAAGAACTTCGCCCAATGATCGAAAAGCTCGTTACCAAGAGCCGTGTTGATTCAGTACCGAATCGTCGCCTTGTTGCATCCCGCGTTTCGTCTGAAGACAAAGTTTTGAAAAAGCTTTTCACCGAAATTGCACCACGCTACAAGGATCGTGCTGGTGGATATACCCGCATCATCCGAACAGGTCGCCGCGGAAATGACGCTCGCTCACTCGCGATAATCTCGTTTGTATAAAAATATGGAACCAAAAGTATATACAATCGACGCAAAAGGAAAATCACTCGGACGAATCGCATCCGAGACGGCAAAACTCTTGATCGGCAAGAATACCACTGACTTTACAAAAAATGTGAAGCCGCAGGTTTCCGTAAAAATTGAGCACGCAAAAGCGCTTAAGATTACCGAAAAGAAAATGGAGCAGACTATGCACGAGCGCTACACTGGCTATCCAGGTGGATTCTCGCTTCACCCTTTGAAGGAAATTATTGAGAAGAAGGGTCACGCTGAAGCGCTTCGCCTTGCAATCTATGGTATGCTCCCAGGCAACAAGCTTCGAGCCCGCATAATGAAGCGAGTAGAAATCACCGACTAATACGAATTATGGCAACCAAATCAGATACAAAATATTTTGAAGCAGTCGGTCGTCGCAAGACCGCAATCGCCCGTGTTCGCATTCAGGAAGGCGGCAAGCATTTTGTTGTAAATGAAAAGCCGCTTACTGAATATTTTGCAACTAAGGATTTGCAGTCGATGGCGATGATGTCTTTGAATAAGACCGAACTCGCACAGAAGTTTTCGGTGTCCGCAAAAGTAAATGGTGGCGGAACCAACGCACAGGCAGAAGCAGTTCGTCTCGGTATTGCCCGTGCGCTCCTCAAATTTGATATGAGTCTCCGCGGATCACTTAAGTCCGAAGGATTCTTGAAACGCGATCCACGCGCAGTCGAACGCAAACACTTCGGTTTGAAGAAAGCTCGCCGAGCTCCGCAGTGGAGTAAACGCTAGATTTTATATCCAACATATGATTGGCTTAGGAAAGAGCGGATTGGACCGCTTTTTTCGTTTAAGGAGTAGAGATGACTGAGGAAGATGATTCGAGCACTCTCCCGGAATGGGCTCGCGAATATGCGTCTGGCGAAAGAAGTGATGACGGCATCTTTGACTGCGTGACGGGTCCTGCCTGCAGACCCGGAGGAGTCAGGAGGGGTTTGGAGGCATTTGCCGAACTCACCGAACATCGCCAGAGAGAGATGAAAGAGCTCTTTCCAGACGATTGATCAAGTAGTGAATGACGGCGCGCCGCGGATAAAATATTCCGCGGCGCTGTTCATTTCAAGTAAAAAATGTTTGAGTTGATATAGGAATCAAGGAGAAGTGGAATGGGTAGAAATCAGTGTGGACACCTTATTCCTAACGACAGTATTGTCGCGGGTAAAGATACAATAGGATGTCTTCTTCCGGAGAGACACCCCGGCGAACATTTGTCTGTATGCACGACATCGTGGGGTAGTACAGAATACTACCTATGGGAATATGTAGAGGTTTGCGATTGTTCTGAAATGACTCCGGAAGAAATTGAAAACGGGGAATGCGAGTGTATTTTTTACAGAAACATATCTGCTGAAGAAGCAACTCTGATGATTATGCCTTCGGATTAAGCGCGTTACAGATGAAATAATCCTGTGACGCGTTTTTTATTTGACTTTTCAAAAAAAATACGCGATAATATCCGCGCTTTAGCAGAATAATACAATCGTATGCACGACAAAAACACCGAAGACGACATCGTGCGCGAGGATGACGAGAATCTAGAGCGCGATGATTTAGCACTTGAAGATGATGAAATGCCTATTGCGGCAAAACTTAAATCCATCCGCGAAGTTCTTAAGGCAGTCCAAAAAGAGCGAGACGACAACTTGGCAGGTTGGCAAAGAGCGAAGGCAGATTTGGTAAATGTGCGCCGCCAGGCAAGCATTGAAACGGCAGAAAATGCAAAATTTGCTGCTAAGAATGTCCTTCTAGACCTTCTTCCCGTTCTCGACAGTTTTGACATGGCGATCGGTTCTCCATCATGGGAAACCATTGATCCAACATGGCGAAAGGGAATGGAGGGCGTCTATCAGCAAGCATTAAATGCTGCGAAGGGTCACGGACTCGAACAATCCGCACCAAAAATTGGTGACGAATTTGATCCAAACAAACACGAAGCCGTTGGTACTGAACAAACTGACCGCAATGCCAACGATCACCGAATTGCAAAGGTATTACAGAAAGGATACGAACTCCACGGCACAACCATTCGTCCGGCAAAAGTAATCATCTATTCGCACGAATATTAAAAATTACAGACTGATTATCAATCTCTAAAATACATTCTATGAGTAAAATTCTTGGAATCGACCTCGGTACCACCAACTCCGCACTCGCGATCGTCGAGGCAGGAGAGCCGCGCATCATCGAAAATGCGGAAGGTGCACGCACCACTCCATCGGTTGTTGCAATCTCAAAAACGAGTGAGCGACTTGTTGGACTTATCGCACGCCGCCAGGCAGTCACCAATCCAAAAAATACGGTTTATCAGATCAAACGATTTATCGGGCACACCTTTGATGAGCCGGGCGTTGAAAAAGATCGCCAGTCAGTTCCGTTTGAAACACAAAAAGGCGCAAACGGCAGTGTCGAAGTAAAAATGGGTGACAAATGGAATCGTCCAGAAGAAATTTCTGCAATGATTCTTCAAAAATTGAAATCAGACGCGGAAGCAAAACTTGGTGAAACGATTACCGAAGCGGTCATCACTGTTCCTGCATATTTTAACGACTCACAGCGTCAGGCAACTAAAGATGCCGGTAAAATCGCAGGACTCGATGTAAAGCGCATCATCAACGAACCAACTGCCGCAGCACTTGCATATGGATTCAATAAAAAGAAAAATGAAAAGATTGCCGTCTTCGACTTTGGAGGCGGTACATTCGACGTGTCCATTCTTGAAGTAGGAGATGATGTGATTGAAGTCAAATCAACTGACGGAGATGCGCACCTTGGAGGTAAAGATCTTGATCAGAAAATAATGAATTGGCTTGGTAGCGAATTCAAGAAGGAAAGTGGTATCGATATTTTGAACGATCCACTTGCCCGTCAGCGTCTCGATGAAGCTGCAGAAAAAGCAAAGATTGAACTTTCAACTGCTGCACAAACTGAAATCAATATTCCGTTCATTACTTCTGACTCATCAGGTCCACGTCATCTCTTGATCACGATGACTCGCGCACAGCTCGAAGAGCTCACGCGTGAGTTTGTCGACCGCGCAATGGCAATCACGAAACGCGCGATGGATTCATCCCCATTCAAAGTCGGTGAAATCAATGAAGTCATATTGGTCGGCGGACAAACTCGTATGCCGATGATTCAAAATGCCGTTAAAGAATTTTTTGGCAGAGATCCGAATATGAGCGTGAATCCCGACGAAGTCGTCGCTATCGGCGCGGCGATTCAGGGCGGTATTCTCGCAGGTGACGTCAAAGATGTTTTGCTTCTCGACGTTATTCCGCTTTCACTCGGCATCGAAACGATGGGTGGCGTTGCAACAAAACTGATTGAAAAGAATACGACGATTCCGACCTCGCGCTCGCAAACATTCTCAACCGCGGCAGATAATCAGACCTCCGTAGAAATTCACATCGTCCAAGGTGAGCGTGCAATGGCGACCGATAACAAGTCGCTTGGCAAATTTATTCTTGAAGGAATTCCGCCTGCACCTCGCGGCATGCCACAGGTTGAAGTGACATTTGATGTTGATGCAAACGGCATTGTGAATGTCACCGCAAAAGATAAGACGAGTGGAAAGTCGCAGTCGATTCGCATTGAATCGCGCGGTTCGCTTTCCGAAGAAGATATTAAGAAGATGACTGCAGATGCTGCGGCACACGAAGCCGAAGATAAAACTAAGAAAGAATTAGTTGAAAGCAAAAATATGGCAGAGCAGATGATCTACACTGCCGAAAAGTCAGTTCGCGAATACGGCGACAAGGTTTCTGCTGATGTAAAAGTCGATGTTGAAGCAAAAATTGCAGCGCTTAAAACTGCAAAAGATGGAAATGATGCCGGAGCAATAAAATCTGGAATGGATGCGCTCTCAAATGCGCTTGGAAAAATCGGCGAAGCAATGTCTAAAGAAAACGCGAGTGCAAACCAGAATCCAAACGGACAAAACAATACGCCGCCCGAAGGATCGGACGGCGCAGGTGAGGGGAATGTGCGGGATGCGGAGACGAGTTAGGCGCAATTTATACAGGGACAAGCTTTGCGGAAATGAACGTTCCTAATGCTGTTCTGCGTGCATTCGCGCATATAGCACCTAAAGGTTTCCGGCCGCCTCTTTCGAGTATTTCCATTGAGATTCTTGGTCGCACACCAAACCTAGGATTTCCTGGATGCATAAGTCTAAAACAAAGTATCCACGGAGTACAGCCGTATTTGGTGACGCGCACTAGCACTCTATCCCCGATCTGGACAGGGGAAGCCTCGATCTGCATCAAATTTCTCCTGTTGGACATTCGCTGCAATTAAAAACCATATATTTACAACTCTGTCAATAACGCGTAGAATAGCCGAACATGAGCAAAGATTATTATCAAATTCTCGGAATCGAAAAAGGCGCATCGAAAGACGAGGTTAAAAAAGCATTCCATAAGCTTGCGCATAAATATCATCCGGACAAAAAGACTGGAGATGAGGCGAAGTTTAAAGAAGTTTCAGAGGCGTACGCCATTCTCTCCGATGAAAAAAAGCGCGCGGAATATGACGCGTATGGAAGGGTATTCAATGGCGGAAATGGAGGCGGTGGCGGAAATCCATTTGAAGGATTCGACTTCTCGCAGTTTACCGGTGCAAATGGATTTGAATTTGATCTCGGCGATATCTTCGGCGATATTTTTGGAGGTGGGGGATCACGCGAACGTCGCGGACGCGACATTTCGATTGATCTGCAGCTTCCGCTTCGCGACGTAGTCTTTGGAACCGAGCGCACCGTGATGCTCACCAAAGCAAGTAAATGCGCAGTGTGTGCTGGTTCTGGCGCGGCGCCCGGAAGCGAAATGATTACCTGCAAAACCTGCAACGGAAAAGGAAAGATCCACGAGACTCGAAATTCTATTTTCGGCTCGATCGCCACTACTTCTATTTGTCCTGATTGTGGTGGCGCAGGAACAATTCCTAAAAATCCATGTACGGAATGCAGAGGAAGCGGTGTTACTCGTCGCCAAGAAGATATTGCGATCAAAGTACCTCCTGGAATTGCGGATGGTGAAATGATCCGACTGCAAGGAATGGGCGAAGCGATTCCACGTGGAACCTCTGGTGACCTCTATGTAAAAATTCGAGTCGAACGCGATCCGGTATTCTCTCGCGAAGGTGCAAATCTTCTCATGAATCTCACGGTAAAGCTCACTGACGCGCTTCTTGGCGCAACATACACGGTCAAAACATTTGATGGTGATATTTCAGTCAAAATTCCCGCCGGCATTAGTTTTGGAGAATTGCTTCGAGTGAAAGGGAAGGGAATCGTTGTACCGCACGGTAGTCGCGGCGATCTCTTGATTCGCATTCTGATTCAGATTCCAAACAAACTTTCCCGTTCCGCAAAAGAAAGTGTGGAAAAACTTAAGGAAGAAGGTATATAGGATATATACTAAAAGCACTGTGGCGCAGACGACGACGCGCTGTGGTTAAAATATGAATGCAACTATCCAAACTGCACAGGCGGCAGGTTCGAGTGTTGTCGGGACAGTCTTATCGTTATCTACCGACATTTTTGTGATTGTCGGTATATTTACTGCTTTGTTTGTATGGGGAGCATGGAAAGGTCAGCGAGGACTTGCGACTTTGACCATTTCTCTATTCGTCGCCATTGCAGTATTCAAAGCATTTCCATATGGTGGAGTCTTTACGCTTGCACCATATGTTCCGCTTATTGTTTTTCTCGTGTTACTCGGAGCTATTTATTTTGTACTTATGGGAATACTATCGGTATTTTCATTTGAAGGGGGAGTGGGGCAGTGGATTAAGACCGCGCTTCTCACTTTCACTGTAATGACGCTCATTGTCTCAATCACCTATCATGTAGTGCTGATTGCGCCAATCTATCACTGGAGCGGGGCGGTTGATTTTCTCTTCAAATCCGATCAACTTTTCTTTTGGTGGCTTGTCGCTCCGCTTATCGTATTATTTTTTATCTAAACTATAAACTATGGAAAACATTTCAACAGTCCATTTTGGTGAGCATGTCATGATTGATGGATACCAGGGAGATTCTGCACTACTCAATGATAAGGAGTTAGTGCTCAAGGTTTTAAATGAACTTCCTGAACTCCTTGATATGCATAAACTTTCGACACCGGAGATCTACTTTGCAAAAGGGAATGACACCAAAGATCCTGGAGGATGGAGCGGTTTTGTTGTAATCGAAGAAAGTCATATCAGTATTCATACTTTTCCAGGAAGACAGTTTGTAAGCGCAGACGTCTACACCTGCAAAAATGGAATGAATATCGATTACATATCAGATTACTTCAAAAAAACATTCGCGCTTCAGGACATCGAAATGAATTTTGTGAAACGCGGAACAAGGTATCCTGCGCATGACGTAGCCTAATGCATCGAATGCAATGACCTCAACGACCATTAAAAAAATATCTCAAGTAGCTGGCCAGTGGAGTATCACCGTTGGTGCAAATGTGGGCTCGGTATACGTTCTAGATGCAGTCGCAAGCGCATTCGGAATTGGGTTCGTCGCCCTTCTTGAATTGTATACTCCATCGGTTTTTGACTTCCCGATAACGTATATCATTGGATTTTTGGTATTCAGTTATGGAGTTTGGGGATATTCGCTTTCCAAAAACTTGAAGGCAAATATATATCTTCTGGAGACAACTGGGGCGAGTACTAATATTTTCTCAAAAGCCTTCTATGATCTTGCTCGTTCCACGACATCAAACAGCAATCTACGAAACCTAGCTGGAAGTGCTGGGTATATTGCAACTGAATTAGCGAAAGAAATACCATACTATGTACTGGCCTTTGGCGCTGCGGCAGCAAGTCAGGACGTGACTGCTTCAATGTCTATACTTTTCCTTGCAGGGGCAAATATCGGCGCTGCCGTCTACGAATATGCTTTAGCTTTCAGTACTATGTTCATCCTTCCCTTTATAAAAAAGTAAACGCTATGGACAATTCACTAAGCTATCATTCTTACGAAGATCACTGGATTCCACGAGACTATTTGCATCATTATTACAGTCAGATTAATGCTGACGAACAACATACGATTCAATTTTTTGTTGATGCGATGCAGAAGGCAGGTAAATCAGGAGAAGTATTATTTTTTGGATGCGGCCCTACGCTCCACCATGTTTTTCTATCGGCTCCCAAGGCGAGCGCGATAGACCTTGCTGATTACCTCCAAAATAATATTGATGAGCTCAAAAAGTGGATTGATAAGGACCCTGAGTCACACAATTGGACGCAATTTGTAAGCTACACCCTTGAATGCGAGGGAAACACAAATCCTTCGGCAGAAGATGTTGCCGAGCGTGAACGATTGATGCGAGGATTAGTAAGAAATCTTATTCCAAATGCTGACGTGAAGAAGGGGGCGCCTCTTGGAGAAGCGGGGGTGGGTCGATACCAAACTATCATTAGTGCGTATTGCGCCGATGCAGTAACCGCAGATAAAGAAGAGTGGAGAGAATATATGCGAAACATCGCGAGCATGCTTGCTCCCGGAGGTCATTTCATCGTATCAGCGCTAGGCAATACCGATTCCTATATCGTAAACGGGAAGGTGTTCCCGTGCGCGAATATTACCAAGAAAGACATGGAGGAAGCATTGGGGCAGGATTGCGAACGTGATAGCATAGAAGTAGTTGAAGTTAGCGAACTCGGTGAACAAAAAGAATTGGGTTACACAGGCATTATTTTAGCCCACGGCATTAAAAAATCATGAAAGAAAGTTATTTTAAATATACGGGGAGTTCTCTCTTTATCGCAGGTTTTTTTGGTTGCCTGGTGATGTTATGGATTGCTGGATCGCTTGCAACTTCTCCGATCGATATTCCTGAAACTGCTCCACCATTTTTGGGTGGCGTTACCGGAGAACCATACAATTATGTATTTGCGTTTCTCTACGGACTGATCCCGCTCTACGGCGGAATAGTCGGCATGATGAAAGCGCGAAAATGGGGTATGTTTGCAAGCAAGATGGGAAAGGCGATATTCTTTCTTTCACTCGGTCTTATCACGTGGGGATTCGGCGAACTGATCTGGTCTTACTACAATTTCTTCCTCAATCAAGAAATTCCATACCCTTCAATTGCTGATGCGAGCTTTATTTTAAGTTGGCCACTCTGGGGAGTGGGAACCTTCTACCTCTCCCATGCAACAGGAGTAAAGTATGGGCTTCGAAAGATATCGGGAAGACTTCAGATTATTATTGTTCCGATTATTGCGCTTGCCGCATCGTATTATCTTTTGGTCACTGTTGCTCGAGGCGGTTCGTTTCCGATTGAAGGGCAATTCATGAAAATATTCTTTGATCTTGCCTACCCAATTTTTGATGTAATGATTCTTACCATGGCACTTTTGGTATACGGTCTTTCATTTGAGTGCCTGGGGGGGAGATTTAAATGGCCAGTCCTAATATTACTTTCAGGATTCGTGGTGAATTACCTTGCTGACTTTGGATTTTCCTTCACTACAACTACTGGGGCTTTCTATAACGGGAATTGGGTCGATTTATTGTTTGCGGGCGCGATGTTCTTGATTAGCTTCGCAACTAATAGCTTTGACGTACCTGATACTTCAGTTTCATAAAATTAAGGTATGAGTGTTTTTGATAAAATCGCAAGTCAAATCATCAAGGAACAAGGCCTCATTATCGGTCCTATTGCATGGAGTGCTGCGCGAAAAGTTCCCGGTCTTAAAGTAATTGACGAAAAATCTGCTTCAGTAAAACTCGATGAAACTAAGAGTCCCGAAGTGGTTGACTCCCTTGTTCACGAGTACGAATCCCTTTTTGGACGTGCTGCACGGGAAGTGTGTAAGGATGCGGCGGCACCACTTCTTGCAGAACTTACACTCGATGCAGTCCCGGCAAGTCTTCGATGATCGAGGAGGATGTTACTCGTTTGTCTAATCATTTGTATTTGACATGGCTGACCAACCAGAAAAAGCGGGATCCACAACCAAGGAGCTTCAAGATGTAACCGAAAGTTTGTACAAACAGAATCTTGAACTTGCCGTTAAAAATAAGACACTCTCACTCCTTGAAAAGTTATATCAGATCAGTATTCTGACACTCGAATCCCATGAGATTGCAGCTCGCATAAGCGAAACTATCCAAGAAGATTTGAATTTCGAGCATGTTGGGATATTGCGGTTCCATCACTCCACGAATACCCTTGCAACCCTGGCAACTGCAGATTCCATACATTTCGGAGAGGTTCTTGGCGGAGCGGAATATCACTGCACAAGTGAAACACCTAACTTGCACAGCAATATCTTCTTTAAACAAGTCATCGAAGAAAAGCGGATGGGGTATAGTGAACATCTCCTTGATGTATGGGGTGATAATTGTCCAAAGGAACTATTGGCAGAGCTCGAAGAAAAAGGACGTGTACATTCGGTTATCGCCTTTCCACTTTTTATTGAAAAAAATGTTATTGGTATCTGTCTCTTAGTACTCAATCGAGACTATACCGAGCTTCCCAATTATGAAAAGGAAGCAATTGCAAGCGTCATCAACGTAATCGCTGTTGCACTCGACAAGGCAACTTTGTATGAAAAATTAAAAGAGAGTAACGCAGAACTGGAAGTGAGTAATGATCGTCTGCGAAATCTTGATCAATTGAAAACAGAATTTGTCTCAATCGCATCGCATCAACTCCGCGCACCAGTGACGGCAATAAAAGGGTACGCGTCCCTGATCCTGGAAGGTTCTTTTGGCACAGTCCCTGCGTCTCTTGACGAAGCAGTATCGCGTATTTTTTCCTCGAGTAAATATATGGCGTCTTCGATTGACGATTTCTTGAATGTTTCTCGAATCGAACAAGGGAAAATGAAGTATGATTTGAAATCATTCGATGTTACTTCCATGGTGAAACAAACGTACACCGAATTTTTACCCATTGCCGAAAAGAAAAAATTGCAATTGATCTTTACTGAGACAGGAGTGATTGACGCACATGCGGATGAAGGAAAAGCGAAGCAGGTCATCACAAATATTCTCGATAATTCTCTGAAGTACACACTGAAGGGAAGTGTCATCATCTCAATGAGTAAAGATGAATCTCGTAAAAAAGTAGTAATTGTAATTCAAGACACTGGTGTTGGTATCTCAAAAGAAGATCGAGAAAAGTTGTTTACCAAATTTGCACGAGCTTCGAATGCAAACACCGCAAATGTGCAGGGAACAGGCTTGGGTCTTTTTGTCGCCCGTGAAATGGCACGAGCTATGGGCGGTGATATTCGTCTGGAGTCGGAAGGGGTGGGAAAAGGGACAAAATCGACGATTGAGCTTCCGGTAGCCTAATCCCGTCTTTTTACTGTCCAAAATGGTCATTTTTTGCTAAAATCGCCCTATTATGGCTGATGCTTCTACAAAACGTCTCCTTACGGGTTTACAGCCCTCTGGGGCGCTTCATATTGGCAACTACTTTGGGGCTTTAAAGCCATTTGTTGAGCTCTCGAATAGCGGGGAATTCGACAAGATTTTCCTCATGGTTGTCGATTATCACGCCCTTACGTCACTCAAAGATCCTGCCACACTTCGCCAAAATATAATCGACGTCGTCAAAGATTATGTCGCCGCAGGTGTCGATCTCGACAAAGTAATTTTATTCAAACAATCAGACGTATCTGAACATACGGAACTTGCATGGATTTTTGAATGTTTGGTAACGGTTCCATTTTTGATGCAAGCGCATTCGTACAAAGACAAAGTTGCGAAAGGACTTGAAGCGAATGCCGGTCTATTTAACTATCCGATGCTCATGGCGGCAGATATTCTTCTGTACGACATTTCCACGGTCCCCGTTGGGCAAGATCAACGCCAGCATATTGAATATGCGCGCGAAGCCGCATCGAAGTTCAATATTGCCTTTGGACAAACATTCGTTGAACCTGAAGGAAAAATCTTGGACGGAGTTGCGATTGTTCCGGGAGTAGACGGTCAAAAGATGTCGAAGAGTTACAAAAACACGATTCCTTTGTTTGGTTCGCGTGAGGAAATTTCAAAAGCAGTAATGTCCATCGTTACTGATTCGTCCGGCGGACGCCCTGAAAACGTGTACGCTATTCATAAGCTTTTCAGGTCTGAAGCTGAACTTAAAAGCTTGTATGATTCGAATAAGGGAAATTACAAAGCTTTGAAGGAGGCATTGATCAATGACATTGATGCATATATTGGAGATATGCGCACAAAACGAGAATCGGTGACCGATGAGCAAGTACAAGAGATTCTTTCCCGTGGCGCAAAGGCAGCAAAAGAAATTGCTGGAGCAAAGATGGCGGACGTGCGAAAGAAAGTTGGCGTAACAATATAACCATGGAGCGAATACTTATTGGAGAATTGCATGACCACATTGGGGAAGAAGTCACGATCAGTGGCTGGGTAGATGTCGCACGTGATCAAGGAAAAATGGCATTCTTCGATTTTCGTGACCGAAGCGGAAAAGTGCAAGGTGTGGTGTTCGGAAAACCAGACGTGCTTGAAGTTGCGAAACGACTCAAATCAGAATGGGTGGTTTCAGTGACTGGAAAAGTAAATGAACGTCCGGAAAAAATGGTTAACAAAGATCAACCGAACGGAAATATTGAACTTGAAATCACTGGAATTGAGATACTCGCTGAAGCTGAAGTACTTCCGTTTGAACTTGGCACGGAGCTCAACCTCGACACGCTCCTTGATTATCGTCCGCTCACCCTTCGAAGCGAACGAGAACGTGCCATCTTCAAAGTGCAACATACTATCATTCAAGCGTATCGAGATTTTCTTGTTGCGGAAGGATTTACTGAATTTCAAGCACCAAAACTCGTAGGCGATGATGCGGAAGGCGGCGGCAACGTATTTAAGCTTGATTATTTCAACGGTAAATACGCGTTCCTTGCGACGAGCCCACAGCTCTACAAAGAAATTATGGTTGGAGTGTTTGAACGTGTTTTTTCAATAGGGAATGTATTCCGTGCAGAGAAACATGCGACCACGCGCCATATCAACGAATATACTTCAATTGATATCGAATGCGGATTCATCAAGGATCACACCGATCTCATGCGTCTCGAGACAAAGTTGATGCGATATATCCTTGCTCGCCTCCATGAACAGTGCGAAACCGAATTTGAAATTGTTGGCGCAGAGTTTCCACTTATACCAGAGGGTGACATCTTCCCATACATGAAACTTCGAGAAGCGCAGGCGCTTATTTCAAAAGAAACCGGTGTCGATTGCACGAACGAACCAGATCTCGAACCTGAACATGAACGTTGGCTCTGTACCTATGCGAAAGAAAAATTGGGAAGTGATTTCATTTTTATAACCCATTATCCGGTATCAAAACGCCCATTTTACACAATGGAAGATTCTAATGATCCTGGATTTACCAAAAGCTTCGACTTGTTATTTCGAGGAATCGAAATCACGACTGGCGGACAGCGAGTGAATCAATACAGCATGATGATCGAAAAGCTTAAGGCGAAAGGACTTGATCCTGAAAATTTCTCGTTCTACTTGCAAGCATTTAAATTTGGTATGCCACCGCACGGGGGATGGGGGATGGGTCTCGAGCGTCTCACTGAAAAATTCTTAAATATTGCAAACGTCAAAGAAGCAACACTTTTCCCGCGTGATATTAATCGCATTGATAATTTGCTGTCCAAATAGAAATGCCGCCTACTGGCTATCAACTCAAACTGCCATCATTTGAAGGTCCTCTCGACCTTCTCTTGTCATTTATTGAGCGTCGAAAGCTTTCTATAAGCGACGTTTCTCTCGCCTCTGTTTCCGACGATTTTATTTCCTACATGAATGAGCACAAGGAATTTCCAATTCCTGAGGCGGCTCATTTCGTGTTGGTTGCGTCCACTCTACTTCTCATAAAATCAAAATCGCTTCTTCCAACACTCGACCTCACCAGCGAAGAAGAGGCGTCGATCGAGGATCTTGCAAAACGTTTATCGCTCTATAAATATTTCCGCACCGTTGGTGATACCGTTCGTGCAGTTTTTGGACGCACAGTACTTTTTTCAAAAGATTCAAATCGAAAAGTGTTGGATCCAGTGTTTTCTCCGCATGAAAGCATAACAAAAGAATCACTTCGTCTTGCGGCCGGAAGAGTACTTGATTCAGTTCCTGAACCCGAAACACTCCCGAAAGCAATGGTTAAAAAGGTGATGAGCCTCGAGGAGATGATCGACACACTCGCTACGCGCATTCAATCGAGCATGAAACTTTCATTTAATGAATTTTCAGGAATGGGCAAAAAAGAAAAAGTGGAAGTGATTGTTGGATTCCTTGCGATGCTTGAACTCGTGAAGCAGGGAGTAATTACGGTCGAGCAGAGCGGACGTTTTTCTGATATTGTGATTCAAACTGACGCAGTCGGTGTGCCAAGATACGGCTAATACTATGGATCTTCCTCAAAAAATAGAAGCATTTTTGTTTTACCGCGGAGAACCCGTGAAGATTGGTACGCTTTCCAAAACACTCAGCGAAGAACAGAGTGCGGTAGTGGAAGCCCTCGAACAACTCCGAACTTCTCTCACCGGTAGAGGAATTACGCTGGTCGAAGCAAATGGGGAAGTAGAACTTATGACTTCACCAGAAGCAGCTTCACTGATTGAAAATATTCGAAAAGAAGAACTCTCAAAAGATTTGGGAAAAGCCGGACTTGAAGTGTTATCGATCATAATGTACAAAGGACCAATCTCTCGCTCTCAAATTGATTACATTCGTGGAGTGAATTCATCATTTATTCTTCGGAATATGTTGGTGCGGGGACTCATTGAGCGAGTTTCAAATCCGAATGATGAGCGGAGTTTCCTGTACCGAGGATCGATGGATCTTTTGGCACATATGGGGGTCTCTCGAATTGAAGATCTACCGGATTATGCTGCGGTCAGAAGTGAATTAGAAGCAATCGAAGCAAAGATACATGCTGACGAATAATCCTGAATCTGAACCTCGCTTTCTTTCAGAAGGAGCGACTCGCGTGTTATTTCATCCTGCGAGTATTTTTGCATTTCTTGGAATTGCGCTTCTCATTACAGTCGGTAGTTTATGGTATGGAGAAAAAAATAGTGAAGCAAAAACAACGTCAATCGTACAAGCAAAGACTCCACCACCATTCACTCTCGCTATGCCGCTTTTTGCAAAAGCCGCATATGTATATGATCCCGAAACAGGCGACGTACTCTTCGCAAGAAGTGCAGAACTGCAACTTCCGCTCGCATCTCTTACCAAACTAATGACGGCGCTTGTTGCATCAAACAAACTCGCCGACAATGATACGGTGGTCATAAATGATGCCGCGCTCCGTGAAGATGGGGCAAGCGGACTTGAAGGCGGGGAACGCTGGTCATTTAAAAAATTGCTCGGCTTTACATTGGTCTCATCCTCAAACGATGGAGCGCACGCCCTGGCGAGTGCTGCGGGCGCAACACTGCTTCTGACTCCGCAAGCACAAGCTTCTGACAAAGAGAGTGTCGACACGTTTGTTGCCAACATGAATGCCGAAGCAAAAAGACTCGGAATGTCGCAAACATATTTCCTCAACCCAACCGGACTTGATGAATCGGTTGGACAAAGTGGCGCGTATGGTTCCGCTGATGATATTGCGCACCTCATGGCGTATATTCTGAAGGCGAAACCAGAACTTCTTTCTGCAACTCCAGCTACAAAATTAGTTACGACCGACCAGAACGGGGAAGTGAAGACGGTAAAAAACACAAACACTGCGATTGGTGATTTTCCCGGCCTTATCGCCTCAAAAACAGGATATACGGATCTTGCCGGTGGAAACCTGGCGATTGCCTTCGACGCGGGATTGGCGCACCCAATCATTATTGTCGTTCTCGGTTCTACCGAAGAAGGACGCTTTATTGACGCCAAAACCCTACTCGACGCGACACTGGTTCAAATGGGCAAAAGAGAGGAATAAAGCTTTCCAGTTGGTTCGGAGCCCTACTCCGGCTATACTTTGAAGGTATAATCAATTCCAATGCCCATTGATCTCATTAAAGTAATCACTCCGCTTGCCGCGGCGTTTTGGATTGGGATAGGAATAACTCCTATTCTTACGCACTATTTATACAAATATAAAGTTTGGAAAAAGAAAGGAGGTAAAGAAGCGCTCGACGGCAATCGTGCGGAAGAATTTGGAAAATTACGGCCCGATACATTGGAAACAAAGACGCCTCGGATGGGCGGCATCGTGATTTGGACGAGTGTCTTCATAACCGTTGTCGGTATGTGGGCACTCGGAGAATTTTTTCCAGATTCAATTGCCAACAAACTCGATTTTTTGAGTCGCGATCAAACATGGATTCCTCTCCTCTCCTTAATTGCTGGAGCGATTGTTGGTTTTGTAAATGATTATATTGATGTCACCGCAGAAACAGGGGAGCGGGGAATACCGCTTCGGTATCGACTTATCATTGTCGGTCTGCTCTCACTTTTTATCGGCTGGTGGTTTTATGAAAAATTAGATGTAATCGGCATCAGCATTCCAGGTGGAGGAATCCTCGTCTTGGGATGGTGTATCATTCCATTTTTCATGCTCGTGACACTTGCACTCTATGCGAGTGGCGTTATTGATGGAATTGATGGTCTCTCTGGCGGCGTCTTTAGCTCCATTTTTACTGCGTACGCAATCATTGCCTTTGAACAACATCAGGTGAATCTCGCTGCATTTTGTGCCGCAATGGTCGGCGCGATTCTGGCATTTCTCTGGTTTAATATTCCGCCCGCCAGATTCTGGATGACCGAAACCGGAACTATGGGCATTACACTTACGATTGCGGTAATCGCCTTTATGACCGATTCACTTGGAGAAGGAATCGGTGTCAGTGTTCTTCCAATTATTGGCGGTCTTCTGGTTATCACCGTGCTTTCAAATATCATTCAGATTGTTTCAAAAAAAGTATTCGGAAGAAAAGTATTTCGGATCGCACCCCTTCACCATCATTTTGAGGCAGTCGGCTGGCCCGGATACAAAGTAACGATGCGATACTGGATTTTGGGAATCATGCTCGCGTTTATTGGCGTTATTGTCGCGCTTGTCGGCACGACACCGAGCGTATAACTTCCATGGTGCGAAAAATGGACAGGGTTTTTCTCGGAGCGGCACTTGCCTTGGTCGTTTCTGGTTTTTTTATTTTTCTTTCCGCCTCTCTTGGACTTCTCGCACGCGAAGGAGCGACATTTTCCAGTGTCGCTTTCAGCCAAATACTTCTCGGACTTCTAGGCGGTAGTGTCGCCCTCGTCGTACTTTCAAGATTTCCATACAAACACTACCGACACTATGCGCTGTATTTCGCCATTTTTGCGGCATTCATGTGTCTCTTAGTATTCGTGCCGCACCTTGGATTTAGCTATAACGGCGCCCGTAGATGGATACATCTCGGGATCTCATTCCAGCCCGCAGAACTCCTGAAAATTGGTGTGGTCATGTATTTTGCCGCATATCTCGGTAGTCATCGCGACAAGCTCAAATACATGAAATATGGGTTCTTACCACTTCTCGCGGTTCTTGCAGTTGTTGCTGTCTTACTTCTATCTCAGCCAGATACGGGAACCTTTTTAGTTCTCGTCTTTGCAATTGTTGGAATGTATCTTGCCGCTGGAGCGCCGTGGAGAGACTTACTCCTTCTCATGCTTCTTGCAGCAATCGGACTGGGAGTTATTGCGATGTGGCGACCGTACGTTATGGATCGATTCACCACATTTTTAAACCCAGAAAGTGACCCTTTAGGATCAGGCTATCAAATACAGCAGTCGCTAATCGCGGTTGGTTCGGGACGATTAGTTGGGCGCGGGTTTGGACAAAGTATCCAGAAATTTAACTTTTTACCGGAACCAACAGGGGACTCTATCTTTTCTGTTTTTGCTGAAGAATTTGGTCTGATTGGCGGAGCTCTCTTGATTGCACTGTACGCCATTTTCTCGCTTCGAGGGCTCCGCATAGCCGCCAGGTCACCCGACCTCTTCGGTGGACTCTTGGTTGTGGGGATTGTTATACTGATAGTGTCGCAGTCGTTCGTAAATATCGGCGCAATGGTTGGCATTTTGCCTCTGACTGGTGTGCCACTTGTGTTTGTGAGTCACGGAGGAACAGCGCTTTTCTTTGCGCTTGCTGAAGTGGGGATCATACTGAACGTCTCGACGTACTTACGCAAAGCGTAAGAAAACCATACCAATCATATGAAAATTGTTTTTACGGGCGGCGGAACCGGCGGTCATTTCTATCCAATAATCGCAATCGTCGACGCACTTTTCGATATCACCGATAAGCAAAATCTGCTTCCACCGGAGTTGTTTTATATCGGTCCCGAACCATTCGATGAGCGGGCGCTTTTTGAACACAACATTCAATTCATTCCAGCTCCTGCAGGAAGGATGCGAAATTATGCATCGATGCATAATTATTTCGACATGATCAAAATCGCGATCGGCACAATAAAAGCGATTGGCATTCTATTTAAAATTTTTCCTGATGTGGTATTTAGCAAGGGCGGCTACGCGAGCGTACCGACCGTGATGGCAGCACGCATTTTGAAAATTCCCGTCATTATCCATGACTCCGATGCAGTTCCCGGAAGAGCAAATCTCTGGGCAGCATCCTTTGCGCGACGAATCGGTATTTCATATCCGGATGCCGTTTCATATTTTCCCGAAAAAATTCGCACGAAAATTGCCTATACCGGCAATCCGATCAGGAAAGGAATCGTGCAACCCGCAAATGAAGGAGTGTACGAATTCCTTGAGCTTTCTCGTGATATCCCAACCATACTAGTACTCGGTGGCTCTCAAGGCGCACAACGCATCAACGACACGATTCTTGAAGCATTGCCGATCTTACTTGAAAAATATCAGATCATTCATCAAACCGGCGAGAAAAATTTTGCCGAAGTTAAGGGAACTGCCTCGGTTGCACTCGAAAATAATCCGTACAAAAATCGATACAAGCTCTTTCCATATCTCCAAGATCTTGCGATTCGTATGTGCGTCGGTGCTGCATCGATTATTGTTTCGCGTGCCGGCTCCGGTTCCATCTTCGAAATAGCAGTCTGGCAGAAACCGGCAATTCTCGTGCCTATTCCAGAGGACGTATCAAGAGACCAGCGTCATAACGCATTTGCCTATATGCGTGCCGGAGGATGTGTCGTGGTTGAAGAAAAAAATCTCTCACCGCATGTCTTATCCGCCGAAATCGATCGGCTGATGGCGCATCCTGAAATTCGAGAACAAATGAAGGTCGCCGCGCAGAAATTCAAACGACTCGATGCAAGCGAAATACTGGCGAATGAAATTATCCGAATTGCGCTTAAACACGAAGCTTGAGTATGAATACTGATGTTGTCACACGCTTCCCGCCATCGCCCACCGGGTACCTGCAGGTCGGAAATATCCGAACTGCAATTTTTAACTATCTCTTCGCGAAGAAGCATGGTGGGAAATTTGTACTTCGTCTTGAAGATACCGATAAGGAACGCTCTAAAGAAGAGTATGCGGAAAGTATTATCGCTGATATGGAGTGGCTTGGATTTTCCTACGATGCATTTGCAAAACAAAGTGACCGAGCAAATATTCACCGTGAGTATCTTGAAAAATTAATTGAGGAAGGGAAGGCGTATGTTTCGAAGGAAGATGCGGAAGAGGGGAAACGTGCTGAGGTAATTCGCTTCAAAAATCCAAACAGAGTCATCTCTTTTCTCGATGCGGTTCGTGGAGAAATCAGCATAGATACGACTGATCTTGGTGATTTTGTCATTGCCAAAAGTCTCGATGAGCCACTCTATCATCTTGGCGTTATTGTTGATGATTTTTTGATGGGAATTACTCACGTCATTCGCGGAGAAGATCATATCTCAAATACACCAAGGCAGATTTTGCTGATCGAAGCAATCGGTGCACCAATTCCAAAATACGCACATTTGCCACTTATTCTTTCTCCTGATCGCACCAAACTTTCAAAGCGAAACGGATCGGTTTCCCTCAAAAATCTACGCGAAGAAGGATACTTGAAAGAAGCGGTGATCAATTTCCTTGCACTCCTTGGTTGGAATCCAGGAACCGAGCAAGAACTCTTTACACTTGAAGAACTCATCGAGGCATTTGATCTTTCACACATTCAAAAAGGCGGCGGTATTTTTAATATCGATCGACTCAATTGGTTTAACCGCGAGTACATTAAACAACTCGACGACGGAAAGTTTATGGAATATACCTCAGAAAAGCTTTCAAACTATTCTGATATTGAAGAAATATTCAAAAGCAGTGTAGCTGCACGAACGGACTTGAAACAACGCATTACAACCCTCGGAGAAATTACTCGCCTCGCAGATCAAGGAGAATTTACGTATTACACTGATACACCCGCACTTGCACCTGAAAAATTACTATGGAAAGGGGAGACTGTTGAAGCGACAATCGTTCGTTTGAAAAAAATTAATTCTCTCCTTGAATCGATTGATTCTGAGTGGACAGCGGAGATAATTAAGTCACTGATACTTCCCTATGCAGAAACGGAAGGGAAAGGGGCAGTTCTGTGGCCAACGCGGTATGCATTTTCTGGAAAAGACCGCTCGCCCGATCCCTTTACCCTTGCAGAAGCCGTTGGAAGAAATGAGTCATTACTACGTCTACAGAAAGCGATCGAAGTCCTAGAAGTAAACTGATGAATACACTGAAGCCTTCATATATCACACTGTTCATTCTATTTTGTGGCCTTGCCACTCCTATTTTTGCAATCGGAGACACCGTTGAGGATTTGCAAAACCGGATTCAGGACAGTAACTCGAAGATTCAGGCACTTGAGCAAGAAATTCAGCAATACCAAGGTCAGCTTCAAGAAGTCGGCAAACAGAAACAGACACTTCAACAGACACTTCAAACCATCGATATTTCACGTAAAAAAACAACGGCGGATATTAACGTTACCGTAAATCGAATTAATTCGACCGAGGCTCAAATTCAAGAACTCTCGTACCAAATCGGCGACAAAGAAACCGAAATACTTCGTGACATCGCGGCAGTCCGAGAAGGACTTCGTGCAATGGACGCACAGGAATCAAATTCAGAAATTGAAACATTCTTATCACACGCAAGCCTCAGTGATTACTGGGATACGCTTCTCGACATCAACCAGTTTGAAAGCGCGCTTCGCGGAAATATTTCAGACCTTACGACGGTAAAATCGCAACTCCAAGACGCAAAGAAAAGTACTGAAGATAAAAAGCAAACGTTGAGTTCGCTTCAAAAACAGCTTACCAATCAAAAGGCAGTCCTTGACGCTAATCGCGCGGAAGAAAATAAAGTTCTTACTGAAACCAAAAACAAAGAATCAAACTATCAAAAGATTCTTGCCGATAAAGTAAAGGCAAAGCAGCAATTTGAAGCAGAGTTGTTGGATTATGAATCAAAGCTCAAATTTGCACTCGATCCATCAAGTATTCCACATACCGGAAATGGCGTTCTGTCGTGGCCATTTTCAAGTGATTATATGCAAAATTGTGCCAAATTAAGTAAGACGCTTGGAAATCCAAACTGCGTCACACAACCATTTGGAGACACAGCATTTGCAAAAGCTGGCGCATACAGCGGTAAAGGCCATAACGGTGTCGACTTTAGAGCACCAATCGGAACAGAGCTCCATTCAGTTCTTTCAGGAACAGTCCTCGGGACTGGTAATACCGACTCGATTAGAGGTTGTTATTCATACGGCAAATGGGTGCTTATCCGCCACGATAACGGCTTATCTTCGCTCTACGGGCATTTATCGGTTATTTCTGTATCTTCTGGCCAACATGTAGAAACGGGACAGGTAATCGGTTATAGCGGTCAAACCGGCTATGCAACCGGTCCACACCTCCATTTGAGCCTATTTGCTTCGCAAGGTGTCCAAATCGTCAAATTGACGCAATTTACGGGCAAAGTAACGCCATGTGCAAATGCCACAATGCCGGTAGCGCCTCTAAATGCATATCTCGATCCGCTCCAGTATCTATAGAAATAAATTTGATACAATAACCTTGTTCTCCTAATCTAATTTATTTTTTAATAATCTAATTACATAGTATCTATGCCATACAAAAGCATTCATATGGCGACGTTCATTCTTCTCGCAGTTGGCGGTTTAAACTGGCTAGCAGTCGGCCTCGGATATAACCTAGTTGAAATGATTTTAGGAAAAGAGTCCGTATTATCGCACTTCGTATATATCTTGGTTGGACTATCAGCTATTTATGAAATCGGAACCCATACATGGAATTGTCGAACATGCGTGGAAGAAAAGAAGAAAAAATAATCTCATTTATTTATATCGATAAAAAACTTCCAGAAAATTCTGGAAGTTTTTTATTTGTAACGATCTAACAAGGAAATATATTCAAAAAAATATTTAAATAAAAAATAAAATATCGATGGGGTAGGAGATGGGCACTAAAAACTCTATCTACATGTATATATTCACGGGCTTAAAGAGATACTCCCTCGGGTCTCCCTAGTATAATAGGTCGCAAAAGATATATTGTGCGACACTTAGCTTCTTTCTCCCCTAGAGCAGACGCTCTCAAAATTCCAGTAAAAAATATTTTGCGAGTATCACCTGCCCCGATAAAATCGGCTGAATTTTTTAGAAAATATTTTTTGTGTAATTTTATTAATATATTTTTTACTTCTCTTTTCGACATTTTAATTGTTCGAAAAAAATAAAAAATGACCGGGGAAGTCTTCGGTCATTTTTAGCCAATATATGAGGATTGATACATCCCCTATTTATAGGCGACTAGAGCTTTTTGTCATCTCAACAATTTTCTTAAAATGTTTTTCTCCAACTGGCTGAACTGATAAGCGCGAACCTGTTTGAGTCAAAACCATGTCATTAAACGTTCTGTCTAATTTAAGTGAAGCAAGTGTAATTGGATTTTTATATTCTTGAACGAATGCAATATCGACTAAATCCCATATTGGTTTTTCTTTTGATGATTTTGGATCGAAATGTGAATCCTTAGGGTCGAATTGCGTTTTATCTGGATAAGACTCTTTCACTACCTTTGCAACACCCACAATGGCTCGTTCATCACCGGAGTGATAGAAAAGAACCATGTCGCCTACTTTCATAGAACGCATATAATTTCGAGCTTGATAATTACGGACTCCCGTCCATGCGGTTTTCTTCTCTTTCTTGAGATCTCGAATCGAATAGGCGCTCGGTTCGGTTTTCATGAGCCAATAGTTCATAGGCTCAGTATACTATTTTAGTTTACTTAGTTCTCAATCTTTCCGTACTCATACCAGTCAATATTTCTGGTGTAGAACATTACGAGACCAAGGAGAACGAAGACAATGAGCGAACCGAAAAGAAGCGCGTATTGCTCGAGCATCAAAATCACATAGAGATATCCGTATGCTGCAATCAAAAGTCCAAATAGTTTGCCAGTCTTTTCTCCACTTCTAAGTACGGATTTGCTGTACATCGATATAAGCGCGAGTATCATCCCCGTTGCAACAATGTAGGCGTAATTGAATCCTATGTATTCGGCAAATGCCAGGAGGAGGAGATAAAAGAGTGCGAGTGCTGCGCCGACCAAAAAATATTGTATTGGATGTATCTTGATTTTTGACCCCACTTCAAAGAGAAAGAAGCAGCCGAATGTGAGCACAAAGAATAGTATCGCGTATTTGACGCTTCGGACGATTTTTCGGTAATCCGTTATTCCTCCTTCACTTCCCTCTTCGCTCTGAATTTGTTGTTGCGGAACTCCAGTCACTTCGGCAGGTACCGATTTTTGCTTAGCTTCTTCAAAAGCCGACTGACGTTCCTCTACGAGATCCAAGACCAAAAAGCTGAGGATGAGACAGACAACGCCAACAATTCCAATAAGCGCTAGTTTAAGGGTGATGTAGTCTAATTTCACGCCATTATGAACTTCCGATGACTGGAGAAGGTTACAACAATAAAACCGGCATAATGCCGGTTTTATTGTTGTAATAAGTTTGCTTATTTTGAGAGTGCAAGCGTTGCAGTTGCTGCAGCACTGAGAGATGGCATGCTCTGCTTTTTCCAGCATTTTGCGGACGCATTCCAAGGAGTTGTTCCCTGTCGCTCATAGAGATAGCGAGCGTACATGAGGTTTCCTTCAAGTGTGTGAAGATCAAGTCCAAGCTTTTTTGCCGTAGCACTGTGATAGCTTTCGTTGACCTGCATCACACCGACGTCTGCAGGGACTTGTTCGCCGCGATACACTTTACCGTCGAGTGTAGTCTGACGATAATGTGATTCACAAGAAGCGATTAATTTCATGACCGGGATGTCGGCGAAATAGACTTCCACCTTTTCCTCGACCGTATATTTATCCGAATTGAGAAAATCACTCATGCTTTCAGTCGGAGTCGACGTTGCCGATCCGTGCGAAAGCGATGAAGCAAACGCGATTGCAATAAGTGCGATAAGAATAAGCCTTAGTTTATATCCTAAAGGAAGTCGAAGGCGGTATGCCCTCTTCGCCGGCTCACCAAAACAGTGAGGCAACAAAAAATCCCGGGCCGACACCCGAGATACGCTAATAAGACTACCAGAGCTCCAAATGCCGTCAATAATCACTCCTTGACAGGCTCCGGAGTAAGGAAAATATGGCTTATATAAAGGATATTCTCGGCTACGCCGAGTAAACTATTTTTAATTAAAAGGAGATGAATTTTGCTACGCACACAGAAGTGCCATGGCCTTTTCATACGCCTCATCAGCTGAATCAACGACCGTAAAAAGCTCTAAATCTTCAGCATTTATGGTGTGTCGGTTATTTAAAAGCTCAGATTGCATCCAATTCACGATCGGCGTCCAATACTCTCGACCAATCAGGAATATAGGGACTGATCGACTTTTTTTCGTCTGAAGGAGGGTGAGAATTTCGAACAATTCATTCAAGGTGCCAATTCCGCCCGGCATAAAAAAATATGCTTCAGATGCAAAGGTAAGCATCACCTTCCGGACAAAGAAGTGATGGAAATGCTCAGAATCCGTAACGAAGCGATTCAAGCGCTGTTCGTGCGGAAGCTCAATATTAAGCCCGATCGAATGTCCGCCCGCCTCGAATGCGCCGCGATTGGATGCCTCCATGATCCCCTTCCCTCCCCCAGAAATAACGGCAAAGCCGCTTTCAGCCAGCCTTCTTCCGAGACGTCTGGCTTCCTCATAATCAGGATGATCTTCAGGAATGCGGGCAGAACCAAAAATCGTTGCGGCAAGACTGTACTTCCGTAGGACATCGAATCCATTTACGAATTCTGCAAGAATCTTAAAAAGCCGCCATGAATTCATGTCGGTTTTTTCGCCGCGGAGGAGTTCGCGATCGATGCGGCACACATTTGGAATAGTGACTCCAGCGTCAGTCTTTTTGACGACGTCAGTCAACATGTCTTTCAAACTTCGATCATCTTTACGAAGTGCCATACCACTACATTATCGGATACTTTGTTTTTAACTCCAAGGAATATCGAACTGTTCGAATTCAGGAAGTAATTTTTTTCCGTACAACAGACGCGAAATTACTTCGGCATGCGAGAGCGCACCGGTCATGGCGTTGTGCGGTTCTGGTTCGTTTGGGATACCGACATAATTGAGGATTGCATCGAGATCAAGCGCGGAGCGGTTGTGAACCAGAGGAATTGAAAGTCCTCGCTGAATCATGTGCATGTACGCGAGCGTATGCGTATCAATCGTTCGATATGCGAGCGGCCAATTTTGGTGTACCCGCTCCGCTGCTGCTTTCAAAAAATCACGATCAAAGGAAACATTCTGCCCGGCAAGCGTACGATCATTAATGGGTTCAATCCATGTCAAAAATTGCTTAATCAAATCCCCTTCTGATTCTTTAGAGGAGTCGGTGATTTCTGCTTCGGTAAATCCATTTACCCTGAGTGCATCTTCCATGATGTGTGCGCCGTCCCAAATGCGGCATTCGAGATAGAGACGATGACTTGGATTATCAAAATCAAGCGCCCCGAGAGAGACGATAGAGTGTTTGTGATATTCAACGCCGGAAGCTTCGACATCAACGACAATCATTGTGAATCAGTATACCGTGGAGTGTCCGCTCCGTCACTTTTCGGAGGTTTTTTGGTAAAGATGCCTGCGTCAAGTCGATCAAGAAGTGCATCGAGCCGATGATGTTTCCCGCGAATACGTAGAATGAGTCGTTTGAACCCCGGAGAGAATCGGTTTAAAAGATAAAAACCGATAACAAGAAATATAAATCCCTGGAGAATGGGAAGTGCGAGACCAATGATACCGACTCCCACAAAGAGCCATCCGAAAATAATCGCGGCGATTCGTATGAGTATGGGGATCATAAGCCTTTGCAGTTTGCCGCCTTATGGTACCCCGCTTCTTCTGCTGCAGATTTTGAATCAAACCAGATTTTATTTTCATCTTTGATACGAGAGGCGCCCGAACAGGATGGGAGATAATACGCGCTTCCATTTTTTGAGGCAACATACTTCCCTTCCCCAGTTGGGATAACACCTGCATTTTCCGAGACGATCGAGTGGACGACGGTCTGCACTGAAGGCGAACTTTCTTCGTCCCCCGAGTAGACCGCAGAAGCCACAGAAGCTTCCTGACCATCCCCATAGATTCGCACAGTCTCCTTCCCAGTCGAGGCAGAGAGTCGTCCGAGCCCGAAAGAGGCAAAACCGACAAAGATGATTATAAGGGCAATATACAGGTCACTTACGAGGAGTTTTCGTGCTAAATGCTTGCTTTTTTGAAGCATTTCTTGTATATTCATACGGCAAATTAAGTATACAACATGGCACATAGAAAGGCAGGCGGCACAGCGAAAAACCTCAGAGATTCAAATCCGAAATACCTCGGCGTTAAGCTCTATGCCGGAGAAAAAGCAAAGACTGGCGCAATTATCGTTCGCCAGCGCGGCACCAAGGTTGAACCAGGGGTCAACGTAGGACTTGGTAAAGATCACACGCTTTTTGCCCTCAAGGACGGCGTTGTTTCCTTCCGAATGAAACGAAAAACGCGATTCAACGGACACACGGTTAGAAAGCAGGTAGTGGATGTAAAATAAAAAATCTTAAAAATCAGACCGGACAATTTGTCCGGTCTGATTTTTAAGTAGAAAAAATTTCAGAAGTGATAATTATTTTGAATCAATAGAAAGCATAAACACTGCAGAGCGATGATCGTGCCACGCTTCGATTGTATGACTGCCGGAAGCTTTGATTGGCGCATTCAGAGAAATAATTCCCTTAGGAAGATTGAGATGCAGTTCGTCTTGGATCGCTTTCATAATCTGATCTTCCTTGATTGCCTGGAAGAGACTTCCCTTATCATTGGCTTTAGCGTGAATCCTAACGGTTTTTCCGTTTAAAGCATCGAATAGTTTATGTACCCTGGCATTTTCACCAGCGAGCTTTTCGGCATGCACTTTTTTCTCTTCCGTAATCGAAGTGATCTTTCCGGTCGTTGCAACTTCGGCCAACCGCTTAGGAAATAAAAAGTGTGCTGCATATCCATCGGATACTTCCTTGATATCCTGCTTCTTCCCTACCCCGCGGACATCCTGCAGTAATATGACTTTCATGTTAGGGGATTATACACAAATATCTAGACTGTAGAAACCCTTTAAAAATTCTTCAGATGCGAGGCATGGAGAAGGTATGAAAATTGCCGTACTTGTAGTTACGGCAATTTTCATACAGAGGCTCCATAACGAAGCAGGTGAAAATTTTTGAAGGGTTTCTTATTTTCCGGTATTAAGGTATTGAATCGCGCGATTAAGCTGCGGATCCTTTCCATTTGCCAAGTCTTCGGCCGTTGTCGTTGCTTGGAAATCAGGGGTGAGGCCCGAGAGCGAGATTGATTTTCCGTTCGGCGTATACCAACGAGCAACCGTTACTTTAATTGCGGTGTCCGGAGTGACATTGATGAGTTCTTGCACCGATCCTTTTCCGAAACTGCGGTCTCCTACAAGTTTTGCAACACCGTGTTCGGAAAGTGCTCCGGCGAGAATTTCTGATGCCGATGCAGAACCTTGGTTTTGGAGAATTGCAACTTGGAATCCGCCGTTGGTGTATACATCGTATCCCTTACTTCGGTAGAGATGATCCTGTCCTCCGCCTCGCTCTTCAACGACAACATCTCCCGTTGGCAAGAACCAACTTGCGATATCAACGGCTGCTTCAAGATATCCGCCCGGATTGCCACGAAGGTCAATAACTAGTTTTTTCTGACCACTTGCGAGGAAATTGCGCATTTCAGTGCGGAAACTATCAACTGCAGTTGCACCAAAGCTATAGAGCGCGATTACATAGACATGATCATTGACGCGATTTTCGCTCTTAATTATCGGCACCTGAATCGCTTCACGCTTGATATCGACTTCGATCAACTTTGTTTCTCCTTTTCGGGCAATCGAGAGGTGCACCGACGTACCGATATCACCGCGAATATTCCTGACCGCTTCATCAACTGAATAACCTTCAGTGCTAGTGTTATTTATTTTGACAACCTGATCGCCTGGACGAATACCGGCGCGTTCAGCGGGAGTATTTTTGAGCGGCGCAATGACTGTGATGATTTCGTCTCGAAGACCAATTTCCATTCCGACTCCTCCAAAGGAGCCATTGATGTCTTCGGTGAACGATTTGTTTTCAACCGGTGGGAAGAATACCGTGTATGGATCGCCAAGCGATTTTGCGAGTCCTTCGATTGCGCCGTACACACGGTCTTGATTAGAAATGGTGCTCGTTGACGATGTTGCCGGAACATAGCGCTCATTTAAAATTTCCCATGCTTTGTAGAGTGGACTAAAATCAACACCTTCAGGTGGAAGCGTGTTGGCATTTCCGATGACAATCGTATTGGCATGTGTTTCATGATAGTCACCGATTGCAAGTCCGATGAAAAACGCAATCGTAACTGGAACCAAAACGAGCGATAACGTGCTCGTCGTTTTTTGTAGATACTTTTTGAATGAATTCATTACATCTAGTATCGCAAAGTGCTACCCTGCATGTCAATTTGAATGCTCTCGCACAGTTACTAGACTCGCGATATAATTCATTTCTACTTCATATGTTTTTCCTCGCCCTCGACAGACAACCGATTCCTCCGAAGCCCCCTCTGCGATTTCGGAATACTCTTTCGGGAGAAATAGAAGAATTCAAACCAATTCGCGAAGGAAAGGTACTGATGTATAACTGCGGTCCGACGGTCTATGACCATCAGCACATCGGCAACCTACGCGCCTATGTATTTGCAGATATTCTTCGTCGTACACTCGAATACAATGGCTACGATGTGAAGCAAATCATTAACATTACCGATGTCGGACATTTGGTTTCGGATGCAGACGAAGGCGCAGACAAACTTGAAGTTGGTGCAGAAAAATATGGACTTTCTGCACAAGAGCTTGCGAAGAAAATTACCGCCGAGTGGAAGGATGATTTGGACAAGCTCGACATTGATACTAAGAAAATTACGTTTACCAAAGCGACTGATTATATTCCAGAACAAATTGCACTTGTTTCTGCACTTCAGGAAAAGGGCTACACCTATCAAATTTCTGATGGCGTGTATTACGACACGTCGCGGTTCCCCAAATACGGTGCTCTGGGAAATATTGATACGGAACATTTGAAGGCGGGTGCGCGAGTCGATCTTGGTGAAAAACTCCATGCGACTGACTTTGCACTTTGGAAACTCTCCCCTTCTGGAGAAAAGCGCCAGCAGGAATGGAAATCGCCGTGGGGTATTGGGTTTCCAGGATGGCATTTAGAATGCACCGCGATGATTTTTGCGGAGCTTGGCAAACAGATTGATATTCATACTGGCGGTATCGATCATATTCCCGTTCATCACAATAATGAAATCGCACAGGCGGAAGCGGCAAGCGGTAAAAAATATGTGAATTATTGGATCCACGGCGAATTCATTACAATTGAAGGCAAGAAGATTTCAAAGTCACTGGGAAATACTATTCTTCTTCGAAATATTACTGACAAGAATCTTTCGGCTCTTGCACTCCGCATGTGGTTCCTCTCCGGTCATTACCGTTCGCCGATGAATTTCACGTGGGAGGCAATCGAAGGCGCAAATACTGCTCTTCTTAAATTGCACCGATTCTTTGTGGACGAACTCCCTGAAGGAGAGAGCGGAAAAGTTGATGAAACATATCAGCGCCGATTCCAAGAGGCGATTAATGAAGATCTTGATACGCCAAAAGCGTTGGCACTTCTCTTTGAACTCGCAAAAGATGAAACTGTCTCCCCTGCCGATACTCGCGCAACCATTCTCGATTTTGATCGTGTCTTAGGACTTGGATTTATAGCTGGAAAAAAGAAGCAGAAAGAAATGCTCAAACTAAAAGTTTTGGATAAAAAAGCAATTCCAAAAGCGGTACAAAAACTCATTGATGAACGCGAAGCGGCACGTACTGAAAAAAATTGGGTTGAGGCAGACCGAATCCGCGACCTTTTGGAGAGGAAAGGCTATACAGTAAAAGATACTCCTGAGGGATCAGAAATAGAGAAACTCGGATAGGCGTATTTTATACACATCTTACGCACAGAAATCATCAATTTTCCTCTTCGGGCAGGGACTTCCTCGCTGTGCTAAAATGGCGGAATTATGGCATCGAATCCTGTCTCAAAACTCCGTATTCCTCCGCATAACATTGATTCGGAAAAGGCACTTCTCGGTGCGTTGATACTGAAACCCGATTCGATACACGACATCATTGATCTCGTCTCTCCTGAATCATTTTATGTCGAAAAACATCGCCTGATTATAGCGGCGATTTTAGAGCTTTTCGGAAAAAGCGATGGCATCGATCTTTTGACTTTGACCTCGAAGCTCCGCGACCAAAAACGACTAGAGCAAATTGGCGGTGCGAGTTATCTGACTGAACTCGTGAATACCACTCCCGCTGCAGCAAATGCAAAATTTTATGCAGAACTCGTTCACAAAACGGCAACGCTTCGCGGAATAATCGGTGCGGCGGAAGATATTGGCGAACTCGGATATGAACAAAATATGCCGATTGACGAAGTGCTCGATCGCGCAGAAAAACGTATCTACCAAATTGCACACGCAAGCAACTCAAGAAAGTTCATTGGCATGAACGAAATGGTCGGAGATGCGTGGGAGCGCATCGAAGCGCTTCACAACGCGGATGCAGCTACCGTGCGCGGTGTTCCTTCCGGTTTCAAGGAACTCGACAATTTGCTCGCAGGATTCCAACCATCTGACCTCATCATTCTTGCGGCACGACCTTCGATGGGAAAATCAACGCTCGCCTTGGATATCGCCCGCCAAGCAGCAACGCTCTACAACGTACCGGTTGGATTTTTCTCACTTGAAATGAGCACCAAATCGCTCGTGGATCGTATTCTTGCGGCCGAAGCGAGAGTGGATGCGTGGCGACTTCGAACCGGAAAACTATCGACTGATGAAGAATTTGAACAGATTAAGGGCGCACTTGATCGACTCTCCGGTGCACCAATTTATTTTGATGATCAGCCAGCGGCGAGCATTTTGACGATGCGTTCTGCCGCACGTCGATTGATGCGTGAACAGGGACTCGGACTCATCATCGTTGATTACCTCCAGCTTATGGTTCCAACATACAGCAGAGCGTCCGACAACGTTGTTCAGCAAGTAACGGAAATTTCGAGATCATTAAAAGGCATGGCTCGTGAGCTCAATGTGCCGGTAATTGCCCTCTCACAGCTTTCACGAGCCGTTGAACAACGTCGTGGTCGTCCTCGCCTTTCTGACCTTCGCGACTCAGGTTCGATCGAACAAGACGCCGACGTTGTCATGTTCATTCATCGCGAAGATAAAATGAGCGAAACAGGAACATCTGATCGGCCAAACGTAGCGGAAATTCTGATCGAAAAGCACCGCAACGGACCAACTGGAAAAATTGACCTCTTCTTTGACGAAAAGAAAACGACCTTCATTCCGATTGAAAAGAGCGATTTTAGTTCGTTTGAATCGGCAAGCGCAAGCGGTATTGATGACGTATTTTAAGCATGAACACGATTTCCAAACTTGCCGAACTCTTCAATGAATTCCCCGGAATTGGTCCGAGACAAGCGAAACGCTTAGTGTATTTTCTCTTAACCAAAAACCCTCGATTCCACCTCGAACTTTCTGAAGCACTCACTGCCCTTTCCAAAAGCGTTTCAATTTGTCCATCCTGTTTTCGCTATTTCACCAAAAATGGCGAAGCGCTATGTAATATCTGCGCTGATTCAAATCGAAATGATGGAGCTTTAATGATTGTCGAGAAAGATGTTGATTTTGAAAATATCGAACGAAGTCGTGTCTATGACGGTAAATATTTTATTTTGGGCGGCACCGTTGGAGCACTTGATAAAAAACCCGAAGAAAAAGTGCGGCTCCGTGAACTTTCGCGCGTTGTTGAAGAGCGCGGCAAATCTGGCGCGCTCAAAGAAATTGTCTTAGCGCTTTCTGCGAATGCTGATGGTGAAGAAACGGGAGAATTTGTAAGTGGAATTATTGCGCCGTCAGTCGAGTCATTTGGCATCAAAGTATCTGTATTCGGACGCGGTCTCTCAACTGGAAGCGAACTCGAATACGCTGATTCAGAAACAATCAAGAACGCATTTAAGAATAGAAAATGAGAAAAGCGGCGTCCCTCGTCGGGACGCCGCTTCATTGAATGCGCATCGTCATACTGCGCTGCTTGATTCCCACAACTACTTGTGCGAAATGCTCGCGGAGATCTGCTTCTTGTTGACGATCTCGCCAGCTGATTTTGCAAGCCTCTCCAATACACATTCGTATATAGATCGATTCCTTGTACCGATATATTTGAATGCCAGACGGAATTGTAATTGCTTGGCCACTCGCAAGAGTGGAAGAGAGCCCCACATGATCTGGATAACATTCAGTTTTAAGCAACCATTCCAAGTCATCTTCAGTGATTGTCGTGTACGCAATTCGGTTCCCAGTGTCAGGATCAAAATGGATCTTAACCGTTGCTGTAGTCTCAATCACCGATAAGGTGAACTCTTCGAGATTTGAAAGGGTCATAGACATGGAGCGCTCCTGTCTCGACTGACCATCATTCTATTGGTAGAAAAGCAAACTATTAGCTAATACGCAACAAGTCCCGCGACGCGGGACTTGTTTTAGTCGATAGTAACTTTGAGGAACGGCTGACGGTGACCGCGGTTCTTGAAGTAGCGAACCTTTGGTTTATATTTGATGACAGAGATTTTCTTGGCGCGTCCAACTTCGACGACCTTGCCAGTAACTTTTGCACCCGAAACTGCTGGAGTTCCTACCTTGGTAGCCGTGCCGTCTTCAATGAGGAGGACTTCATCAAAAGTGACTTTGTCGCCGACCTTGAAATCACCTACAAGTTTTTCAATGGAAATAGTGTCGCCTGATGCTGCGACATACTGCTTTCCGCCGGTTTTGATTACTGAAAATGCCATGTGTGTATTTGCCTAAGTGCGCCTAATATAGCCTATATTTGGGAAAAAACAAGGGTTATCAAAAATAAAAGATCGCCGTCCAGGAAGCATTTCTGGGCGGCGATCACGGGGTCTACGGGATCCGGTGGCGATCATTACGCCAGAAATCGGAGAGGGCTCCGAACCCTCGAAGGGTCATAAGAACGAGCCAGAGAACGGCTGGCGCAAGGAACTCAGTGGCCGCCGAAAGCTCCCTGAGGAGATTTGTTATACCATCAAAGTAGACTTTGTCAAAACTAGTCGTCGAGATCCGGTTTTTCAAGAACCAGCTGTTCGATCTGCGGCGATTCCTTGGTGATTCGAAGCACGTCCTTGTCGATCTTCAAAAGTTCTTTATTTGCGGCGTTGAAATGTGACACGGATGTACCGAGCGAGTTACCAAGCTTCAACATGAATTGATCATACTTCGAGAGATGTGTGCCGAGTTCCGCCACACGCTTGATGATATCCTTTGCGGTTTCTTCAATCTGCATCGCTTTCAAACCCTGAAGAACAGTTTGGAGATACGCGAGAAAGGAAGTCGGCGAAACAATGATTACTTTATACTTCCCTGCCGCACGCTGAATGAGGTTTTCGGTATCATCGGTGAGGGCGCCGATTTTGTTGATCAAAAGATCGTAATAAATCGCTTCATGCGGAATAAACATGAACGCAAATTCCATTGTTCCTTCTTCAGGACGAATATATTTTGATGTTTCTTGGATGCGGAGCTTCAGGTCATTTAGAAACAATTTTTCGAGACGATCCTTTTCAGACTGGTCTCGTGCTTCTATGAGTCGATTGTAGTTTTCGAGCGAGAACTTTGAATCGATCGGAATAATCTTGTCTTTTACAAACACTACTGCATCGACAATCTCGCCATTTTCAAATCCGTACTGCATCTGGAAATTCCCCGGCGGCAAAATATTTTGGAGCAGTGTTTCAAGATAATATTCACCGAGGATCCCGCGTTGTTTCGGGTTTTTCAAAATGTCACCAAGCGACTGGAGCTGTTCGGCAAAGCCTTGTGTCTGACGACCAATTTCTTTGACCGAAGTAATTTCTTCAGTTATTTCCTTGATAAGGCGTTGCGATTCAGAATATTGTGAGCGAATTGTGTCACGCATCTGTACGTTTGATTCTCCAATTCGCTGATCAAGTGTTTGGGAGAGATTTTGGAGTTGATTTTGAAGGAGCATCAAACCTTCGGTGTTATTCTCCGGCTGTTTGATTCGACGAAACATCATCCAGATAAAAACAGCGTTTGCCGAGAATGCGAGTATCAAAATAACTGCCAGAGTGAGGCTGTTCATCCGACCATTGTACCTTTTCAAACGAGACCCTTCAAAATACTTTACTTTTAGGGAATATGAGGGCATCATGGTATCGGTTCGAAGGAGATGGTGCTAGTAGCTTAGAGGTCTGTGAGGGTGGGTCCAAACCTTCCTTAGAGGATTCAATTTCCTCCTAGTAACCGGGATTTAAATGCATCCCAGCAGTCTCCTTCGAACTCTCCGCCCTCGTTTGTACGAGGGCTTTCGTTTTATATAGACACTTTTTTCTGGTATTCTTTTTATATGACATCCATACAACGCCACATCCGGGAAGAATTGACGAAGACAATGAAGTCCAAAGAGGAACCAAAGTTGACGGTACTTCGTGGGCTCATCACCGCATTTACCAATGAACTTGTTGCGCTTCGCCGCACTCCGCAATCTGAGCTTTCTGATGAAGAAGCGCTTGCAGTCATTCGTCGTGCGGTTAAACAACGTAAAGATTCGGTTGAACAATTTGAACGCGGCAAGCGACATGATTTGGCACAAGCAGAAAAAGCAGAACTCGCCGTTCTCCAAGTTTTTGTTCCTCAAATGATGGGCAAAGAAGACATTATGAAAATCGCGATTCAGAAAAAGGGCGAACTTGGACTCACCGAAAAAGCACAGAGTGGACTCCTTATGGCGACTCTCATGAAAGAACTCCGCGGCAAAGCCGACGGCACTGATGTAAAAGATGTCGTCTCTACCCTTCTTGGATAATCATGGAAGGACCAGCCTTACAGCCAGAAAGAAATCCGCTCGACCTTCCGCCGCTGCACCAAGTCCATCACCTTGATTCTAGTTCTGCGGAATTCACCATGCCTTCGAGAGAAGGAGATGTTCGATTTTCATTCACACGAAAAAACGGGAAGGTTACCTATCTTGGCGCAGAGCATGGCGGAAGCGAGCAGTTACGGCCACGTACACTACAAGAAGGAGCTGCGTTTGCGAGAGCGTTATTTACGCGATACGACAATGGGCAAGATGCTGAAACTTTGGAAAACGGAGATTCGTCTGAGAATGAAATAGTTGTTGGAAAAATAATAATGGAGTGCCGCAAACGACTTGGGGATTCTGAAGAAGATTGGCACCTTAGCGATATCCGACAAATCACTACCGCACTATTTCCGGAATTATCTCATGGTGAAGTAGAAGAGATGTGCGTTGCGGTTCTGCGAAGTGTCGAAGATACTCGCCGGTTTACGTGGGGCGAGAAATAATAAACCGATATGGTTTTTCTATCCATTCTTCTGCATAGTTGATTCCAATACGCGGTGTGCGAAGAATATCTTTTTTTGGAATAGTGATTCCCCGGTCTTCAATCCATAATCCACTCTGACGTTTTACGGGGAGTGTATTTTCTTTTTTTGATATTTGAAGCGCACGAGTAAGACGTCCAGGGCCTGAAATCTCCTCAACACCGCGAATTAATACCGCTGCCGGAAAATCTTTGGGACCAGTCACGATATTAAGCATGTGGTACATCCCATAGCAGAGATACACGTACCAATTCCCCGCTTCATCAAACATAATCGCGTTTCGCGGTGTCTTTCCTCTGTGGGCATGAGATGCTTTGTCCTTAAATCCATCGTACGCCTCAACTTCCGTGATCATATGAGCAACTTCCCTGTTCTCAATTTTTCGTACCAAAAATTTTCCGATGAGTTCTTCGGCAACAATCAAAGTGGGGCGATTAAAAAAATCTTGCGTAAGTATTCGCTTCATAGTTGGTTGTGCCGATTGTACATCAAAATACACCGACGCGGATCGTTATCCTCGTCGGTGTATTTTTCTATGTCGATTAGGGATTTGAAACCGCGCGAAGCATGAATTCTATACGATCAGCAAGAATGGAGTGTCCGGTTGCGTTTGGATGGAGAAGATCGCTGGAGAGAAATGGATTTCCGAGTATTCCTTCGAGCGCGTTTGGTACATATGCGGACTGTGTATTTCTCGCGGCGTCTTTGTAATGATCATTAAGCGAAGGATCGAGGATTCCACCACCGAGTCCAACCATCAGAACAACCGCGCCTCTTGCTTGAATGCGAGTAGCGATTGTTTGGAGATTAGCGAATGTCTGCTCACTGGTGAGCGCTGGAGTGGTGACGTTTGCACCAGCACGCACAAGCGCCGCGCGGATTTGATTGGCAAACGCATTATCGCGAATCGCAATCGCTCGATCATACATTCGACGGAGTTCGTCATTGCCACCGAGGAATACGATGACGACTTTTGGATTTTTTGAGAGCACATCTGTATCGAGCCGCGCGAGCGCTTGCGCAGTGTTATTTCCCGATACGCCAGCGTTGATGATCGGTTTGCCCAGGCGATTCGAAAGCAGGGTTACATAATTTTGAGATTGCGGCACGCCGACCCCTGATGTCAGACTGTCGCCGAACGCAATAATATTTTGTCCGCTTGATGGGTAATTTTTGACTGGCCACTGATTGCCGCCCGGCGGAGTTCCTCCGCCAGTACCTCCGGTAGTGCCACCCGTTGTCCCACCAGTAGTGGTTCCTCCGGTCGTCGTGCCGCCAGTAGTAGTACCGCCTGTCGTTCCTCCCGAACCACCGATAGAAATTGCGCCTGAAATCGCTGACCTTGTGTAGCCATTATTTTTGAAATAACGGACATCGTATGTGCCAGGCGCCATTCCAGTGAACGTAATTGTTCCGCTTTGCGCAGCACCCGTGTACTGCCAGGTAATAAACGAATGATCGTCCGCTCCTTGTGTATAGATTCCGATCCAATCTTGCGAGAGGTTAGCGCCGCTCGGTGCGCTCCATGTCGCGGTGACAACGTTGCCGCTTGCAGTTGCAGAAATTGTATACCCGCCCGTTCCGCCTCCGGTTGTGCCACCAGTAGTAGTTCCTCCCGTTGTGTTTCCGCCAGTTGTCGACCCTGTTGTTCCACCTGTGTTTCCTCCGGTGGTTGTGCCGCCCGTGGTGCTGCCGCCAGTTCCAGGAGTGAATGTATTGCTTGCCGTTGCAGCGCGAACGTATCCATTATCTTTGAACATCCGAGCTTCATAGGTACCAGCCGGAAGATTCATATCAGAGAAACTCACCGTCCCCGATGTACCGGAAGCAGGAATATATTTCCATTCAACAAAAGAATGGTCATCAGACATTCCCTGATTGTAGATGCCGATCCAATCTTGGCTTCCCCGTCCTGACGGCGCAGTCCACGAAACAAGTGGCGTTGCTGATTGTCCTGAATTGGTAAAACTCAAAGAATATCCTCCTGTTCCTCCACCGGAGGTACCACCTGTAGTCGTACCACCAGTTGTTGTTCCGCCGCTGGTGCCACCGCTCGAAATGGTAATTGGGTTGGAGACAGCAACACGCGTGTAGCCATTATTCTTAAAGTAACGAAGATCGTAGGTGCCAGGCGCCATTCCCGTGAATGATACGGATCCGCTTGGTACTCCACCGGTGTATTGCCATGAAATAAATGAATGATCATCACCTTGATTGTTGGTATATATACCAACCCAATCTTGCGAAAGATTACCGCTTGTCGGAGCATTCCACGACGCGGTCACAACTCCTCCATTCGCACTTCCAGAAACGGTATATGCCCCCCCGCCAGTGGTCGTGCCACCTGTGGTGGTACCGGTCGTTGTTCCGCCGGTTGTGCCGCCAGAAGCTCCGACCGTAAATGAGGTTGAAACTCGGATCGTGTGAAAACCGCTAGTCAGATGCCGTATTTCGTATGTCCCTGGTGGAATATTAGAAAATGTAAGCGTGCCACTCGTGTTTGTTGGATACTGGAATGCAACGTATCCGTAATTGCTTGCATTCACCGGATAAATGCCGATCCACTCGCTATTGATCCCTGCTGCCGCCTGCCCCGAATAGGTGACAGTGACGGTAGAGCCTTGCACTGACGCAGAAAGACCCGCGGTTTGCGCGAAAAGATGGGATACAGCAAACAATGAGCCGACAAAGGTGACGCCAAGCAGGAAGACAACCGTATGGATATGTTTCATCCCGGTAGTCTACGCGAATCAAAATTAAAAACAAATGAAGGAGAATTTGGGCTGATTTTTTGGGTCACAGATAATTTTATGCAATAAAATTATCTGTGACCCCGCCTAGGGAAGTTCGATCCTTACAACATCAGTTCAGGTTGTATGATCTTTTCTTCTTTCAGTCGAAAAGCTCGACAACCTTTCGATTCCCGGACGAAAAGTCCCCCGGACTTTTCTTAGGGTCACAGTTTTTCACTGCGTTCAAATCTGTGACCCTACCGGGAATCGAACCCGGCTTTAAAGCTTGAGAAGCTTTCGTCCTAACCGATAGACGATAGGGCCAAATGTAGGCTGAAAATACCACAGATATTCCCTTTTAAAAAGCTGCGCCCGCGAGAGGCGGGCATTCAGCATCTCTAGGTTAGCGTCTCTGCCACTCCGCTTCTTGTCGCACTAAGAGTTCTTCTTTTCGTTCGGGCTCGTTCATTATTTGTTCAACACAACGCTCCATACGAACTGATTGCGAACCTTTTATAAAAATGACATCTCCTTCTTCCATGAGTTGCTCGATAAACACGCCCGCATCTTCTGCCGTGCGGCATTCAAAAATCGATTTCTTTTTCATTTTTGCTGCCGCGGCACCAAGTGCAGTGAAATGTGCGCGTACGCCAACAGTCACCAAAATGTCGGCAATTTCCGCAAGCTCCTTCCCTGCTTGTTTGTGCGCTTCGATTGAATAATTACCAAGCTCAAGCATGTCACCAAACGCAACGATAGTGCGGCGATGAGTGGAAAGATTTTTGAATGCGGAAACTGCTTCTTCTACCGCAACCGGCGAAGAATTGTACGTGTCATCAATAATGATTGTTCCCTTTTCTCCTTTCAAAAGACGCATGCGACCTTTCGGTGGAGTATGCGTGAGAAACGCTTCTCGTGAATCCGAAAGTGATACGCCGTGTTCAAACGCGACTGCAGCACCGGCAATCAAAGGATATGCATGCGTTTTTCCAATTACCTTGGGGAGCGTGATGTGTTCAGATTCTCCGTGGGAAGATATCGCAAATGAAATGCCAGATGTTTCAGGGTCATCGGTCAGCATATTTTCAAATCCAGAACCTTGCACATCGGCGCCATCATCAAATCCATATCGCACCACCTTGCCATGCCATGCGCTCGCGCGCTTCGTGATTTCTGGATCATCACTGTTTATAAATAGTGTGCCGTCCATCGAAAGTGCACTCACGATCGAATAATCTTCGTCATTCACGTCTTCGGGGGAATCAAAAAATTCGACATGCACGGGAAGATCAGGAAAACGCGTCAACAAAACCGCATCGAGCGAAAGCCATTTTGAAAACCATTTGATATCACCCGGATGATCACTACCTACTTCAAGCACCAACCATTCCGGATATTTTTCGTGGATGAAAATAAGTAGAAGTCCACCGACAATATTTTTTACCCAGAGAAATGGATTGCTCCATGCATTTGGTCTACCAATAATCGTAAGCGGTACGCCAAATTCGGTGTTCAAACTTTTCTCACTTTTTCGGACGAAATATTTTTTGGAAAGCGCGGTATAGATTGCGTCCTTTGTAGAGGTCTTCCCCACACTGCCAGATACTGCAATAATCTTCGGCTTATATCGCCGAAGAATATATTTCGCTTCTGTCATCAAAATCCAAATGAGAACTGCTTTGAACAACGCTTTCATTTACAAATTATTCTAGCATTACTTCACTCGCGATCACCCATTACTATAGACAAAAGATGTGTACATATAGAAAAAATGATGGTATGGTTTTCGGCGGACTGTATCACAGTCAAAGAGGAGAAAGACGTTGAGAAGACATCTTTGGTCCATTCGGTATCACGTGCTTGCCGCGATCGCGTTGATTGCAGCTTCGCTACTACCCAGTATCTCGATAGCGGCAACGCCGCCAGATATCATCGTTTTTCTGGTCGACGACCTCGGGAGGAGTTCATTCAACAAACTACCCGATTCGGCGACAAGAAATGTCGATGAGATCGCGAGGCAAGGTGTCAGCTTCAAGTGGGCGTATGCAGAACAAGAATGCGTGCCCGCCCGCACCGATCTCATGAGCGGCCTATATCACGCTCGCTTCGGCATACAAGGAAACGGTCCGCAACCTCCGGGTTCGATGGTCACGATTGCGGAGAAGTTGAAGCTTCTCGGCTATCACACTGCGATGGTCGGAAAATGGCATCTCGGATTTTCTGCTTCTCAACAACCGGGAGCGCAGGGCTTCGACGAAGCGTTAGTCTACATAGGCGCAACGCCCGGCTACACAATCACCACGCAGGTTAAAAATGCGGCAGGTTATGACGTTCGACTCTATCGCCAGATCGGAAATACGTCTCCCAAAGTCGTAAACGTCACTCCGCTTTTGGGGCAATTGACTACTACCGTACTTGGCGATGAAGCCGTACGGATCGTGTCCGATAGAACCCGTACTACACCTCTGTTTCTCTACATGCCATGGACAGGAGTGCATGATCCGCTTCAGGGGACGTTGACTGCTCGATTCACAGAGGTCGACCAACAGATCGGACGAATTATCGCGGCTGCACGACCTGGAACATTGTTTATCGTTCTCGGCGACAACGGACGCGGAAACGAAAGTCCACTTCGTGGCAAGAAATACCAAATCTATGAGGGCGGCGTCGGCACCTTTGCATTCGCTCGCTTCGATGGACACGTGGTTCCCGGCAGCATCGTCACTACGCCAGTTTCAATCGTCGACATTCCCGCCACAATCTACGCGGCGGCAACTGGTGGGGCGGTACTTCCCGGAACCGACGGATTTAATTGGTTCGGCCTTCCTGCCGACCGTGCAATCCTCTTCGACGCGCCGAAACCGAGTCCGGGTCTCGGCGTTCGCCAAGGCGACTACAAGTACTATGCCGACCTCGATGGGAAGGCACAGCAACTCTATAACCTTTCAATCGATCCGAACGAGACCACCAACATTGCAGGCGCCAATCCAGGCATCGTGGCAAAGATGGAAGCGCTTCTGGAGACCTACCGCAGGAATGTGCTTCCTTGAAGTAACGTTTCAAAGTTTGCTCGCCGATTAATTTCGGCAACACAAGTAATTTGCCCGGTCGACGCAGTCGACCGGGCTTTATTTTTTAAATTGATAATTAAGAAAATATTTTATCTATCCGGTGGGACGTTGTAGTAATTGATGAGGAAATCGGTCATGTCCATAAATGGTTCGGTCAAAGTGTGAGATGCATATTCGACGCCTTTCGGATAGACGATGTAGAGGAAAATAATAAATTTTGGATCGTACGCCGGGAAGTAGCCAAAGAATGAATGGAGATACCGGTCGTCGTAGTAGCCGCCTGGGCGCGCGATCTGCGCGGTTCCTGTTTTTGCTGCAATTGAATAATGCTCGTGTTTGTACTGACCATTCAAAAGCGATTTGTCGACGACTTGCACAAGCATTCGAGTAATCGTCTCCGATGTTTTTTTACTGATCGCTGGACCGTCTGCTGGATACGCTAGCGTCTTGGAGAGTCCAGTCGTGTAATCGATTTCTTTTACCAAATGCGGAATCGGTAGTGTTCCTCCGTTTCCAAGCGAAGAAAGTGCACGAACGGTCTGCACGGGAGTGAGCGCAATTCCTTGACCGAATGATGCAGTCGCATATTCAACGGCACGCGGACTTTCGAGATTGGTAACCTGTCCCGATGCTTCGCCCGGAAGATCAATGCCGGTATCTTTGCCAAGCCCATATCCTTGCATATAATTGGCAAATTTTTGTCGTCCCATTTTATTTACGACGAATGCAACGCCGGTATTGAGCGACTGGTTCAATACTTCCTGCATTGGAATCGTGCCGCGTCCTTTTTTGTCGAAGTTTGAGATGGTATATCCGTCGAGTTCAATATGACCGGCGTCAAAGTAGGTGGTTTCTGGCGTAACGGCACCTGCATCGATTCCTGCTGCCATCGTGAGCGGTTTTATAATCGAGCCCATTTCATAGGAATACTCAACAAGCGGTTCAGTGTAGAGATGCGGGTCTTTGACTTCGTTGAATTTATTGAGATCAAATGACGGATAGACGCCGAGCGCATAAATCGATCCGTCCTTTGGATTCATGATGATCCCGCCCGTCAGCGTTGGATGATATTTCTCATCAAGCGCTTTTAATTGTGATTGCAGATATTGCTCAACCGACGGCTCAATCGTCGTCACCACATCCCCTTCTTCGCGCTTGCCGCTATCAAACACTGCGCTGCCGATGGTTGAAAATACCTGCGCAAAGAAATTTACATCGACTGATGCACTGTCACGAGTTAAGACGTCGTTATAATAGCGCTCGAGTCCAGTAACACCAGTCTGTGTTTTGCTGTCTCCTTTGAATCCGACAAAGCCGATTTCTTGCGCCGCAAGCGATGCACCTGGATAGAAACGCCAGCGTTCCCGATAGATATTGATTCCCGGAATTTTTAGTCCGTCGATTTTTAGTGCAGTGTCTTCTGGGACACGATTCGCAATTTCTTCATACGGATCATCTTTTTTGGAGGCGTGCTGAATAAATTCATCGTGAGAAATTGCCGGATAGATTGCAGCAATTTTTTTATAAATACCTTCTTCGTCTTCGATGAGTTTTGGATCGATCGCGATAGTGAAGCCAGTCGCGAGTGTGGCGGCAGAAACATGTTCACCGTCTTTAGTCGTAAAGAAAATACTACCGCGATCATAGAGGTCTTGATTCGGGCGCACGTACTGGCGATTACCCCGTTCGCTATACACGCTCCCATGGACAACCTGTACGAAATACAGCCGCGCCACCAACACACACGCAAAAAGCACGATGACGATCGCGATTAACCTTATGCGGACTGTGAAGGTTGCCCGCATATTTTGTTAGTGGGCGTTTCCGTTATATGAGAGCGATCCTCTCGTGACGTATTCCTTTTTTGAAACAGGCGTAAAACCTGCCCCGACTGCGTTTGCAAGGTCAAGCGATTCCTTTGCTTTCAAATATTCTGATTCGAGTGTTGCGACTCGACTGTGTGTGAGTGCCGCTTGGTGCTCAAGCTCTTCACGAAGCACTACATTCATTATTGAAACGCTAATTCCATATATATAGACAATCACAGAGAGGACAAGCACGAAGACGAGCGACCAGAATATACGGCGCTCAAACCCAAAAAGTCGTATGCGGTATGCGAGTGGTTTCATGGACCTAAGGAACTTAAAAGAACTAAAAATGGGTACTCTGATCTACTTCGTCAATTTTTTTGAAAGACTCGAAGTTTTGCGCTTCTTGATGCAGGATTTTCAGAAATCTCGCGTTCACTTGGAGTAATCGGCTTCTTGGTGATTACTTTTCCGTGACCTTCCTGCTCTGCCTGGCGAAAATTAGTCTTTACGATCCGATCCTCGATTGAGTGGAAACTAATGATTGCGATTCGGCCTTGGGGAGCAAGAAGTTCAATCGCTTTCGATATGGTCTCTTGAAGCGCACCGAGTTCGTCATTTACCGCGATACGAAGCGCTTGAAAGGACTTCGTAGCAGGGTTGGTGCGTTTTTTCTGATACCACAGTGGAACTGATTCTTCGATAATCCGAACCAAATCTCCTGTCGTCTTAAGCGGGTGAACTTCCCTAGTCTGTACAATTGCGCGTGCGATTCTTCGTGAGAATTGCTCCTCACCGTATCCGAAAAGAATGTTTGCGATCGTTTCTTCGCTCCAGTCATTGAGGATGATCGAGGCAGTCACATCTCCTTCAGTAGGATTTGGATCATAGGTCATCTGGAGCGGTTCGTCTCTTTGAAAAGAGAATCCGCGTCCACCTTCATCAATCTGATTTCTACTCCATCCAAGGTCGAGGAGTATTTTGTTCGGAGCGCTGATGCGGAGTCTCTGGATCACCGCATCAAAGTTCCGAAAATTGTCATGAATCAGATTGACGGTCGCTTTTGCACTTGCTAATCGCTGTTTCGCTTTTTCAAGAGCATCTGAATCGAGATCAAATCCGATCAAGGTTCCCTTTTTTCCAAGCGCAGTAGCGATTGCTTCGCTGTGTCCCCCGCCGTTTACGGTGCCGTCTATGACGACATCGCCCGAGTCGATATGCAAGCTATCAATTGTTTCCTGTAAAAGAACCGTGTAATGGGACATAGGCTATATGACCCCAATTTCGCCAAGCTTCTCTGCCATCGAGTCTGCTTGTTTCTCAATCCGCTTTTTGTAATCCTCCCAGTTGTTTGCATCCCACACTTCAACCCGACTTTCGACGCCCGCTAGGACGACTTTGTCGACGAGGGATGCAAACTCCTTGAGGAAATCCGGAATGAGCATTCGACCGACTGAATCGATTTCAACTTCAACGGCTCCGGAGAACAGGAACCGGCTGAAGCCTCGAGTATCGGCTTGGCCCATGGGAAGGTTTCTGATTTTATCGGCAACAATTTTCCATTCCTTGGTCGAATATACAAAGAGACAAGTGTCGAGTCCGCGAGTGATGACCACACTCCGTCCAAGTTCCTTCCGGAATTTAACCGGAAGCGACAAACGTTTCTTTGGATCCAAGGTGTGGACGTATTCGCCGATTAGCATCAGAACAATTTACCACTCCTTCCCACCTGAATACAAGTGTATAACACTTCATCCCACTACCCTACACTGTTATCCACAGAAACTGTCTGGGGAAAATGGCGATTGACGCACGTTGTGGGGCGTGTTATCTTCTCTAAGTTCTTTTTGCGGAGGGTCGATATGACCTGGCACTAGCTAGGAATCAGAGGATCAACCCAAACCAAGCCTCGAAGGAGGGCTATATATGGTTCTGCTCTGGCGGTAAGTGCGTAGCCGCAGTAGCGCACAAACAAAATCGCCTGCCCTGCAGGTAAAACACCGCTTTCCAAGAAAGATCCATAATTGCTCGCTGCAATGTCAGTGCGTGCAGGAACGCACAAACAGATACACCTGCATCCTCATCGGCAGTAGAAACTTCACCAGGGGGGTCCGTCAGCTAACAGCTGACGGACTTTTAATTTGAGGTATTTTTGACGAGATTTGACAGATTTGGAGATATGATTTATGGTTCAAAACTTGTCTCAAGTGAGTTGAGACACACTGCCGATTTTGGCACGTTGATCTTTCTCTTGCTAAGGAGATACGATCAGATGCGCTAGTTCACGCGTTCGCTGTGCATAGGCCTCTTCTCGGATGCACAGCGAAGTTTCCCCTGCCAAAGTAGCGATATGCGCTCGGCAGGGGTTTCTTTTTTATACAGATACTTCTTTGAGTCTCTCAATTAAAAATTTTCGATCCAGAACTGAAAGAAACCATCCTGCTTTTGGACCCGAATCTTTGCCGAGAAACGATTGGTAGATTGCGCTAAAAAATTGTTTGGCATCAAGTCCACTTTCCTTTCGAATTTCATGGAGCTCCGTGTGCAAATCTTCACCGATCAGTGGATCAGTTGCTTCGATATACGCACACACTTTTTGAAGTGCCATTTTTTGTTCTGGAGAAAAATGATTTGTCCCTTCTGGAGCAGAATCTTTTGCGAGCGTAAATTTGAACTGCTCGTCTGCGTACATATCAAGCCAAAACCTTGCAGTATCTGCACGAAGATCTGCCTCCGCTTTGTCCGAATCGGTGAGTGGACTTCCTTTTATTCGCTCCACTTCAGCAAGCAGCTCAAGATGTGGCATCTGAATAATAAACGCGACTTCAGAAAAGCGCGGCAAGAATCGTTTTTCTATATTTCTGCGCTCTTCCAGAAAATGAATGAAAGTAAAGAGCCTGGTATCATCGTCCTCGACTCCATTCCATGTTTTTTCGGCGAGTTTGTCGAAGGTGTCGAAAAGAACGGGCACGGTGTCTCCAGTCGGACTGAAATTAAACTGCTGCATCGGCTCTTTGCCGATCAAAAACAAGCGGAAGAGGTGCGGCGGCAACAGATCAGCAACTTCTCTTGCAGACGCTCCCTTCCCTTTTGAGGAAGACATTTTCTTGCCGTCGATCAAGAAAAATTCGTACGGAATATCGAATGGCGGTTCGATTCCGAATACTTCTTTTGCAATATGATTTGCCACGTCCCTCGAGCCGCCCTTGGTGGAATGATCTTTCCCCGCGCCTTCAATGTCGACACCAATCACTTTCCATTTTGCTGCCCACTCCACTTTCCAAGGAAGCTTTGCATTTCCATCAAACGGAGAAATCGATCCGTTATGTCCGCAGCCTTCTGCCCACTCAACCATTTTTGGTGGACACACATACGAAACTTTTTCGCCATCGAATCCAGTTACTTTGGTCGTGCCAATTTTGCCGCAGTTTTCACAAATGACTTGCAAAGGATACCAATCGTCTGCTTTTTTTGATCCCGACACTTCAAGATAAATACGACGAATAGCGTCGGCATTTTCAAGTGCCGCACGAATAGTGTCATTAAATTCTCCTGCTTTGTATTTTTCACTAAGGCGATAATAGGTTGGTTTGAATCCTGCGTGTTCAATAACGCCTTCAAATTCTTTGCCATAGTATTCGGCAAAGTTTTTTTCTTTTCCATCAGGAGAAGGAATCGTGTACAGCGGTTGTCCCATGTACTGCTTGTATTTTTCTTGATCGAGATACACAGGAAGCCCGTCCATCGGATCCATGTCATTTATTTCCCACAAAAATTGATTGTCGATTCCCGCTTCAGCCAAAATTTCGGAAACGGTGCCATGAATCGCTGCGCCGCGCATTGAGCCAATATGGACGCGACCAGAGGCGGTTTTTTCGTCGCGAATCACGAGCGGCTTGCCGCTTTTGATGCGATCTTGGAGTGCCTTTTCAATATTTTCTTTTACAATATCCGCCCAGAACATAGACGTATCATACGGATAATTGACACCTTGCTCAACATGTGGCAAGGTATCACCCAGACAAGTGGAGTCAGGGAAATGGATTTCTGCGCCGGAGTATCGGAGTGTGCGCCAGCGATCGTGAACTTTCTTGGACCAAAGGAGTCGTCTGTGATGATACTTCTCACAATTGTCGCCTTTCTGGTCATGATGTTCTGTCGACAACCACGCGCCAGAAGGAGGTAGCAGCAAGCGCCGCGAGATTTTGTCTCGCGGCGCTCTTCAATTTCAATATCGAGATTTAGGCAACTTCTACGATTTTGTATGCCTGCTTGCCGTTTGGCGTTTCGAATGAAAACTTTTCATTCTTTTTCTTTCCCATCATTGCTTCACCGAGTGGAGAAAGGTGAGAAATTTTTCGTTCAAGCATGTTTGCTTCTTCGGACCCTACAATTTCGTACTGATGTGGTTCCTTGTCCCCTTCTTTCTGGATGGTGACTTTTGAACCGAGCGTTACTGCTTCACTTTTCTTTGGAGAAACGATGCGTGCAGTCTGGAGAATAGTTTCGAGCTTCTTGATACGTTCTTCGGTTGCAGCCTGCAGATCACGTGCTTCCTGGTATTCTGCGTTTTCAGAAAGATCTCCGAGTGAGCGAGCATATTCAAGACTCTCGGCGATCTCCTTTCGGCGGACCGTTTTTAAATAATCGAGCTCTTTGGTGAGCTCTTCGAATTTCTCCTGAGACAAATATTCGGTATTGGTGTCAGTCATAAGTTATGTGATTTTTGAATGGGCATATTTTACATGAAATCGAGAGCTTGTAAAGCGCTGTGCATACATTTCGTCATTATTGCGTCAAATAATGGTGACTGATAGGCTACCGTCTAGAAAACTGTTTGGCGAGTTCTGACCAGTAACGAGGTATCCCATGGCACGCGATGATCCACTATCCAAAGAAGATCTCGGCACGGGCGTATCCTCGATACCTACAAAGATACGAAAGCGGGAATCGGCGGAAATGATCGGAATGGAACCACCCCCTTCACTGAAATATTAACTGCCGTAGAGCAGTGGCCGCATCTGAAACTGGACGCAGTCCTTGCAGCTCTTTTTGTACTGCTGCCCAATCCGGAAAGGTGCGGGATAATTGTGACCATTCTTGATGAGCTGTACGGAGAGGGTCTCGAGGTTGATCAAGACCCCAAAAAACGAAAATTCGTTACACTCAGAGTCGCTCTGAATGAAAAGTAATATCTTCCCCTCCTCCGGAATTGCGGTACCTTATTCTCCATATCCAGACCTATTTCGGTAAGGATTGGAAGAGGTACGTGCAAGGAGAGCTTTCTAAAGATGGAGATATGTGGAAAGCGATTCCCATTCAAGCTGCTCTTCTGCATGCAGAACTCGATCTGTGGGGCGAAGCAGTAGATATCATTGAGATTGCGCGTCAGGGGCGAAAGATTAGCGACGAGGCACTTCAGCAAGTCTTTATAGATCTGAAGACCTTAGGATGTCCCAGAGGACTGGCGGATGTGTTGCGACGAGGATGGAAATTGCCCGCGAGCAAAAGTACGTAAGAAGCAAACTGGAGTTGTGCAGGAAGCGTAGTTGCTTCCTGCATTTTTTATTTATCTTCCAAATATTCTGGTGTATGGGCGGTCATATAATCAAGTGTTTGGCGCATGACGTACGTTGCACCGATCGTGTTGGTGATTGGTCCCTTCTCCATAATGACGACAAAGGCATAGCGTGGATGTTCATATGGGAAGAAACCCATCACCCAGGAATTATCAAATCGTTTGTCGACACCAAGTTGGGCGGTTCCCGTTTTTCCTGCGACGGTGACGGCATTAGTATTTAATCCTTTTGCAGTACCGATCAAAACACCTTGTCGCATTCCTTCGCGGACGATTTTGAATTCAGATTCTGGAATATCGAGTTTGGTTGTTCCAAGTGTTGTTGATGCTTCAAGCGTTGGGGTGATAAGTGTACCGCCATTTGCGATCGACGATACAGCGCGAAGCATCTGGATCGGCGTCACTTGAAATCCATACTGACCAATGACGGTATTGTAGGTATCTCCAACGCGCCACGGCTCGCCATTAAACATTTTTGCCTTCCATTCGGGGCTTGGAATTGTTCCCCCTGCTTCTCCGGCAAGTGAAATGCCTGTTGATGTGGCGAGTCCGAAGAGTGTGGCGTATTTTTCGATATTTTGAATTCCCATTCCCTTCTGATCCTGGAATCCGCCACCAATTTCATAAAAATAGACGTCGGATGAATATGCAATTGCGAGGCGCATATCGACGAGTCCATGCGCGCGCCAGTCGTTGAAACGCGATGGACGCGAAGGATCGTACGGATTTGGAACCAAAATGTAGCCAATTGAGAGAATTTGTTTATTTGGATCAATAACACCCTCTTCGAGTGCACCGATCGCCATAAACGGCTTCACAATGGATCCTGGAGTGTACAACCCAGAAATAAAACGATCGAGAAACGGTTTTCTTGAATCAGTGTTGTATCCTGAAATAACTTTTGCATCATCGCCTTGAGTCAAAATATTTGGTTCGTATTCTGGGTAACTCGTAAGCGCAAGGATTTCTCCCGTGTGGACGTCCATGATGGCGCCGGCTCCTCCCGTAAACGGCACTTGGTCTGCCAAATTTTTGATGTATCCATACATCGCGCTTTGGACGCGAGAATCGATTGAAAGCGTGACACTCCCGCCATCTTTTGGTGGTGCAAAAATACTTTCCGACGTTGTCTTCCCGAGCGCATCAACTTCAACCATTCGACTTCCGTTTTCTCCGGAGAGTTTTTCATTTTCAGCACGCTCGATTCCTGCGATGCCGATCGTATCGGTTTGATAAAACTTCCCCGCTTTGTCTTGCTTTGGCAGCGCAACGTAGCCGAGGAGATGTCCAAATCCTGGTGTATCAATATATGCGCGTCCTAAAAAAGTACTCGAAGCTTCTTCGGTATTCCATGCAAGCTCGTGACCGCGTCGATCATAAATGACGCCGCGCCGCGCAAAGACTGCCGTTGTTTCAAGACGGTTCTGTTCACTCCGTTTTTTATACTCTTCTCCATGTGCAATTTGGAGCGAGTAGAGTCGTGTCACGAGAAGTATTCCGATTAAAAATACGGAAGCGCCGAATATGCGAATGGCGCGTTTTCCGATCGGTCGTTCAAGTCTGCCTTCCATTTGATTTCGGTCAAAGTCAGGAAGATTTCTTGAATCAAGAAAAATTTCGTCCGGATCTATTTCGGCGCTTCGGCGCTTGCTTCTTTTTTTAATTTTGCCGAAGGGAGTCTGCATAGATGAACCATATCAAATTTTTACATTCCGGGGAAAAAATACGCTCGGAGCCCTGGACGAGCGAGGATTACAAGCATAAAAATTGCCGTATAGAAAAATCCAAAATGGAATCCAAACAACAATGTGTTTCCATAGAGTGAATCAAGAATGACGCCGATTGCAATTACCTCAACAAAGCCAAATTGGAAGAGTACCGCGAGTGCTAGGATGACCGAAATCCACCACGGCAGAGTATACGAGACAACCAGAAGTGCAAAAAACAGAGAAACGCGGATCCAGGAATCCTTATTCATGGACTTTAGGAATTACTTCTACAAAACGTAGCCCTTGGAGAGTAAAAGGTGAAGCGGCAAGAACAGTTTCAAATGCGTCAGCAGGTTTTTCAAACACTGCGCCAACCGATGCGATCAGGATGGTTTCTGCTCCAGGAAGTACGACAGGCGAATCGGTTGCGACCGAAACGCCACGCGGAAGTTTTATCAAAAAATTTCCACCGCCCTGCCCTGCGAGCGTCACGGCGATTGAGCTTGTCGCTGCAAGCAGAATTGCGGGCGTTTCGACGCTCGGAGATGAATACAGCACCACTTCGGAAGTTCCCTTTCCGGTATGCGAAATAGTTCCAACTGCAATGTCTCCCCACGCAACAACTGGGTCGTGTAGAGAAACACCGTCTTCGGTACCTGCATCAATCAGTATCGTGTCATAGGGAGTGTGTGGTGGACCACTCAAAACGCCCGCAAAAATACCTTTTGTCTCTCCTTTTTTTCGAAGCAAATCCATGAAAGTTTGATTGCTTGCACGAAGTGCCGCAGTTGTTTTTTCCTTTGCTTCAAGTTCACTGATCGTATTTTTGAGACGAGCATTTTCTTCTGTGAGTGAACGATTTGATCTAAGTAGCACTTGTATTCCCGAAAAACCACCGGTAATCCGATTTGATACAAACCAAATTGGTCTGCCGGCAGTAAAAATCGCCGAGCGAAGAAACGCCGGCGGTGCAATAAAAAATAAAAGGATACATGCTCCAATACCCCCCGCAAGATAGAGCGTAAGTCGTTTTGATCTTTTGTTATGTTCCCGGCGAGAGCGCATCTTCACTTTCGATCAATACTTCCACATATTGCGGAAGATTCTCAATAATAACACCGGTTCCTCGAACGACCGAAGAGAGCGGATCTTGCGCGCGATAGACCGGAATCTGCAAAACCGAGCTTAAAAATTCTGGCATGCCACGAATCAAAGCGCCGCCGCCGGTTAGATGAATTCCTTTTTGCATCACGTCAGCAAGAACTTCAGGGGGCGTTGTTTCAAGAACTTCACGTACCGTTTCGACAAGTGTATCGATTGAGTGAGTGATTGCTTCTCGAATATCGGCATCAGTTATGACGATTTCGCGCGGGAGTCCAGTGACCAAATCTCGTCCGCGAACAGTCGCTTCAATCGGGTCTCCGGTTGCCGCGACTGAACATGCTGCAATTTTGAGTTCTTCTGCGGTTTTTTCACCAATCAATATTTTGAATTCGCTGCGGATATATCCGGCGATATCGGCATTCAATTTATCACCTGCGATACGAAGATTTCGTGCACGAACAATTCCAGAGAGAGAAATGACCGCAATATCGGTAGTACCACCGCCAATATCGATAACCATGCTTCCCATTGGGGCATGTACCGGCAGTTTGATTCCGATTGCAGCTGCCATTGGTTCTTCCACAATAAATACTTCGCGTGCACCAGCATTTTTTGCTGCATCCCTCACGGCACGTGTTTCTACGTTCGTGATTCCAGACGGAACACCAATCACCACCCGTGGACCAAAAATAGTTCGTCGTCCTTCTTGCGCTTTATTAATGAGGTACGCAAGCATTTCCTCAGTAACTTCGAAATCTGAAATAACGCCATCAACAAGTGGTCGGATGGCAACAATATGTCCAGGCGTGCGACCAAGCATGTCTTTCGCTTGCGTTCCAACGGCAACAACCTGTCCGGTTTTTTGATTCACCGCAACAACGGAGGGCTCGGAAACGATGATTCCCTTTCCGCGAAGATACACAAGCGTATTCGCGGTTCCAAGATCGATACCAATATCGTTCGAAAGCAAATGCGAAAATCGCCCAAACAGTTTATTTGAAATTTTATGAAGGAAATTTGGCATATATATCAAGACGCAAGTTTCCGCTTCCCGATTGGGGCGCATGAACCGCTACTCTTTCAAAGAAAATTGTTCGTCGTTTCGATTCGTTATTTTGTAACGAATCCGATTAGTTCTTGTTCGTCTACGTGTGACACTTCTCCACTCTTCCGCTCAACTACTTCGATTTTTCCTTCCGCAATTGTTTTTGCGGATACGACTGCGCGGTATGGAAGTCCGAGAAGATCGCTGTCGGCAAATTTTTCTCCTGCGCGCAAGTCGCGATCATCAAAGAGTACCTGAACTCCTTGTGCGGTCAAATCGGTGTATAGCTTCTCTGCGGCCGTACTGACTTCCGAATCATTTCCAAGCTGAACAAGATGAATCTGAAATGGCGCCACTTCAAGCGGCCAAACAATTCCAGATTCGTCAGAAAGAGCTTCAACGATTGTACCCACGAGGCGTGCAGGACCGATACCGTAACAACCCATGATTACTGGCTGATCTTCACCGGCCTCATTTTTATACGAAAGATTGAGCGCTTTTGAAAAACGGGTGCCGAGAGAAAAAATATTTCCTACTTCGATTGACTTTGCTTCACGAAGTTCGTCTCGCTTCACGCCAAGATCAGCGAGGACTTCGTCAGTTAGTACTTCTTTGTTGATCGCAATTTTCTTTCCGTCGTGAATGTATGAAAGATCCTCGCCTGCCTCTGATTCTGTCTGAAATTCGTGACTGTATTTACTGAATGCGCCTCCCGAAGCAAATGTTTGATATGTAATTGCTCCGATACCCGCTCGTTCAAAAATTCTTTTGTATGCACCGGCTATCGATTCATAAATCTTTGCATGATCTTCTTCGTTTGCCGCAAATGAATACAAATCTTTCATGATGAATTCTCGCGTGCGCATTATGCCCGACTTTGCGCGTGTTTCATTTCGAAACTTTGTTTGGAATTGATACGCCAAGGTCGGCAAATCTTTGTACGACTGCACAAATTGCTTCATCAGATTGGTGATGTCTTCTTCGTGTGTCCAACCAAAACCAACATCGCCTCCTGTTTTCAAAGTTGATTTAAACCAGACATCAACTTCGTCATCACTCCACCGATTTGTTTTCTTCCATAATTCAGGATCTTGAAGAGAAGACATTACCAACTCTTGCCCGCCAACCGCATTCATTTCTTCACGGATTATGTTCATGATCCGCTCCAAAACAATGAGCCCAAGCGGCAGAAATGTATACACACCTGCCATTTCTTTGTGAATATAGCCGCCTCTGATGAGGAGTTCGGCATTTTTGGCAACCTCGTCTTTGGGCGCTTCTTTGCGGGTCTTGGTGAAGAGCTTCGACTGTCTCATGTATGGCACATTGTACCGTAAAAAAAGGTGCGGTCAAAAAGAATCCGCGCTGCCAAAGGCAGCGCGGATTCTTTTCCTAATGCACGGTTTTTTCCTCAATTTCACACGCTGCGACTTCCTCCATAATTTCGCCCAAATCATCAGAATCGAATGTGTGCGAATCGGGAAGCCAGTGTTTATCAGCCCAAACGCCAAATTTATTTCCAAACCCTTCTGCTATCCATTTTCCCCAAGCTTCAGGAGTTGGATGTGGATTATCACCCAGAGGAACCTCCTCCCCGGCAAACCACGCTACCAAGGTTGCTTGCAGCAATCCTTTTTGTACCAAGTCCTCATTCACCCATGCACCCTCGTGACCCTTGGGTTCATTTGTATTTCCTTCAAACTTCATAGCAGAAATAAATTACAACAATTTTAGCACGTCATGTACGGTCACCAGTGCCATAAGTACGAGGAGCAAAATAATACCGACAGTGTTTGCCATATTTGCAACTTTTGGTGAGATCGGCTTTCGGCGAATTGTTTCAATCAAGACAAATAGCAATCGTCCCCCGTCAAGTGCTGGAAATGGAAGGACATTGATGACCGCAAGATTGAGTGAAATAAATGCAGTAAACGTAAGGAGATAAATAAATCCGAGATTTGATGCATCGCCAACCAAATTAGCAATCCCAATAGGTCCCGTTATCTCGCCGAGATTTGCATTTAGAGTAAATGCGCTTCCAAAAAATGTAAGGAGCCCAGTCGCAACATCAGTTGTTTTTTGGACAGTCATTAAGAATCCCTGACCGATTGCAGGAAGGAATCCGAGCTGAACGGTTCCTGCGAGCGCCATCACGATTCCTGCAGCCGGACGATTTGGATCATCGGGGACGAGTCCGGTTACGGGATTTAGCGATACTTTGGACATTGAATCTCCGCGAAGATACGTGATTGTCACTGTACTGCCGCCGCTTTGGCTTATGATACTTGCCGCTGACTCTGGCGTGAGCGCATTTCCCATTACGATTGCGCCGTTGGCATCGATTTCAGTGAGCTGATCTCCCGGCTTAAGACCTGCCTTCTCTCCCGGTGCATCCGGCATAACGCTAATGAGTTCCACATGCGCATTTTGAACCGACTCTCGATCAGCGGGAGCAACGGCGGTTGGCATGCCGATCATGAATCCGATCGAAAAGAGCACCCATGCAAAAATAATGTTTCCAAAAATACCGGCAAGCAAAATAAGTGATTTTGCCCACCACGGCTTGTGCACAAAACTCCTCTTTGAATCGGTGCCATTGGTCGATTCTTCGTCCGGGTCTTCGCCAAATATCTTTACGTAGCCGCCAATAGGAAGAAGGTTGAGAACATACCGCGTCTCGCCGTACTTCTTTCCATAAATCTTAGGCGGAAATCCTAGCGCAAATTCATCAACCCGAACTCCAAGTTTTTTTGCGGCAAGAAAATGCCCGAGCTCATGCACAAACACGAGCGCACCAAGAACTAAAATGAAAATAATGACCGTCATGGTTATTCAGCTATTTCTGTTTCTTTTTTCTTCAGAAGCTCTTCAAGATTTTTATTTCCCTGATCAATGAATTTCTGCATTTCCTCCTTACCACGAAACTTATCATCCTCGCTCATCTCTCCATCTTTCTGTTTTTTCTGAATGTCATTCCATACTTCGTCACGCGCACCGCGGATAGTAATGCGCGCATCTTCAAGTTTTGCTTTTGCAAGCTTCATAAGTGAAGCTCTGCGCTCACTAGTGAGATCAGGAAACGAGACGCGGACACCTTTGTCATCAACCGATACCGAGACACCAAGATTTGCGGCGGTAATCGCTTTTTCAACTTCTTTTATCTGTGACTGATCCCAGGGAGATACGCGGATCGTGCGTGCGTCTTCGATACCGACCGTACCAACCTGATTTATTGGAAGGCGTGAGCCGTAGGATTCAACTTTAATATTGTCGAGAATTGCGGGGGTTGCGCGACCAGTTCTGATGGAGGCGAATTCCCGCTTCAACCATTCTTCAGTTTCCGCGATATTTTTCTTAAGCGATCCAAAATCGTATACCATGTTATCGCTTATAGTAGCGTATAAGTTGTTTTATACAAAAAAACGGCGCCTGTGAGGGCGCCAAATCGAATGGGAGGAAACGCTGCTCAACCACAAAGACGGGCTGATGGTCTTGTAGTCAAGCAATACAAAGGGAGGTAGAGGAACGAACTGCTTACGTCACGATTACTCCTACAAATGGAGTTGATCCTGAACCGCTTCCAGGACCTTCGAAAGCGACTATACCCTACGGAAATAATTTGTCAAAGAAATTAAAAACGCCTCGCCATTCAAATGAATGTCGAGGACGTTGGTGGGAGGGGTTACCGTTGGCAACCACCTTCCTCCCTGATCACCGTTCTTTAAAACCGGGCCGGAGGTGGATTCAGCACCTACGGAAATCCGGTGAACTGCAGAGGGCTTGATGCGCCCTCAATCTTGAGCGAAGTGGGGCTTATAGCCCCGAGCGGCCGTAAGGGTCTATTCGGCGGTACTAATCGGACGTCTCCCTGAGGAACTTCCCCGCTTGGCCGATCATTGGAGCCGCGTCGTGCCGGCATCCAACTGGCTGATGGAAAATTAACATGATATCAAAAATTTGTCAATAGCACTCTTTTATTTACATTTGATTGGACAGATGTCCCATATTTGAGTCGGATTACGGGAGTGCAAGAGCAACATATTCCAAAAGTTGTTTGACCGACGATCCTGGATCACGAATATATCGCTCGGCAAGCAACACGGCTTCGAGTGATTGCTTTTTTGCTTCGCTACTTCCCTTCCCTTGATGAATAGTGGCCTCCAAACTTGATAGAAACGCGACTGCCTTTGCTTTATCTTTTTCATCCGCGAGTTTCTTACCCATTTCCAACCGCGCATCAATTTTTGCTGAAAGGAATGAAGAAACGTCAAGGGTTTCTTGACTCTTCATGGTGATCACTTCGACTCGTGAGCGGACGGTCGGGAGGAATACTTCGGGAGAATACGCGAGAAGGAAAAAATGCACATCTTTCGGCGGTTCTTCAAGAAGTTTGAGAAGTGCGTTTTGAGCTTCTCTTGTTATCGAGGGGATTCCAAGAATAAAAATTCTTCTCGAACCAAATGGCGCAAGATACGCAAGCTCTTTTATCTCGCGCGCTTCATCAACGCCGAAGGTGTCGAAGATTTTCTGGTAGTAATCAGGGTGATTTAATCCGATCTCAAGAGTCTCGACTGAAAATGTGGCAACTTCACTCGCCAGAGATTCGATATCACCGACAATTACATAGGCGTGGTGGAGCGTATTGTTTTCAAATCGGCTTCGGAGGATTTCCATATGGTAAGAATACTAAAGATATACACGTCAGAGAAATTGACATCCTTGTTCAAAGTAGTATTGTCGAAATTGAAAGGAGATGACTATGTCGGGCTACGATACTCTGCCTACCGAGGAGGTTCGGTTGCTGTCTACGGGACAGGCACGAGGAGTGATCGCCCTGCTGATCATCGGAGTATTGCTCCTCTACCACTTCGCCTAGGAGGAGTTCCATGGCACGGGCGATAGTAGTTCTTAAAGAACCCCTGACTGTATATGTCTCGGGATTCCTCATCTTGGCAGGATGCCTGATTCGGACGTTCTATGCGCTTCCGATCTGACAGCCGAATGGCGCGGTTCCTCTTGGGGCCGCGCCTTTCCTTTTCTTCATGCTATTTTCAGAAATTATTTAGCGGGAATAGTTGGCGGAGGTTCAGGCTTACGAAATCGCTCCATAACTTCTGCTTCCACCTCGGCACGTGGTCGTCCAAAACGTTGATATGATCCTTGGCGGAGCATTTCTACCTGCCCCATATCGGTTGGAGCTGGCGCATTTGTCTGAATATTAAACGGCGAAGTTGGTTTACCATTTGCAAGAATACGGATGTACGCATTTCGATTGTCGACATTCATAAGATCATGCGCGGTAAATGTCGGTTCAAATTGTTTTTCCAAAAATGTTGCGTCATCTGGACCGACACGAAAGACTGCCATCGATCCGACGTTGCCGAAGACCGCATTTCGAATATCTTCGTCAATCTGCGCGATGAATTGGTGCGCGACGGTGAGCCCGAGTTTGTATTTGCGCGCTTCCGAGAGAATAGTCGCGATCGAATCAGTGGTGATATTTTGAAATTCGTCGATATAGAGATAAAACGGTGGGAGCGTTTGACCGTTTCCAACTGCGTCGACACGAGAAAGTGCTGCCATCAAAATCTTGCCGACCAAAATGAGTCCGATCAAATTGGCGTTGATGTCGCCGAGCCTCCCCTTTGAGAGATTCACGAGGAGAATTTTCCGTTCATCCATCACTTCGCGGAAGCGGAACGCAGACTTTTCCTGCGCAATTATTGGACGCATGTAATCGTTTGCCGTGAATACATCGAATTTGTTGGTGATATACGGCACGATATTTGCGAGTGATGCTTCGCCCTGTGCCTTACTTGCAATTTCTTGCCAGAATTGATTGATAACTGGATTTTTTGAACGAGAAAGTTTGAGCATTCGAAATCTCGAATCAGCAAGAACACGCGAGACGTCGAGAAGTGTCGCACCACTTGCCGGATCTTCAAGAACTAACGTCGTCGCATTTCGGAAATACTGCTCAAACGCAGGTCCCATCGATTCAGGAACCGCGCCATAGAGTTTGCGGAAAATAGAAAAGAGTTCGTTCACGACAAATGTTTTCTGCTCAGGAAAGCGCTGATCAAACTCGAGCATGTTGAGACCCATGACGCGATCAAGGTATGCGGGATCAAAATAGATCACATCTTTATGACGCTCACGAGGCACTGACGCCAAAATATCTTGCACGTCGCTTCCGTGCGGATCGATAAAGCAAACGCCATTCCCCTCTTTGATATCCTGCACGATCATATTTTTGAGGAGCGTCGTTTTTCCGGTTCCGGTTTGTCCGATTACATACAGATGTCTGAGGCGATCTTCTGCGGTCAAATACGCTTTAGTATCGACTCCACGGAAGTTATTGGTACCAAGCAGTGTTCCGTCAGTTGCGAGACTCAGCGGTGCTGCAACCGAACCCGATTTTGCTTGTTTGAATTCTGGTGAGAGAAATGTTTCCTTCGCCGGAAAATGAATGAGCGATGCGATTTCACGGTATGAAAGAACCGATGCTTCGCTCGGTGAAAATTCACGAAAGGTAAATTGATTGAGAAGTGTGCGATATGCACCTCCACGCTCCACTCGACTCCATTCGATGTGATTGCTTCCCGTTTCTGCAAATTGACCGAAGCTTGATTCGATATCGCGAAGCATCTCTTCACTACGCGCTTTTGAATCAGAAGACGCAAGGAGGCGAATATTGGCGAGCGCGAGCGGTGTTTCGATCTTCTTTTTGATGAGTTCGATCTTTTCGGTATCGATTGTTTTTTCCTTCTTTTCTTCCTCTTCTTTTTTCTTAGAATCCGCACCGAATAGTGAGCCGGCAAATGAATGAATCATATCGGTTACGGGAGATTCGACTGCGCGATACGCATCCTTAAATTTCTCCCCTTTTTCCAAATGGCGGATTATTTCTGCGTAGCGCTTCGAGGTCATGAGATCTAAGGGCTTCAGTACAAATTGGATTGCGGCGCCTTCGTTGTGCTTCTTTATTTTTGAAAATGCAGAAAGAAGGACATTGAGGGGATCGGTCTCAAAGGTGTCGTACGTTTTGAGCGGCAATACTGGTTGTTCGGCAAGAGACGCGTGTGAGCCGATTGTAATCCCATTTTGGACAAAAATATTGTAATCATTTTTTTCTTCGCGAATATGTCCATGCGGAAAGAGAGAGAGCGCCTGCTTTTCAAAAAGTCCGGCACGGCTCTGCGGGACCGAAACATAAAAAATGATCTCCTGCGTTCCGTCAGCAACAGCGATTTCAATGGTAAAAATTTCTTGCGCATGGTCGTGCTTGCCTGCGCCACCGAGCATTCCGGCATAAAATTGCTCCATCGCGCTAATGAGTTCTTTGAAATTCTTTTCCGCACCATCGTCAGACTTGGTCGGAAATGTAATTTCATAGAGTGTCATCCGAAGATCTTCCGCGAGAGGCGTTTTTTCCGCAAGACCAGGAACCACATTTCCTTCTTTCAGAAATTCTATGAGCAGTCGGTGAAAATCGTCAGTTAAATGGGGATTATTTAAATTTTGAACAACCGAGAGCGCATTTTTTACTCCCTTTTCAAACATGATTCCCATGAGCTCGCCCATGAATGCATCATCGCTTTCTGGCGGAAGATCAAGTGTCACCGCTCGTTGGTCAGCTTCAGTAAATTGATATTCAGGAGTGAGTACAGCGCTTGGAGTGACAGCGTGGTATTCCGAAATAACTTCTTGTGCAGCGGTATTCTCCGATTCAAAATGATTACTCTCGCCGAGTGCGCGTTCTCGTTCTGCGATTTCTTTTCGCAAATACTGAATTTCCTCCTCCGGTGAGGAAAATTTCGACTGCGCCTCGTATTCCATGCTCTGTATTATAGCTTGTGCAAGTGGAAATATTATTAATGAATGAATTGCTTTGTGAATAGCACAATAAACTACTTGTCAGCGCCATTCATGCGATGTAATAGTAATAAAAGATCGGCGATGGGCGCCGACAGTACGGAGGTTGCTATGTGCAGATACTCTCTTGAGCACGTGAGTTCTCGTGATGCCCGCCTCGGAGAAACAGTAACCATCGGTCACTCTTCGGCGTACCATGTTCCGGCAATGGTTGGCGACGACAATTGCGTCGTCTGCATCAGGGACGAAACACCCGTCCAGATTAACGGAGCGGTTCCTCCAGGGATTGGGATTACCAGTGGAGATCTTCTCATCTTCACTGAATATGGACTGGAGCACAGTCGCGGGTATTACTACGATGGCTTCCGTACAGTGGAAGGGTTGGAGTTCCCCTTCAACGCACTGGCGGAACAACTCAAAGGAAGGGATGTTCACTTCATCGTGGCGCCTGATCACGTAACAAAGATCAGCGAAGATCTCGGTGATCCTGTGATAGATCTTGCAATCATTGCCTATGACGCAGCCACAGATGCCATAGGCGAAGGAGTTCGTGTCGCACGCGAACATGCCGGCACAACCCTCACTGCCCTACTCGTGATTGCAGCATCGATTGGTGGGTTTTCATTCCTACTTCTAGTCGGCCGGTCGCGGCTTGAGGCGCACGCCGCGGGGACAGGTTCTCCGCGGCGACTTCTTTTTTATCGCTTTGCGATAATGCTCTTCTTGTAGACATCGAGGTGATCGAGTGCGATCCCCGTTCCTTTCACTACGCAGTACGGTGCTTCTTTGGCGAGTACTGCTTTTACTCCCGTGCGGCGCAAAACCAATTCAGGAAAATTACGAAGCTGTGACGTGCCACCGGTCATAATGATTCCTCTGTCAATAATATCTGATGCGAGTTCTGGCGGCGTTTCTTGGAGTACGTCTTTAATTGCTTTGATCATTTCACGAAGATCGCGTGCGATCGCTTTTGCAATTTCGTTGGTATGAACGTCTGCAGTCCGTGGAAGTCCGGAGAGAAGATCACGACCTTTAACGGTCATCACGATCTCTTCTTCAAGAGGTACCGCACTTCCGACTTCGATCTTTATTCGCTCTGCGGTTTTATCACCGATTGCGAGATTGAATGTTTTCTTTACATAATCCGCAATCGCGTGATCGAGCCGATTGCCCGCGCATTTCACTGAAGTCGAGGCGACGATTCCGCCGAGCGAAATCACTGCGACGTCAATCGTGCCCCCTCCAACATCCGCGATCATGTGTCCGCGCGGTTCGTGAATTGGAATCCCCGCGCCAATCGCGGCCAGGATTGGCTCTTTCACCACGTACGCATTTTTTGCGCCAGCATTCACCGCCGCTTCAACAACTGCGCGTCGCTCCGTTGAGGTAACTCCGGCAGGAACCGAAACTAACACGTCGGGACGGAACAGCGTCCACGATCCCATCGCTTTTCTGATGTAATAGCGAAGCATTGCTTCGGTGACGCGATAATCGGCGATAACGCCATCCTTCATCGGGCGATACGCAATGATTGATTCTGGAGTTCGGCCAATCATTTCCTTCGCTTCGTTTCCCACTGCGAGAATTTTGTTGTCGATTTCAGAAACGGCAACGACTGACGGTTCATTGAGCACGATTCCTTTTCCGGGAACAAAGACGAGCGTCGTCGTGGTGCCGAGATCAATTCCAAGTTTTTTCGTAAAAAAGGCCATATAACTTAGGCAGTATACCTGTTTAGCAACAAGTTTGTCGGTCTTGACAATACATCCAGCAAAGAGTTTGATTATTTACGAAACAAGCGGAGTATACACAATGCCATGCACATGCGAAGCGGATGTGAATGCGATTACTGGACCCGATGGTCGGCGCACCTGCGGAGGGTGCGGATCGCCGCTTCCTCCGGCAACAGCGCGACCGAAGCAATAAGACGAGAGCCGCCCCGAGAATACGGGGCGGCGATTGTTTTTATTTCGAAAGTAAATCAGCAAGTTCTTGCTCCGACTCCAAAATCTTTGCAAGCGCTTCCCCATCTTTGTTTTGGATTGCCGCCATTTTAGAAACGAGATTGACGTGGAGAATCGGCACAATCCACGGATCTTTCTTCAAAAGCGTGGCGAGTGCAGTGAGCTCTTCAGTAGCAACCCCATCAGTAAGCGCATGAAAAAGCGTTTCTTTTTCACTTGGAAAAATATCCGAATCATCAATAATGCTTTTGATTTCCTGTTTTGAATCCATAGTTCCTTATGCCGCCGCTCCTTCTCCCGGAACAAACGGTACTTCGAACGTGTGCGTGACCCCGTCTATTTCTACTTGTGCGCCAAGCGTTGCGCCTTCGAATTGCGCAAGCTGTACATTTGAAACTCCCGCTTCAGTATTTTCAGAATGAATTTGTCCGTTTTGAATAATAGTGACATTCGAATGACCGAATGGACTACCGCGAACTCCCATCCTAAATGGCTGTGAAGATAGAGTTCCCGTTGCTCCAACTGATACACCCCGACCCGATCGATTCATCGGTCCCGGATAATTCTGTTCAGAGTACGGAAGACTGCTTGTTCCATATCCTTGCGAATGCACATGTGCAGAAAATTCAACGTGCGCTCCAGCGCATGCAGAGAGCGTACTGATTGCACCGAGCGCGGCAATCACTCGAGCATTTCGTCCGAGGCGCTCGCGAAGCCCGTTTTCTTCCCCAACAAAATTATTCCATCGATCACCGAACGCTTCCGATCCTTCCTCATTCGATTCAACAATCATCGGCTGGTTTTCTATACTCATGTGAATATGGTTACGGACAAATTTGGGTGCGTTCGATCTTGACGCCAATTTTTTGGAGCCGATTTTCAATGTCGGCATATCCGCGATCTATATGATATGCATTATTGATCGTTGAGCTTCCTTTTGCAACAATCGCGGCAAGCAGAAACGCGAGACCGGCACGAATATCGGGACCATCCACTTCCCTTCCTTCAAGTATCGTCGGACCTTTGACGGTTACGCGATGCGCATCCCATTGATGAATATCTGCACCCATGTGGATTAATTGTTCTACATAATTAAGGCGGCTTTCATAAATAGTTTCAAAGACAAGCCCTTCTCCGGTTGATTGTGTCAAAAAGACGAGGGTCGGCGCTTGCACATCGGTCGGGAAGCCTGGGTATTCGTGCGTCTTAATATTGAATGATTTGAATTGGCTATTTGGAATTTTTCCGTTGCCACTAATTTTCACAAAATTCTTCCCTACTTCGATTGGCACACCGGCTCCTCGAAGCATCGCAATCGTGATTTCTGCGTGCGAAGGATTGCAATTCGTAATCATAAGTTCGTCTGCAGCAAGTGCACCGAGTACCAAGAAACTCCCGAGCTCAATGCGATCAGGAATAATCGCATACGACTTCCCTTCTGCACGAAGTAGATTGTCACCGACAATAGTGATTGTTGGCGTTCCAAGTCCGGTAATTTTTGCGCCACACGTATTTAAAAATTCTCCAAGATCAGAAATCTCCGGTTCCATCGCGGCGTTTCGTAGTGTAGTGACTCCCTCTGCAAGAACGGCAGCGAGCATCAGAGATTCGGTCGCGGTAACGCTCGGCACCATGAAAAAAATATCAGCGCCGCGGAGTTTTCCACCTTTTGCTTCAATCACGTACTGCTGATTCACTTCATGAACCGACGCTCCCATTTGTTCGTACGCGCTGGTGAAAAAATCAATTGGTCGTTTGCCGATAAGATCACCGCCCGGATGCGGAAATGACACTTTGCCGAAGCGTGCGAGTAGCGGTCCCGTGAGCACGATTGATGCGCGCATTCGCTTCGCCGATTCTTCTGCGATCGTTGTGTCAGATACAGTGGATGTATTGATCTCCACTGTACCTTCTGCTCGTTTTGTAATCGCGCCGAGCTTTTCAAGTATTTCTTCCATTCGAATAACATCTTCAATCGATGGAACATTCGTGAGCGTGAGCGTGTCTTCAAAAATGAGCGAAGCCGCAATCGCAGGGAGCACTGAATTTTTTGCGCCGCCGATCTCAATCGTGCCCGAAAGCGTTTTTTCTCCTGCCAGTCCCATTATATGGAATGATTCTTTATCCATAGATAGGAGCTATTGTACGTTTTTCGAGATTGACTGCCTAATCCCCAACAAATTGTTCAGCTCAAAAAAACCTGGTATGGTGATTAGGTAGATGGCATCCCCAGCCCGGGGATGCGGAAATCGGAGGGCGTCCACAAATGCGTGGACATGAGTCGTATCACAGCGAGACCCACCTCCTTTCGCAGACCATGAGGGATATCGGACTGCGCGTGCGCGACCCCGCTTTGCCGACAGAACTTTTCGACCGAATGCTCTTGCGACCCAGTTGATGTTTCGGTGGGCTACGTCTAGCTCACTGAAATATCAAATACACCAGTAGGCCTACGGCCTCACCCCTGCAGAGCTCATTGAGATCTGCAGGGGTTCTTACTTTTTTAAAAAGGTAATGCCGGACGAGACATTTGGTCTCGTCCGGCGTTTAGGTCAGGTTGCCAAGTGCGCGACCGAACTCGACTCAAGCAATCTGCGGATTCGATCAATCAGGGTCGGCTTCCCCGAACGTGGCGGAATCCCGCAGGTCACCAGGTATCCATAGAATGGCACACACACAAGAGCAAGTCCCGTAGATAGCACAAATAAAAATTGCGAACCTAGCCCGCGGGAGAACAGAATACAAATGCTCAAGCTGAAAAAACTAACAACACAAAAGAGCATCAGCCAAAAACAAACAACTCGCATTTCCAAAGATTCCCTATATGTTCTTATTGTTGTGCTAGGCGAATATCTTGCGAGGTATGATTCCTGTTCGTATTTGAATGTCCGGAAATATGAAACGACGGCGCAAAGAATCGGACAAAATAGAAACGCTGTTCCGCCCGCATTGATTTTCAGCCATACAATAAGGCCTCCGAGGAATAGAAGCGCTGCAAGTGACACCATGCAGAGACCTCGCGTAATTTGGTATGAATTGATACCAAAATGGCGGAAAGCCCAGTCACTCACATTTTGATGCCATTGCTGAAGCAGATTGTCGCATCTCACGAAAGTCATGGATCGTTTCCTTTCTCGCAGAATAGGACATTCTAAAAATGTTGTAGCACGAAAAATGAATTTGTCCAGAATGGTATACTGCCTCCTATGCGATTACTGAAAGTCTATCCAATTCAGCGTGGGATTCCGAAGGATGCACTTTCGTATTTCACGGGAGAAAAAATTGAAGCAGGTGCGGTTATTTCAGTACCACTTCGAAACAAGACAACGGCTGCGGTCGTCACGAGTGTCGAAGAAGTTGCGGAAGCAAAGACAGAAATTCGAAAGTCAGATTTTACACTTAGAAAAATTGCACCGAAAGCACCGAAGTATCTTCTCTATAGCTCGTACATTCGTGCAATTGTTCGTGCGAGTGAATATTATGCCGCAACTCCGGGAGCACTTCTTGCACAAACAATTCCACGAACACTTTTTATTGATCCCACAAAGCTCGCAACTCCTAAACCAATTCGCACTACTCCGGGAGTACAAGAAACAACCTCAGAAAAATTGGTATTCCAAGGAGACAACATTGAGCGACTTGAGCATCACAAAAATTTGGTACGTGAAGAATTCGCGAGTCGAAAGTCAGTATTTATTTTGGTTCCGACGATTCAAGACGGCGAGCGACTGTATGCATTTTTATCGCGCGGCATTCCGCAATTTACCTATTTACTCCATTCTGGTCTTTCGGAACGAGAAGCAAGGACGCGGTGGAACAAAGCGGTGACTGATCCACATCCGATTGTGATAATCGGCACTGGCTCGTTTCTTTCGCTCCCGCGATATGACCTCGGCACTATCATTGTCGAGCGAGAAAATAGTTCAGCATATAAATCAATCTATCGCCCGTTTGCCGATATGCGTGTGATTGCAGAGCGACTTGCGGAAGAAATGCATGTGCGCCTGATTTTCGCTGATTCACCGCTTTCAGTTTCCAGCATGTATCGCGTGGGAGAAAATGATCTCGATCTTCGAAGCGCATCGAGATCGAGAAGTATTTCAGTGGCAGATACATTTCTGATCGATATGCGTGAAGAAAAACCAAAGCATAAATCAGAAAAATTTGTCGTACTCGGAAAACAGTTGTTACAAGAAATGGCAAAATCCCTCGCCGCGCATGAAAATATTTTTCTCTTCACTGCGCGTCGCGGACTCTCTCCCATCACCGTATGCGAAGATTGTGGTAATGCCGTTCTCTGCGATATCACCAAAACTCCCGTCATTCTCCATAAAGGTCCGAAAGGAAATGTGTTTGTCTGTCATTCCTGTGGCGCGATGCGTCCTGCAGATGAGCGGTGTCGCACCTGTGGATCGTGGAAACTTCAAACACTTGGTATCGGTAGTGAGCTTGTTGAAGAAATTGTGCGAGAAATATTTCCAGATGCGCCGATCTTTGTAATCGACAAAGATAAAACCAAGACACATCGAGAGGCGGTGAAAGTCGCGGAAAAGTTTGCAAACTCGCGTGGAGCAATTCTCCTTGGAACCGAAATGGCGCTTTCCTATCTTCCTGAATCAGTTCCAACAATTGGGATTGTATCGATCGATTCCCTGCTCTCGCTTCCCGAGTGGAATGCGTACGAGCGAGTTTTCGGCATTCTTATACGACTGCGCAGTACCGCTGGAAACAAACTGATCGTACAGTCGAGAAAAACTGAATCAGAAGTTCTCGATCATGCACTGAAAGGCGCTCTCAATGATTTCTATCGAAGTGAAATTGATATGCGAAAACAATTTGGCTATCCTCCATTTTCAACGTTCATAAAAATTACCGTCTCGGGAAGCGCAGCCGTTGTCGAAGAAGAAATGAAAGAAATCGAGCGCGTATTTGCGCCATTTGGACTCTCGGGTCGCTCTCACTTAATGCACACCGGAAAAAACATATATATGATGCACGCATTTTTGCGAATCGACCGATCCGAATGGCCAAAAAATGATATCGTGGCGCTCTTAAAAACCTTGCCACCAGACATTACCGTTACGGTTGACCCAGAAAGCATTTTGTAAAATTGATTTTCTTACTCATTTTCCAAAAGCACAAAATCGGCTAGAATCACCTCTATGGCTACAACTATTGTGCAAAAAGGTAATCCGGTACTCGACAAGCCTGCAGAAGTAGTACCTGTTTCCGAAATCACTTCCCCGAAAATCAAAAAGATTATTGCGGATATGAAAAAAGCGCTTGCTGGCGAGGCAGATGGTGCTGCGATCGCCGCGCCGCAGATTGGCGTGCCACTTCGAATATTTGTCGTGTCTGGGCGAATTCTTAGGAAAACCGATGACGAAAATGAAGAAACGCCTCCGGACGTAACATTCATCAATCCAATCATCACCAAACTTTCAAAAACAAAAAAAGCAATGGACGAAGGTTGCTTATCGGTACGCGGACAATACGGAATGATCGAACGCGCCACCAAAGCAACAGTCAAAGCGTACGACGAATGGGGCAAATCATTTATGCGTGGGGGATCGGGACTGTTAGCGCAAGTATTTCAACACGAGTGCGATCATCTTGAAGGAATTTTGTTTGTCTCAAAAGCAACCGAAATATGGAAAGTGTCACCACCAGCAAAAGAGCAGTCAGAAAATTCTTCAAAATAACACTATGCAACTTCGAATTGTTTTTTTTGGATCTCCCCCACTTGCGCTTGAAACATTAAACGCGCTAAAAGAAGCGAGTCTTTTGCCGACCTTGATTGTCACTATGCCGGACGCCCCTGAAGGACGACGCGGTGCGAACGTAACCGCACCAGTAAAAGAATGGGCAGAAAAAGAAGAGATTGATGTTCTTCAACCAACATCAATTGACGACGAAGAATTACAAGAGGCGCTCCAAAACAACGACTGGGATTTGTTTGTTGTTGCCGCGTACGGGATGATTCTTCCCCAAAGCGTACTCGATATTCCCAAGCATGGTGCGCTGAATGTGCATCCGTCTCTCCTTCCTAAAGATCGCGGCGTGTCGCCATTCATTTCCCAAATTCTTGCCGATGATCCAACCTGCGGCGTTTCAGTGATTTTGCTTGATGAAAAAATGGATCACGGCCCAATACTCGCGCAAAGTCGCATCGTAATTGATCCGGAAGATTGGCCACCGACCGGCGAAGTTCTTGGTAAACTTCTTGCCGAAGCCGGAGGCGAATTACTCTCCGAAACAATTCGTCCGTGGGTCAAGGGTGAAATAACACCGGAAGATCAAGATCATTCAAAAGCGACGTTCACCAAGAAATTTACAAAATCCGATGGCGAGCTAAATCTTTCTGACGATGCCAGGCAAAATTATCTAAAAATTGCAGCATTCACTCCGTGGCCAGGTACGTATTTTTTTGCAAAACGGAAAAATGGTGACGAGGTACGGGTCAAAATTGCTGATGCAGAATTCAACAATGACACGCTCACCATTACGCGTGTCATTCCGGAAGGAAAAAAAGAAATGGCGTACGAAGATTTTCTTCGAGGACTCTAGTTACTTCCCTCTGCCAAAGCCACGAAGGAATTCCTTTACTTTCGCACCGCCCGAGCGGACAAAGCGAAGATTTTTCTTTTTGTCGCGACGTACTTCGCGAATAAGCGCCGCCTGCATTGTATCGATTGCGGCTTCGATTGTTTCTGCTTCGGCAGTCGATCGATACATCGCTCCGTCAATCGAGAGATTTACTTCGGCATAATACACTTCTCCTTTCACATGGTGGTCGGTGGTTTTGGCAAGTTCTGCCTCACACACTACTTTACTTCCGTCTTTCAGTAATCGTCCGATCGGTTCAAGTCGCTTCTCAAGGTATGTAGCGGAAGAGCGGTCGTGACTTAGGTTTTTGCTTTTTATCTGTACTGGTAGTTGCATCTACTTTTTTATTAGGCTTAGTAAGGTACTCGTCATTTACAACTAACAATTTGTGATCTTCGTTCTTTCCTCCCCAAATTTTGACGGCATGCTTTGGCACAGCGAGATGCTTCGCCATAAGTTCAGTGGTTCGGAGATTTGGATTGTTGTACGCGATTCTCGGTCGGATAAATAGTTCAAAGTGTGTCTTGCCGACTTGTTTTATCCGCGTGCGCGGGGCATTTTCGGTGACATGTACTCGAATATACATTGGTACTTCTATTGTAGTACAAAGTCCTAGCGCTTCCTATCGTATCTGCCAATAAGTTCAGCGGTTTCAAGGGTTGTACTACCCATTGACGCAACTACCTCATCTAGAGTTGGATCTTTTTTGAATTCAAGCATTTGGCTCAGTGCGTAGAGACGGAAGAAATAGCGGTGTTCACGGTCAGGCGGACATGGACCAGCGTATGCGGCTTTGCCCGCGCCGTTTAGTCCTTGCATTCCCGACGGAGTTGCGTCCTCCCCGATCATCGTCGTTGTTGCCGGCATATTGAACACGACCCAATGATCAAACTTTTCAATATTTCTACTTTGCTTTACTGAATCAGGAATGTCGGGATCGCTCATGAGAAGCACGAGCGACTTGGTGCCCTCTGGTACATTACTAATCTGGAGCGGCGGATTAATTCCTGCGCCGTCACACGTATATTGTTCTGGAATCAATCCATTTGCAGTAAACGCAGAACTGGTTAGTGCAAGCATATTGGTTGATGTTGGAGAATTAGTAATAGGATCTTCGGTCATATCTTTTGGCGTTGCTTTTTGCATGAGAAGCACCAATCCACCGATCAGGAGGATAAAAATACTGATCAAGAGCGCCTGTCCGAATCGCATATGCGTCAGTATATCATCCGAAAATAAAAATAAGATGAACTTATATCTCTATCTCCCTCAGATACACGAACGCGCTCCTCATAAGAGCGCGCTCTTCGTATCAGGTCGGATCATTTTAAGGAATGTGGTGTTTGTGTCGATTGAACTGACGCGATCGTGGTCGTCGCATCCTGGGCGGCAGCGAGTCCGGCATATCCGGCAATTGCGCCACCGATTAGTATTGCGCCTGCAATGACAGGAAGTGCAGCGAATGTCGGGAGTTTATTCATTCATTTTTCAATTATCCGTTAGTAGTAATGCCTAGCTAGGGTGGAGCAGATTATTATCTTCTCGACTCCATGTATTGGTACAGCGGCAGAGCACTATTATTTCATCTGATATACTGGAGTCATCAGATAATTTCCTCGAATGGAACAGCATCCAGGCATCATTACGATCGGCATCACGGTTCTCACAATATTTTTGACGTTTATAACGGCACTCAAATACGCGATACCGAATGTGTTCGTCCGTACGCGCCTCATCATGTCCTCATTTTTTATCTTTATCGTAATTACCCTTACGATTTCATTTTGGCGCTACACCTTCCCCTCACTTCCCTTCACCATTCCTGCATTTACCATGGGAGCATTGATCGGCTGGTCTATCGGCGTGCGCACTGAAAAAGAAAAAATAAATACTACGGGTATCGAATACTACATGGGACATTTTGCCCACGTGCACATCGGCGATTTTCGCTCACTCACATGGTGGAGTCTCATCAACTTCTACTCCATCATGGGCGGACTTATTCTCATCAATTTAGTTGGACTCTCAACGGTCATATTTCACGAACGCGAATGGCTCGCGATTTTCACCACGGTTGTTGGCGCATTCCTTCTTGGAACCATTACCCCCTATATTACTCATCTATGGAGCATCAGAGCCAACCAGACCTAAAATCCCCATCTGCTTCGTTATGGGTCCCGAAAAAATTCTCCGCCGTAATCAATAAATACGTCTCCGAATTTTTCTCCCCATGCCTCGCATCTGAGGATTTTAGGTCTGGTTGAAATAATTTGAGTATAACTAAGCTATTGCTATTGGCGCCATAACAGGCGCTTCCATTTCAGGAGCGACATTGTCGACTCCCATCACAATAAAAAGTGTCATGAGCACAAAGAGCGAGTAGAAAAACATTTTTCTCGCCCAGCGTTTTGTGTCGCTGACAAAAAATCCAACGATGCAAAAAATAATCCATGCGATTCCGAATGCGGTAGCAACACCAAGATATACATAGCCAACGATTCCCAAAAGTCCTAAGCCCACTGCCGATGCAGTAAACAAGATTGCGAATATAAGCATTTCAATTTTGGTGCGAAGTATTCCCTTACGGAGAGGCAAAACTGGAATTGCCGCCGATTCATAATCGGCGCTTCGATACAGCATGATTGAAAGCGCATGCGGCATCTGCCAAAAGACGAGAATCAAAAATACGAGTACTGCACCTGCATCAATTTTTCCTGATGCCGCCACATATCCAACAAGTGGTGGTGTAGCACCGGAGAGTGTTCCGATCATTGTTGCATAGGGTGTGTGACGCTTCGTCCATAAACTATACAGAAATACGTATGCAAAAAATCCACCAAGTGCGATCGCAGCAGTCAGTACATTTGCAAACGCAAGAAGCGATGCAATGCCGAGAATGCCGAGAATCGATGCGAAGATGATCGCATTCTTCGGAGAAATGTGACCTAAAGGAATGGCGCGATTTTTCGTGCGCTCCATGAGTCCATCGATGTCGCGATCGATCACATTATTGAATGCACCAGCGGATCCCATAACGAGCGCGATGCCGAGAAGTGTTCCGAGAAGCGAGGTGAGATTGATGACGCCGTGGGAAGCGAGAAGAAATCCGCCAATCACCGTAACGACATTGCCGTAGACAATTCCCGATTTGATCAACGAATAATAGTGTTTGATTTTTCCCATATTAATCACGCATTGTTTGCGGAGAATAATCGTTTGAGGCACCGCTCTCCATTCGCGGCATCATGTTGTTGTTTAAATGGTGCATGATCCAAAGTGATCCGCCAACCACAATTGTGATGATTATCAGAGTGAAAGAAATTGCGGCAATATTCCACCTCGCCGACTTCCCTTTTCCGATATGGAGGAAGAAGAAAAGTTGAATAAAAAACTGAATGAGCGCAAGAAGAATGATCCATCCCACAAGCAGATTTCCTGAAAGCATATGGCTCGCAACCGGCACATACGCCGCGAGCGTCAAAACAATTGAGAGAACAAATCCGATGGTGTACGACAAAAATGTTCCATCTGATTTCTCTGTAGTTGTGTGAATGTTGGTATCCATAATTACAAAGCGCCAAAAAGATAGACAAACGTGAAAATAAAAATCCAGATGATATCAAGGAAATGCCAGAATAGGCTGAAGCAGGCGAGTTTTCGCATCGTCGATCCGGAAAGATCCCGAAGGAACACATGCGCCATAATGACAATCATCCACACGGAACCCAAGAAGACGTGGAGTCCGTGTGTACCGACGAGCGCAAAAAATGCCGAGAGCGATGCACTCTCACGCCACGATGCACCTTCATGTACAAATTTGCCGAACTCATATACTTCCATTGAAACGAACACGAGTCCGAGGATAAGTGTCACAATGAGTGAAATCAGTACCGCACTTTTCTTTCTTTGATGTGCAAATAAAAGCGCGAGTCCCGCAGTGAACGAACTCGTGAGAAGTAGCATCGTCTCAATCAAGACAAATGGCAAACTAGAGAGTCCACCGACTGACGGCGCACCAAATGTATTTCCTCGAAGCACCGCAAACGTTGCAAAGAGCGCAGCAAAGAGTACGCAGTCACTTAAAATATAAATCCAAAAACCAAACGTCACTGCTTCGGTCTTTTCCCCTTCCGGATGATCAGCATGTAATTGTACGGAATGACTCGTCATGATTATTTGTTGAACTTCAAGGCTTCAATTTTTGCAATCTCGCTTCCTGGAAGTGTGTATTCGATTTTCTCTTCGAATGACCTTGCAATAATACTCGTCACAATTCCAGCAATCGACACGACAACCAGCCACCACATCTGCCACACCATCCCAAAGCCAAAGAGAAAACTGAATCCGGCGATCATGAGCCCTACACCAGTATTTTTCGGCAAGTGAATGTCATCATATTTTGGAAGAAGTGTCGGGAGTTTCCCTTCACGTTTCATTTCCCAAAAGGCGTCGCGTTTTCCGCCGTCCGGTATGACTGCAAAATTATACTCTGGAGCGGGCGAGGAAGTGCTCCATTCAAGCGTGCGCGCATTCCATGGATCTCCGGTCGTATCGGTGCGCAATTTTCGATTCCGAATTCCTTCGAAAATTTGTACCACTTGGAGGAAAATCGCGAACGCGATAATACATGCGCCAATAGCGGCAACGATGAGAAGCGAATGCCAACCAGTCGATGCATCGATATGATCAAGACGGCGAGTCATTCCCATGAGTCCGAGGACATAGAGCGGAATAAATGCGAGTACGAATCCGATTATCCATGACCAAAATACCCACGTTCCGATCCGCTCCGACAATCGATATCCAAAAATCTTTGGCCACCAATACGCAAGTCCGGCAAAAAATCCGAACAAGACACCGCCAATTATCATGTTGTGGAAATGCGCGACGAGAAAGAGCGTGTTATGAAATTGAAAATCCACCCCTGGAATTGCCATGAGTACTCCGGTCATTCCCCCTATCGTGAACGTAACCAAAAATCCCATGAACCAGAGCATCGGCGTCGCAAAGGTGATCCGTCCGCGGAACATAGTGAAAAGCCAGTTGAATACTTTGACGCCAGTTGGAATTGAAATCGCCATCGTCATGATGCCGAAAAATGCATTTACGTTTGCGCCTGCGCCCATCGTAAAAAAGTGATGGAGCCACACCATGAACGACATGACAACGATCAAGAGTGTTGCGATAACCATCGACGTGTAGCCAAACAGTCGCTTTGCCGAAAAAACGGGGACAATTTCGGAAAAGATTCCGAACGCCGGCAAGATAAGAATGTAGACTTCCGGATGCCCCCACGCCCAGATGAGATTGACGTACATCATAAGATTGCCACCTCCGTCTGCCGTAAAGAAATGCATACCGAGATATCGGTCGAGTGAAAGCGTTGCGAGTGTTGCGGTCAAAATTGGAAATGCGAATAAAACCAAAATCATTGAGCCTAAGCTCGTCCACACAAAAACCGGCATATTCATGAGTCGCATATTCGGCGTGCGCATTTTCACAATCGTTACGATGAAGTTTACTGCCGCGAGCAAAGTTCCTACTCCGGCAATCTGGAGTGCCCATATATAGTAGTCAACGCCCACTCCCGGAGAATACGCCATTTCAGAAAGCGGCGGATACGCGAGCCAGCCGGTCGCCGCAAATTCGCCGATAACCAGGGACGCGTTCACGAGCATCGCTCCTGCAACCGTCATCCAAAAACTAAAAGAGTTTAAAAATGGAAATGCGACATCACGTGCGCCGATTTGGAGTGGAACGATACAATTCAACAGTCCAAACATAAACGGCATGGCGACGAAGAAAATCATGATAACGCCGTGCGCGGTAAATATTTGGTCATAATGAGATGCTTCGAGGAAACCGTTTGAAGTGCCAACTGCGATCGCTTGCTGGCCGCGCATCATTAAGGCATCGACTCCGCCACGAAAGAGCATTACTCCCGCAAGAACGAGATACATGATGCCGATTTTTTTTGCATCTACGCTCGTGAGCCATTCTTTCCATAGCCATCTAAATCGTTTGGTGTACCAGAGAATCGCAATCACCGAAACACCTCCAAGCACAACCATCATCTGCGCGCCGGTTTCAATCGGGCCGTGAATGAAGGAATCGATCGTCAGTTTTCCAAATAAGGTTTCGAGCATAATTAATGTGTGTGCATTTCCATTCCATCCATTGAATGAGAATGTTCGCTACCAACTTCATCCATTTCCGGCATCATAAATTTGTGGATGATTGAATCGAACATCCCATCTTGGACACCGCCATAATATTGTACTGGATTATCACTTCGTGGTTTCTTCAGTACTTCGTATTCATAGTCATTCAACGTTGACGAAGAATTCTGAACGCCTTCGAGCCACTTTGAAAAATCTTCTTCCGAGCGTACTTGTGCCGTAAACACCATGCCTGCAAAATGCGGACCGCTAAAGTTTGCCGACGAGCCGCGATAATCACCAACCTTGTCTGCGATCAAATGAAGCGGCGTCTGCATTCCGGTCATTGCATATATTTGTCCGCCAAGTTGTGGAATCCAAAATGAATTCATCGGCGCATCTGCAGTAATTTTGAAATTGACTGGCGTGTCTACTGGAAACTGCACGAAATTCACCGTCGCAATGTGTTCATTTGGATAGATAAAAAGCCAGCGTGATGGAAGCGCGACCACTTGGATTTCAATCGGTGCAACTTCCGATTCGAGCGGCTTGTATGGATCAAGATCGTGTGTTGAGCCCCACGTAAGCGCACCAAGAACCAAAATAATTTCAAATGGAATCGCCCACCAAATGAGTTCGTCCATTTTTGCATGCTCCCAATCCGGTGTGTACGTGGCCGATGTATTCCCTGCCCGATAATGCCATGCAAAATAAAACGCGAGAATAAAAACGGGAATCACGACAATGAGCATAAGAAGGACTGCATTAATCATGAGCGTACGCTCTTTGGATGCGATGAGTCCATGCGGTTGTAAAATCGGAATCGGGTGTCCAAGCGTCAAAAATGCCAAGAGCCCCGCAAACGCGAGCGATGCAAATATAAAAATGAAAAGCTGGATCCGATGCCTCATCCTATGTGGAAAGTATAGCATTCGGGTAGGACGGAAAATGCCGGATTTCGCCAAGGCGAAATCCGGCATTTTTCCTACCTTCATTCCCTCCTACCCTTTGTACGCCGCGTCCAAATCAGCAACCACAATCTTTTTCATCTTAAGCATCGCCTGCGTTGCGCGACCGCTTGCTGCTGGATCTTTTTCGTTAAACCAGCGAGCCATGTCAGGAACAATCTGCCACGAAAAGCCGAATTTATCTTTGAGCCATCCACACTGCTGTGCTGATGGATCGCCGCCTTCGGTCAAAGCATTCCAGTACTTGTCGATTTCTTCCTGATCTTTACATTCAACCAAGAACGAGATTGCACCAGATGCTTTAAACACCGGTCCACCGTCGAGCGCCATAAATCGCTGACCAAAAAGTTCAAATACTCCGGTCAAAACCTTGCCGTCAAAACCCGCCATTGGTCCTTCGGTGATTCCCGATGGGTAGCGTTGGATCGTAACGATCTTTGAATCCGGAAATAGAGACGTGTAAAACTGCATCGCTTCTTCAGCGTTGTTGTTTTCAAACCAGAGAAACGGAGTAACTTTCTGAATCATAGTTGATTTGATTAATGTATAATTTCATTCGCATTACATTCGCGACCTACATTCCCTTGGGCTGCAGAATTCCAACCTGATTCCCTTCCGTATCAATTATTGATGCGTAGAGTCCGATTCCCGGAATATCATCGGGTACGCCAGGAACAAGTCCACCAAGCACTTTACCTCCCGCATCCGCAACCTTTTTCATTGCCGCTTCGATATCATCGACGGCGATAACAACCGATACTCCCTGATCCGGCTTTGTTCGCTTAAACATGCCTCCATTTATTCTTCCCGGTTCTTTCAGCATATTTTTCTCATCCGTTTCTGCGGTATGCACAACGACATACTCTCCCATTTCGGGACCGAGCATCTGCGCCTGCCAGCCGAAGGTTTTGGTATAAAAATCAGCCATGCGCTGTTTGTCTTCATATGGCATTTCGAAGTGAACTACCGGATTCATAGAGGTGCGTTAATTGATACACGGGCAGTATATCACGCGAAGATGAGGGCTTCTTGAAGGAGAAAAAGGCGACGATTTTAGGCTCCCTTTAAGGGCGACAACGTACAAGCGAAACGCAACATACTTTCCTCTCTTAGTTCGAACCTAAAAATTACGTTGTGGCACAAGACTCAAAAGAAAAAAGAGCCAAAAGACCCTGTTTTTTTTACTTTGCTCGCCTTACTGAACGATTTTCGAACTTTTGACTGGGCTTCCGAGTACAAATATCCGACTGTGGTACTCGACCAGATGAAAGGCCTGTTGGCCAAGTATGAGAACGTATAACCCCTGATTTTCCACCTGGTTGCCCCTGTGGCGAGCGTTCATGCACGGGACGACGATTGACACACTTCGCACCCTCGACCACCACGTTGCCCCGATTTGAACCCGTGGCGCAAAACTGTGGGTAACTGCGCCAAAATGAGCTTGGCTTCGCTCGCAAAAGAGCATAGGGTCGGGTTGCGATGGAAGAATCCGTGGACATCGACGCGGCCATCAAAGCCGCCAAAGATATACGACTTAAATACCGGAAAGGCACGCTCAATCCGCTCTCTTTGCTTCCGGAGCCGAAAGCCAAACTAAAAGCCGCTTTGAAAGATCGTATGAGACTCCTTGCGGGCGTATACATTTCACTCGCCAGTTTCGTCGAGGATGGCGACGTGCTCTTTGCCGAGCGCAATCCGAAGTCAAAGAAAACAAAACGAATATATCTCAAAGTCCTCGAGGACATGGAAACGGCGCAGAAAGAACTGCGCCGTTTTAAGTTGTTGGAGTAACTTCGGCTGTAGTAGCTGCCGCTTGCGCCACCTCGGCAACATTATCATCCAAGACTTTATAAACCATCGGTATATATTTCTTATAGGATGCCTCGTCATTTCCTACGAACACAATTTTATCCTTGTCCTCAAGTTTAAGTGCTTTAAAGGCATCACCATGCTTTTGCCAAAAGGCAGCAAGTTTTACTTTATCTAGTACCTTCGTAAATTCATTGATACTTGGTACATATTTCAATCCATCTTCTCGCGCAGAAGCAAACGCATTGGCGAAATTACGGAATAGATAATCGATAAAATATTCAGCATTTTGGGTTTTGGTTGGATCAAAACATACCTCAAATAAATAATTATTCACCGCATCTCTAATTCCCTGATTATCTCCAGTTCCGGCAGGATCATAGTAGCCGCATCCCGCCCCTAGGTTGATTTCAGCATTTGCCATTTGATAAAGAATGAATGCTCCGACTCTTGTCTTAAGTTCGATGGTTTTCTTCTCAAGATCTTCAACCTTGAAAACACCCTCAGATATTTTTTGATTTACAAAATCCCCGTATTTTCCAACAAGGTCGCTTGTCTCTAGAGCATCAATTTCTTCAAAGATATTTTTCTTTGGGACAATATAACGAGTATTAAATATATCGAAGGCCTTTTGAGATATTTCTCTCATTTCTTCGCATGCAATATCTCTCGTAGAACCTTGTGTTGGAGCGTTCGGATTAGCATGTTGTGCTACAGCACGGGATAAATCAAAAATATCACCGCCACGGTCTGCGCTACACGATAATCTAAAAAGCATCAGGTCATGAACTCCTAGTACGCCTCTGCTTTCTTCCGAAAGCCTGCCGAGAACTCCGTTACCGGCATGTCGGCCGTCACCAAATATCCATTCAGCAATTTCTGCGATATGCGGCTCTACGTTGTTGGCATGTTTTCCTGCCGGATCAATCCAGCCAGCGTCATTGAGTAGCCTCGTGAGGAAATAATCGAGATTATGCCGTAATCCCATGCCCACATTCGGATCGCCCATTTCAAGCAATGAATATTCGGGTATCGTGTTTAAGAGATGATCAATAATTTCTGTTGCAATATCGTGCGGCAATTCTCGAGCATTATTTACCAATATGCGCCATAGTCGCTCTCTAGGATATTCTCCCTCTGTATAGGCAAATTTTGGATCAGCAAAGGCCGAAGCAACAGTTGTTGTTTTATCTAGAATCTTTTCTCTCCATGACATATAAAACCTATGTTGACCAATATCTACAGGTTTGGAGAGATTTACGATCAAATCCAAGTATGTCTCAAGATTTCTTCCATTCGTCCAGCCACCATTGAAACACGCAAGCGAAGTACGCACATCCTCCGGTACACTGTCGATGCGGGCATAGTCATTTCCTCGTGGGAAGCTTTCTCCGAGTGACTTGAGCCTTACATCAACGTTAAATACTTGATCTAAAAGGAAACGTTGGTGACTATCTTTGGGAAATTGCTCAAGATATTCGTGGTAATAAGTCGAGTTCTTGTAGGTAGAGTCGCTGAAAGATGAGCGTCGTTGGCCATTAGTATCTTCCGGATAGCCATCTTCGTGAGGTAGCACGAGAGAAAAGAAACCGCGTCCACCTTTTGTTTCAGTATCATATATTTTTCGAAAGACACTCGGATAGTGGATATAAATCAGCAATAGGTTAATAAGGTCTCTCTTGTCGAAATCGCTGTTTTGGAAATTAGTGTTTTGAAGATCAAACATCAAAACGGTATTTATAAGCCGCTTCAGTTTTCTAACATCTCCAATGAATGGAAGATACCGGTGGTAAATTGATGATTTGTATATATCAAGTAAACCGCCCACCGCTTGCCGTACAGGAAGCGGGTCGACCAAGCTAGTCGTAAGCGTTTTTTCAAGATTGTCGGACACGTAGTTTGCCAGATCTGCCCGTTCCAAGTAAAGACTAATCTTTATATTCACAAACTTTTCTAAAAATTCACCAACCTTTTCTATATCCGGAGTTTCAGCTTCTAAAATGCCGATGTTTTCAGTGTCATAACAAATAACATAAGAGACGTTCGGAAATGCAAAGCTCTTTCTAATAACAAATAGGATTTCTTTTATTTCCTCAAAACTTATCCGGTCCAAATCGTCGATAACAATTATCACTTTCTTTGGAAAACGTTTAAGCACAGCACCTAAGTCATCACATGCTTCGTCGGCCGTGTAATCAACTGCAAACGATGGCAAAGTTAGTCCGAACAGAGAGAATCTGCTTATTTCTTTTAATAGTCGAGCGTAGCGTGAGATCAGCGGCTTAATTTCAGGAATGAAGGAGTCTTTCTGTATTGCATGAATAAGTCCATCAATGAATATCTCAAGTAGGTTGGCTGTTCCGAGATAACGCAGAGGACTAAATTTGTATATGACAACCTCTCTTGCATGTTTCTCCTCCCAATATTCTTTGCAAAAGTTAATGAAAGTTGATTTTCCGATACCCCATGGCGCGTCCACGCCAAATACAAAGCTTTCAGGCGATCCACTATTAAAGACCTGCTCTGCGAACCTCTCTGCTTTTTCTGAAAAGTTAAGAAGATCGCTATCTTTGTTCTCTAATTCCTTATCTACAACAAACGATGAGTCGTTCTTTTTCTCATTCCAGATAAGTACTAACTGTCTCAACATTACAAGTATCCCCAAAATAAATGGAGCGGAAATAAGAGTAAGTATTTGAAGAATATTCAAGGACGAGACAATTTTTATGTCCCAGTTTGATAAAAAACCTCCCCAAACTACACTTAACAAAATTCCAAAGACAAAAGCGACGACAACATCGATACGTCCACTTTTAGCAATCTTTTTAATATCGGAAAAGATGCCACGCGCCAGTAGGTATAAGATCAGCAAAGCAACTCCAAATAGAGATAGCGTTATAGCGGCACTCTCGTAATTACTAACTTCGATCCACTTATTGAGCTTATCTGAAAGCAGTAGTGATAAATGCCACACCTCTGCACTTAAGATACCTAAGAAGGCTGTTTTGATCAGCATTACCAAATTTGCCGTTATGATACGGAAATCGGAGAGAGTTTCTCCTAGTTTTTTGATAGATGGTTTAATTTCTCTCATGCTTAATACATCAATTATCCACTTTTTAAGTTGAGATGTAAAGAATTGTAAAGTATAATTCTATTATGACAGGCAAAGAGTTCTACACCGCTCAAGAATTAGCCGATAAATTAGGGGTAAATATTATGACTATTTACCGCTATATCAAAGCTAAGAAATTCAAGGCCTATAAATTAGGTAAGGAATTCAGAATAGACAAAGCCGATTTCAAATCTTTCATGGAAAAGGCAAAGACCATTTAATTTATGCAAACACTTCCCATTAATACTAAAACAATAGACCTGGAAGAAGCAGGGACTCTGCTCGGGGTTTCGGGCGCAACCATACGAAATTGGATCAGACATAGCTATATCACCCCTGAAAACACCACTAATAAGAAAATGGTGTTTAAACATGCCGAGATACAAGAGCTGAAAAACAAAATCGAATCTGGAGAAATAAGTCGTTTGAGCAAACGTGCCAACAAAAGGAATTCATCAAATACTTTTATTCCTGATGAGTATGCCGACAACGACGAGGTCTATGTACTTGTAAAAGAGATTATCGATATTTATCGATCAAATGATCTCAACAAAGATAGCGTCATATTTTCCTTATTGCTTAACGTACTTAAGAACGTTGGATTAGTTGAATACCCGACGACTTTTGATATTTCGAAGATCACCTTTAAAAGCAAAACAGTAGAACAAGAGCTTAGTTGGTGGCTAAAAAACGCGCAGCATAATTTGGCCTCAAATAACTATAGCGATCTCTTGAATATTGATCTGCCAAAGGTTAATGACATCGTTGGACTCATTTATCAGTCCTTAAGTAATGAGGGGGATAAAGCAGAAGGCGGTTCTTATTACACTCCCAAGGTGGTAGTGGATGAGGCTGTAGAAAGATATATTAAACAGGACTTACTTGTTCTCGATCCATGCTGTGGTACAGGTCAGTTTCTTCTATCGGCCTCTAAGAAAATTAAAAATCCAAGCAATATTTGGGGTTTCGATATAGATGAAAAAGCCGTAAGAATAGCGAGATTGAATCTCTTGGCTCAATACCCAAGGGAAGACTTTGTACCAAATATTTTTCATAGAAATACACTTCTTTCTTCGAGAGGTCTTTTTGGGAACGATACTCCTGAATTTGATGTAGTAATAACCAATCCGCCTTGGGGAGTACATTTTTCTTCCTCTGAAATTAGAGAGCTGGGGGCACTCTATCCATATATAAATTCCAACGAAGCTTTCTCATATTTTATCGCTAGAGGCTTAGAATTCTTAAAAGAAGGCGGCGTTTTGTCGTACATTCTTCCAGAATCAATTTTGAATGTTAAATCTCACAGAGACATTCGAGAGATACTGCTTACAAAAACAAGAATAAAGAAAGTTAAGCATCTTGATAGAGTCTTTAAAAATGTTTTTACGCCGGTGATTAGGCTTGATGTGGCTAAATTAACTCCTGAAGATACAGATGAGTTTGAGGTTGAAAAAGCAGAATTGAAACACACAATTAAGCAATCCCGCTTGAAGAATAACAATGATTATTTGTTTGATGTATTTAATGGAGATCAAGAACTAGGTATTTTTGAGAAAGTCTATAGTGTCGATCATACAACTCTTAAAAATAACGCCGAATGGGCATTGGGCGTAGTAACCGGAGACAACAAGAAACATCTTAAAGAGACTAAATCGAGTGAATTTGAACCCATTTTAACCGGCAAAGAAATAAAGAGGTTTATAGTGGCTCAACCAAAGAATTTTATTAAATTTGAACCTGGTAAATTCCAGCAGGTAGCTCCGGAATATAAATATAGGGTGCCAGAGAAACTCATTTATAAGTTCATCTCAAAGGACTTGGTATTTTCCTATGACAATCAGCAAACCCTTACATTAAATAGCGCAAATATTCTTATCCCGGAGGTAGAAAATTACCCAGTAAAAACTATTCTCGCGCTATTTAATTCATCGCTTTATCAATTCATATACCAGAAAAAGTTTGGTGCTATAAAAATCTTGAGAAGTGATCTTGAACAATTACCGCTCCCCATCCTTCCAGCGAATCAGCATGAAAGATTGAACTTACTTGTTGAGAGATTGCTTGATACTGATCTTGGATTAGAGGAAAGAAAATCGGAATATCTCAAACTTGATAATGCTATATTATCCCTGTTTTCCTTAAGCAAGGTTGAACAGGAATATATAAGATCAAACGTAAAAATGTCGGACAAATTATTAAACTTTCAATAAAACATGCAACTTCTAAAGGAAAAACTTAATCAGTTAATCGATGAGCTCTCCGCAGATAAAAAGGAGATGATACGGGGACGGCTTGCCGATCTTATCTCCGTATACCCGTTCAATGAGTACGAATATATAATCTCCTCCCTTATGGGTTTTGGAAAGATTACGCTCGATGATTACCTTGAAATCAGGGATGAATATATCGCACGAAACATGTATCTCTATATCTTCGAAATAGGCTCGCCTCGCGGTTTCGGAGAGCAATGGGCTCAAGGTCATCTTAAAGAGTTGGTTCCGGAGCTAGTAAAGCCCACAAAGAAAGTAGAGGAAAACTACAAGGGAGATTATGATTTTTTATTACCCAATCAGGATGATCTGATAAGAATTGAAGTAAAAGCCTCGAGAGCAGTTGATGGAGCTAGTGCTGAACCTTTGTATGTAAAAGCTCTTGCTTTCGAAAACAAGCAACCTTTCTGGATGAACTTTCAACAGATTAAGCCAGCTCACTGTGATGTGTTTGTGTGGGTTGCTGTGTGGAGAGACGTGATCAAATACTGGGTGCTCTCATCGGATGAAGTAAAAGCAAATAAATACTATTCTAAAGGCCAACATAGAGGAAATGTTGGAGAAGGCCAGTTGCATATTAAGGATGACAATATTAAGGATTTTCAGATTTACGAAGTCAAACCAAACGAACTTAAAGACGCTATCGTTAGAGCGTACGAGCGACAGAAAGGTATCACTAAGTAACGATGCCTTTTGAGCATTTCGGATATGAGACAAAAGTGTCTTATTTCTGAAAAGCTGACTGGAAGTTAGCTTAAACCTTACTTCCAGTACAAAATGATTATGAAGATGAAAAAGGCCTTACTGGCCAGGACATATACACTCAATACGAACCGGTCCGTGGGTAAAGCAACCACGTATCTGTTTTCTATATCAGCCATTACCGGCGAATTGCGATCCGCGCTTAAGGATTTTGCGGATGTTGAGCGGCCGGCCGAGATCGTAAAGACCAGCGATCCGGCTATTCAAGCTCTCGTCGGCGCACTCAATCGAAACAGCGAAAGCATCGAATCCATGACACGTGCCTATCTTACTGCTTTGAATAAAATTGCAGATTTGGAAACGAGCGTTGCGAAACTCACGGCCGAAGGCGCAGCGTACGGCCTTGCCGGCAAGCGAACTAAACCAGCAGACAAAAAGACAATCTATCTTTCGAACGATGGCGACTTATACCGCGAGCCGAAAGCGAAGCATTGTTATGCGATGGGCAAGGAAAAGCAACGCCAGAAGATCGTGCGGGTCCTACTTGAAAGGAAGACCTATGTGCCCACGGATGCGCTCGTGGAGCTCTCCGGCAGTAAGAATCGCAAATCACTGCACAACGCGAAACTCATGATCAATCGCAAAGTGCGGTACGCGCTGGGTATTGAAAACTTTATCGTCGGCCGCGCGGTAAGCGGCTACAAACTCAATCCGGAATACAAAATAAAGCAGGTGTAGCTCTGGTGTAGTTAATAAGTTGGTACTGCAAGCAGCAAAACGGCTGCTTTTTTCGTATCTGGCTACACGTCCGCAGTATGGTAAACGCCCATTCATGCTTGCAACAATAAAAGCGTGTGAGAGGAAGTTAATGACAATGAAAATGCCACATGCAAAACAATTATTACAAAACCGCCGATCTGGCATTGGTCGCGGTGCTTTTATTATTCATTCCTGATTCTCTGGAGGTCGTGGATCGGGGAAATCCGCACAAGGTGCTCTTTTGTTTCGGCAAGAGCCCTGACTTGGATTCTCTGGTGAAGCGATACTGGAATCGCGAGCTTGTGGTCGAACCGCAGGCGTTCTTCAACCAGCTCAAACAGGTCAAAGTACGGATTTATGCCGAGGACTAAGACCTGTGAAAATCAAACCGGAAACGCTGGAGAAACTCCGCGCGATCCTGAAGCACGACTTCAGTCTTGAGGTAAGCGACCAAGACCTGCACGACATCGCCTTCAATCTGGTGCGGTACTACGACGCGCTATCGCGGTTTTACGTCGAGGACATCACGAGCGGCCGCACGCTCATCGAACCCTATGACACCCAACCCAAGCGAACAAAAGCATAAGGTCCGAGACTACCGCGAAGCGCCGTTTGCCTACCAAGACAAACCAGCCTTGCGCTTTATGCGCCAGGAATGGATCGACAAAAGAATAAGCGACGATGCATATCGCAACCTGCGCAACGTGTACTGTGCGCTTACCGAGATCGCATCGAATAAAGCGAGCCAAACCATCGAAGCGTCGAATAAGACGATGCTTCTCTACTGTGGGCTCAAAGACTGGCGGACGATTAAGAAATGCTTGGACACGCTCGAAGTGTGGGCGTTTATCGCGATCACCAAAGTTCGCGGCGCGGATGCCAAGTTCAAGCCGCGAAGCATCACACTTCTTTCCGTCCTACATCTGGCGCAGGATGGTGGCCGATCTGCACGTGAAGCCATACGGCAAAGCACGCACACAGGCTGCGAGGCAGAAGATAAAGAAGCTAAGGGATTAAAAGAAATTAAAGAAAATTATAAAGAAACTAGCGGTGACTTCGAGAAAATAAAGGAAATTCGGCAAATGAAGGCTCAATTACTGAAGAAAATGAGTATGCGAGGCAAATAATCATCTAACCAGAACCCACCAGTATTAACCGTTTTTCGGCAAGATTCGGCAGTAAACGGCAATGATTCGAGCAAAATAATTACAGGATTCTACAGGAAATTACAGGGTTTTGAGGAAAAAGGAATGTGGGTAACTCAAGCTTAGCAGCTGCAAGAAAAGAGCATATGGTGTGTCTGGTACCGAACGTCGAATTCGAACCGCTTTTATCAACTAAATGATTATGACTATGAATCAAGAAAATCAACCCTTACGCGCCGTCGGCTACGCTCGCGTGTCGTCCAAGGATCAGGAAGACACCGGCTATTCGCTGCCGGCGCAAGAAAAGCTTCTGCGGGATTATGCCGACCGGAATGGCTACGATCTGGTCAAAGTATTTGCCATTCAAGAATCGGCCGCGGGCAAGGTCCAGCGCAAGATATTTCACGAAATGATGGAGTATGTGTCGAAAGCGAAAATCACTACGATCTTCGTCGAGACGACTGACCGCCTTACGCGCAACTTCGCCGATGTGCCGGTTATCGACGAGTGGATTCTTGCCGACGAGAAGCACATGATCCATCTCGTCAAAGAAAGCTGCACGCTCCATAAAGACTCGAAATCTCACGAATGGTTTATGTGGCGCGTGAAAGTTGCTACAGCCGAGTACTACATCCGGCTCCTTTCCGAGAACGTGAAGAAAGGCCAGAAAGAAAAGCTGGCGCAAGGCTGGCTACCGACACGGCCGCCGCTTGGCTATAAAACCATCGGCGAGAAAGGACATAAAATCCATGTGCTCGATGAGGACAAAGCGCCGATCGTCAAAAGAATGTTCGAACTGTATGCTACCAACATCAGCTCGACCAAAAAGCTTGCCGATGAAATGTACCGGCTCGGTATGCGCTCGCGTGGAGGCAACAAGGTAAGCCACTCACGCGTGCACCAGCTCCTTGGCGATCCGTTCTATTACGGTATGAACCGCTGGAACGGCAAAGTCGCGCAAGGCAATCATGAGCCTCTGATCACCAAAGAATTATTTATGCGATGCCAAGACATCATGCACAGCAACGGCACGCCAAAATACAACAAACACAATTCGCTTTTTAAGAACGTGTTTAAGTGCGAGGAATGCAAAGGCCGCGTAACATGGGAGATACAGAAAGGCCACTGGTACGGACACTGCAACCATTACAAGAATTGCACGCAGCGCGAATATGTCCGGCAAGAAACGGTCGATGAGCAAGTCATGGAAAATATCGAGCAGTTAAGCTCAAAGCATGACGAAGCCATCGAGCATATGCTCACCTGGGTCCAAGAAGCTCTCAAGGAAAGCCACAGCGAGGAAATAGAATTTAGGGAAAAGGCCACCGGCGAGCTTGAACGACGTTATCAAATGGCAACCCAGCGGCTCGACAAGATATATGACGATAAGATCGACGGCAAAATCAGCGAGGAGTTCTATCAGAAAAAGTATGCTCAATACAAGCTTGAGCAGGAAGAAGTGATGGATAGCCTCAATAAGCATAAGAATGCCAATCTCAAGTACTACGACATGGGCTCGACGTTCTTGCAGATGGCCAAGGAGGCACGAAGGATTTACCTCAACCGAAGCACTATCGAGATGGTCGATGACAAGAAGCTCTTAATGTCTCTATTATTTTCGAACTCGACCATAAATAGCAAGAAAGTTGATATTTCATACCATAAAGCCTTCAAAATCATCTCCGATCGCGTGATGCAGATGTTGGGAGAAAAAATACCCAAAAATAAAACTTTCGAACCGCCAAAAAAGCCCGTCAATAAAGGAAAAACACCAGCTTTCGCTGATGTTAATCCTATCTGGCTCCGGCGGTAGGATTCGAACCTACAACCAACGCGTTAACAGCGCGCTGCTCTACCATTGAGCTACACCGGAATGTGGCGCCATTCTAACCAAAAACTGTCTAGGGCGCAATGTATTTACAACACAACGATTGTTCTATTCTGTCGAGACTGCCTCGAAAACGCTAAGAGTATACTAGTGCATCTGGTGCTTTTCTGACGAGGTGCTGGATAGGATTTTGTCGGCCATTGGTATCGAGAAAATCCTTTCATGTCTACCAGCATCAATAAGTCGCGAGTACCGCGAGAAGGTGCTTGGAGTTAACTAAAAATCCGCCGGCAGAGAATCTGCTTCGGCGGATTCTTTGTATATTTAACAGGTACACCTTCACTCTCTCTCCATGAATGACTTCGTATAATTGCCGAATGCGAACGATTGTAGCTACGGCAACTATTTTGACGCTTCTTCCCTTCCCCGCACTCGCCGCTACAAAAACAGTGACCGGCTATTCCGAAGATCACGCCGAGGCGTACTTTTCTTCGACCCAAGGATGTGAAGATGTCGTAGTTGGCGTATCGGTTGTTGAACCCGAAAAAATAATTCCGGAGGCGCCGCTTGCGCCGACGCAAGCGTTTGTCTTTGGTACCTTCAACAATATCTGCGATATCGGCTCGAGCTACAGCTTTGCCGAAAATGTTACGCTCAATCCAAGCGAATTTGATCAGAAGAAATTACAGAATGCGACTCTACACCTCATCCGAAATATTGGCGGATTTGATGTCGTGATCAATCTCGATTGGAATGGTGTCGACAAAAAGCAGAAAAATAAAAACACCGTGCGCACCAAGAACGATGGAATCGTAATTCGCGATACTGACGTGATCGCTTCGCGCGCTGCCGATATCACCGGAACATTTACCGTAAACGGAATTGAGTATGCCGGAAATTCCACGATAACCGGCGGACTTTCAACTATCCGAGCCCATACGGTACAGAAAACGAAATAGTATTCTATCGATGTGGGCAACCAACCCAACAACATGGTCGGCGCATTCCGCCCGAGAGTTTTGATATTGCTTTCTTCAGTCTGATATCTCTTGTCTCTTTCCTTTTTCCAGACGTAACCCAACAAATCCATTCATTCTTGGCGAGCGGCGTAATATCTTCCCATACCGTTTTCGCTTTGGGACTCGATGCAATCGCTTTTTTCAAATCAGGAGGAAGTGTGTGCATTTATTGATTGAGTGCGGCACGAGTTTGTGGGCCAACATTTCCCACTTGCTCAAGACCATGTGCAGCCTGGAATTTTTTGACTGCGGCTTCGGTGAGTGATCCGAAATATCCAGTTGCATCTCCCGAGAAGAAGCCGATCGATTTAAGGACGCTCTGAAGCTGTTTGACCGCATCACTGGTCATTCCAATATGCAGTTCGCTCGTGAATTTGTAGCCTGAAGCACTTCCTCCTCCAGAAAGCGCGGCTGATACATTGGCGATCACGGTCTGGTCAGCGCCGAATGATTGAAGAAGTGAAAGGATTGCTTGCACTTGTGTGTTCGTGAGTCCAGAAGAATGTGAGTTTGGATAAAAATAATTTGTTGCGGGAGGAAGATTTGGCGCAACCGGTGTTGAAGTTGATTGCACGAGAATCGTTGCTGATGCGTTGCCGATGTGATTGTACGGATCGGTTACCAAAATCGTCAATGTGTGTGAACCCGCGTCGCGATTAAGTGGCGTCCACGAAAAGTTACCGCTCGCGTCAATGTTGGAATTTGCAACACTACTTCCGTTTACCGAATCGTTCACGTAATACGATGAACTTGAGAATCCGTTTGCAACGATACTGAATGTAAATGGCGTGCCGACCATGACCGAAGTACTTGTTGCGAGATTGGTGAGCGATACGTATGGCTGTCCACTTACTGTAATGACTGCAGTTGTTGTCATATTTTGTCCGAGTGAATCAGTGGCAGAAATAGTGAGCGTGTGTGTTCCGATGTCTGCATATTTCGGCGTCCAAGAGAAGTAGCCGGAAGCGTCCATGTTTGCACTCGTGACTGAAGTGCCACTGAAGGAATCAGAAAGCGTTAACACTTGATTGATAAATCCAACTGCAGAAACGGAAAAGCTAACGGAAGAACCTGCAGAAACTGCCTGATTGGTGAGCGAGAAGATGCCGAGGGATGCAGGAACTTTAACGGTGAGTGTGGTCATTCCGCTAATCGGATTTCCACCCGAATCTGCAGAACGGAGAGTCAGCATGTGTGTTCCGACGTCATTTCCATTTGGCGTCCATGAAAAATTTCCATTCGAATCGATGTTGGCGTTCGACACACTGCTTCCGCTAAACGAATCACTGATTGTATACACTGGGTTTGCACCACCGGCGCCTGAAGCGACAAACGTGACCGTGGAACCCGCTGAAATAATCGAACCTGGGGTCGGAGATGAGACCGACACGATATTTGCGAGCGCCGATACTGGTGCGACAAAAAGTACAATCGCCGAGATAGCGAGGAGGGCGCGGCGAATACTAAGGACGACTGATTGCATAAATATTCGTTACGTTACTAGTAGATATTTCATGTACTATCGTATCATTCCACCCTCTTCTCCCGACAAGATATACACAATAAATGGCTATATATTTTATGAAAGAAATCCCCTTCCGCGGAGTCTTGAGTAATATCGGCGACCATTGAAGGAGGCCGAATTCTGTGGTAAGGTGCGTTCGGCCCCCATAGGGGCTTTTATTATTTATGAAACTTTTCCTCAAAATACTGTCTACTCTCATCGCAACGATTATTTTCGTTGTGGCATCTTTGTTTGTTTGGAGACACACTTCGGAAGCGGAAAATACACGGTCTGATGCTCCGAACGATGCGGTTACCTGGGGCGTGGATTTTTCAGCAAGTCAGGCAGAATATCTCGGACTTGATCCGAAAGAAACATACGAAGCGATCATCCACGATCTCGGTGCCAAACATATAAAACTGCATATCAACTGGAATGCGGTCGAAGGATCGAAGGATTCCTATTATTTCAATGATGTCGACTGGCAAGTGAGCGAGGCAGAGAAAAACGGTGTCGAGCTCATTATGGTTGTCGGTATGAAAACCGGTCGTTGGCCGGAATGTCATTCCCCTTCTTGGACAGGAAATCTTTCGGCAGATGATCAGAAGGCGGAAGCGATTCAGTATGTGTCTGATATGGTGAATCGATACAAGGATTCAAAAGCAATCAAATACTGGCAAATTGAAAACGAGCCGATGATCAAATTTGGTAAATGCCCCGGATGGTATTACGCCGATGATCATGAACTTCTTAAAGCAGAAGTTGCGAAAGTAAAATCAATTGATCCATCAAGAAAAATAATCGTCTCCGATTCGGGCGAATTGTCGTCGTGGACAGAAGTTGCAAAAATTGGCGACATTGTCGGAATTACTATGTATCGAAATAGTTGGAAGCCGGGACTTTCGACTTTCGGTATTAATCCGTATGCGTTTCTTGCGCCTGAAGTCTACAAAGGCAAGGCGGCACTGATACAAAAGATGTTCGGCAAGGAAGTTATTTGTATCGAACTGCAGGCAGAACCGTGGGCATCGAAACCGCTTGCGGAAGCAAGCCTCGCTGATCAGGCAAAGTCGATGAATCCAGAGATGTTTGCCGAAAACATTGAATTTGCAAAACAAAGCGGACTCAAAGGATTTTATTTCTGGGGAGTCGAGTGGTGGTACGCCATGAAGACAAAGCACAATCAGCCAGAAATCTGGAATCAGGCGAAAGAATTGTTTGGAGAATAAAAATTATTTTCCTGAAAATTCCTTTGTGTCGTGATACTCGTGATAGTTTGCAGTGAGTTCCTCTCCTTCCTTAATATCGCGAAGCGCGACAAAATCTTCCCCACCACGAAGCGCTCCCATGTTTGGATCTTCTGAATGATTTAGAAAAAATGATTTGTCGATTGCATCGATCCCGTAACTTGGCACAAAATAAATACCGTTTTGGAGTACGCAAAAATCACGTACTAATTTTTTAGCTACTTCGGGAGCATCAAACGCTTCAAGCTCTGCTTCGGGAAGTTCGATAACGCCACCAAACGGATCGCAGTATTTAAACGGATCAGTCCCACGAGGAATGAGGCGCGTCGCGACAACACCGACACCGTGATCTGTAGGTGCAATTCGGCAATACGATTCTTTGAGAGATTGCAAGAATTGTTTCTTATCCATGAATCTGAATTATACGGTGAGAGACTTCAGATTAAAACATTGTGGAAATATTATTTCACTAATCGTTCACATGCTCTTTGGTACGATTCTTCCTAGGTCGGACTGGTCCCCGACCGAAGATTACAATCTAATCAAAAGAGCATGGATGACAAAGAAAAAAAGCGAATGGAGAATGAGCAGAGAATCAAGGATGAACAAAATCGCGCTAATGATTCAGAGAAACGCGCGTAGTACATCCGACAGCCCTGCCCCAAAAAGAATAGCGAAAGTGATTCTGACCGCGGCATATGCCGCGGTCAGACGGCGGGGAAAATAGCGAAATCTCATGTATTCTTCATGTTTGAGCAGTATACTTGTGCATAAAAATGGCTACAGCACCACTTACCATACAAGATCCAATTTCAGCCAAGAGCGGGAACGCTCTTAAATCCCGTATTGCCTCTTTTTTGCTCGTCTTTATTGCCATGACTTTGACCGGCAAAATCGGCCAGTACATTTTCTTCAATTTGGATATTTCGCCGGCGGTTATCTGGCCACCGGTTGGTATCGCGCTTGCCGCCGCATTTCTCGGAGGATATTGGATGGCGATTCCCATTTTTTTGGCACAAGTCGCGCTCACGGTCACCAGCCCTCGACCATCGATGTTTATCGTCGGTGCGGCATCAATTTTTTTCTACACAATACAACCGTTTATCGGAGCATACATTTTAAAGCGCTTTTGTTTTGATGAAAAAATCAATCGCGCAAAGGACGCGCTGCTTCTGATATTAGTCGCGCTTATCCTGCCAATGTTTGCGCCTCTATTCCTTTCAACTACTCAGTTACTTGTGGGAACGCTCCAAGTGCCATTTTGGCAATCATGGAGTCGTGCAAGCGCCGGCGGTGTCTTAAGCATCATGATTTTAACGCCATTCATAACCGCGTGGCGAAAGTTTCCTTTTGATCTCTTTACCGGAGAAAAACTGCTTGAAGTGATCGCATCAGTATCGCTACTTATTATCTGTATTTATGCAACATTTTGGACTACTCTTCCTCGTGCAAATGTATTTTTGGTTCTGTACATACTTTTTGCAACGCTCTTTTGGATTGGACTCCGTCTTGAATCGCGAATGATGTCGCTTGCGCTTTTTTTGATCACGACGCTCGGTATCACCGGAAGCATATTGGCGCATCCAAGCGCAGTACCGCTTAACCAACAACTTTTTGCAGACGAATTGTTTATTATTTTGATTGCGCCGATCTTCATTCTTCTTGCTTCCCTCGTTGAAGAAAAAAAGAATGCAACACGGTCGCTCTCTGCACGTGCAATGGAGCTCGAAAAAGCGCTGGATCGACTTTCCCACGAAGATCAATCAAAAAATGAGTTTATTGCGATTCTTGCACATGAGCTTCGGAATCCGTTGGCGCCGATTTTAAGTACACTTGAACTCTTGAAAATTGAGGCGGCTGATCCCGAAGCAGCCAGACTTATCAAAAATACAATTACGCAAACCAACACGATGCGTCGCCTGCTCGACGATCTTCTTGATGCTGCTCGAGTGTCGCAACAGCGATTTGTTCTCAAAAAAGAAACCGTCGAGTTTCGCCAGATCGCTGAGAATGCCGCTGCAAGCGTTGAAGCATTTTTCGAAAGCAAAGGTCACAAACTTTCTGTTTCCCTTCCATCGACACCGACATTTTTGAATGTCGATCCGGTTCGTTTTGAACAAATCATTGTTAATTTGTTAAATAACGCTGGTAAATATACTGATTCGAGAGGACGTATTTCTCTCGAAGCTTTTGTCGAAGGAGATACGCTCATGATCCGCGTGAGAGATAACGGCATTGGTATACACGAAGACGAACTCCAAAGTATTTTTGCGCCGTTCTATCAGATTCGCGCACATCCACGAGTAGGAAGTGGACTTGGTATTGGATTGTCCCTCACAAAACGGCTTGTTGAAATGCATGGTGGAAAGATCGAATCATCGAGCGACGGAATAGGAAAAGGAAGTACATTTACCGTCCGCATTCCATGCGTGCAGATGCAGCGGAAAGGAATCCCGATTACGATCCCAAAAGCCACAGTTCTAGGGAGTGACGGCGGTTGGAAAGTACTCGTCGTCGATGATAATCGCGCGGCGGCGGAAGGAATTGCGGCACTTCTTAAATATCGCGGTCATTCAGTCGCGGTTGTGCATAGCGGTGAAGAAGCAGTGGAAACAGCGAGCGAATTTGATCCGAATGTGGTACTTCTTGACATCGGACTTCCGGACATAGACGGCTACGAAGTAGCGAGAAGACTTCGAGCAGCACATTTCTCTGCTCCGCTTGTTGCACTCTCCGGGTATGGGCAGGAAGAGCACAAACAAAAAGCGCGTGAAGCAGGATTTAATCATCACCTGACAAAACCATCAGGAATTGCTGATATTGAAGAGGTGTTCCAAAAAATTAAATATCAAGGGAGTGAGTCGAGAGTGTCGTAGCACTTTCCGTTTCTCTAAGAGATTGGCATACTGAAGTATGCTTGGTCTGAACAAGAAAGAGACAGAGATTTTCAAAAAACTGACGACGCCGATCAAGATACAGGATTTCGTAAATACGATTCCTGTTAATTTTGAAAAGCACGGCGAGACGTTGTATTCCCCGAGACGCGTTCTCGAAGAACACAAAGCGCACTGCTTCGAAGGCGCGCTACTTGCTGCGGCGATTCTGTGGTTCCACGGAGAAAAACCCCTAATAATTGATATCATCTCAAGCGATGATGACGAATCGCATGTGCTTGCGCTCTATCAAAGAAACGGTCTTTGGGGAGCAATCAGCAAAACCAATCATGCAACGATCCGATTTCGCGATCCAGTGTACAAAAATGTACGTGAGCTCGTCATGTCGTATTTCCACGAATATTTTTTAAATACGACCGGCAAAAAAACACTGCGCACCTATCCGAAGCCGTTTAACCTCGCATCTCTTGGTGAATCGTGGGTGACGTCCACAACTGATTTGTGGAACATCAACGATCTTCTCGATGATCGTGAACATTTTGATATTGTTCCACGTGGACACGAACGGTATTTGCGACACGCCGACAAAATGGAGATACAAGCCGGCAAAATCATTGAGTGGCAGAAGCGCGATCCCCGCACATAACGCACACGTGCTGTTTTTTCTGCTCGAGCTATACTAGAGGCAGTTTTATTAACCTCAATATATGTATATGGAAATGGTGCCGATTAATTACTTGGCGGTCTTTGCGTCAGTTGTAGTCATGGTAGTACTTGGTTCGCTCTGGTATGGACCTTTGTTTGGAAAAACATGGGCGCGACTTGCAGGAATTTCGATGGACCGAAAACCATCAAGCGGAGAAATGGCAAAGCTTGTCGGTATCATGGCGATTGGATCGTTTTTTATGGCGTTTGTTCTCGCGCATTCACTCGTATTCGCCGCGTCGTACACACAAAGTAGCGGTATCTCTGCGGGACTCATGGCGGCATTTTGGAACTGGCTTGGCTTTATCGTTCCGCTTACCGTCTCGCCAGTACTCTGGGAGAAAAAACCGTGGTCACTCTTCTTCCTTAACTCTGCATACTATCTCGTCGGTCTTTGCCTTATGGGCACTATTCTTGCGATTTGGGTCTAAGATTTCCCTTCCGCATTCCAACAAAACAAGCCATACTGAACTGATCTATGGGAATAGTCGAAATCTACCTCGCAGCCAAGGCATGGGTTTGGAGTTCGAAGTATCTTCTCCTGTTTGCCGGATGTTACCTCGAAGGCACACTCGTCATGATGGCGGGCGGCGTGTTGTGGCATTTGGGACAGGTTGAATTCTGGCCGATGTACCTAGCACTTCTTCTTGGTGATTTTCTCTCCGACATAATGTGGTATCTGATCGGCTACTTTGGAGCGCGGCCCGTGGTTGCCAAATGGGGGCATCTCTTTGGAATGACGCCGCCCGTTATGGAAAAAGTGGAACGACGATTCAATACGCATCACGATTGGATTCTTGCCATTTCAAAACTCACGATGGGCTTCGGGTTTGCGATTGCAACGCTCGTAACCGCCGGAATGCTCCGCGTGTCATTCTTCCGCTATGTCCTAATAAACGGAGTTCTCGGAATCGCATGGGTATTTGCGATGGTTATGGTTGGCTATTACTTTGGAAATCTCATCGAACTCTTCCCTATTCCGCGAATATACAAGATTGGTGGCGCAGCAGTCTTCCTCATCATTGCCGCAACTCTCATGGCTTTGATAAATCGTCGACTCGCAAAATCAGATTGGTAGCATGAAACTTTCGATCATTATTCCAACATTTGAGGAAGCGGGGGCGATCGAACGCACGCTTCAGAATCTTCAAGGACTCGGAAGTATTTCTCATGAAATTATTGTTGCCGACAGTGGCTCAACCGATCAAACGGTTGAAATTGCTAAAAAATATACTGACAAAGTGTATGTCTACACCGATCAGCCAAAGAATGCGTCACGCGGACGAAATCTTGGTGCGCTTCACGCATCAGGAGAGTTACTCGCATTCATCGACGCTGATGTACTTCCAGTGAATCCAAACGAATTTTTCAAAGAAGCAATTCGCCGTTTTGACGCTGATCCAAAACTCGTTGCGGCTGGAGTATGCGTACGTGCACTTCCGGAAGTCGAAACATGGAGCGACCGAATATCTCATATTTTGGTAAATCTCTTTTGCTATCTTTCCAACAATATTCTCCGAGTTGGCGGAATTTCGGGAGAGTTTCAAATGATCAGAAAGGATGCATTTGAAAAAGTCGGTAAATACAATGAGCATTTAAAAATCACGGAAGATAATGATCTCTATGGACGCTTAGTCAAAATCGGCAAGACCCGCACCTTTTGGAATTTGATGGTGATGCATCCCAGCCGCCGCGCCCATGCGATTGGCTGGCGAAGACTTTGGACTGAATGGATCTTGAATCTTATTTCAGTCAAACTTCGTGGAAGGTCATGGAGCGACGAGTGGCTCCATATCCGCTAAATTTATTTTTTGTGCTCACGAATCGCCTGCTCGTAGAGCGATACGATTTCTGAAAGTACCTCTTTCTCTGAATAGTGCATCGATAATTCTCTCGAGCGCTTACCAAATCGTTCACGAAGCGCTTGATCAGACAAAAGCTCGATTGTTTTTTCTGCCATTTTCTTTGGATCATCGGGAGGTGTTAAAAATGCATTACCACCGTCTTCAAACATTTCCTCAAGACCGAGTGAGCGAGTTGCAACGATCGGGAGTCCGACTGCCATTGCTTCCATCAAGGCGAGCGGCATATTTTCACTCTTGCTCGCGGTCAAAAACACATCTCCTTCGCGCATCCGATCAACCAATTCTTGTCCATGAATAAATCCAGTGATTGTCGTATTTGTCTGAATCCCCTTTTGTTTGATGTACGCATCGAGAATGCCGCGCTCCCCGCCATCTCCAATAAGGACAAGTTTGGTATTTGGATGTTTTTGGATTATGAGGGACGCGGCATCAATAACGCCTTTTACATTTTTTTCGTAACTCAACCGACCCATGTAAATAAGGGTCTGGTCTTTGTTCGTATTTTTACGAGCTGAAGCGGGCGAAAAAAAATCGACATCAAGGATGTTTGGCAACACGACAATCGGACGACGAAGCAGGTACATTTCAAAATAGCGTGCAAGTGATTTGCTTGGACTGACAACAATGCAGCAATTATTGTAATAGCGAATGGTTAAATACCACGCCGCTTTTCTAGACCAATCAAAATCGATGTAGACATGTTTCAAATAATGATCGAGAAAAGTGTGATGCGTTCCAATTAATGGCACATGCAGTTTTTTTGCCGCCTTCGCCGCATGATGTCCCATGCCAAATGGCGTGTGCGTATGAATGATATCAGGTGCGAATGCACGAAGATCAGATACGACATTTCCAATCGGAAGACAAACTCGCTCGCCAGGATACACGAAAAGCGGCATCGAATGCATTTTGCGCACGGTAAACGCATTCCCTACTTTTTGCTGTAATTCTGCTTCGGAAAGCGCGGAGACCGTATAGACGCGAACGGTATGCCCTGCCTTTGAGAGCGCATGTGCATAGCGATAAACCGTGTTTGCGACCCCATTCACTTGCGGGTAGAAGGTGTCGGTGAATAAGGCGATTCTCATGAAGAATAGTGGATTTGAAAGTACTGTGATTGTAGTACATATTGAGAAAAAATCGAGCGCCCGGAATGTTTCATCCGGGCGCAAAATGATTACTTCGGTTTCGGTGGCCAGTTCCTATAGGCAGGAGGAAAGGCGGCTCCGACCTCCTGCGGCCGCATGTTCCTCATTATCCACTCGGGAGCTGCTTTCTTCAGCCATGCTTGCTGGTCGAGACGTCCGGTCCGCGCATCATAGACAAACGTCCCGACCCAGACTGCGAATAGAGCGATTCCCCACACCCAGTACGGGATAACGTAGTCGGTCTCGTTACCAAGTGCGACGAATACGAAGAATGATTCAGATACGAGGAATGCAAGAATCGGGACAATTATGAGCGTATGATATGCTTCGCCCGATTTTCCGATAAAGGTGCCGCTTTTGCGGGATTCGATGGTCATAAAATACACCACGAAGATAACCGCTATCAATATAGAAACAGGCATGACACCATCAAATGTTTCGAATTCCGCCCAAGGATTATCATGGAGCCCCTGGAGAGCCATACCGATCAGTAATACAAGCGCCGTGTCACCAATAAGGCTCGAGTACGAGTTGTTGTACGACATTCCTTCATGCTTCTGGCGAATCGGATGGAGTGCCCCCACGCATATAAACCAGAGAGTGAATGTTGCGAACATGGGGACGAGCGAAAACAATGCCATCAACAGCATCAGATTTCTCCGAAGATCAAAGACGCGGTTGCTCCGCGCCGAGCTAGCAGGAATATAACATATATTTTAAATTTGTCAAAAATGCCGTCCCCACTTTTGGGACTTGGCATAAATACGAGATGCTACAATTCAAAGATGCATCGACTCCGCGTCTTTGGAGAACTGAAATATCTTGGAAACCTGATTGAGGGTTTTATTTTACTTGGAGCAAGCTTGGTCGCCAATTATTACGCCGCGATCTACGCCGCGGCGAGCGGATCAGGCTACGTTGAAGATATTGTCTTGAGTAATACGCGCGTCTACGACGTCGACGGACTTTTTACCTACGGAGCAGTATTCATGGGACTTTTTATTGTGATCGTATGCATTTGGCATGTTCGCTCAGCACCATTTGTTCTGAAAACAATCGCGCTCTTCGTCTTCATCCGTTCATTTGCAGTTTCCCTCACCCACATCAGTCCGTACCCGCTCCATATGACAATCCATTCGACCTTTTTTAATAATGCCTATTTCAACGGAATCTTTGGCGGTGATGACTTATTCTTCTCCGGACACACTGGACTTCCCTTCCTGCTCGCGCTCGTATTTTGGGATTTCATTTGGCTTCGAATTACCTTCCTCAGCTTATCGGTTATTTTTGCCGGCGTTGTACTTCTTGGTCACATCCACTATTCGATCGACGTATTCTCCGCATTTTTCATCACTTACGGTATCTTTCATCTGGCACTCCGTTTCTTCGGAAAGGATTGGCAAGCATTTGAAAAAAGTACTCCGCAAGGTGATATGAAATATGTCGGAGAAAAAATCGCGTAATACAAAATGCCATGCACAAAGATGAAATCCAAAAAATAATCAAAGGCGAAGTTGTAAATGATACTGAGTCGCTTCGAAAATACAGCCGCGACACGAGTTTATTTGAAAAAACACCGGAGGTAGTTGTCTTTCCAAAAGATGCCGATGACGTCTCTCTGGTTGTGAAATATGTCGCAGAAAAAAAAGCAAGTGGTGACAATATCTCGCTTGCTGCACGCTCTGCCGGAACCGACATGACGGGCGGTTCGCTCACTTCCTCAGTTTCATTGGTCTTCACCAAGTTCATGAATCATATCGTGTCGCTGAATCCCCATGAACTTATAACTGAGCCAGGCGTGTATTATCGTGATTTCGAAAAGGAATCACTTGCACGAGCCGAAGGAGCAATCATTCCAAGTTACCCCGCATCAAAATCACTGTGTGCGATCGGCGGAATGGTTTCAAACAATTCTGGCGGCGAACTCACGCTCACCTATGGTCAAACGGAGCGGTATGTTGAATCGTTAAAACTCGTACTTTCAGATGGAAGCCAAATAACCGTTGGTCCGCTCACTGAAGGCGAGCTTTCTTCCAAAAAAGCGCAAAACGATTTTGAAGGAAAAATCTATCGAGACATGGATGCGCTCATCAAAAATAATCTTGATGAAATTGTTACCTCAAAACCGAAGACATCAAAAAATTCCGCCGGCTATTATTTGTGGAATGTTATTGATCAAGAAAAGAAAACATTCAATCTCGCAAAACTTATTGTCGGCTCCCAAGGAACGCTCGGGGTCGTAACCGAAGCGACAATTCGATTGGTGAAGCCAAAGACGGAGCGATCGATGCTCGTAGTTTTCCTCAAAGATTTGAACGGACTTCCTGAAATTGTTGATCGAGTTCTCCGCTCGAAACCAGAATCATTTGAATCCTACGACGATCATACATTCAAACTCGCGCTCCGTTTCTTGCCGCAAATTCTTGGACACCTCGGACTATTCCCTGCAATCAAACTTGGATTTTCATTCCTTCCAGAGTTAGGAATGCTGCTTCGGGGTGGCGTACCAAGACTTGTCTTGATGGCTGAATTTGCCGAAGACACGAAGGAGGAAGCGATTCGGAAAGCAAATGAAGCAAATAATTCCTTGGAGGATTTAGGTCTTGAAACGCGCGTTACGACAACTCCAGAACAAGGAGAAAAATACTGGATCATTCGCCGCGAAAGCTTCAGCCTGCTTCGCAAAAATCTCCGCGGATACTACGCATCGCCCTTTATCGACGACTTTGTCGTTGATCCCCATACCTATCCGACATTCCTTCCCGAACTCAATGCGCTTCTTAAGAAATACAATTTGATATACACGATCGCGGGCCATATCGGGAACGGCAATTTCCACATCATTCCGCTTATGAATCTCTCCGATCCGAAATCAAAAGAAATCATTTTGGAACTTGGTCCAAAAGTCTACGAACTGGTTACGAAATACAAAGGATCGATTACGGGAGAACACAACGACGGCATTATCCGCACGCCGTACCTCCCGATGATGTTTAGCGAAAAAATGATCGCGCTCTTTGCGGAAACAAAGCGCATCTTTGACCCAGAAAATATTTTGAACCCAGGCAAAAAAGTTGGTGGAAACGAGGGAGAGATTTCGACCTACATGATCAAAGAGATGTAGCTACCACTCGATTGGTTTCTCGCCATTCTCTTCAAGATACTTGTTTGCCTGACTAAAATGATGGTTGCCAAAAAATGCATTTCCCGCGAGTGGAGACGGATGTGCTGATGTCAGCACCAAATGTTTTTCAAAATCAATCACACTCCCCTTTTGCTTGGCGTAATTTCCCCACAGCATAAAAACCAAATGTTCTCGTTCATCGTTTAACGCTTTGATCGCCGCGTTGGTAAATTCTTCCCATCCTTTTTTCTGATGTGAACCAGCCGCTCCAGCGCGCACGGTCAAAGTAGCGTTGAGAAGAAAAACACCTTGAGTCGCCCAACGAGTTAGGTCACCATCGTGAGAGACCGGATGTCCAAGATCGCTTTCGATTTCCTTAAAAATATTTTGGAGCGAGGGCGGATTTCGAACTCCTTCGTGAACGGCAAAACAAAGTCCGTTTGCCTGGCGCTCTCCGTGATATGGATCTTGTCCGAGAATCACAACTTTTACTTGATCAAAGGGCGTTAAATCAAATGCTCGGAAAATATCCTTGGGCGGCGGATATACCTTTGTTTTTTTATATTCTTCTTTTACGAAATCAGAAAGTTCTTTGAAATAGGGCTTTTCAAACTCTGCTTCGAGATGTTTCTTCCAGGATTCTTCAATTCGGACGGTCATAGGCACATCCTAGCAAAAAAGTGAAAAACGAGTATACTCCAGCCAGATCCTATGAGGAGGACGATCGTGAGTGATGGATTCGAGATCCAGCTTCTGAAATGGTTTGTTGTCGCCATGGCGGCATGTGACCTCATTCTTTTTATGATGTTGGCACAGTATGGAAAACGGCTGCGCAGATGGGATCTTCGAGGCAGAAGACGCCACGACCTTCTTGAAATCCACGTGCGTCTGACGAACGCCATCATGGTCGTCACGGTACTTGCAGTGGGCGCAATTGAAATATGTGTTCGGTTAAGCATCGGCCGGTACGAAATATCAGGACTGTTATTTGGAATTCATCTTCTTTCTGCCCTCTTGTTTGCTTTTTTCTTCATTACCGCAAGGTTCTTCCGAAACGGAAAGAACTACCCAGAGATGCACCGAATAATCGTCCGTGCATGTGTATGTTTTGGAGCGCTATCGGCTATAACCGGCGCGTATCCACTCTACACGCTATGACTCTGTCCCGCCCGGCTCACATCCGGGCGGCTCGCTTTTTTTATACTTTAAAATTATGATAGTCTCATGAACTACCCCGTTGAAACCATCAATTTTTGGCTCGCGATTGGCGTCATTGGAATCCAGATCAAAGTTATTTATTTGCTTGGTGCAATCGCATTTCGTAAAAAAAGTAGTTTTGCCGCATGGACGGTAAAAGTTGCTGGCGATAACGCACTGGGAATTGCATTTCTCCTCGCACTCGGCTCCCTCGTTATTTCCCTTTTTTATTCTGAAGTGCTTGGCTTTGCGCCGTGCGGACTTTGTTGGCTTCAGCGCGTCACACTGTATCCGCAGCTATTTTTGTTTGCAGCTGCGCTTTTCAAATCTGATGAAAAGATCGCCGACTATTCGATCATACTTTCGATTGTCGGACTCATCATTTCGCTCTACCAGCACTATCTTCAAGTTGGTGGTAGTGAGTTTCTCCCATGCGCAACAACGCTCCTTGCCGCAGACTGCTCAAAGAAAACCTTATTTGAATTTGGCTATATCACCTTCCCTTTGATGGCAGCAAGCATTTGCGCCTACCTTATCGTTTTGATGATCACGCTCAAAATTCGAAATAAATAAATTGGGGATTTTATTTATTCTTTTTCCGTTCGCGTACGTAATGTACGAGTGGTGGAATAAATGAGACGATGATAATGACAAGGATAATTGGAAACAGAAATCGCTCTGCATCCGGAACCTGTTTTCCTAATATGTATCCAAGATACGTGACTCCTCCGCCCCAAACAATCGCGCCGAGAACGTTGTAGGTAATAAAATCTCGATAGGGCATTTTTGCCGCGCCGGCAGCAATCGGAAGAAAAGTGCGGATGATAGGAAGAAATCTACCGAGCAAAATCGCTTGCTTTCCGTGCTTTTCAAAAAATGCTTCGGCTTTTTCCAAATGCGCTTTTTTAAAGATACGCGAATCGCTTTCTTTGAAGAGCTGACTCATATAGGTGCCGAAACCATATCCAATAATGTTGCCGAGAACTGCTGCCGAGATAATAAGTGGAATCAATATTCCTATTTGCAAAAATCCTTGTGAGGCAAGAAAGCCGGCAGTGAAAAGCAAACTATCTCCAGGGAAAAAGAATCCGAAAAAGAGTCCTGTTTCTGCGAACACAACAAAAAAGAGTCCGGAGTAGCCGGCGATATGAATGAGGTGCTCGGCATTGATGTGCGAGAGCGAATCGAACAGGACTTCAATCATAGTGGCAGTGTAGCATAGGCAAAACTGATTCGTATAAAAAGAGAAAGGGCCGTCAGTAAACTGACGGCCCTTGGTGCGCCGAAGCGCGGTAGAACTAGTGAACAAGGCCTGCGTTGACACGATCGTTGCGGATCTTCCAGACCTTTTCCGGCTCGACGACCTGGCCCGTCTCGAGTCTCCATTTTCCTGGCTGACCGGGTGCAGGCGAAACCATGAAGGACTCGCCTGGTTGGGCGCCGTACAGAACGGCGTAGGGTGTGTACCCCTGGCGTTCTTGCCGTTCGTACTGAGCCTGGAGCGCTCGCTCATGCCAGGTCATGAGCCAGCGAACAACTGCGTAGAACCATGTGACCATTACTGGTCTCCCTTAGAGAAGACGTCTGCCAAATATGATGGCATTTTTTGACATAATGTCAAGAGCTGACGGGGCGATCTTCGTAGACTACCCAAGCGGTTTTCTTCGCCGTGTTAGTACCTCCAGCATCCGCACGCGAACCTCCCCACTTCCCAACTAGATGTTGAGTGAGGAGAGCCCAGAAGCAGATAAACTGGAAGAGCAGCATTACGAACGGGAAGATCGGGAGTACCCACAAACTTCTCGGATATTTCCAGAGATGTGGGAACTGTCGGACAATTGTGGTCAGAATCATACCGAATACAGCGAGTATAAGCGCTTGCCACAGCGGCGTGCCCCCGTGACCAAGTAAATACGTGAGCGGCCAGTGCACGGCAACAATATATACCGTAGAGAGCGTGACCAAAATGCTTGTCCAGTACACGAAGAATGCGACCGGGAAACGGATAAGCCATGGCGACCGTATCGTAATCCCCTGAAAGGTCCGGCACCACCGCGCCCACATACCGCAGGTATCGACAAGATTGTCGGGTGCAGTGGTCGTAACACACGCGTCCCAAACAAGAACAGTCCGGTACCCTGCTTGGAGTACAAATCCAGTGATCCGCCGATCGTCGCCTGCAATAGCGGGTCGGCGCATCAGACCAAAGTAGCTGAACGAGTCATTGACGAGCTCATCCATACGATGCTCGACGAGCTTCGTACGGACTGCATACATTCGTCCCGGTAGGCACGCGACCTGACCGAAGAGACTGCATGCTGCCATTGATGAGTTGAGCCTGGCGTCTTCGAGCCAGAAGCTAATTTTCTGGATCCAGGTCTTCGGATCGTGTACGAGCTGCGAAGTTGTTGTCCCTCCAATACGAGGGTCGGAGAACGGCGCGAGAAGTTTGAGTACGACATCCTTATTTCTCGGAATGGTATCCGAGTCAAGAAAGATGAGCAGCTCCTCGAGCCTTCCGCGCTTGCGTGCTTCCCGAAGAAGCTCCCGCAAGTTCCATTTCTTGTGACGAGCATTCGTAACGAGAACGACATTTGCGTATCTTTTCGCAATCTCGGTCTCGAGCGCCACTTTAGCTGGATTCTTATCGAAGCCATCGATGATGGCAATGAAGAAGTGCCGGGTTGTTCCGTATTCGAGTGACTCTTTTACCTTTCGGAGAGACTCCTCAAGGATTTTAAGATTCTCGTCGTAGATCGTGACAACAATCGTTACTGCCTTTTTATCCAGAGGGTATTTTTGAATCCACCCCCTACTCCACAAAAAGTAGAAAATACCCGCAAGAGCCATGAGAGGAAATTGTCGAGCCGAAACGAACATGACGTAGATCTCGAACACATACCATCGGCCTGTATGGATTGTGTCCAAGAGTTGAGACACGAAGTGGATCATTGCCACTTTCTCCTTTTCTTAAGGGTTTAGCAGGCCGGAGGATCCGGCCTGCCGTCTTGGATTCCAAGAGGACTTATTGTCCCCAGTAGCCTCCCCAGTTGAAGCGGAGACCGGTATTGATGCTTTCATCCCTACCGTTTGAATATCGGTCGGGACCATCGATGTACTGGGTAACCCTGCCGCCCACGAAGGCACAAGAATTGCCGAATGCTGCGAAACCGGGTTTACCGAGGCAGTAGGTCAATTCAACTCCCACTGCGCCGTCGTTGTCCCAATATCGCTCGGGATTCGTCGAGAGAGAGCCCTGGACGTAGAAGTCCAGACCCACGGTGTCAGTGTCGGTAAGCCACATGAGACTCATGTTGATCCCCTGCGAAAGACGCAAGAAACCAACCGTTTCCTTTTGCCCATACGGCTTTCCGGTGACACCACTTATTTCGTTATTCGACGTGTCGCCAAACGTTCCGCTGATGTTTCCGGAAATCGTCCACGGGTAGCTGAATGTTCCCCGCGGCATGCCGCTTGCACCGAAGGTTGCGATCTCCGCCACCGGCTCGGGTGTTTGAAGCCCGTACGATGCACGGAAATCGTCGATCAGTTTGCGGAACGCATCCCACTCATTTTCGGGAATGCCCCAGAAGATCGGCTTGTCGTTGGTTGCCTTTCCCGTTGGAACATTTTCGAAGAAGAAGTTGACGTTCGTGACATGCGTGAATCGAGTCTTGAGAGACTCGAGCATGTCGCGGAACCAGTCGATCTTGTCAACGCCGCAGAGATTGGTCGTCGAGACTTCCGCCACCCAGATCGGGAGATCAGTAATCTTTACGATTGCATCATATGCGGGACCAAATTCATCCGCGAAACTTTTCGGTTGCATGTGCGACGGATCGAGGCCGCACCGGTTGTAGGTCGAGATCGAGACCGATGTCACGAACTCGTCACCAGGATAGAGCGACTGAAAATCACTCGTTCCCTTGCCGCGTGCGCTTGATCGATTGTAGTTGAGGTCGACGCCGACGATTTTGCCGCTGGCAGACTCTCGAAGCAGCGTTACCATATGCTGCCATGCCGCGATGAAATCCTCCGGATGATTGCCCGGATAATACACGCCGCATGAATACCAATCGCCGTTGAACTCATTACACGGACGAACAGTGATGTCTTGGTCCAGATCTTTGACCGCCTGGCCGAACGTGCGGAACGCATCGTCAAAGCCGCCGTCTTTGATTTTGGCGAGAACACCATCCTCGACCGGAAATTTTATGACAACGATTTTTTTCGTCGCTGGATTGAACTTTCCGTACGGCAGTGCATTGACCGAGCCGGCGGTGTAGTACACCACCACACAGTCATTGATGCCGAGCGGGTTCGCGATCGAGTAGTACTGCGCCGCACCTTGTGCAGACGCGAGGCAAAACTTGATGTCGCGTGTCGGTGCCGTTTGAGTAACTGCCGCTTGCGAAGCTGCCACATTCGGCAACGACGTGGTTGCTTGGGGAGAGATTTTCTCCGCTCCTGCACAAGCACTCACGAGGAGCACCAGTGCTAGTCCTATTATTCTGTAAAGGTGCATTGTCTTCTCCCGAGGCCAAAGGCCCAGCTGGGGTGAAAACGAAAAGGCCTGGAGACTCCAGTCCTTTGCCTTTCAGAATATCCCTTAAATTAAGAGTTTTGTCAAGATACAATATCGGTATTTTTTGTTGTGAAATATGGCAATTTTGGCCTCTGTCTCGAAAAGAAATAGAGCGTCTGGGGGACGCTCTATAGAGTATGATTGAATTGACTGCCTTTTCTTTATGAGACCCTTACTCGCATTTTACAAGGATGTTTTTGTTCGGGTCTTTATAAGTCGCGTTCAGTTCGGCGCGAAATTCGTTGTTGATTTTGCAGAACCCCGCTACCCGATCGCCGTAAATTCCCCAATCGATCGGCACATCATTCGACGCTCCGCCGATTTTCACCTTTTCAAGAAAGATGGTGAGTTGATCGACTCTCGGGAATCGCTCCTCGATGTCCCGAAACATGCCCCGGAACCATTCGATCCGATCGATTGCGCACTTAGGAGGATCAGTGAGCGCACTCGTATTCGTCTCCCCTACCCCGATTGGAATTCGAGGATCAATCGAGGCAGCGACTGCCTCGTATGCGGCGCCAAACTGCGTTTCAAATGATGGTGCTGTAACATACCGTTCGGCCGTGCCGCAGCGATTATACGCATCAATCGTCACCCGATCGACGATTGCGTTGCCCGGATAGAGCTCAGCAAAATCTTTTTCGATCGCTCCCTTCGGTCCATAACGATTGACCGAAAAATCGAATGCGGCCAGATCGCCTGCAGCCACTTTCAGAATATTCGCTACATGGAGCCATGCCGCGGTATAGTCCTTCGGATTGTTGCCGGGATAATATGCTTGCCACGGATATCCATTACCATTCGCCTCGTACATATGACGTATGGTGACGCCGCGGCCATCGTCGACAATCATTTTTCCAATAGCAGATAAATCTGCATCGAATCTGCCGCCAAGGATTTCTTTCAGAACTCCGGGGCATTTAATTTTGTCAACCGGCATCTCACCATGAGGTCCCGCACCGCAACCTTTCATTGGGAAGAATTTGAGCGCCAGGATGATGTTGGTTTGACGCGGATATGCGGTGAAATCTCCGGTCTCGATCTTCCCTACCGTTGGATACAAGAGCGCGTGCTCATAGGCGCCGAGAGGGAGCGCACGTTTGTAGAAATACTCCGCATCGCGGGGAGATGAAGTGCCGATACTGATCGGACGCGGCACTGTGGCACCTACATTTTTGGGATGTAGTGCAGGCACGCTGTCGAGTTTTGACCCAAGAGAGGGCAGACACGCTGTCAGAATTCCGAAAATACCTACGAAAAGCAGTTTTCTGGTAAGGTGCATTTCATTCCTTTCTGGGCACAAAGCCCGAGAGGAGAAAAGCGGCATAAGCGCAGCTTTTATCTCAGCGAAATATCCCTTTAATTTTGTGCGTTGTCAATACTCCTATTATTCTGCAGGAGTAGTGCTTGCTTCTGGAGCCGGATCTGGTTCTTCGGCTGAAGGTGTTGAAGTTGAAGTGGTAGTCGTCACATCCGGAGTAACAGATTCAGTAGTCGTAGCTTCTTTTGGTGCAGGTTCATGTATCGGAGCTGATGCTCCCCCGATATTTGCATTTCGAAGCAGTGTTTCAAGCTTTTCTTTAGTCAAGCAAACTCCGTCAACACAAATCTGCTTTCCTGCTGATACTTCATCGTCTGCTTCAATTTTTTTCGCATGCAAATTATCAACGACGATTGTTTTTGCCAATACCGTATCGAATGTGGCTTTCAAAGTATCGCCGACTGCCGATACGCCCGAACCAATGAGTGAAGTGATTTGTTCTTGTTGATGTTTGAACGCGCCAAGAAGTACGACTGCGAGATCTTCGTAACGAACACCGCGCGGCGCGCCATCCTCTTCGCGGAAAATTAATCTTCCATCAACCGCCCCAACTTCTTCTGCAACCAATCCGATGCGATCTTCTTCGGTGCCGTTGTATTTGAAATGAACGGGACGAAGTTTTTCGGCAAGCGTTGCTGCTTCTTCGGGCGTGAAATCTTGAATGTCATGTTTGAACCTCGCCGATGAGACGGTACAGGTTTGTGCACCAGAGTTTACCTGCACTTCTTTGTCAGAAGACAAACAAAGCGCGCTACCGCTCGTTGATTCTGCCGTAAGCCCATCAAATCCAACCGTTCCGGTGACTGAAAGAAAACGCCATGGACTGGTAGATGCGATGCCGAATTTTCCGCCAGAAGTGAGCGCGGCTTTTGATGTTTGGTTGGTAATGAAGCGAAGATCGTGATTGGTCATCGTTCCTACAAACGCTTGTGTATCTTCAACGCGCATATCGATAACGGCGCCATTCGTAGTATCCGTAAATCGAAATCCTGGGCTGTTTGCACTCGCGCCGTTAATCATGCGGTTCATAGTGGTCGTGCCGATTCCAATACTTCCGGTTGAATCAATCGTCAAAATATCTCCAACCGACTGACTATACGTCGATTTGATTCTGAAATAATCTGCGGTCTGACTTGTTGCGCCAGTTACGGTGAGCACTGATGCTGCGGCATCAGTGCCGACCACCTGGAGTTTTGATGTTGGTGTCGTGGTTCCAACCCCAACATTCCCTGCTGTGTATACGAGACTTGAAGAAGTTGCAATCCATTTATCATTGAAGATTGAATCCGCGACAATGTTGTAGCCGGTCTTCATGAGCGTATCTTCGGCGATAATGAAGCGATCGTTATTGCCGCCATTCGAATACGGCTGATCGACGCCCCACAACTGACCGTTCACTGACACATAGGTCGCTTTTTCAACTCGAATACCAACCGATGGCGCGGGTGTTCCGGTTCCATCATCGTCAACGCCGGGAATTTCAGAAAGATTAGTGATCACAACCGGCGCGACTTTTGCAGTTGGCGAGCCAATGATTGCGATTCCGGCATACGGCGTTTCTGTGCCGCCGCCGTCGTTCGCACCATCGCGGCGAAGCAAAAGTCCGTCAAACGTAATAGTAGTCGTTCCTGTTGCCGAAATGCGTACGCCGTGACGATCGTTTCGGTCGGTTGAAAAACCGCTAATTTGGAATCCGCCGTTGCTTGATGAGCCGTCAATGTAGAGTCCTTCGAGTGTATTGAATACTGCGCGGCTGTTTGAGAGCTTCGTTTCTCCCATCGACGTGAAATAAAATCCGCGCTGTGCGCCGCCGACAACCAGAATGTCGTTCAGATATGAGTCAGTGAGCGCGGTCGCGCGAACGCCGTGGAGTGCCGGACTATAAATACTCAAGTGATCGACCGTAAATCCGCGTGGATTCCCCGTTCCCGCGCCTTGCGCAGTATGGAACGCATCTCCTGAGGTTTGCGAGATATCAGTATCTTCAACCTTCCAGTCACGGACCAATCCTTCAAAATAAATCCCGTCGATTGCCGTGCCATATGAGTTACCGTCGATTGAAATATTCCGAATGCGTCCGCCGTCGTTTGACGCTGCTTCTCCTGAAATGCTTTTATCGCGCACATGAATGATTGCGGATCCGACGAAACTGGTTGTCGGCTTGATGGAACTCCTCGGCGTTGATGCATAGTACCAACGCGGCGCGTAGGTTCCCTGAAGCGTGATTGGTTTATCGAGATTGAGTGGCTGGCTGATTCGGAACACGCCCATCGGAAAGAGAACGGTTCCTCCAGGAGAACATGCATTGATCGCCGCCGTGATCGCTGCATAATTGTCGCGTGAATTATCACCGACGGCGCCATATGCTTCGACGTTGCAGACAACGCCACCGGTATCCAGAAAAAGACCGGTTGTTGTGCCAAACGAGGCATATTTAAGTACGCTCAAATTATGTTCAATCGTTGTTGTTCCTGAACTTCCACCAAAGAGTGCCGTCCCCGCAACAGAGAGAATTGCACTCGGCGTTGTTGTACCAATACCAACTTTTCCAGTCAGTCGATATACATCCGAACCACTTCCCGTCCAATTTCCCGAAGCTCCTGAACTTAGGATTGATCCATTCCAATACAAATCAGAATTGTTGTTATACAAACGATTAGATGTTTGCGAAGGTGTGCCGGAAAGAAGAAGTAATGAACTTGCGAACGTCGTTTCACCGTTCATTGTTGCAGATTCCAAAATATTATCTTCGTTTGCTGGGATAAATGCCGTGACCACCCCACCACGAACCGCGGAGAGAATATTTGCAACAAATGATTTTGTTTCTTCGATTTTTTTATCTACGAGAGATTCGGAAACCCCTTCAGTATAAATATTATTTATGACCGACGCTGGAGTTTTTTCGGTCGGAACGTACACCGTGACGGTTTTTGTTGGTGTCGGTACGGAAGTAGATTCCGTCGGCGGATTGTTTGCGACCGGTGTATTGATAGGTGCGGCTGGAGGAGAATTTGTTTCAGTGACTGGCGGAGTATTTTGCGGCGAAGATACTTCCGACGTTGGAGTCGGGGTTTCGACTTTTGGCGCACAAAATCCTAAAGGCTTTAAAACAAATCCAAACACATAACACATGAAGCCAGGTGAAGAATCCTTTGCAGCTACTGGATGCGGAAAAAGAAATAGCGTAAGTACCAGACACACGGCTGCAACAGACAAAAGTCCAGGACTATGTGGCCCCTTATTCATTCAATATATGATAGCAATCGAACGAATAAGCACCAACATACATTTCCTTAAGGCTTCATCAAAAACTCGACCGAAAGGAGTATTTAAATTATGCTGATCGACAGACAACTCGAACGGAGAGCGCCTATGCGAAGAAAAATGATCCGATCGATCGAGAAATTGGTTGTCCATATGGACATTTCCTCCGCCTTTGCATTCGCGTACTTTTTCTTTGTCGGAACGACGGTATGGTTGTATTTGCTACGGGTCAGCCCTAACCTTCCTCATTCTTCTCATTCGATCCAAGGAATAATGGAAAGAATCTACGTAGGAACTCCACTCACCTATCTGTATCCAATAGTGATTGGATCTATGGTTGCGATCTTGGTCTGTATTATTACGCTTGCAGTGATCTTTATTTTTCAGACGACACCTATTCCTCCACCACCGAAAATGCCGAAACTGCCGCCCACCAATTTTAGGGCGGCAGTTTTTTATTGTTGATTACGAGAGTTCTTTAAGGAGATCAGTGAGTTTGATCGTTGCAACACCTACCACTGAATCGCCGCCGCCATAATATACGTACACAACTCCTTTTCGGATGATTGCGCCGCACGGGAAAACCACATGCGGAATTTGTCCTTCATGTTCGTATTGTTCAGTTGGCTCAAACAAGGGAGAAACGGTGCGAGAAAGGACGGTTGTCGGATCTTTGAGATCAAGGAGCACCGCACCAACACGATACGTCTTATTTTTTGAAACGCCGTGATAGAGAAGAATCCATCCGTCTTTAGTTTTGAGCGGTGGCGCAGCAATACCCACTTTCTGACTGTCCCACATGCCAGGGCGAGGGGCGAGAAGCTGGATGCAACGAGATGCTTTATCGATTTCAAAATTAAGCGAATCAAGAAAGTCTGCGCACACATGTGTTCCAAGGCGATGGAGAATCATATACTTCCCTTTTACTTTTTCGGGAAGTAAACAGGTGTCTTTGTCGTCGAGTCCAGTTGGGGTGACGATAACCGGCTTTGACCAATTTTGCCATTGTTGTTTTTCAAAATCGGCCACTGAAATTGAGGTCGCGGCAACAACTGGCGGACGAACACCATCGTACGCGGTGTAACACATATATATACGATCTCCGATTTGCGTGAGCCGCGGGTCCTCACATCCTGAATTTCCATTAGGATCTCCCTTTTTCATTTCAAAATCTTCGCGCGGAACATATATCGGATCGGTGCCACGTGTCTTGATCGAGAGTCCATCTTTCGATGCGGCATAACCAATGGTTGAAGTATTATCTTCAGACATTGCGCGATATAGAATGTGCACCACTCCACCAAGATCAATTGCGGCAGGATTAAATACCGCACGGGACTCCCATCCGTGACTCCGTATCGGACGAAGTATCGGATTTTTTGGATACCGCTTCATATTTTTGAAGCGTGTTTTCAAATTGAGATTTGCAATGAGGCTCGAAAGATTTACGGTTGCTCTTGCACACGTCGTGTCGGTTGCACCGTAATAAATATCGAGATCATTTCGATTTACCAAGGCACCAGATGGAAAAATAGTATTCGGCACTTGTCCGTATTTTTCATAGACTTCTTCAGGAACAAGAAGCGGTCCCGGAGTGCGTCCGATTATTTTTTGTGGATTTTTCAGATCAAGAAGAAGCGCTTCAATTCCCCAGACTTTTTCGTTCGAGAAATAATTTTGGGCATGCGAATAAATAAGGAGCCAACCTTGCTTAGTTTTGATCGGCGGTACACCAACTTCCGCATGATCACCATCACCTCGGCGTGGATCGATGATATGTTTTCCTTCCGTTTTTTCCCACTCTCTCCAAAACTCCGGCGACCAGAAGTCTTCGATCTTTTTAGCTGATGCGAATGCGATTTTGGAGGGCGGCCTATCAGTATCTTTTGCAAAAATCACCATATACTTGCCGTCCACTTTTTCAGGGAAAAGCGCCATCGCCTTTGCATTAAACGGCGTCACCAAATGTTTTTCGGTGACTTTTTTCAAATCCTTGGTTATTGCAACTGCTACTTTAATATTGTCTGGTCCATACGGAAAACCACCAAGCGCCGTATAAAAAATATAATAGGTGTCGCCAATCTTCGTGACGCGAGGATCTTCACAACCAAAACGCTCCCATGGCTGTTCGGGAATAATGAATTGCTCGCGATGATCAAAATGTTTGCCGTCATCCGATACCGCATGTCCAATAGTGGAAAGGGCCAAATGCACTCCTTCGTATTGATCTGATGCAGACATTGCGCGATAAAACGCATGGATCTTTTTTCCAACCTTAACTGGTGACCAATTAAATGTCGCGAGCGCTTCCCACGGATGTTCTCCGAGCGGCCGGATCAAAGGATTGTGCGAATCTCGTTTAATGATAAACATACTATTTTCTGACGGTTACTTTTTCAGGATGTAAGTGCACCACGCTATCTTTCTTTACATTGTCGATAAATTCATCAAGTGGCGTATGCGCGACACACGTCACCATATCCGCTCCTCCATAATATATGTAGAGTTGATTTTTGATAACGGCAGCACCGCATGGATAAATGACGCCCCATTTGTGTCCCTGATTTTCGTATTCCGCGTCTGGAACGGCGATCGGGAGACGCGCACGGTACAAGACTTTTGTTGGATCATTTGAATCCAAAATCATCGCACCCATTTTGTAGCGTCCCGGATCACGATCATCAACACCCTGATACACCACGAGCCATCCTGCTTCAGTTTTGAGAGGTGGCGGACCGACACCAAGTTTTCTACTGTCCCAAAAACTTGGGCGTGGTTTTATTTTTGCGTCCCCTCGAAGCCAACGCTGTTTTTTGAATTCAAGATCTGGGACAAAATCGATGAGCATGTTCGGAAAAATGCGATGAAAAATAACATACTTGCCGTTTACTTTTTCTGGAAAAAGTGCTGCGTTCTTATTCACTTGATCAGGGCGTGAAATGAGAAGTGGCTTCTTCCACTTCCAGTTCCCCGCCTTAAAATTATCGAAAGAAATTGACGTAATGGCGACGCGCGGCGCAGACCATCCGTCATAGGCAACGTAAGTCATGTAGACGGTGTCATCAATCAAAGTGATTCGAGGATCTTCACAACCACCCCATCCGCCACCACCCGACGTAAATTCATCGTTACCTTCGTATGGCAAGCCATGCACCATTTCGGTCGGCGTGCGAGATGAATAAATGGGATGAGTTAATCGTTCAGAAAAATTGAGCCCGTCGTCCGACGTTGCATAGCCAACAGACGACATATTGTTCCAACCGATTGCGCGATACAAAAGATGTACTTTTTCACCGTCAAAAAGTGCCGCGGGATTGAATGTTGCGACTGATTCCCAATGACTCGGCTTTGGCGAAAGTACTGGATTCACGTGATGCGCTTTCGTGAGTCCGGAAATACCGATACTCATATGACCATGGAAAGGTTGCGGAATTTTTACCGTATGCAGTTCCTTATTTTGATCGAGCCAGTAGAGGCGAATTTCTTCACCAAGTCCGATCGCTCCAAACGGCGTTGCCACTCCCGCAAACTCTTCTTCGAAGACGAGCGATTCACCGCTCCAGGCAATCTCTGCCGGATTATCATGACGGAATAAAAATCCTTCGATGCGAAGTAGGGTGCCGGAAGCAGTTGCTTTTGAACGATCAACAAGAAGCAAAATGCCCGCGTGCGTATTCACCGCTCCCCACAAACGACCAGATGGAATCCCGAGTTTTGATTTGCTCCATTTACGAAGGTCTTTGCTGTAGGCAACATACATCTCACTCCCACCAAGATAGAGCACATGTTTGTCTTTAAATCTGAATCCATCAACCCATGCGATATCAGGATTTCCCGACATAATTTTTCCCTTGCCGCGACTCGAAACAAGCGTCTTTGAGATAGCGCCAACAGTGCTAATTGTTTTTCCTTTTCGTCTCGAGTAGATAAGAAATTCTCCTTCGTCTACCGGATATGCCGAAGCGCGCACGATCATGTCGACCGCTTCTGTCGATCCACGCTCGGTGAGCATCTTCAGTTTTTTCCGCGGACGATCAAAACGTACCCCGTCATTACTTTTTTGTATGAAAATTTCCGGCTCGCCTTTTGCGTTTACCTCACGGTATACAAGAAAAAGACTTCGTCCATGAAAACCGACACCCAGGGGTTCGTGTCCTGTTTCACCTTTTTTTTGCCGCTTTCCCCTGCCTATTGGCATACTTCTTTCAAAATTACCTCTTCTTCACCTTTGTCGGAGCTCTGCCGTATTTATCGGCAAGACGCGTGATGTCATTTTCATCAAACGCACCAAATGCGATTTCCAAAAATGCCGCTCCGTCTTTTCCCGCTTTAATTCGATGTTGTTTTTTCTTCGGAATCAAAAATTCGTCTCCCGCTCGTGCACGTGTCACCTTCTCGCCAATCGTCACTGTTGGATGTCCCGAAATGATCCGCCAAAATTCGCTTCGATCGTTATGATATTGCAGTGACAACTCACCGCCCGGCGCTATGGTAATTATTTTTACTGTCGATTGTTCGTTTGCCGTAAATTGGCGAAAAGCGCCCCACGGACGCTTCACTTCTTTGATGCGCATATTCAAATTATAGCACTCTTCTCGGAGTAATTAGGCAACCTCACCTGTGAGTATTCGCCGAATCAAATCTCTCGTTTCAGCGGGGCTCCGAACGGCTACTGTTTTGATGCCCGTTTTAAGAACTGCCGCATCGTTTCCCCCTTCAAAGAGTGCGTCACCGATATACTCCGCGTCCCAAACGGTGTATCCGAGCTGATCCAGGATTTTTTGGAGCCCGTAGGCTTTATCAATGCCCGCCTTGGTTATATCGATGGTCGTCGTACCGCCGATGTGCACTTCAAAATTTGGAAGTCGTTCGCGTAATTCTTCCTGAATCGGAATACGCTTCCTTCGGTCGGGATCCCATTTCTCTTTTTCAAAGAGTGGAGCCTCTTGTCCAAGTGCCGAAAAAGTTATCTGCGTTCCACGATCTTCGATTTGTTCACCATAAATTTGAAGCGGCTGTTCAAACTTTGCCGCAATCAGAGATTCTTTAATTGCCTGAATTGCAGATTCCTTCTCTTCACTTGAAAGTGTTTCTTCGTAGATTTTTTCTGGATCGACATTTGCGTAGTGATAGAGTGCTGCTCCGCTCGTTGGAAGAAGATAGAGATTTTGTCGCTCATGATCTCCGCATGGTAAATGCATAATAAGTCGATCGTGGAGTTGCCCCATTGAGGCGCCACTCATCACGGCAACTTTTGTCTTCGCAAGCAATTGGCACACAAGCGAGGCAGTTTCTTCTTCGATTGGAAATCTGGATGGTGCAAGCGTTCCATCAAGGTCAAAAACGTACAATTTCTTCATGATAGAAATCAGTATATCACTTACTGAGGAGGGTTCAGGGCGGGTGGACAAATGCATCCTTCTGTGCTATACATACCGCATCAAAACGATAGGTCTTGCAACGGGAAAATAGGTTGAATTTTCTTCGGAGGACGCGATGTTTTGAAGAATTTATTCAATTTATCTTGCCGAAATGACAGGAACAATTGCTCGCATGTTCAACGACAAGGGTTATGGCTTCATCAAGCGTGATGACGGTCAGAAAGACCTCTTCTTCCACGCAAAGGAATTGAAGGGTGTTACCTTTGAAGAACTTCGCGAAGGCGATGCGCTCACGTTCGAAGTAGGTCACAACGATAAGGGTGACCACGCAACGAACATCCGCTCTGCAAAGGGTGGTGCTTCAAACGATGAGTCAATGGACATGGCAGCATAAGGTAACCCCTTAGCCATTCCAACAAAAATACCCCGCAAGGGGTATTTTTGTTTTTTCAGATTATCGCGGTGATGGATTTTCGCTGCTGTCGATTACAAATGATATTTTTTTCAAAATATCATTGAAGTCCGAGCGAATAGTGTCACTTGGCGAATTGTAGGTAACACTAAACATATACGCAAAATCACCGTCTACTATGACCGTGCTCTCCCCTTCGTAAAGTCCGCTCCACGAAAACTGGAACGCGTCATGTGCCGCAACAAATGATTTGATACTTTGTCCATCATTTTTTCGAATCGAATAATTCGATGTCGTTGCATTTTTCATTACCCAATCGGAAGGAGATAAATGTTTTGGATTTGCATATACAGTAAGAGAAATTGTGGCGGGACCATCTCTCGGTGGCTGATCCGTATCAGAGAGATGATGATTTTCTGGAATATCTTCAAGAAGCGTTACCGTGTACGGAAGCGTTTCGGATACCGAAGTAGTAGCAAAGTACGTAGCCGAATATTGAAACATAATATGGAAGCGATCGAGAGATATGGTCTCCAAATCATCTGATGGAGATTCAACGGCGGGAGTTGGAGTAGAAGGTACCTTCTCTCCATGCGGTAAAATCCAAACGAGTCCGAGTCCAAGGAGACAGAGGAGCGCGAAGAGCAGTGTGTATATGTTGTGTGACGATTGGCGCATTTCCCTATGGTATACTATTCACATATATTTACGAAAATTATGAAGAAAGGAACACTCATTCTAATCGTACTTATCGCTATTATCGGTGTTGGATTTCTTTTTTATAACGAAGCAAAAGCGCCCAGTGACGATCAAAACATGCCAACAACGACTGGGCAGGTTTCGGCTACTACATTTGACGAATGCGTAACTGCAGGTGGTCAAATTCAAGAAAGTAATCCGCGTCGTTGCGCAATAGGTGGCGTTTCATTTACTGAAGATCTTGGGAATGTTCCTGACAAAAGCAATTTAATCACCGTTACTGACCTCGCACCGAATCAAAAAATAAAAAGCCCACTCACGGTTCACGGTAAGGCACGTGGTACTTGGTTTTTTGAAGCAAGCTTCCCTGTTCGTGTTGCGGATGCAGATGGAAACATACTCGGATCCGGAGTTGCTGAAGCGAATGGCGATTGGATGACAGAAGATTTTGTACCGTTTACGGTTAAGGTTACTTTCACCAAGCCAGCGACAAAAGAAGGTTCTGTTACTTTCCTCAAAGATAATCCATCGGGTCTTCCAGAAAATGAAGACGCGTTAGTTGTGCCGGTACAGTTCTAAGTACATGACATTTTTAAAAGATAGGCGGTTTGTTCTTGGCGCAGGTCTTTCGGTCCTGCTCATCTTACTGTTTGTCGCCACGCATCGAGGAAAGGAAATTCCCGATACACTCCAAGCGCTTTCTGCCGAAAAAGGGACATCGACTCCGAGTTCATTTGATATTGCCGCTCGAACGAGCACCCCGCTCCAAGAAAATACCAACTATTACATCGATTCCGTTGTCGGAAGTGACACGGTAACCCTTCGAACCGGTGGATCCGGCACTCTCTTTCGTTTACTTGGTGTGCAATCGCCGGTCCGTGCAGGATTCGGTAATTGTTATGACAAAGACATAGCATCAGGCATTCTGGAGATGATTAGTAGCGGCACTGTATTTGTCCGCTTTGATCCAGGAGGCGTACTCGCGGACGGCGCAGGAAATCCTGCTGGGTATGTGTATCTTTCGGATGGAACACTTCTGAATACAGCGATTCTTGAAAAAGGATATGGAAAATTTTTCCCCGGAACGAGCGCAGCATTTGAATCTGAACTTTCGGTTGCCGAACAAAATGCGCGCATTTCAGGGCGCGGAATTTGGGCAGGCGCATGTAAGACAACTGCCGCCACAACACCGACTTTAGGAGGAACAAATGCGTCTGACCCTTGGGGAATAAATGAAGTTAAGAAAGGTGGCTCACAACCAGCCGCAGGTAGTACGTCAACTACTGGCGGAAGTACAACCGGCACAGGGACTACTGGAGGCTCACAAGACACGAGCGGACTCAGTGAATTACCGCCGCCTCCCCCACCCCCCCCGCCGCCGATGTAAAAATTACTTTGCGTCCTTGAGTTGGTATTCGCCGATCTCTTCACGACGAATCGCAAGCGCGAGCGCCGCGCTTTCTAATATTTTTCCTATTTTTTCTGCAAGCCCGCGCATATATGCGCCGCTTGTTGAACGAACTCGTAGTGTCAAAACAGGAAACGATGCGTCGTAGAGCGCGCGCGTATGTTCTCTCCATAATTCAAGAATGCGCTCTTGTCTAAAATCTCCTTTCACCAGCGACACACTCTGTTCAATTTCTTCAAGCAATTCGGATAGCGGAATCTGCCGAAGTCCAATCACGTTTGCTTCAATGATCGCGTAAGTGTGTTCGGGAATTTCAATATCCGCAAGTTTGCCAGCGCGTGCAAAGGTAAATAGCGGTGATCCATTTACGGTCTTCGAAGAATATACGGGGTATGGATCGGTATGAACGCCAAGAATTCCTTCAACTGCTTGGATCGCGTTTTGGAGTGAAATGGGTTTGATATCGACACGAGTCGGCACTTCCGTAAGTTCTCCAAGTACGTCAAGCGTATCAGTTGCAAAACCGAAGAGGACATCGAGAATATACGTCTTGTCGAGTTTCAAAAAAATATCTTTTTCGTGAACGGCATTTCCTGCAAGCAAGATGACAAGACCTTCTGCCATTGGATCGAGGCGTCCGGCATACGTTAAGGGCACCTCGCGGTATGCGGGGTGTCCCGATTTGAAACGCGTTAGGAGTTCTGATAAGGTCTCACCGCGCGCCTTATGTAGTAGATGAATACCCTTCATTATTGAATGGCGTATACCTACAGTATACAGGTTCTCCTCTTCTCTCAAAGAGGGTTTCAGAGGATCCTTCATTTTGATACAATCGTTAGATGAATGACGGAAATAGACCGAAGATTGATACCGACCCCTACAAAGGGGTTCGTGACTTTTACCCCGAAGACATGTTCGTCGAGAAATACATTTTCGACACCATGCAGGAAGTCGCGGAGCGATTTGGATACAGCGAATATTCCGCTTCAATCTTGGAACCAACCGAACTCTACGCCGCAAAATCAAGCGAGGAAATTGTATCGGAGCAAACCTACACTTTTACCGATCGCGGTGATCGCTCGGTAACACTCCGACCCGAAATGACACCGACCGTTGCGCGCATGGTTGCCGCAAAACGGCGAGATCTCGCATTCCCTCTCCGCTTATTTTCCATTCCCAACGTCTTTAGATATGAACGTCCTCAAAAAGGACGGCTTCGCGAACACTGGCAACTCAACTGCGACCTTTTTGGCGCCTCCGGCGTTGAAGCTGATGTTGAGATCATTTCAATCGCTCACAACCTGATGCGCACATTCGGCGCGCTTCCCGAAGACTTTTTGATCCGAATCAACGATCGCCAAATGTTTCGTCAGATAGTTGATGAGATTGGAATCGAAGAAGAATCAATCACGCCGCTTCTCTCACTTCTCGATAAGCGCGAAAAAATGGATGCGGAAGAATTCATGAGTGCCGGAGCAGCGCTTGTTGGTGCGGATCGATTTAGCGCATTCATTGAACAAAGTGAAAATATGCAACCAAACGAAGCACTCGCTGAGATTGCCACTATACTTGCAGGTCTTGAAATAACAAACGTCGTATACGATCCGACTTTAATCCGTGGATTCAGTTATTACACCGGGACTATCTTCGAAGTGTTCGACACCAATCCAGATAATCGCCGCTCCTTATTCGGCGGCGGCAGATATGACAACCTTATGGAAATTTTTGGAGTGGAAAAGATTCCGGCAGTTGGATTTGGTATGGGAGATGTGACGATTCGTGACTTTCTGGAATCAAGAAATTTACTTCCCCCGTATCAATCAGTTGCTGATCTTGCACTTCTCATTCTTGAGCGCGAATCTCTTCCCTACGCACTTGAACTCGCGCAAAATCTTCGTGACCAAGGACTCCATGTGTCAGTTGATTTTACATTCCGCAAAGCGGGTGATCAGATTAAAGGAGCGGCAAAATCGCACATTCCGTTCGTGTCAGTGATTGGAGAAGTAGAGCGCCAAAGCCGAACACTTCGCGTCAAAAATCTCGAGTCAGGCGAGGAAGTCGAAGTTCCTGAAGGAGCGATTGTTGAGTACATTCTTGCACAAGGCACCAGATAACATATGCGCAAAATTGTATTCGACATTGAAACGAAAAATTTATTTGCTGACGTCGGTAAAGCCGATCCAGCACTTCTTGATATTGCAATCGTCTGCGTTTGGGATTCAGAAACTGATTCGTATTCAAGCTATCTCGAAGAAGAGTTGCCGAAGCTCTGGCCACTCATTGAAGGCGCTGATATGCTGATCGGCTACAATTCCGACCATTTTGATATTCCCCTTCTCAATAAATATTATCCAGGTGACCTTACTAAAATAAAAAGCCTCGATATTTTGAAGGAAATTAAAAATTCGCTGGGAAGGCGTCTCAGGCTCGATTCGATCGCCGAAGCAACACTTGGCGAAGGAAAAACCGCTGATGGACTCCAGGGAGTGCAATGGTGGCGTGAAGGCAAGATCGATAAGGTTCGAGAATACTGTTTGCACGACGTGAAAATCACCAAAGAAGTGTACGAATTTGCTCGGAAACACAACAAGCTCTATTTCAAAGAGTTAAATAACAAGCGGGAAATCCCGCTCGATACGAGCAAATGGGAAGAAGAGGGCGACAGTGCAATGACGTTTACGCTTCCATTCTAGGTCTTACTAAAGATCGATATCTTGAATGCATTTCCAAAAATTGCAGCACACATTACTGAAGTGCATGAATTTAGGTAGGTCTCAAAACTCCCAAGGTTCCCCGAGAATAAATGAACTATGCCAAGGACTATATATCCAATGAGAATTGCGTAACCGGCGATGGGGAAAATATATCGTAGTGTGCGGGATATGGAATCCCGTAGAGGATCTTTTGTAATTTTTTCCTTTTTAATTGATCTCAATTTCCCCATTGATTCAAAAATCGTAGATTATTATCGAACATCAAATTCCACCTGCTCCAGAAGGGCAACAAGCTCGTGTATTTTGACCTTAACCTCTTTCGATAGAGATGATTTTGATGCAATTACAAGCCTCCAATCTTCCCCTCCTCCAACATACCTTTCTGTAATTTCTTCTTTTTCGGCTAATTTTGGTTTTATGATTCCTGTCTTTTGCTCCCCAGTTTGACCTCCACCTGCGCCTGAAATTCCAATGGAAGTATCATTTGCATTTTTGAGTAAGACGCCATTTTTTAACAGACCCCCGTATTCAGCAGATGCTTTAAAAATTCTTACAACATCTTTCGCAACATTCTCATTCACTCCTCGTCTCGATAAAATTCTGTCCATCTGTTGAGGGATTTCTTGTCCCCCGAATTCATCCAGTAAGCTCGCAAACAATTTTGGTGATCTCAGTGCCTCTTCTAAAGCTTTTGCTTCTTCTTCCGTCCCTATAGGATTTCGAATTTTTGCAGATAAGGCGGTCTGGTTATATTTGTCGCCTACTCTCTCTAAGAGTCCATAGTGCACTAAAGCAGCAACTGCTCTTGCGGCTGTACCAGAAAGAGCGCTGTAACCCATTCCGCGAGCTGCATCTTCCCTAAGATATGGTCCTTTTGAGGCATTTTTAATTAACGCATTGTTCTTATTGATCGCCTCTTCTAGGGTCAAGGACGGATAAGAGATGCTTCTCTCCTTGAAGGAGTTTGTTTTTTGGTTTTCCATATAACCATATAATAATGGTTATAGTAGTCTATCGTCAAGTCAAAATCAATTTATTAGCGAAATTATGATATTTACAGGCTGTTGCTAGGACTCTAAATTCTCTAAAAAAGGGTTACGAACAGTATTAGAGACGCCAAAATAATTCGATATACAATAAACACACCGAGAGAATGCGACTTCAAATATTTGAGCAAATAGTGGATCGACGCAAGTCCGAAGGCAAAGGAAGCAAGCCCGCCAAGGAGAATTGAAAGACCAAACGAATGCACGTCGCCGGATTTAATGAGTTCATAGAATTTGAGCAAGCCGCTCGCGAAGATGATCGGAAATGAAAGAAGGAATCCGAAGCGGGCGGCTTCTTCGCGCGAAAGTCCCAAGATAAGTCCGCCGGAAATAGTTGCGCCGCTCCTTGAAATTCCCGGGACAAGCGCGAGACATTGATAGAATCCGATCTGAATACCGCGCCATACCGATAATGGTCTTTTTACTTGTCGGCGTCTTCCCTGCCACTCGGCAAAAAGCATGAGGATTGATCCGGCGATCAGCATCCACGCAACTACGGTGACACTTCGGAAAACGGTCTCCATTTTTTTCTCAAGCAATAATCCAAAAATTCCTGCAGGAATGGATCCAAGAATGAGTGCCAAGATTAACACCTTTTGTCTTGCTTCAACTCCCTTTCCGAGTATCCAGAGAACTGTGTCTCGAATGAGCGCCCAAAAATCATCTCGAAAGTAAATAAACAGTGCCAAGGTGGCTGCGAGCTGGAGTACTGCATCAACCGCAAGTCCATCCGCGATTTGAATTCCAAGAAGTGAACGGGCGATTATAAGATGCCCGGAAGAAGAAATGGGGACGAATTCGGTTAGCCCTTCGACTATTCCGAGCACTATGAGGTGAATTGCGTCCATATCGTATCTCTATGGTACACTAGGCTCATAAAATTCATCAAATCATCTAGACATGGACGAACAACGACATTCGCACCCTGAAATTCAAATGGAACCTGCGCGCCGAAGAGGGATGCAAAAAAATATGTTGATACCATTTGCGATCGTAATCGCCGGTGCGCTTATTGCTGGCTCGCTTCTCTATGTCAATCGCGCGACGATTTCTGCAGCAAATCAAAAAAATAATCCGAAAGGTACCGATACGAAGGCAATAAGTGCAGATATTCGCCCAATCGATTCAACTGATCATATTCTTGGCAAACCTGATGCGCCGATTGTGATTGTTGAATATTCAGATCTTGAATGCCCATATTGCAAAGAATTCCATCAAACACTTCGCCAGATCATGGATGACTACGGTTCCAAAGGACAGGTTGCGTGGGTGTACCGTCACTTCCCGATTGTGCAACTTCATTCGAAAGCGGAAAATGAAGCGATTGCAGCGGAGTGTACAGCATCTCTCGGTGGAAATGACGCATTCTGGAAATTCATTAATAAAGTATTTGAAATAACACCGGCAAACAACGGTCTCGATCCGGCAGAACTTCCAGTGATTGCGAAACAAATTGGACTCGATACAACCGCCTTCAACTCATGCCTCAGTGCAAAAAAATATAAGGATCGCATAACGGCAGACTTTAATGACGCAGTAAAAAATGGCGGCGAAGGAACTCCATTTAGCGTAATTATTGCAGCTGGACAAAAGACACCCGTTTCAGGCGCATACCCATATCCTGCAATGAAGTCGATCATCGATACGGTACTTGCGAAGGTTGGCTCGAACTAAAGAGTTAGGTTGGATTGTATGAGAAAGCCCCGGAATTGGCTTCGCCAATTCCGGGGCTGACTCTTTTTTATTTCCGATTTTTAACCGCCGCGACCAAATCTTTGTATGGATTGTCCGGAAGCGGTTCGGCGTTCCAAAATGCGAGTGCAAGAATTTCTTTTGAAACGCGCGCGATTGTTTCTTTAAGTTCCTCGGTCTCCGAATCGACAATTACGAAGATCTCGCGATGATGCCCTCCTTTCTGATCTGGTTCGACAAATTCAAGTACCGCATCTTTCAAAGATTTCCCTTCAAGTGATAAGAGAAGTTGATAAAAGACGAGCTGCCGTTTGTACGATCCGTCCGATGATTTTGTTTTTCCTTCGATTTCATTTCGAGTACGCGGTTTCCCTGTTTTGTAATCAATCACCCGAAGATTTCTATCATCTCCTTCAAGACGGTCAACTTTTCCGGAGAGTGGAAGAAGATTACCGCCAATATCAAGTGAACCCTTGAGCGGATATTCTCCTCGAAGCGTTTCCAAATTGATTGAGGTAAATTCTTCTTTCATGTGATCGAAGTAACCCGAGAGTGATTCGACGCCCCGCCTCTTCGCTTCATCTTTGTCGCGAGGCATGAAGGGTTCGCGTTCAATCGCAAAATCAAAATACGCAAGCAGGTCTTTTTTACCAAGAAACTTCCCTGCCTTTTTACTTTCCATGAAGAATTGTTCGAGCGCCGCATGTACTGCTGTACCAAAAAGTTGATGGGGTTGGGGTGAGGCGGGAATGCGGAGGAGGTTTTGGAAAAAGTATTCCCATGGATCTTTGAGGTAGGTATTCAGAGCCGTCGGCGTCAAACCTTGCTCCAGAAAGAGCGTGCGGAGATACTCAACAATTTCGGTAACCGGAATTCCTCTTTTTCCTTCGGTAACAAGTAATTGCTGACCAACGTCTGGAGAAATCTCGATTTCTGAAGCTCCGCTCTTTCCCATTTCAGTCAAAAATATCGTTGGCAAGATCTCTCGACCCGATTCTGATGTACGCGCAAACGAAATAGTAAGTTTCTGCCTTGCACGCGAAAGTGCGACATAAAAAAGTCGTCGCTCATCTTGGATCGATTCATTTTCTCCTAGAGTAAGTCCCGAAATTTCAAAGATTCCTGAAAAATTACTTCGCTCTCGCATTCCTTCCCAATTATTTTCAGTTGCGCCCACAAGATACACCGAATTCCATTCAAGGCCTTTTGCGCCATGCGCAGTCATAATACGAACCTTTCCCTTTGGAAGGAGTTTAGCGGCGGTGCCCTTTAAGCGATATTCGCGAATGATTTCAAGTCGTTCAAGGAGAAAAGCGTATCCCGCGTCAGGAAAATCACGCGAGAGCGATGCCGCATATTCAAAAAAGGTTCGGAAGAGTTCGAGTTTTTCGACTGAATCAATCGAGGCAATCACTGCGGTTAAAAAGCCCGATTCATGTGCTACACGTTCAACCGCAAGAATAAGTCCAAGTGTCCGCTCTCCTGCTTTCCACTTTTTGATTTGTATCCCAAGCGCGTGGAGTTTTTCCGCATTTTGAATACCTGCAGACTCAAGCGACTGCCTTGAATCAAGAAGATCGTAGAGCGGTATTCGCTTTCTTCTGCTTGCCGCAAAGAGTTTATAGAGATCAAGTTCGTCGATTCCAAGAAATGGAGACGGAAGCGCCTCAGCAAGATAGCCATCTTCACCATATGCAGCGAGCATCTTCAAAAGTCTTAAAAAATCGCGAATGAGTGGATCGTCAAAAAAACTTGCACCCGACACAATTTGAAACGGCACATTTTTCTTGGCAAGCGTCATTCCGAGCGAGCGAGCATCACGATTTTTGCGAACCAACATTACAATTTCTTCGGGTGGTTGGCCTTTAGTAATTTCTTCCTGAATGCGCTCTGCGACTCCGCCATATTCAGACAAGATATCGGGTGCCCGAAGAACGGTGATTTCACCTTTTTTCTTTTCACGCGCCGATCGAAGCACTCCTTCCCCTTCGCCCACCTGATCTCCAACCGAAAGCGGGGCAATCGCATTCAAGATTTCTTGTGCAGAACGATAATTATCTCGAAGTGTAATTACTTCCGCGTTTGGATATTCTGCTTTGAACGACAAAAAGTTTGCAACCGACGCACCCTGGAATCGGTAAATTGCTTGATCCGGGTCTCCCACGACAAAAATATTGGGATTATCGTGATATGAGGCAAGGAGATTTAAGAGTCGATTTTGAGAATTGTTTGCGTCCTGATGCTCGTCAGCAAGCAAGTATTGATATTTTTCCTGAAGGGTCAAAAGAAAATCAGAATCGCGCTCGAGCGCTTTAATCGCCTCAATAATCATGTCTTCAAAATCGTAGAGTCTGCGGGTGCTTCGGAGTTCCTCATATTTTTCATAGACATCCGAAAACTCGACATGCTTCTCATATTTTTTGATGAGATCAAGATATGCGCCTTTCATTTTTCCTTTGTGTGCACCTTTTGTATGAATTGCGTCTGGATCTTCTTTTGTTTCTTTGAGCTTCGATTTCGCCCATTTGCGAAGCGCATCAGGCGTCACATATTCGCGCTTGGCGTCGGCGATACCCGAAGAAATTGTCGAAAGATGATACAGGGGATCGCCGAGTGGCCGAAGGAGCTTTGCATCCGTTGCTTCAAGTGCTTCTTGAATAAGAAGGAGCCTCGTTGCATCATCCATTTGTTTTGCACCGATAATTTCGGGAAATGCTTCTGGGTAGCGCTCGATAATGTATCCGCAAAATCCATGGAATGTATAAATTCCAATCTGGCTCGCTTCCGCTCCCATGAGCATCGAGAGTCGTGCACGCATTGAAGTCACACCTGACTCCGTGAAGGTCAGCGCCAGAATAGAGTCGGGTGCCGTATCGGTTTTTTTTAGAATATTCGCTATTCGGAGGGCAAGCATTTGGGTCTTTCCGGTGCCAGGTCCCGCAACAACCATGACGGGGCCTTCAACCAAATCAACCGCCCGCTTCTGTTCGGAATTGAGGGAATTATAGGCGGCTTGAAAAGCATCGTTCATCCGTCAATTATACTAAAAAAGCAAAAGGCCGCTTTCCGCGGTCTTTTGCTTTGAAATGTGGTGAGTTAGACAGCTCGCTTTTCGATTTCAGACGCTACCCACTTCCCTTCAGTATTTTTAGAGACCCAAATACCGAGGAGTGTAGTGCCTTGAGGAAGTTCCCATTTCGAGACCATTTCAACGTCTTCCTTGATTTCCTTTGCGTGTTCTTCAGGAGGTACTGGATTTCCTGCGCAATCTTCATGGCCCGCAACTGCAACAATACGTGAACCGTGATGACCAACCGAGATTGCAACCACGCGGCGCTTGAATTCGTCGAGTGTTGATTCATCACACGTACCGCAGATCAAATCCATACCAGGCGCCGTGATCATGTCCGGATAATCTACCTGATATTCATTTTTCAAAAATTCGGTAATTGCAACAACCGATCTGCCATCCATACAGCCAAGTACGGTTGCGAATTTTGCAGGTGATTCAGACATACTCGTCGATTAGTAACTCTTAAGTTGCTTCGCCTTGTCATGCGTGCGAATCTTATCAATCGCCTTCGCTTCAATTTGGCGAATACGTTCGCGAGTCACACCGAATTCTTTTCCTACTTCTTCGAGTGTGTGATAAATGCCGTCTTCGAGTCCATGACGCATTGCGAGAATTTTTCGCTCCTTAGGACTAAGGTCATCGAGAATTTCTTTGATTTGATCGGCAAGGATGCGGCGTGCTGTTTCCTGATCAGGAAGCAAGATTTTATCATCCGCAATAAAGTCGCCGAGCGTCGTCTTGTCGTCATCATCACCGATTGGAATTTCAAGAGACACTGTATCCTGATTGATTTTCTCAATCATATGAATCTTATCGACTTCGACATTCATTTCTGCCGCAATTTCTTCGGGAAGCGGATCACGACCGAGGTCTTGCGAAAGTCTTCGGTAGACCTGCTTGTATTTTGCGATCGTTTCAACCATGTGAACGGGAATACGAATGGTGCGCGATTGATCGGCAAGCGCGCGAGTGATCGCCTGACGAATCCACCACGTCGCGTAGGTGGAGAATTTGTAGCCCTTGGTGTAGTCGAATTTATCAACCGCCTTGAAGAGACCGAGATTTCCTTCCTGAATGAGGTCGAGGAGTGTGAGATCAGGAGAGCGACCAATATATTTCTTTGCGATCGAGACGACGAGACGGAGGTTGGCACGTGCAAGGAGATTTTTTGCTTCGATATCGCCTTCCATCACGCGCTTTGCGAGTGTGCGCTCTTCTGAAGTTGAAAGAAGTGGGTACTGACCGATTTCTCGAAGATACATTTGGATCGAGTCGTATGCAGAATCGCCGCCGCCCCGCTTGTAGCTATTTCGCTTATCGAGCATTGCATCCGTTTCGGTATCATCCAAAAGATTGCCGCCTTCAAGAATATCGATTGAGGCAGTGTTGAATTTTTCGTAGAGATCATCGAGGAACATGACATCTTCCTCAATCTTTGGAAATTCTTTGAGAATTTCATCGTAGGTTACGTAGCCGCGCTCTTTTCCTTTTACCAAGAGGCGCTCTGCTTTGACCGCGATCTCATCTTTGGAAAGTTTTTTTCCGGGAATCGATTTTGGTTGGTTTTTTGCATTTGCTTTTGGCGCAACCTTTTTAAGCGGTTTTTTGGAAGCCACTTTTGGTTTTTTCACGATCTTCTTTGCCGGCTTTTTTGGAGCAGATTTCTTTGCGGCTTTTTTGATCGGTTTCTTTTTAGTTGCCTTTGCTTTTTTTGCCATATAGAAATTTAGATAAATAGAGAGAAATGCGCTACGAGAAAGCGCACCAGAAGGCTATAATGCTATATTTTCGCCTGTTTTGCAAGTGTTTTTGAGAGTGTATGGATTTCGGTAAGTAGACGCTCGGTCTCCCCTTTTTCTCCAGCCGCTTCGGCATCGCGAAGCATTCTTTCCTTTTCTCGAAGCGTATCTTTAAGAACATCAACACGAAGACGCTCTAACATTTCCTCAATAATAGGAGAAGGCTGTTTTTCTGAAAGTACTTGGTCTCCCTCAAACAACGCTTCCGCATCATCTTCCGCACGAGCGACTACCGTCGCAATCTTTTCTTCACCGATAATATTGGCAAACAAGGATGAGACCGCTTCCCTATCGAAGGCTGGTTCAGTTTTTGTAGATTCCGAAAACAAGAGTGCGGCGATAAGTCGAATGATACGCTCACGGGAATTAATTGCCGGTGGGCGAGCGGATGGTTCAGATACTTCATCTGATTGCGTATCTTGAATGACATTTGCAGATACCGTGCGAAGTTCGTCCCACACTGCTTCCTCGCGAACACCAAGAAATGTTGAAACTTTTCCAACAAAGTGTGCTTGATCCAAGGGACTCGCAATACTTTTGATGAACGGAAGTACCACTTCCTTCGTGCGCATCTCTCGCTCGCGTGGCGGCAAGTTTTCTGCCGCAATTCTTCCGATGTGAAAATCAATCACTTGTTTTGATTCGCGGATCGCTTGCTTCCAAAGATTTGGGTCTTCCTTTACGGCGTCTGCCGGATCTTTGCCCGACGGAACACTGGCGATTTTTACATCCATTCCTTTTTGGAGCGCGAGTATTGCTCCTCTTGTTGCTGATGCAATTCCTGCAGAATCAGCATCAAATGCCATCACCACATTTTTTGATAGCCGAGAAAGGAGTTCGAGGTGCTGATCGGTGAGACCAGTTCCTGAAACGGCAACGGTGTTGGGGAAACCACCCTGATGCGACATAAGAAGATCCATTTGTCCTTCAACGAGAATAGAAAAGTTGTAGCGACGAATCGCATTCTTCGCTTTCGAATATCCGTAGAGAACCGCGCTTTTGTTAAAGAGCTCTGTTTCTGGACTATTCAAATATTTGGGTGCTTTGCCGGAGTGATCATCGGGAAAGAGACGACCAGAAAATGCAATCACTCGATCGCTCGTGTCGAATATCGGAAACATGATACGCGAGCGAAATCGATCGTATGGTTCACTGTTTGAACCATCCTCATCACTTTTTTTGATGAGTCCAACTGATAACAATTCCTCATCCGTAAATCCTTTTCCTCGTAGATAGGTACGAAGTATTCTCCAGTCCTTCGGCGCGTATCCTACTTTCCATTCAGTTGCGGTTTTCTCGAGTAGACCTCGTCCCGCAAGATATTTTTTGGCGTCAGAATTCTCCGCGTATTCACGCACAAAGAATTCGACCGCTTCATTCATTACTACGTACAAGCGGTCAGTTTTCTTTCGTTCTTCCGGGTTTTCGGGCGTAAGCTTTATCCCCGCCTTCTCTGCCAAAATTTTTAGGGCACCCTTGAAATCAACTCCTTCCATTTCCTGAACGAATGTAAATGCGTCTCCGCCTTTTTGAGTCGAAAAGCAGTAGTAGGAATTTCGCTCGGGCGAGACAAAGAAGGATGGCGTTTTTTCCTTTTTGAATGGCGAAAGTCCTTTGTAGTTCTTCCCTGCCTTCGTGAGCTTCACGTACTGCCCCACTACTTCGACAATATTCAGCCGTTCTTTGATTTCCTGTACCTGCAAATTCCCTGCCATACGGAGCAATTATACCACTTTGGAAATGGCCGTTCAGAGACTATAGACAAATGTAGTTATATATGTTTTTTAATGCGTAGATATTTTTTGTGAAAAGCTTAACGCTTTGAAATTTGATGCCTGACGCGCTCAGACATATATTCCAGAGCATGATGCGATGGGGTCTCCGTCTCTTATCCATAAGAGCCGGCCAGCAAGGAGTGCACATTCATGTTGCGTCCTCTTGGAGTTGTTTTGCTCATTTCCGCCCTCCTCTTCTCGACCGCCATTCGTGCTGAAGAAGTGGTGGTCGGCGGGAAAATAGGCTTTCTCGGCGGCTCGGTATGCCAGAGTAAGTCTGACTGGGATAAGGTTGCCGCACTGGACAAGACTTCCCATCAACAGGGCTTGGACTATCTCCATTCCCTCTACCAGATTTCCATCAACGGTATTCCGGAATGCGTGTATCTCTCGGATACCAGCTTAACAGTCTCTGTCCTTCATGCCCCTATAACACTGGGCGGCAGAGTGTTCTGGTTGGTGGGGTTTCAAGGCCCTCACGACCTGACGTGGTACACCCTCGTTATGAGGCTCGACGAAGATCCGGCATGATCCAAGGCTGGCGTGTGAATATTCACACGCCAGCCTAACCCTTTTTATATATGTAATACCACCTCGGCTTCGGTCGGGGCGTTCTCGTTTTTGATATACTCAATCTAGAAAAGAGTTTTGAACTCGGGAGAGAAATCTGATGTGGAGATGGCTCAATAACCTACTTTTCGGAAATCCGCTCATGGAGACGAAGGAAGGCGAACACGAACGCATAGTGCGCAAAATGGCACTTGATGCGGCAGCCGGGCTACCTGTTCTCTTTCCTGGAGAAACAGAAAAGGAGCGTTTGGGATTACTAGAGGGCATGAAAAGAGGTGCGAGAGGTTCGGCACACAGGATTGCCGAAAGAGAAATACGGCACCGAAACCTTGCGCTCGGTCGAAAGATTGGAGAGCGTCGTTCAAGAATTATGATGCCCGAAGATTTAGATGCACTAGTACAGAAGGTCGCCATAAAAACACGCCGAGCGCTCCGAAGAACTCCGAAATGATTTGTATCGGAAAGGCGAACCCGCGCCGACTTTTTCAAAAGTCGGCGCGGGATTCACTTTTCAATATTCAATTGATTTACTCAGAAGCAACTGAAACGCCGCCAGCCTCGCGAGGATCGTACGCCTGTTCAGCAGCAAGTGCCTCTTCGGTTGCGCGAATTTCTTCCTGAAGTTTAGCAACATGGTTGTGCTTCACGGATCCGCCGTATCCGGTTCCTGCAGGAATGAGGCGACCGATGATGACATTTTCCTTAAGTCCACGAAGCGTGTCGACACTTCCCTTCACGGCTGCGCCGATAAGCACCTTGGTTGTGTTTTGGAATGAAGATGCAGAAAGGAAGCTCTTACGAGTGAGCGCAACTTCTGCGATACCGAGAACGAGGAGTTCCCCAACTGCAGGATCACCACCCGCTACCTTTGCTTCTTCGTTCAACTTTTCAAGCTCCCAATCTTCGACGATGTCGCCGATGTTCAAAGCCGTTGATCCAGAATCTTTGATCTTTCGGCGAGAGAACATTTGCTTAACGATGACTTCAATGTGCTTGCGAGAAATCGTCACACCTTGGAGTTCGTAAATCTTTGATGTTTCTTGAATGATGTATTCCTGTGCCGCTTCTTTGCCGCCATATTTGAAGAGCTCTTCAATATCGGCAGAACCGTCGGTAAGGAGCTGACCCTTCGTCACTTCTTGTCCTTCTTTTACGACAATCATGCGGCGGAAGTTTACCGAATATTCTGACATCTTACCTTTCTTTGCTTCGCCTTCAAGCGGTGTAACGACAATGATTTTTTCTTTGCCGTCGTCTTTGATTTCAGTTACGACACCATTCGTGTGCGAGACAACTGCCGGATTTTTTGGCATGCGAGATTCGAAGACTTCTTCAACACGAGGGAGACCCGTTGTGATGTCTCCACCGAGCGCCGCAACACCTCCAGAGTGGAAGGTACGCATAGTGAGCTGCGTTCCCGGCTCGCCGATTGCTTGTGCAGCAACAGTACCGATAGCTTCGCCAAGATCAACGAGTTCATTCGTGGTGAGGTCGGCGCCGTAGCAGTGCTGACACATACCGTACCCAGTCTTGCAGGTCATCGGACTGCGAACCGTGACTGATTGAACACCTGATTTTTCGATCTTCTCTGCATCAGATCCACTGATCAAATGATTGCGATCAAAGAGTGTCTTGCCGGCTTCATCGGTAACCGGCTTCGCGAGGAAGCGGCCTTCGATATTTTTTGCAAGCGGAATTTCAATACCGGATGCTGACTTTCGTCCGATCACCACTCCTTCTTTTGAACCACAATCCGCTTCAGTGATGATTGCATTTTGTGCAACGTCGAAGAGGCGGCGTGTAAGATATCCAGCCTTTGCAGTGTTAAGCGCGGTGTCAGAAAGACCTTTGCGGGCGCCGTGCGTGGTGACGAAATATTCGATTGGCGAAAGTCCTTCCTTCATCGAAGCGAGAATTGGGAATTCGATCGTCTCGCCTTGCGTGTTTTGGATGAGTCCTTTCATGCCGGCCATCTGGGTGATTTGTCCCATCGAACCGCGGGCACCTGATACAACGAGATCGTGCACCGATCCGTTTGGATCAAGCGTGTCGGGAATGAGTTTTTCGACATCGCTCTTTGCCTTGTGCCAAATTTCGATGATCATGCGGCGCTTTTCTTCGTGCGAAAGCAGACCTTCGTTGAATTGGTTGAAGACAACATCTTGTTTTGCTTTTGCTTCACGAACGATTTCCTTTTTCTTTTCAGGAATGTGGAGGTCTCCAATTGCCCAGGTAACACCCGAGCGTGTTGCATACCTAAAACCGAATGCCTTCACTTTGTCGAGCATTTCTGGAACACGACCGATGCCGTAGCGGTCGATCATTTCATTCGTAAGATTCAAGAGCGACTGCTTTTTAAGTTCTTCATTGAGGAATGGGAAATCGCTTGGAAGAACTGAGTTGAAGAGAAGTCGTCCAACCGATGTCTCGAATACTTTGCCTTCGAATGCAGCATATTTTGGAGAATCTGATGGAAGCACTTTGATTTTTGAGCGAAGTGCAATGTCGCCAAAGTCGTGCGCCATGATTGCATCATTTGGAGATGCAAAATACTTTCCTTCGCCTTTGTCGCCTGGAACTACTTTCGTCATCCAGTAACAACCAAGCGCGATGTCGAGCATCTTTGTTGCAACGACTGGGTCACCATTTCCTGGCTTCAAAATATTTTTAGTCGACGACATTATCTCCTTCGCTTCGAGCTGCGCTTCTTCAGAGAGCGGCACGTGCACCGCCATCTGGTCACCGTCGAAGTCTGCGTTGAACGCAGGACAAACGAGCGGATGTACCTGGATTGCGTTTCCTTCAATAAGAACTGGGCGGAATGCCTGGATACCTTGGCGGTGAAGCGTTGGTGCGCGGTTAAGAAGTACGTGCTTATCCTTGATTACTTCTTCAAGGATTGCCCACACTTCGGGAGTTCCTTCTTCAATCAAACGACCTGCGCCGCGAATGTTATATGCGAATTCGCGTTCAAGAAGTTTTGCAATAACGAATGGTCGGAAGAGTTCAAGCGCCATGTGCTTCGGAAGCCCGCATTGATCGAGTTTGAGATCAGGACCAACGACAATAACGGAGCGTCCTGAATAGTCAACGCGCTTTCCAAGCAAGTTCTGACGGAAATATCCTTGCTTTCCTTTCAAATAATCAGAAAGCGATTTGAGTGGACGACGCTGTGCCTGATTGATTGCACCAGCGGCAGTATTGCCATGACGAATTGAGTTGTCGAGGAGTGCATCAACTGCTTCCTGCAAGATACGCTTTTCGTTTCGAAGAATAACTTCTGGCGCGTGAATCTCAACGAGTTTCTTCAAGCGATTATTTCGGTTGATGACACGACGATAAAGGTCGTTAACGTCAGATGTTGCATGACGACCACCTTCAAGTGCCACCATCGGACGAAGTCCTGGAGGAATAACGGGAAGCGCGGTGACGAACATCCATTCTGGACGAACGCCAGAGGCAATCATCGAACGAACGAGTGAGAGACGCTTTGCAACTTTTGGACGATCTCCTGCGCCTGCCTTTTCGTATTGTGCTTCGAGTTCGACTTTGAGTTTCGGAAGATCAACTTTTTTCAAAATTTCAAAGACTGCTTCTGCACCGATTCCCGCTTCGAAGAGCGCACCGTACTTCATTGAGTGACGGTGATAGCTCATTTCGTCGAGCACTTGTCCGGGATTGATGTGTTCAATCTCTTCCTTTGCTCCGGTGAGCATTTCCTTCAGTTTCTTTTTGGTTTTTTCATCCTGCACTTCCTTCACCTTCGTTTTGTATTCGGTGTCGATATCGCGAAGGAGGCGTGCACGTTCATTTTCGTTGACTGACGTCACGATGTAGCCGGCAAAGTAGACAACCTTTTCGATGTCTGCCGCAGAAAGACCAAGAAGGATCGCCATGCGTGACGGCACACCACGAAGGAACCAGATGTGTGCAACTGGTGAAGCGAGTTCGATGTGACCCATGCGTTCTCGGCGAACGATGGAGCGGGTGATTTCAACACCACAACGATCACAAATAATTCCCTTGTAGCGAATACCTTTGTATTTGCCACAGAAACATTCGAAATCGCGCTCTGGACCGAAGATTTTCTCGTCGAAGAGACCGCTCTTTTCGGAGCGCTGAGTGCGATAGTTGATGGTCTCGGGTTTCGTCACTTCCCCATGCGACCATTCCCGAACGCGGTCGGGAGATGCGAGGCGGATCGAAATCGTATCGAAGTCCGGTGCATCAGAGATTTTTTTCTTTGGAATCATATGATTGCGTGAGGATTATTAATTTTCAGACGATGAATCGCGTTTAAGTTCGACATCAAGCGCGAGTCCGCGAAGGTGCGAGAGAAGCACATTGAATGATGCCGGGGTTGAAAGTTGTTTGATGTGGTCTCCTCGAACGATTGCGTCGAATGCAGCAGATCGTCCTTGAATGTCGTCGGATTTGATCGTAAGCATTTCGCGAAGCGTGTATGCGGCGCCGTATCCAAGGAGTGCCCAGACTTCCATTTCTCCAAATCGCTGACCGCCGCCTTGCGCCTTACCGCCGAGTGGCTGTTGCGTAATCAAAGAATATGGACCGATTGAACGCATGTGAATCTTGTCCTCGACCATGTGATGGAGCTTCAAGATATACATGTAACCCACCGAAATGTCCTGATCGAACGCTTCGCCAGTGCGACCATCATAGAGTTTCATCTTGCCGTTCTTATTGAATCCGGCTTTTTCGAGTTCAGTTTGAATTTCTTCTTCCGTTGCACCGGCGAATGGTGGAACGATTGCTTGGTAGCCAAGTGAGTTTGCGGCGAGACCAAGGTGAAGTTCAAGAATTTGTCCGAGGTTCATGCGGGATGGCACACCGAGCGGAGTCAAAATGACATCGACTGGCTTTCCATCTTCCATGTACGGCATATCTTCTTCAGGAAGAATACGGGAAATAACACCTTTATTTCCGTGTCGGCCGGCGAGCTTGTCACCGACTGATACGTTTCGGAATTGTGCAACGGTGATATGGATCTTTTTGATGACACCAGAATCGAGATTATCACCACGTTCGCGTGAGAAAATCTTAACGCCGATGACACGTCCCTGCTTTCCGCCTTCGAGACGAAGCGACGTGTCCTTCACGTCTTTTGCTTTTTCACCGAAGATCGATCGGAGCAAGCGTTCTTCTGGAGTGAGCTGTGTTTCACCCTTTGGGGTTACTTTTCCAACCAAGATGTCACCGGAGCGAACTTCTGCACCGATGCGAACAACTCCTTCTTCATCCAAGTTCTTCAGTTTTGATTCACCGACGTTTGGAATGTCGTGAGTAGTAACTTCCGGACCGAGCTTGGTGTCGCGCACGATACATTCAAACTCTTCGATGTGAATCGATGAGAATTTGCTGTTTTTTACCAAGCGTTCAGAAATAATGATTGCGTCTTCAAAGTTAGAACCACTCCATGACATGAAGGCGACGAGCGCATTCTGACCGAGTGCGAGCTGTCCATTATCAGACGATGATGCGTCTGCAAGCAGTGTTCCTTTCTTTACTTTCTGTCCGACAGTGACAACCGGTCGCTGATGGAAGCAGGACATGTCGTTCGTGCGATTGAAGGTAATGAGTTTGTATTCCTTTTCCTTTCCTTTCGCATTTTTGAGAACAATGTGTTTTGCATCGACGCGAGAAATTTCTCCGTCTTCTTCGGCGAAGATGAGACGGCCGGTATCGCGTGCGGCCTTGTCTTCCATACCAGTGGCAACAAGCGGTGCTTCAGGAACTGCAACCGGAGTCGCCTGCTTCATCATGTTTGAACCCATGAGGGAACGGTTGGCATCGTCGTTTTCGAGGAATGGGATGAGTGAGGTCGCGACTGAAAACGGCTGGTTCGTCGCAACATCCATATAATGTACGTCGCCACGCTTCACGAGTCCTGGCTCACCTTTCACACGCACTTCAACCTGCTCCTCGAGAATCTTTCCTTTGTCATCGATTGGTGTTGCAGCATGTGCAATGTTTGAATCCTCTTCTTCAAATGCGTTCAAGAGAACAACTTCGTTTGTGACGACGCCGTTCTTTACTTTGACGTATGGAGTTTTGATTATGCCGAAATCATCAATCTGCGCGTAGTTTGCGAGGTGAAGGATAAGTCCGATGTTTGGACCTTCCGGTGTATGAATCGGACAAAGGCGACCATAGTGCGATGGATGCACGTCGCGCACTTCAAAACCTGCACGCTCACGGGTCAAACCTCCTGGACCGAGCGCTGAGAAGAGGCGCATGTGTTCGAGTTCGGTGAGCAAGTTTTGCTGCTGCATGAACTGCGAGAGCTGGTTCGTGGTGAAAAATTCCTTGATCGCAGCCTGGAGTGGGCGTGGGTTCATGAACGAAATCGGTGTCGTTGTCTCTGGTTCGACAGTCGACATGCGGTCTTGAATATTTCGCTTCATGCGTGAGAGTCCAACACGCACTTTCTGCTGGAGCATTTCTCCAACATAGCGGACACGGCGAAATCCGAGGTGATCGATATCATCCGGCTCTGCGTTTGGATCAAGATCTTCGTGAATGATGTGCGAAACAATCGTCGACATATCATCGAGAGAAAGCGTGCGGCGCGCGAGATCCTTTTCAGTCATTCCCTTCTTAAAGCGCTGATTGAAACGGTGACGTCCAACCGGCGAGAGATCGTAACGCTCTTCGCTAAAGATTGATTCAACATATTCACGCGCATGATCAGGCGTTGCAGGGTCACCATCGCGCATCTTCTTGTGTATTTCAACGTATGCTTCTTCAACCGTCTTGATCGTATCCTTTGCGAGCATTTCGCCAATCAAACGAACGGCGTCTTCATTGCCATGGAACAGTTTCGTGATTTCAAGATCGGTCTTTGCACCGAGTGCGCGAAGGAGTGTTGTTACTGGGAATTTTCGCTTGCGGTCAATTTTGACGTAGAGGATTCCATCCGGTTCAGATTCGATTTCAATCCACGCACCTCGTGCAGGAATTATTTTTGCACCGAAGTATCGCTTGCCCTTAAATTCGTTCGTGATGAAGAACACGCCGAATGAGCGAGCAAGCTGTGGCACGATGACACGCTCCACACCATTAATAATGAATGTGCCGTGATTGGTCATGATCGGCAAATCGGCAAGGAAGATTTCCTGCTCTTTGTCGTCTTTGACGGTCTTATTCTTCAAGCGAACCGTCGTGCGAAGCGGCGCCTCATAGGAGAGCATGTTCTCTTTCGCATAAAATTCGTCGTACTGTGGCTCGCCAACTTCATACTTAATGAACTCAAGATCAAACTTCTTATTGCCGTAGTCCTTGATTGGAGAAAATTCCTTAAAGAGATCCTTAAGTCCATTGTCGAGGAACCAGTTAAAAGAAACCATCTGCTGTTCGACAAAGTTTGGAAGCTCCGCGTGTGGCTTCTTGAATCGTTCGAAATATTTCTTCTCGCGCGTGTTCTTCATGGGGTTAGTAATTAGTTGCTGATCAATTTCGTATGATAAAAACGAGAACGAAAAATTCCCCTCTAATATAGAAAGGGGTACCGCTTCTGCGGGTTATCGATCCTCGTGTCGCAAGGTGGCTTAGCTAGCGTCGCCTTTTAAACGATACAAACCCTTGCATGCCGTAACGCAATCAGTAGGTCGTGTCAACATAAGATATCAAACTCATGGTGAACTGTCAAATTGAAAGTCAACCCCGTAAAGTCCTGAACTGTGGAGAAAATGAGTAAAATACCCCACCACGAAACAAGTTTACCCTCGGAGTCAGTGGGTACGGCACTCTGCTCCTCATCGCAACGTTCGAAAGAAAAAACCTGTGGATAACAAACCGCCCTCGGCACAAAACCGAGGGCGGAAAAGCAATACACTGGAGAGAAATCATTGGGGCGGCGTTTTTCCTCGCACCATTCTGAAAACGAAGCGAGCGATTCGCCACAGTGGACCAAATATCCACCAGAGAAATGCAGTTACAAACACGAGTACCCACCATCCGAAGATGGCAATCAACTCACCAATCGTGGCAAGTAAAAACCGAGCGACGATGATTGGATGCGTTGCCGCAAGATAGGCGACTCCTCCTATGAGTGCGAGTTTGCCGCCAGTCTTTGTGACAAATTTTGCTGGCAAGAGTGCGGTTCGAGTGACGAAACCAACTCGCACCCCTTTACTGACTACTTTTCCTTCACGTGCCAACCGAAGCGTCTTTATTGTCGCACTTCCACCCGTCATCAGGAGCGGAAGCGAGACAATATCGATTGCCGCTTCCTTCCAGTCTTCTCGGTCGATCGGAAGTCCTGATGCACTCTTTTGTTCGAGTGTCATGAGTCCGCCAGCGAGAATTTCCGAAGTGACCGCAAATGTTGTTCTTCCGGCAAGTCTTTTGACATTTCCGTCGTCTTTGATGACAAACTGCGACAAGACGACGTCGCAATTCTTAAGCGCCATCTGAAGGATCGCCCATCCGCGCTCTTCAGGCGAGAGCTTTTGGAACTGTGCGCCAGAAAAATTTGGTTGACGACCTTCGGTCATTGCAGTCCACGTTTCCGCAACTGCCTTACCTAGTTTATCGGTCGCCTCAAGAAGTAATTGATCATTCTCGACGAAATACGCGACAAGCGGAATAACGCCAAGGTCTCCTCGACATACCTGATCGACAGAACGAAGTTCGTCCGTTCCACCGAAGTAACGGTAGACGATCTCTGCTTGATTCGGATAGCGCTCGACCGCCCGAGCTGCATACGGATCGTATGCAGCACAGATGGCGCGATCTTCGGGCGATCCAATCTCGCATCCTTTTGCCGCGGCGCTAACCGAAGCAAATTCTTCCTCGAAGGTTCCAACGCGTTTTGATAATCCATACGATCCGAAGACCATACAGAAGATTGCGATTAGGACTTTGAGTCCCGCTGGTTTCAGCGCTCTTCCGAGCACTAACAACCAACTTTGTTTTTCCATTTTTCTCTCCTGTCAAAGAGCAGAATCGTTGCACTGAACTATACTATAAAATAGTAAAAAGTCAAGTATTACGATGCTCGAAAAATGGCTCTATCGTGCTATTTATCAGCTTTCCACTTCTCAATCTCCACATGATTGCCGGAAAGGAGAACCTTCGGTACGCGATACTTCTTCCCTTTCCATACAATGACTTCAGGACGTGTGTAGACTTCGTGTGAAGAAACACGATTTTCTTCGAGTGATTCGATTTTACCGAGAACGCCGGGAATCTGACGCGAGATGCAGTCGATCATAATCATTGCAGGAAGTTCTCCCCCAGTCAGTACATACGGACCGACTGAATATTCTTTGGCTTTCAAAATTTTCTGAACGCGTGCGTCGATTCCTTCATATCGCCCACAGATCATCACGATATGCTTATACTTTTTTGCAAAACTTTTTGCGTCAGTGGTTTCAAATTGTTTGCCGCCCGGAGAAAAGAAAATGATAGCAACTTCTTTTTTATTCTTTTTACCAACTGCTTTTTCTACTGCCTTCAAAATTGATTCAGCTTCGAGGACCATTCCTGGGCCACCTGCATATGGTTTTCGATCAACTCGTTTCCATTTGTCTTTGGTAAAGTCGCGTGGATTGTACAAAGAGACTTTTATTTTTTTGTCTTCAATCGCACGCTTCAAAATCGACTCCCCGAGATAGGAGCCAAATGCGTCCGGAAATAGCGTTACGATATGAAAATGCATACCGCATATAACAATAAAAATATAAAAATGGCAAGATGCCTCAAAAACAACAATCGCCACGGGCTTGCCCGTGGCGATTGTTGTTTAATTCAATTATTAGAATTTGAGTGCTTCCATCGCCTCATCTACCGTCTTTGAAGCAGAACTTCCGCTTGAACTCATTCCCTGTTCGCCCGATTTCAATCCTCCGACTGGTTCATTTACTTTGAGATTTACGCGTGCATTGTTTTTCATTCCAACGACGCGAAGAAGGGTGCGAATCGCTTTTGCGGTATTTCCGGAGCGGCCGATGACTTTCCCCATATCCGCCGAATTCACATCAAGTGTAAGCAACACTCCCATTTCGTCGACACTCCGCGTGATATGGACATCATTTGGATTGTCTACTAACGACTTCACAACGTACTCGAGAAATTCTTGATCTCGTTCAGACATTTTCGTATTCGAATCTGATAATTACCTTCAGTCAGTATACTCGACTCGTACATCATCGCAAACAGTTCTGTCCCCAGAAATTATTTGGAAACAATTCGAAGCGTTTTTGAAAATTTACGCGGCAACTTCCGCTTCGCTTTCTGCGGGTGCAGGAGTTTCTTCGCCTGCAGTTTCAGATACTTCTGTTGCTGGCGCAGTTACTTCTTCTTTCTTTTCTTCTACTGCTGGTGCAACGTATTTTGGAAGTACGTTAATTTTCTTTCCTTTGATAACTCCCTTCGTAACGAGGAGATTGTGCATGGTGTCAGAGAGCTTTGCACCATTTCCGATCCAATGCGTGATGCGCTCTGCATTAACTTCAGATGTTCCTGCCTTTGGATTGTAGGAACCAACCATTTCGAGATATTTCGCCTTGGGGCCGTTTTTCGAGTCAGTTACGACAATACGAAAAGCCGGGTTGTTCCGGCGGCCGACACGCTGTAATCGAATCATTAACATGGGCGCTACTGTAGCAGAGAAAGGGATATGGGTCAAACTTCCCCTAGGTACCTATAAAAAGGAAGGGCCGGCTCGCGAAGGGTATTACGCGAAGCCGGCCGCCTTTTTTGGATCTCGATTGTCTTTGGCGACTTGCCCTGGCAGACTTGCCACCTAAGTATCGAGGCCCGTACTGGGATTACTCTCAAACCATATCACCCTCTTTTACAAAATGCAAACCCTTACTTATCCACAATACAAAAACGCTAGCGTGGCTTCAAAAGAAGAAGCGGCTAGCGATTAAGGGGGTCATACCTCCCCAGAAAAGCGGGGGAGGAAACAAATTGGATTAATCCGAAAAATATAAAGAACTAAAAAAGAACAGCCTTTAGTATATTCCCCTTCCTATGTATCTGCAAGCTCAAATAGTGTGCAAATGCTATACTCGGTTACGTAATCATGAAGAAAAAGTCCGAAAACAAAGCAGGGGGCAAAAAAACGACTGCAAGTGGTGAATATACCGGAATCATTGCCCTCAGTTCAAAGGGCGTTGGATATGTTCCCGTTCCGGGATTTACGGAAAGTATTGAAATACAGCCATCTAACACCGGTGTTGCGCTCCACGGAGACACCGTCAGAATCAACCTCATCGAAGGGCGCGGAAAACGGCAAGAAGGAACGGTGCTTGAAGTACTGGAGCGTTCAAAAACAAAATTTGTCGGTGTACTTCAGAGCGAGAATGGTGCAATGATTCTCGTTCCGGATGATCGAAAAATGCTTCGACATATCAAGATCAATTCGCCGTACCCAAAAGACGCAGCAAGCGGCATGAAAATCCTCGTTCACATGCACGCATGGAAAGATGCAAATGAAATGCCGGAAGGCGAAATCGTTCAAGTAATCGGCAAAGCAGGTCTTCATGACACCGAAATGCAGGCGATCATTATCGCGCAAGGATTTGAGGCGGCATTCCCTGCCCCGGTCGAAGGTGCCGCAAATGCGCTTCGCGAAGGAAAGGATGCATTTATTGAAAGTCAGATTCCCCTTCGCCGTGACATGCGAAAAACAATCACGTATACAATCGACCCCGCAGACGCAAAAGATTTTGATGACGCGATATCGGTTGCGGAACTTCCGGGCGGCGATATCGAAATCGGCGTGCATATCGCAGACGTTTCGGCGTATGTGAAAGAAGGAGACACGATTGATGTCGAAGCCGAACATCGCGGCACCTCTATTTATTTGGTTGATCGCACTATTCCGATGCTTCCTGAAGTCCTCTCGAATGATTTGTGTTCTCTAAATCCGAACGAGGACAAACTCACCAATTCTGCGGTATTTGTGTTCGACAAAAATGGGAATCTCAAATCAGAATGGTTTGGAGAAACAATCATTAATTCTGATCACCGCTTCGCATACGAAGATGCACAAAAAGTCTTGGATGATAAGGAAGGTTCACTTTTTAATGAGCTAAATATTGCAAACACGATTGCGGAAAAACTTCGAAAAGAACGGTTTCAAAACGGTTCAATTGCATTTGAAACAGATGAAGTAAAATTTAAGCTTGATGAAAAAGGGGCGCCACTGGGCGTCTACATCAAAACGAGACAAGCAACCAACTTGATGATCGAAGATCTGATGCTTCTCGCAAACCGCAAGGTTGCAGAGTTTGTCACGAAGGGTGCAGAGAAAGTGCAAGATCGCGCTGTATTTATCTATCGCATTCACGATCAACCAAAACCCGATCGAATCGAAGAGCTCGCAAATTTCCTGAAAGCAATCGGCTACGAACTCGACAAAAATCATGATGGTGCAGTGCAAGCATCCGATATCAATGCACTATTCAAAGAAATCGAAGGAACGCCAGAACAAGGACTCATTGAGACTGCAGCGGTTCGCTCGATGGCAAAAGCAATTTATTCAACGAGGAACATCGGTCACTTTGGGCTCGCATTTAAATTTTATACACACTTCACTTCCCCGATCCGCCGCTATCCCGATCTCATGGTGCATCGACTACTGAAGCGTGCAATCAAAGGTGATTTCGCATCTATGAAAGAACTCGGAAAATTTGATCTTCGAGCAGCGCATGCAAGCGAGCGAGAGGTTGCGGCAGTCGAAGCAGAGCGCGATTCAGTGAGATACAAACAGATCGAATTTCTCCGACCAAAAATCGGGCAGACATTCAACGGCATTATTTCTGGCGTTGCCGAATGGGGTCTCTATATTTCAGAAATCGAAACAAAAGCGGAAGGACTCCTTCGCATTCGCGATCTCGGTGACGACTACTACAATCTGGATGACAAAAATTATTGCATCCGTGGCGAGCGAACAAAAAAAGTATTTTCGCTTGGCGACAAAATTACCGTTGTCTTAGCAGACGCAAACCTCGGCGAGAAACAGATCACGTGGAAGATGGTGCCGGTTGGCTAATTCCACAACTTGTGGCTATATAGTTCCTAGACTGAACGAGAAAGGACGAGTTGGTCATGGACGGTAAATCCTTGGAGCGGCAACTGATCGCGCTCAAAAATACCTGCGAGGGTGCGGGGTTTACAGCACCTTCGTCGCTCGTCGAGATATTCTGTATTGCACTTCGCGCTGCCAAGGTTTGGCCGAGCGATAAACAGTGGAAAGCGGTAATCGACCTCATCAACCGAGCAATAGGGGTCATGGTTCGAGAGGATGCCAAAGACGGAATGCGTCTGCTTCGCGCAAAGGCGGATGAAGAGGGGCAATTGATCGCATTTGCATCCACCGGCGAAGAGGTCAGGGAGTGCCTCATCGCAGTAGTTTTTGCGGCACTCCAACTTAAAGTTGGGACAGAACCTCAAATCGATGTGGAAGAAATCACGGGGTTACGAACCAGATTAGCTACCGAGAGTGCTCGGGCAGATGAACTGGTAGGTACGAATCACACGTTGAGTGCGACACTTCTTACACTGGAAACACAGTGCAATGCTCTCCGTCAGGAGCTTGAAGAAACTCAAGCAACATTGGCGGAAAGAGATCACGCAAACGAAGTTCTACTTGTCGAAATGCAGGAACTCCGGCGTACTCCGCCAACACTTGAATTGGAAGTTCCCATTGAACCTAGTGAACTTGAGATTGAGAATGAAAAGCCATCTACAAATGGGCACGGGGGTGGAAATGGGAATGGAGTCTACCGACCTTGGCAACAAGCGGCTCTATGGATCCAAGAACAAGGCTCTGCCGCCAGAGATATTTCCAGTGCAGATATAGCAACGCGCTTCGGAATACAAGGCGCCAATTCACACTCAACTGGGGTGACGATAAGTTACATTCGCAAAATTGCGGCTAAGCTTGCCCAAGGGGAGATTATTACTTTCACTTCCCTCGATAAAGCAAGGAGGCTAGCGTACGCAAGACAGTAGGACCGGACCGGACTGGTGAGCTCAAACGAGCACAACCAGTCCGGCATTTTTTATTACTTGATGAAATTGAAAAAATAATAGAACATAGATTTGGTATGTCTATCTAGGAGTAGAGTGATGCCTAAGGCAATAAGATACTTTAGAAACAGACACTTTGCAGGAAATGCAATAATAGTTACGAAAAGACGAGAAGATGCCGAGGCACAAGGATTTGCCAAACTACAAGAGCGAATGAAAGAGCCGGCCTCATGGATCCATGATCCTGAAGATTCGACACAACTTCGCTGTAAGACCAAAGGAGGTAACTTCATTTCTTTCCCAAGAGATTCGGAAGGTATTTTCGAACGGATACGAACTTTGGAATTTAAGGGAGTGCACGATGCAGATCGCCTTACACACCCCGCGAGACTTTGCGTTGCTGCGCATCTCATCGTGCTTGGTAACACTGTCGCACTCATTGCGAGTAGTTTCAGAATAGGTTCGAGCGGTTTGGATGGCGATCTTAGATTATTGGCACTCCTCACGAAACAAGAAATGGAAAGTGTGGGGACACAGACGGCACTCCGAAGCCTCGCCGAAACGAAAAGAAGGCAAATGCGATGAAGTACCGTCAAACATATTCGACCGCAGAGAGCGATCTCTGCGGTCTCGATTTTTAATGATGATGACCGTGCGGTTTTGCTTCGACTCGGAAGTAAATGGCGAGGAGACTCGTGATCGGAACAGCGAGAGTGAGTGCAATCGTGCCAATCACCGTGCGCACAATTTCAACCGCAAGTATTTCTTGATTTAAGAGGAGCGATGGCGCAGTTGGTAATTGAGTCAGAAGTAAAAGGAGTGGCAAGCTTGCTCCAGCATATGCAAGCGCAAGCGTGTTAACTAAACCCCCTACGTGTTCCCTACCGATTCGCATTGCGCGACGATATAGTTCTCGAATCGAGAGTGTTGGATCAAAATGGCGGAGCTCTGCGATTGTTGCTGATTGCGTGATTGCGACATCATTCAACACGCCAAGTACTCCTACGATGATTCCCGCAAGAAGCAAACCTTTCACATCAAGCACTCCTCCCGCAGCAAGATTCAAATACACCGCTTCATCTGCTGAATATCCGGAGAGCCGGAGGAGAGAAACGGAGAGAGAAGAAATTATCCCGGTGAGCAATACCGTAATTGCAGTTCCGGCAAATGCCGCATGCGTAATCCGATTCCATCCGTGGGTAAGATACATTACCATTCCTAAGATTCCCGCCGATACAGCAACAGCAACTGGCACTGGCGACCATCCTTTAATAAGTAGGGGTAAAAGAATCCAAATAAGTGCAGCAATGCTTGCCGCAAGCGAAATAATCGCACGCACTCCAATCAATCCAGAAAAAATAATTACAATTCCTGCACCAAGCACGGTAAGCCACACCAATCCCATTCGGCGGTCGACATCTTGGAGAAAGTAGGTGCTATCGCCATTTTGATAGGTTTGTTGTACCAAAAGAAAACGGTCACCGACTTTTACATCGGTAAAATCATTTTTTACGGTGACGATCTTTCCTGCGTCCGGTCCAGTAAGGACATGTGCCTGGAGTGTTTGCTCGTGAGCGATCGAACTTGTTCCAGGAATCGTTTCAGTGCCTGAGTCAGTAATTGCAATTACTTCCGCTGTTTCGGTACGGGTCGTTCCGTATGGATCGTCGGTGGTATACGCCGATGTGAGCATTGGAAATATGAGTACCAATGTTCCGATATATATCAGTAGTCGCATACCAGAATAGTATGCCGCGCCTATAAAGACGCAAGTGAGACAACAATAAATAGGACGACGGCGCCGAGGATCGTCATGAAAGTCGTCCAAGCAGTTGGATGGGCATGGTGGCTTTCTGGCAAGAGATCAGCGGCGCCAATATAGAAGAAGAATCCAGCAAACAGCGCGAGTACAATTGAAAGTCCTTGTTCAGGTAATTGAAATAACAAAGTGGAAGCAGCGCCGAGGATCGGCGCAATCGCATCAACGAGAAGCCAACGAAAAGCATTCTTTGAATCGCCTTTGTTTTTAAGAATAAGATTGACGGTGTTGATGCCATCAGAAAAGTCATGTGTTAAGACTGCCGCAGCAACAATTGCAGCAACGGCAGGAGAAACTTGAAATCCAAGACCGATCGCAACACCGTCGAGAAAACTGTGAATCGCAAGAGTTCCTGCACCAAACCGACCACGACGGACATTTGCAACTGGTGATCCGTCATCTTCATGGTGCGTGTGAAAAACGATGAAGCGGTCAAGAAGCAAGTAAATCATGAATCCAAATGCAGTGATTGCAGTAACGTGTCCGATATTAAAATAGTTGCTCCCGAGTTCAATCGCCTCCGGAAGCAAATCAAAAAAAGCGACACCGATAACGGCGCCGGCACTAAAACCAAGTACTAAATGGAGTCGATCCTTAAATCGGAGCGCAAACGCACCACCGGCAAGTGTTGCTAAAAATGCAGAGAAGCTGATGACGAATATCATGGTAAATAGCGTAGCATCCTGTATTTTTAAATGCAAGTTTTTTGCATTTACTTCAGAGATTCTGTATACTCTCCGTAATGCATACCTCTACAAAACACATTGCTTCTGCCGACCACACTTCGTCACTTCACACTGCCGGTCTTCGTGCAACACCACATCGACTGCAATTACTTTCGATCTTAGAAGGTCGACACTTCCCTCTTTCTTTGCCCGAAATTGAAAAAGAATTTGGACGTACAAAAATCAGTCAGGTGACAATATATCGTATGCTTGAAATATGTATGCGCGCCGGAATAGTAGTAGAAGTAAAAAATGCAAAGGAACGACGCTTTGAATTGGCTCAGCGTATAACTGGTTCTCACCATCACCATATCACCTGTACGAACTGCGGTACCGTTGAAGACATTGAGGAATGCCGCCTTGATGCAATTATTCCGAGCGCCCTTACCGAATCCAAAAAATTCAAAACGATCGGCAATCATTCGTTGGAGTTGTTTGGTACTTGTACTGATTGCACTCGCTCCTCCACCCGCACCTAGCTTCCCACGATTACAACCCGCGCTATAATTACTCCAATGCGAATACATCAGGTGCTCATTTTTTGTGCGATCTTATTGGTGGCTGTGATTGGCGGAAGTTTTCTCTATGCCAAGTACAAATATCAGGTGCCCGAATATACCGCCTGCACGATGGAAGCAAAAATATGCCCCGACGGAAGTACGGTTGGACGAAGTGGACCAAAATGCGAATTTGCCGAATGTCCACCAAGTACCGCGACGACTTCGACTCAAGCCACTACGACAACGACTGCTACAACAACAGTAAAAACAGAACCATCGAAAACAAAACCAATTCGTTCTTTATCTGGAAAAGTACTTGCGGGCTCGCTTGGTGCCTCTCCGCTTCTTGAATTTAATCGATCGGATTATTTGTCCGCTGTTGATTCAAAAAAATTGATCGTGCTCTTTTTCTACACCAGTTGGGATCAATTTTCACAATCAGAATTTGAAAGTCTCGAGAGTACATTCGATTCACTTCCGTCTGGGGCGATTGGGTTTCGTGCGCATTTCAACGACAGCATTACGAGCGCAGACGAAAAATTACTCGCGCGTGATCTAAATATCGGCGCAACACGCACCAAAATCATCATGCGTGGCGACACCGTACTTCTGAAGACTGAGGATGCGTGGATGGATAACGATTTTAAAACCGAGATTAGTTCTCGAATGTAATTATATGCACGTTACTTTATTCATTTCATTTACCGCGGGAGTAATCTCTTTTCTTTCTCCATGTGTACTGCCAATCGTGCCAGGTTTTCTTGCCTATCTCGCAGGGGCCGGAACCAGTGGCACGACACCAAAGCGCCGCGAAGTGTTTATCAATAGTATCTTTTTTGTACTTGGCTTTTCGCTTGTCTTCGCACTCCTTGGCATTCTCTTAAATACGATTCTTCAGTCGATTGCGTATAGCGTGCAAACGTGGCTCGGACGAATTGGAGGTGCAGTAATTATTTTCTTCGGGCTCTACTTGATGGGACTTATTACTATCGATTTTCTAAATCGCGAATACAAGATTGGGGTACATACTTCATTCAAATCGAGATACCTAACGTCATTCGTGTTCGGACTCGCATTTGCCGCCGGATGGACGCCGTGTGTTGGCGCGGTTCTTGGTGCAATTCTTGGACTTGCGGCTGCTGCACCAGGCTCCGCATTTGCACTTCTCTTCACCTACGCGATTGGACTTGGTATTCCCTTTCTCTTGGTTGGTCTCTTCGCCGCAGAAGCAAATCTATTTTTGAATCGCTTGGCCGGCGCCGCAACGTACATAAACGTGATCTTTGGAGTGTTGCTCGTGGGAATTGGAATTCTGATTTTTACCGGGGAATTGTCGCTGATTGGAAATTTTGGATTTGTTAATAATTTTCTCCTTTCACAATGAACGGAAAAACTCGCATTATTCTTCTTGCGCTTGTTGCGATAGCAATTGTCGGAACGATTTGGTATTTGGAAATGGGGAAAGCAAGCCCAGGAGCAATTACAGTTGAAGGAGTTGATATTGCAAAACCAAATGCAACAACCACAACGACTGCGCCGATTGATAATTCCAAAAGCAATCGAGGTGGAAAGGCAGCATTTTTCCCTTCGGCAAAAGAGTTTGTACAGCCACAAGGATTTATTAATACGCCAGAGTTTAAACTCTCTGAACTCGTCGGGAAAAAAGTAGTACTTATTGATTTTTGGACATATAGCTGTATCAACTGCATTCGCACACTTCCCTACCTCAAAGCATGGTATGCAAAATATAAAGATTCAGGATTTGAAATTGTTGGCGTTCACACACCTGAATTTGATTTTGAAAAACAAATCACCAACGTACGACAAGCAGTGAACAAATTTGGCATCACGTATCCCGTAGTTCTCGACAGCAATTATGGCACATGGGGTGCGTATAAAAATCAATATTGGCCGCATGAATATCTCATTGATATCGATGGGTATATTGTGCACGATCATATTGGCGAAGGTGGGTATGAAGAGACCGAGCGGGCTATTCAAAATGCGCTTCAGGAGCGAAAAATGGTACTTGGTGAAGAAGGTGGGGTACCGACAGGAGTCGTGAATCCCGCTGGAGTTGAAGTAGTACACTCTGGAGCGCCAATTAGTCCAGAAACATATTTTGGATCGGCACGAAATGAATATTTAGGAAATGGAACCCGTCTCACTGAAAGCGGACAAACACTTACCGTACCGAAAGATCAAAATACCAATACGCTCTATCTTGGCGGAACGTGGGAATTCTCAAAAGAGAGTGCGGTAAATAAAACGACGAATGCAGAAATCGTATATCCGTATCAGGCACAAAAAGTATTTTTTGTCGCAAGTTCACTCTCCGGTATTAAAGTCCAGGTATTAATTGATGGTGCAGCTCCTGGCGCGCGTGCTGGAGCAGATGTCGACAAAGATGGATATGTCACGATCAAAGAGAATCGTCTCTATCGATTGATTGAAGACAGCGAGTGGGGTTCTCATACGATCAAACTGATTATTCCGGCAGCAGGGCTAAATGCATTTACCTTTACATTTGGATAATAGATATACAAAACCGGCGCGGACATTCGTCCGCGCCGGTTTTGTTTTTTCTGATTTATTTCGCAACGACTACTTTGGTAATCGTAATCGGAGTTGTTGGCACGTCTCCTGCGGCAGTTGGTGTGTTGTTGATCGCATCAACGACATCAAGTCCTGCAGTTACTTTCCCAAAGACCGTGTAGCCACCGTTTAGGAATGCATTATCGACAGCATTGATGAAAAATTGGCTACCGCTTGAATGTGGTGCGCCGGTATTTGCCATCGCAATTGTTCCCCGCGTATTGACGAGTCCATTTTGAAATTCATCGGCGATCGTGTAGCCCGGGCCACCGGTTCCCCAACGTGCTTTTGCAGAATCATCTTTGGTAAGCGGATCTCCTGCCTGATCCATAAATCCTTTGATGACGCGATGGAATTTTACGCCATCATAAAATCCGCTCTCCGCAAGCTTTACGAAATTAGCGACAGTTATTGGCGCATGCGCCGCGTCAAGTTCGATTGTGATATTTCCTTTTGTTGTTTGCAGTGTGACCGTTGGATTCATAGAAGTTGTATTAGTTGTTGGTTGCGGCTGGTTGGTAGTTTCGGTTGCATTGTTAGTCGCCTGCCCATTTGCTCCATCAGGATTCTGATTCACGTCGGTGCCATATGCGTTCGTCGTCACTTCATCTTTCGGTGAACTATTTCCTCTCATGGACATCCACCAAAATACTCCTCCGACTATAATAATTCCGGCAATAACGCCGAGGTACATACTTTTATTCATACCAAAAGAGTATAACAAAGCATTAAAAATAGTTCGACCCCGAGCGCTAAGCATCGGGGTCGATAGATTTGACTACGGAAATTAGTTCACCCAAAGAGTCTGGCGAAAGTACAGTATCAGACCATAACCTTGGGTACAGGAAAATATAGCTTTGGTAGCGCTATCAATCCAGAGAATTGTTTGGTATCCGTTTGGCCATATATCCGATACCTTGACCGAAGCGGCATTCTCGAACTTGTTCTTGAAGGCGGGGACTTGCCTAAGTACGTTCGCAGATAATTCTCCGGAACAAGCTCCACCAAGGGGTTCGAATCCGTCATCTGAACCCCATACTCCATCACCACCGGGACCATTAGGAATAAATGTATATTCGCAGTGGACCAAGCGGGTGGTACACAAATCCTTGAATATCGTTTCCTTGTTTCCCATTACCGGTTTCGATATATCGATGATCGGTTGTTCAGATAAAAGCCGATCATCTCCGTGATCTGCCCTAGCAGTTGGAGAAAGGAATCCAAAAATAATCATGCCGACAACCAGAGCCCCCTTCCGTGCGCGTATTTTCTTCAAATCTTCTGCAGCAGTTTTCAAGAGTTGCGAACCGACCAACAATCCAGCGGTCAGAATGGTCGCAAACATCACCGCTCCTTTGATTACAATCTCCAATGTCGTATCTGGACCTACAGGCTCCATCATTGAATTTCCCTTCTAGAAGTTGCTGGAAGATTTAGTCTACAAGCAAAATGCCATGCGGTACAAAAAAAGTCAATTTATTTCGCGACCGCGACCGCTTCTTCGAATTTGACTGACAAGAGTTTTGAAATACCGTCCGAGCCCATAGTAACGCCATAGAGAACGCCGGCGCGGCTCATCGTTTCGCGATTGTGCGTGATGACGATAAGCTGTGATTTCTTTCCGAGGTTTTCGATCATATCGCCATAGCGACGTGAATTGGCTTCATCAAGCGCCGCATCGGTTTCGTCGAGAATAAGGAATGGCGGTGGATTGACCTGCGACATTGCAAAAATAAGCGCAATCGAAGTAAGTGCTCGTTCGCCACCGGAGAGCATCGCGAGACCACGGATTCGTTTGTTTGGTAAATTGACTGACACATCAACACCTTCTTCAGTATCACTTGGTTCTTCAACTTCCTTTTCATCTCCATCAAGTGAGAGAATATTTGGAGAAATCTTTTTTCGTTTTTCTTCTTCAACCAATACGAGCTTCGCTGTCCCGCCACCAAACATGAGTTCAAAGAATGTGCCGAATTCCTTCGAGATTTTGTCGATGCCGAGCCCAAATTCGATATTTAGTTTATCTTCGAGTTCCACAATGAGGTTGTGGAGCGTTTCGGCAGATTTCTCTAGATCTGCAAGTTCACGCGTCAAAAACAAATCACGTTCTTTGACCTCCGTGTACTCTTTCATCAAATCATCTGCGGAAGCACCTCCGAGTTCTTCAAGCCGGATCTTCATTTTTTCAAGCGAGCGACGTCGATCTTCTTGAATGCTTCGCTCCTCTTCAAGCATTTCATGGAGCGGAATCTCGATAGAATGCTTGTCTACTATGCGAATGTTTTTATAGTGCGCCGCTTCAATTCCGATCAAGGCACTTGCTTCTCGAAGCTCATTTTCAAAGGCGTCCTTGAGGCGAGCGAGATCGTGTCGGCGCATTTCAATCGATTGTAGGATGCTTCGCACTTCGCTTTGACGGGCCATGATTTCAAAGAGCGCCCGCTCCGATTCACGCCCTTTATCTTTTTTACTTTCAATTTCTGATTTGAGCGCAAGATAGCGTTCTTCAAGTTTTGCTTCTTCCGCCTCCGCTTCTTTAATCGACGAAGAAATCCTCGCGTGTTTGTCGCGAAGTGAAGAAATCAGTTGTTTGCTTTCATCAATTGAATGCCCTGCCCCGTTCGACTTAATATGTGCCATGAAATCGCGAAGACGAGAAAGCATCTTGTCGATAAGGCCATGAATATGCGAGACACTTTCTCCTTTTTTTGATGCATGGAGCTCACTCTCCAAATCATCCGCAAATGATTCTATCGTGTGAAGCGGCACTGAAACATCTTTTCCTGCTTCTCTCGCCCGCTCTTCTCTTTCTACACGACGCTCTTCTGAAACAATTTCTCCTTCGAGACGACCAAGATCGCGTGAGAGCGTATCCTTTGCGGTACGTGCATCCCGGAGATCGTTTTCGATCGACAATACTTCGTCACTTTTTGCGTCATGTGAATCAGATTCTTGGAGAATTCTCTTTGCGTCATCGAGGCGGCGATCGAGCTCTTTCATCTCACTCTCTGGGGTCGTCGCTTCATTTTGAAGTTTGTCGGACGCGTGGGTAATGTATATTTCCTCGCGCTTTAAATATTCTTGATATGTTGAAACGAGTTCTTCACGAAGCAACACTGCTTTTTGAAGCTTCTCAACTTGTCGCTCGAGAAAGCGAAGATGCGGCGCATTTTCTTTCCGCAGCGCTTCTACTTGCTTTCGATTTTCTTCAGTTTTTTCAAGCTTCTTGATGCTCTCTTCACGCTTGTATTGATAGATGCGGAGCCCCAAAGCATCTTCGATCATTGCTCTGCGCTCTTTTGGGTTTGCAGAAAGAACGCGATCGGCTTCACCTTGCGAAATAATATGATGTCCTGATGCGCCGATATTCGCTCCAGCAAGAAGCTCAATAACATCGCGAAGACGTACCTTGCTTCCATTTATTATGTATTCGTTTTCTCCATCACGATGGACGGCGCGCTCGACTGACACTTCATCAAAATCAATTTGAAGGAGTCTAGCACTCGATCCATCAGCTTTTTTGGTAGGACGATTATCAAATACAACTTTGACCGACGCGCGATTCATGCGTGACGTCGATCCAGAACCATTAAAAATAAGATCTTCGCCACGCTTACCGCGCATCGATTTGATCGATTGTTCGCCAAGCACAAATCGAAATGCTTCTGCCACATTCGATTTACCCGAGCCATTTGGACCAACAATAGAAGTAATCGCCGAGCTAAATTCTAGATCGGTTTTCTTGGCGAACGATTTAAAGCCGGAGAGCTCGAGACTCTTCAGATACATGGAAATATTTTAGCATGGGATATAAAAGTTTGAGCGGCGCCTGCTTGCAGGCGCCGCTGATTCGTCACTACCCCCGATATTGTATCGAGTAGGTGCGTTCTAGAGCTCTTCGAACTGGATCGCCGCGCCCCGGCCCCTTACGAGGCTTTATTCGGCCTGGTGGGCGAGGTGGCAAAGCACTTTTCCGCGCTTCAAGCGGTCTGTTACACCAATTGATATCAACTTCCCGCAGAAGTGGTTTTTTTGAGCCGGAGTGCATGGTTTCCCTCTCCTATTTCTGAGAAAGTGAGGAGAGAAAACGAGCTTGCTCTTCTCCAACCCTTGGTGAGTTAGGAATGAAATTAAGATGATACTTTCCGAAATCAGCGATTGCTTGCGGACTCCAGTTAGATGACTGGACGGGCACCAATAGAAAACCGCCCTTAGGCGCACGCTGTTGTAGATATCCAATTGTGACTAGCAAGTACAGCCCCTCCTGTTAGGAACGAGGACCACCACGGTCTAACGCCGAAACATATCATGCAAATTGTCAAAACGCAATTCCGTTTTCAACATTAACTACCACCCTTTTTTCGAGAGTGCGTTTCGGGCTGCCATTTGTTCTGCTTCTTGTTTTGATTTTCCAGTTCCGTCCGCAATCATTTCTGCGCCAAGGAAAACGCCAACGGTGAAATGCTTGTCGTGATCCGGTCCCGACTCGCTCATGATCTTATAGGTTGGCGTCATCGAAACACGCTCCTGTGCTTCTTCTTGGAAATGGCTTTTATCGTCCTGCCAGAGTTTTTTTGCGACGATGTCATCGGTGAGTGGAAAAATATTTTGTGCGATAAAGTCAGCCGCAACATCATACCCTTGATCGAGATAGATAGCCCCAACTACCGATTCAAAAGTGTTTGCCAAAATATATTGACGTGCTCGGCCAGTATCTTTTGCTTCACCACGCGAGAGCAGGAGGTAATCATTCATACCAAGCGAGAGTGCAACATTCGAAATAGTATTGGTATTTACCAGTGCCGCGCGATACGCAGTGAGTTCCCCTTCGTTATCATTTGGAAATCGTTCAAAAAGATAGCGCGTCACGACCAATTCCAAAACTGCGTCTCCCAAAAATTCGAGACGCTCATTGTGGAGCAATTTTTCTTCGCGGTGCTCATTGAGATACGAGCGATGCGTGAACGCTTGTTCCAAGAGTGCGATATTTGTAAATTGAACTCCGATTTTTTCTGCAAACTTAGCGACTTCGTTTTTCGAGGTCATGACAGTAGATCTGAATTAGTAGTATGTATGGTTTTCAGAATGTTTCTAAAAATTTCAGATGCGCGGCGCGGAGAAAGAAAATTTGGAGACGTACCAAGGTACGGCGGAAAATTTTCAGAGGCTCCGGAACAAAACAGATGAATTTTTTAGGAACATTCTCATTGCTTTTGCAAGAGAAGATTGATGGCCTTGGTGATTATAGGAAGTATGTCGCGGTAGAAGTTGAGATCAAGGATCGATGAGAGCTTAAACCAACGTGCATCATCGAGTCCTCCTTTTTCTTCGAGCGTGATATCCGAAAATTCAGATTCCGCGAGGAAGTAGATGACACGCTTACGTTTCTTTCCTTCATCAGGAGTGGTTGCGACGTATTCGTTCTCGCCGAGTTTTTCTTTGACGGTAATGTCGAGTCCGATTTCTTCTTTAATTTCTCGAACAACACCCGCTTCTTCGCTTATACCGTCTTCGATGCCGCCTTTTGGAAGCGTCCAGTGACCGAACACGTCATGCACGAGTGCAACATAGACTTCTTCGCCTTCGCGAGCAAATACGACCGCGCCGACTTTTCGTTCGAGTGGCAGTTTATCGTACGGAACATCCTGCTTCTTTTTTTTCTTTGAGGTCTCTTCTTTGCCGGGTTCACCGAGTTCTTTGTAGACTGCGCCGAGTACGCCGTTAACGAATCGGCCGGAAGACTCTCCGCCAAAATTTTTGCCAAGCTCAATCGCTTCATTGATTGCGACTTTTGCCGGAACCTCTTTGCGATCAGCAAAGAGAAGCTCGAATAGTCCGAGCCGGAGAATATTGCGATCAACCGGAGCGATTTTACCAATCGGCCATTCCGGTGCCGCTTTTTCAATTATTTGATCGAGATCATCTTTCTTCTGCATGACACCATGCAGGAGTTTGTCCATGTATGAAAAATCACTCGTTCCTGGAGCGAATTCATCAATGTTGCGCGCAAGCACCTTTTCGACATCAATACCCCCATCACCGTTTTTCTCGGTGACATCCCATTCAAAGAGCGTTTGGAGGACTATTGACCTCGACAGATGTCTATTCGCCATTGTGTACAAAGACGGCTAACCTCACTTCCTATGTCAATCAACGTGGCGCGACGTTCGCGCCCGATTACTTCTTCTTCGCAGAAACTTTGCGTTTTGCTACGTCAATCACCTGTCGGCCGCGGTACATACCGCAACTTGGACAAACTGCGTGGCGCACCATAGACGCACCGCAATGCGGGCATTTGGTAAGCGTGCTTGAGGCGAGCCGATGATGGCTCCGGGTTGCCCCGACCTTTGCACGAGTGCGCTTCATTCGGACTGACATATGTGTACCCTAGCAAAAATGGCTTAAAAATACAAGAAACAAGCGGCAGACTGTGCATAAAAGATAATGGCGCCGACACGGATTGAACGTGTTCGGCGCCTCCCTAACCGACGACTTATGTGTCGCCAACTTTCTTAAATCGATCCGGGCAATCTGCACGCGGCATATATCTGAAACCGTTGGCGAACCGACAAAATATTTGCGGCTGATGGGAATGACCACCTGCTCCTGCGATACCCTCGTAATGAGGACAACCGGTACATTTTGGGGGAGCTAGTGGTGCGCTTGGTCTGTAGAAAAGCGAGCTCTCTGATGGAACGAGGGCCAGGAACCGCCCCGTTAGTTGTCTCGGCATCTGAGGTGACCTGATTCTAAGGTAAGTGTCCAAAATAACCCTACCACTCCAATTGACTTAGTCAACTAGAGAAATGAACTCCGGTGAATATTGAGGTGACCATGCTTTTTCAAATTCCGATAATGCTCTTTGGTGCCATATCCCTTATGCTTTTCAAAACCGTATTCGGGATATTTTTCTCCAAGCCTTACCATGTGTCGGTCGCGGGTCACTTTTGCCGCAATCGACGCGAGCGAGATAACCGGCACCAATTCATCGCCCTTAATAATCGTTTCCTGGTGGGTAAAATGTCGTGGCGCGTACAGTGAACCATCGAGAAGTACGAGAATTGATCCTGGATCGATATCTTCGGTAAGTTCACGAAGATTTCGCGCCATTGCTGTTTTGACTGCACTTACAATCCCGCGCGAATCGATATGCGAAGCCCCGACTAGGGACACCGCAACATGAATGCTCGGATGTTCCTTCATTTTTACAAACCATTCTTCGCGGCGCTCCGAAGATAGTTGTTTGGAATCTCGAATACCCACAAAAAAACCGGCATCAAAATCCGCCGGAATCATAACGGTACCAACTGATACCGGACCCGCAATAGGTCCGCGACCTGCTTCATCAATACCAATTATCCAATCGAAATTCTTTGCAATGTCTTGCGTATTCTTCCAAGCGGAGTCAAGCATTTCTCTCTGATATACTGGCGGGTAATGAATCGCTTCGTCCATCTTCACACACACAGTCATTATAGCCTTTTGAATGCTTTGCCAAAAATCCCTGATTTGGTCGGAGCGGCAAAGGAGGATGGAATGGAAGCACTTGCTCTCACAGACGCCGGCAACCTCTACGGCGCCATCGAATTTTATAAGGAATGCAAAGAGCAAGGCATTCATCCAATAATCGGAATCGACGCGTATGTTGCGGCGCGTACCCGTCAAGACAAGGAACCAGGTGTCGACAATCGACGCGCGCGACTGATTCTTCTTGCGAAAAATCTCGAAGGATATCGAAATCTTTTGAAGCTCGTCACTGATTCGGGACTTGAAGGCTTTTATTACAAACCGCGTGTCGATCGCGAACTACTTGAAAAATATCAAGAAGGTTTGATCGCGATTCCAACTTCATTTAGTGGCGAGATCGCGAATGCGCTCCGCATGAGTGATTTCGCAAAAGCGAAAGAAATATATGAATGGTACAAAAAGACATTTGGAGGTGAAAATGTATTTCTCGAAGTAACGCATCATCCAGAAATCGATGGACATGAAAGTCTCCAAGAAAAAATAATTGCATTTGCTAAAGAGAATGGAGCAGAGATCGTTGCCGCACACGATGTGTACTATTTGAAACCTGAAGACCGACGTGCGAGAGAGACGATGGTAAAAATCCAATCGGGCGGCACGCTCGCCGAAGAAGGTCAGAGCGGTTTTGATGATGCCGAAGAAGATTTTTCATTCATCGATCAGGAAAAAGCGGCAAAATTATTTTCAAAAACACCCGAAGCACTCGAGAATACGTTGAAAATCGCATCGATGTGCACGCTTGAACTGCCGCTCGGCAAATGGGCGTTCCCTATTCCACAAATTGAAAGCGGCAGAACGCCGGACGAAGAACTTCGCTTCCTTGCCTATGAAGGAATCAAAACGCGTGGACTCACTCCGACAACCGAAATAAAAGAGCGACTCGAACACGAGCTCGGTATCATCAAACAAAAAGGATATGCAAGTTATTTTATTGTGGTCGCCGATCTCTTACGCTTTGCACACGAACACGACATATATACGAACATTCGAGGTTCGGTCGCCGGCTCACTGGTGACGTATTTAACAGGTGTTACCAAGGTAAATCCGCTTGAATATAAAATTCCGTTCGAGCGATTTTTGAATCCCGAGCGCCCCACTGCTCCGGACATCGACATGGACTTCGCTGACAACCGTCGCGATGAAGTTATTGAATATGCCAAAAATAAATACGGCGCAGACAAAGTGTCCCAGATCGGTACATTTGGAACCATGATGGCGAGAGCGGCGGTGCGCGATGTCGCACGCGCACTCGGACATCCATATGCCGTTGGAGACCGGATCGCAAAACTCATTCCAATTGGTTCGCAAGGATTTCCAATGACCCTTACTCATGCGCTTGAAATAGAGCCGGAACTTTTGAAACTCTATAAAGGCGACAAGGACGCGAAGGAAGTAATCGAACTGTCGAAAAAAATTGAAGGATGCGCGCGGCATGTGGGAGTTCATGCAGCGGGTGTTGTCATTTCACCGACGCCTTTGACTGATTACACACCGCTTCAACTCGATCCAAAAGGCGGTAAGATCATCACGCAGTACGACATGTACTCAATTGATGAAAATAATGCAGGACTTCTTAAGTTCGACTTCCTGGGGATCAAAAATCTTTCGATTCTTGCCGATTCGGTGAAGCGGGTACAAAAAATCCGCAACATTGATATTGATATCGAAAAAATTCCCCTCGATGATCCAAAAACATTTGAAATTCTCTCGCAGGGAGAAACGATGGGTTTGTTTCAGTTGAATGGCTCCGGCATGACACGGTTTTTGAAGGAACTAAAACCAACCACTATCCACGACATCAACGCGATGGTTGCGCTCTATCGTCCAGGACCTTTGGAATCCATTCCGCAATATATTGAGCGCAAGCACACACCGTCTCTTATTACCTATCTCGATCCGCGTCTCAAAAATATTCTTGATCAATCGTACGGAGTTATCACCTACCAAGACGACGTGCTTATGGTCGCGGTTGAGATCGGCGGATATTCCTGGCTTGAAGTCGACAAACTTCGCAAAGCCATGGGAAAGAAAATTCCAGCAGAAATGGAAGCGCAAAAAGAGAAGTTGATCAAAGGATTTATTGAGCATGGAAAATTAACCAAAGAAAAAGCGGAGCGAATGTGGAAACTCATCGAGCCGTTTGCCGCGTATGGATTCAACAAAGCGCATGCCGCAAGCTACGGTCGTGTTGCGTATCAAACGGCGTACATGAAGGCAAATTTCCCCGTTGAATACATGGCATGTGTTCTGACTGCCGACTCCGGCGATGTTGAGAAAGTCTCTGAAATCATCACCGAAGTAAAGCGCATGCATATTCAAGTTCTGCCGCCAGATGTAAACGAAAGTTACGGCGTATTTTCGGTCGTTCCTGAGGAATCAAAAATTCGCTTCGGATTATACTCAATCAAAAACTTTGGCGAAGGAATTGCAGATGTGATTATTGAAGAGCGAAAAAATAATGGGCCATATGAGTCGCTCGCAGACTTTTTGACACGCATTCAGGACAAAAACCTCAATAAAAAATCACTCGAAGCACTCATTATGGCGGGAGCACTAGACCAGTTTGGCGAGCGCGGATCAATGATGGCGAATATTGAAAATCTTCAGCTCTTCAATAAAGAAGCATCGTCAAACGGACATCAGGATTCCTTGTTTGGCGGACTGTCTGGTGGCATTTCTGAACTTCGCCTTGCGCCGGCAGATCCCGCAACGCAGGCACAAAAATTGCAATGGGAGAAAGAACTTCTTGGTCTCTATATTTCAGGACACCCACTTGATAACTACAAAGAAAAGTTAGCGAATCGAGGCAAAACAATTACCGATATAAAACGAACAACCTACGAAGGAGTAGAAACGGTCGTTGGCGGCATTATTGAAGATTTGCGAGTCGTTCTCACCAAAAAGGGCGATAAGATGGCATTCGCAAAAGTCGCTGATATGTCGGGGTCAATCGAAGTGGTCTTTTTCCCAAAGTTATATGCGGAAAAATCGACAATGGCTGTTCCCGAGGCGTGCATTGCAGTCAAAGGAAAATTTTCTATGCGAAATGGCGAACCATCAATCGTCGCTGATGCAGTAAAAGCGCTCTAAGCAGGTCCGGTTTCTTTTTTGCAAAAAGAATGAGCGGGGTTTCCCCCGCTCCAGCCAGCCATGATACGAAACTATTCAGACCAATAGGTCTCTTTGAGATCCCCATCCTTCCAGATATCTCCTGCTTGGCAGCAGTTACGGAAACTCTGGAAAGACTCGCCGGGGATCCAGACCGTGACAGTGGTCTCGAATTGGGTTTGAGGGCGCTCAAGTTCTACCTGGCGCGTAGTAGTTTCTTCAGGAAGAAACTTGCCTCCGTGAAGAATCGCGAGGTGAAGCCACGTAGCCAACTTCTGAGGATCCCTGAAGGCTTTCGTGGCAGGCATGTCTTTAGGAATCGTGATCGTCCTTGGCTCTACGCTTTCCATCGTAACCTCCGGTGGTTCGAGAGCGATTTAACATTTTTATTTCTTGGTTGTCAACCAATCAAAATTTGAGTAATTTCATTTTGACAAAAAGAAACCCTCGGCATACTCTGTCTCTATGAATCGAACGACGACTACAACGACCACTACCTAACCTCCCGGAGGCTCGTTGTGTTTCAAAAGAACGAAGCCTCCCCAAGCGGAGGATTTTTTAATAGAAAATCGCGTATAATATTGTCACCCTTATGAATCTCGAACCAGCCAGACATTCCCTCGCCCATTTGCTCGCGGCAGCCGTGAAGCAGAAATTTCCGCACGCAAAGGCGACGATTGGTCCTGCAATCGATAATGGTTTTTATTACGACTTTGATTTCTCCGGCGGCGCATCTCCAAGCGAATCCGATTTGAAGGCACTTGAAGCCATGATGCGAAATCTCCTGCCATCGTGGACTGAATTTTCTCACAAAGAAGTTTCGGCAGACGAAGCGCGCGAATTCTTTAAAGGAAATGAATACAAAACCGAGCTCATCAACGATCTCGAAAAAGAAGGTGCGACAATCACCTTCTACACCTGCGGTGGTTTTACTGATCTATGCCGTGGCGGACATTCTGAACATCCCGCAAAAGAAATTCCATCTGATTCATTCACCCTCGACCGCATCGCCGGCGCATATTGGCGTGGTGACGAAACAAAGCCAATGCTTACGCGTATTTATGGTTTAGCGTTTGAATCGAAAGAAGCGCTCGACGAGTATGTCGCAAAGCGCGAGGAAGCAAAAAAGCGTGATCATCGAAAACTAGCAAAGGAACAAGATCTGTTGGTTTTTTCCGATCTGGTAGGAGCCGGAATGCCCCTCTGGACGCCGCGCGGCAATATTCTTAGAAACCAAGTTATTTCCTATTCGCGTGAATTAAACACCGAACTTGGATTTGGTGAAGTGCATACGCCAAACATCAATAAAGGAGAACTCTTCAAAATTTCTGGTCACTACGACAAGTACAAAGAAGACATGCTGTCCGTTCGTTCCCAGTACGTGGAAGACGAAATGTTTATGAAGCCAATGAACTGCCCGCAACACACGCAGATCTATGCATCTCGTCCAAGAAGTTATCGCGACCTTCCGATCCGCTACTCCGATTTTGCAAACCTCTATCGCGATGAACGGCCAGGAGAACTCTCTGGCCTTACGCGCCTCCGTATGTTTGCGCAAGATGACGGTCACATTTTCTGTCGCGAAGATCAGATCGCCGATGAACTCCTGAAAGTACTTGATGTGATTAAACGCGCGCTTCAGGTCTATCAGATTGGATATTGGATTCGACTCTCACTTCGCGATTCAAAGAAAAAGGAAAAATATCTTGGAAATGATGCTGACTGGGAGCGATCAGAGCAAGAACTCCGCGACATTCTGGAAAAGAGCGGCGCAACATTTAAAGAAGTTGAGGGCGAAGCGGCATTTTACGGACCAAAACTCGATATCATGGCAGTCGATGCGCTTGGTCGCGAATGGCAAATTTCAACGATTCAAGTTGATCGCAACATTCCTGCAAGATTCAAACTCGAATATGTCGCTGATGATGGTTCGAAGAAAACACCAGTTATGATTCACCGCGCCTTGATCGGCTCTCCGGATCGCTTCCTTGGCGTGTTGATCGAACATTACGCCGGTGCGTTTCCACTGTGGCTCTCACCAGTTCAAGTGAAAATTCTTCCGATTTCGGATAAGCAAAATGAATATGCCGAAAAAGTGTTTGGAATGTTGAAAGACGCAGGAATTCGCGCAGAACTCGATGATTCAAACGAAACCTTAGGCAAGAAAATCCGAAACGCAACACTTGAAAAAATTCCGTATACTCTAGTGATTGGTGACAAAGAAATCGAGTCAAATACGGTAACGGTTGAAAGTCGCGATAATGGAAAACTTGGTGCGCTTTCACTTGAAGACGCACTCACTCGATTCAAGAGTGAGATTGAGGAGAAGAAATAATAGTAGAAAAGAATTTGCCGGATTTCCCTTTCGGGAAGTCCGGCATTCTACTTTTATCGCCCGAGGATTCGGGAACAATTTTCGTGCGAGCGATCTCTTTGGAGACACTTAAAGTATTCTCTTAGTTGGTCTTTAGTGAAGCGACCACGACCACGGTCATCGAAATCTCTGCCCGGTGGTCTAGGACAAACCCGCATCCCATGCGGCTCTCGTTTGAGGCAATCCTGATAATCGCCCCAGTCATACCTACGCGGGCGAGACTGATATTGATCGTCAGATGGTGAATTCCACCACCATGGAGGCGCTTGAGACTGCCTAGGTGCAGGAATAGACATCTGCGGTTGCCTTGGGACGCTTGCTCCACCCCTACTCGAGATAGCTGAGGAGCATGCCGCAAGTAAACAAAGAAGTAGGATAGCGAGGACGGTGCGCATCTACACCTCCGCATGTCATTGATGACGCTTGCAATATTAAACAATAACTAATGAATTTTGGCAAATACAAATCCCCGCCGGCTCTTGGCCGGCGGGGATTTGTATTTTTAATAATTACTTATTCTTCGATTTGAAGAATTCGATAGCTTTGGTGACTGCGAGTTTTGATGCAGTTTGTTCTGAAGAGTACGTGTAGTCGATACCACTGATCATGATTGCGAGAAGTGATTCGAGCTCGTTGTTTGAGAAGACAGCAGTTTTCTCTGCAATTTTTGCATCAACAACTTTTCCGCCTTCGATTCGGTTCGTGTAGATCGAATCAAGGGATGCGATTACTTCGAGCATGAATGCATGTACGCGACCTTGTGCAGCGAGCGTGCGGAGCATTTTGTATGCATCCTCTTCCTTCCCTTCCGCGATTGCGGTCATGAAGTTTGCAGAGTTGATTTCCTTTGGCATAGGCACCGAGTAGCTTTGTGCTACTGGAGCGACTACGGGTGCTGGTGCAGGAGTAATTGCTGCCTTGAACTGCTCGGTGATTTCGCGAACATGATTCGTGACTGGTGCAACAACTTCTGAAACAACCGTAGGGACGAGTGTCTGCAATCGTTCGCGATTAATGAGAATCCAACCATCTTCGCGTGGGAAAGATGCTTTTGCACTCTCGACAACTGATTCAACAATATTCAAGACTGCGCTTTCAATTGCATTTCCTTTCGCGATGAGTGCATCGACAACTTCTGGTGAGAAGAGAACCTGATTGCTGTGCGCATGATTCTCAATCGCATCTTTGAGTGAAGATGCCGTTTGGACGAATCGTGGAGCAGCTGGTGCTTCGAACGAAGTTCCGGGAAGATTCATTGGAGCGGCACTCATGCGACTTTCTGCATACGCATTTTCCATTACTTCCTTCTGCTCTTCAGGAGTCACAACGTAGTGTGTCTGATTTGCAGATTGATTTGAATTGCGTGATGCGCCAAGGAGTGCTGCGGCAAACTTCCAGAGTACATTCTTGATGATAATGTAGTATGCGATTACGCCAGAGATTACTACGAGTGCGAGCCAGTAGAGTGCCGTTTCAAGGGGTGTTGCAGGAAAACCAGTGTATGGAACCTGTGAAAGGTAGACGAATGCGAGCGGACTTTCATTTGGAAGATCGCGCTTCGACATTTCAACGCGTGGCTGATCGAATCCGCCTCCGCCACAGTTAACCGTACATGGTGGTGGCGTTACTTTTACGCGTGCAGTACATACTGCGGTGCCGTATTTTCCGGTAAAGGTCCCCGTGTAGAGTGTTTCTTGATTGGGAATGAATGTACGTGATCCAGAAGGCGAAACGGTTGCAATGCCGTTATCGATAAAGCCGGAATCAACATTCGATGCGTCCCAAGTGAGAGTAACTGAATCTCCTTTTCCTTGCACAACCGTTTCTGGAGAAAGTGACATGGTGCATGACGGCGTGTAATCAACGGTCTTTGGCTTTACGGTGATGGTTTTCTTACATGTTACTTTCTTGTTGTAGTCACCGATGAAGGTTGCAGTGAATGTCGTTGTCTTCGTAACCTGTACATCTTTTGATCCATTGTGGTGTTCGAGTATACCGACACCATTGTCCATAGATCCAGAATTCGTGTTCTCCGAATCCCAGGTGAGACGTACGGTGCCGCCGCCGTATTCGAGTACGCTCTTATCTGCATCAAGCGTACACATAGGATCGCTTGGTGGAGGAGTAACGACGATCGTTACTTCGCAGGTTTTTGTTTTTCCATTTTTATCTTTGAAGGTAATGGTGTAGGTAGTCGTAACTGTTGGAGATACTTTCTTCGAACCAGAAACTGCTACCGAACCAACACCGTTATCCATAACCGCAGATACTGCGTTTTCAGAATCCCATGAGATGGTTGTTGATTCACCTGCAGTGATTGTTTTCTTCGTTGCAGAAATGCTGCAGTTACATGGTGGTGGAGTCGTTACAATGATAGTAACGCCACAGGTGCGAGTTCCCTTTGAATCAGAAACAGTACCAGTGTAGGTGGTAGTAACCGTTGGAGATACGGTGACCGAACTATTGTTCTTGGTGATGGTGCCAATACCATTGTCGATGACAAATTTGTCAGGATAGCTGTATGTCCATGAAAGCTTTGCGCTTTCACCCGATACGATTGTTGTCTTGTCGACAGAAAGTGCGCAGGTCCACGCGGCCACCTTGTGGTCGGGAATCGCGAGCACAGAAAACGCGGCCGCAACAACGGCAACGATTACGAAAAGCGGAATAGTTATCTTGTTCATACGTATTTTTTAATAATTACCTGACAATCTGATAAATTGGCACCTTCTTTACAGAAAGTTATTCATTGTCGAACCCTTAAGGGGTGTTCGACAATGAATAACTTTCCACAAATACTGCTTCGACCACATATCGACGATCTTTACCGCCGAATGAATCACAGGTTGAGAGGACGAGACGCTTACCGTGTCCGGTCAAATCAACACGTACTTCACTTGCTGCCGCTTCAGTCACCGAGATAACTCGATAGACGTTTTCGACATTCTTTGACTGCACATGAATCAGGTCACCGTTCTCAAACTTTTTGATGTTGTTGAACGTCTTATAGAACTGATTATGGACAATCGGTACGACAGAAGAATGACCGAAGAGGAACATCGTTCCTGAATCTCCCATCAAACTTGAGCCTGGGTAGCGAACCGCACCTTTGAGGAGCGCAGCATCCAGAGCTTCAACATTTCGGCTTTCTGGGTTCAAAATCGGCATATCGAGACCGATCGTTGAGGCAACAATGCGAAGTGGTTCTTCGTTTGCTGAAACGGTTACCGACGGATTTCCACCCTTGTCAGTGAGGCTCGTTTTTGAGACTTCTGCATCAGCACGAAGACCTGCTTCGGGCACGATATCAAGGACAGAGAGGATCGCAAAGAGTGCGAAGAAGACCACAATCAAGCAAAAGATAAACGCAAGGCGCTTTTCTTCGATTTTTCCCGCAACACGGGCAACCTTTATGCTGAATGGCTCCTTATGCATTGTGCTCACTTTACGGCTCTATGTAAGCCTAAAAAGCAAAAACTCGAATCGGGTTTCCGGTCGAGCTCATAGATTTATACACTATAAAAATATTTATGTCAAGCCACTTTCCTCCACAATTAAAGAAAAGATGTCGGAGAGAAGGGTCATTATGGACCATTTCTCCCCGGCAAATCTGATCAACCTCACTATCATACGGGGAGCTCATTAATTGCAAAATCGGTCACGATGGCATACCAAATCTTGGCATCTGGACCAAGAGCAGAAACTATCTGAAAGCGAAGCCCGTCGAGAAGAATGTTGTCTTTGACGACATCAATAGCCGCTAACCAGATGCCGTCGTCCTCACCTGAAATACGACACTCTTTGCCCTCCTTGGAATATTGCTCAATAAGCGCTCTTGCTTCCAAATGTGATTTTTGGCCAACACTAACAATCTGATTCAGTGGCTCAAGACTTGAACAAATGCCCCCTCCGACGAGAAGGAACAACTGACCCGGGTGTACCTTGGCCTCACTAGCTGTGAAAGCCAAGAAGTTTATGCATAGAGACAACGTGCTAACAAGAAGGATTCTCACCGTAAGTCTCCTATCTATCGGGGACTTTTCGCCCACTAAAATACTCTTATGCTCCCATTTACAGATATCGTCAATACGATTTGATATCAAACAGATCTGCTTGACAAGAGAAAATAAGTATGATAAGAATGGGCAACTTTGAGGCATGCCCGAACGGCGGCTTTGAGGGGGAAATTACCAGCCATTACCAACAAGTATGGAAAATAATCAGAATAAGAAGAAAAATTTTGAGAATGCAGCGATGAAGACGCTTGCGGTTCTTGGTTTGCTCGCCGTTCTCGGCGTCGGTTTGTGGGGATCGGTTGCACTCGTTCGCGTAATGCCAAAGGCATTCTCTGCGATTGGTAAGACGATCTCTACTGCCGCAGTATCGCTTTCGAGCATTTTCATTCCAGCAGAAAATCTCGCACTTACTTCAAGTGCTGCAACCGTAAATTCGGGCGAATCATTTACGCTCACGTTTGCACACACTGGCAAGCACGCACCTGGAGGCTATTCCCTCTCGCTTCCCTGCCGCGATGGCGTTGCCGTTGATTTCTCAACGACTGAAACTGGCGCATACACTCCAGTTAACTGCGGTGCAACCAGTACTCCACTCACTATGGGTGCAGACAATGGTGTTATCCGCATGATCGCCCTCTCAACGAAAAATCGTTATACCGATGTTCCGTTCACGCTTTCATTCACTACGGAATCAGGTTCAGTAATTACTGATTCGGTTACCGTAACGGTTGTTAACAACAAAGTTGCGGATAACTCAACTACTACCGGATCAACGACTTCAAATTCAAATTCCGGAACAACTGGTTCAACCGGAACACACACGACACCAGGAAATACAACAACTGATGTTCGTCCAATTCCAACGACCAATCCAAATCCAGTAAATAATCCAAATGGTCAGGCAGACCTCGCAGTCACCTTCGTTGACTTCGGATACATCGATTCAGCAACGAATGCATTCGTTTCTTCAACAACTCCTTCGACCAATCCAAGCATGAAGCTTGCGGTGAAGTTCTCGATTGCAAATATCGGAACAAAAGCAACCGGCGACAACTGGCAGTTTGCGGCAAATCTTCCAACGATGCCAAATTACATCTACCAGTCAGATGCGCAGCGCATTCTTGCTCCTGGAGATCGAATCGAATATACACTCGCATTCGATGAAGCGATCCGCGATCAGTCATTGCTCTCAGTCACGGTCAATGCAGACATCAACAACCGCGTAAATGAACGAAACAAGGATAACAATCTTGTGACGAAACAGTTCACGGTTGTGAAGACGAAGTAATCTCTTACAGTAATTACAACAAACAGGCCCGAGCGAAGCTCGGGCCTGTTTGTTGACAGATTATTTTAAGAAAGCTACTTTGAAAAAAGAACTCTTACGAAAGGTATCAGGATCATGTGGGACGGTTTCCACTACTCTCCGGACAATTACGCAGACTCCACCAAAGAGAAAAAAGGGCTTTTTTGGTGGGTCGGCGTATGTGCATTAGTCGTTGTCCTATATTTGATCTGCCGAATTCCGGCGGAATTACATTTCTTGACTTCAATATCTCCTGACTGACCTACTGAAGGGAGAACAATCGAAGGGGCGCCCGCAGGCGCCCCTTTTCATTTTCCTTATTGATTTTTATCTACTGGAGCCTTCTCACAAGGATCTGAAAGGGTGTTCGAGGTCGTCGCCTGATCACTCCACGGTTCCTTGCGAGTTCACTAACTAAGTCATCAACGGCTTTGATAGCTCGTCTAAATATTTCTTCCCAAATGTTCACTTTGTCAGTGATCCACAGATCGAGATTCAAGCCATATCGATAGAAGTATCGGTGCGTACCCGAAGAGTGTATCGCTCGCATTTCTTGCTCAAAAACAATCACCGATTACCGTGCGAAGAACAAATCGAACACCACGCATTTCCATGCGCCGTATACAGACCGCCCGCGCAACTGCTGGATCAGTGTGGATATCTAGAAGCCAAGGACTACCGTAGTACATCGAAATTCCTCCATGCTGTTTCGCTGCACGGATAGCAAGGGAAAATTCCTCTACACGCAAGGAGTCTATATCTTCTACACATCCAATTCGGCGAGCTTTGCGTTCGACTGGATGAATGTCTTTCTCGATGATACGTCGCTTCCCATCAAAATATCGAATATTTTGTCTGCCGCTTCGGCATCTTCAATTGTTACTTGCTTCAAAATTCGGCGAGTTGGATCCATTGTGGTTTCCCAAAGCTCCTCGTAGTTCATTTCTCCCAAACCTTTGTAGCGCTGAATATTTACTTTCTTAGCACGCTTTGCCTTTACTTCCTCCGCATCAGATTCAAGTTCTTCACCGAGATTTTCTTCGGCTTCAACATCATCTGATTCTTTGACACCCATTTTCTTGAGGATGGCAAATTTTTCTTCGTCAGAAAATGCGTAGTGTACTTCTTTCCCTTGCGAAACTTTGTAGAGCGGTGGCTGTGCAATGTAGAGGAATCCGCCTTCGATAATCGGACGGAAATAACGGAAGAAAAGTGTGAGGAAGAGTGTGCGGATGTGTGCGCCGTCCACGTCGGCATCTGACGCAATGATTATCTTGTGATAGCGGAGTTTTGAAATATCAAAGGTATCGCCGATTGCGGTTCCCATCGCAATAATGAGTTCTTTCACTCCGCGCGCGGTCACGATCTTATCGAGACGTGCACGCTCGACATTCAAAACCTTGCCCCACATCGGAAGGATTGCTTGGGTGCGACGATCACGTCCCTGTTTTGCCGAACCTCCTGCCGAGTCTCCCTCAACGATGAAGATTTCCGCTTCTGATGCATCCTTGGTCTGACAGTCAGCAAGTTTTCCTGGAAGAGTCATTCCTTCGAGCGCCCCTTTGCGAAGAACGCTATCCTTTGCAGCCTTAGCTGCAAGACGTGCTTTTACGGCGAGGATCGCTTTTGAAACGATTGATTTTGCATCATCAGGATTTTCTTCAAGGAACATCGAGAATGCTTCGCCGAACGCACCTTCGACTGCACCACGTGCTTCAACGCTCCCTAGTTTTGCCTTTGTCTGTCCCTCAAACTGAATTTCACGAAGCTTTACCGACACGACTGCAGTCAATCCTTCGAGAACGTCATCTCCCGTAAATGCATCATTACCTTTAAGGATATTATTATTTTTTCCGTACGTATTGAGCGTCCTTGTGAGTGCCGTTTTAAAACCAGTCACATGCGTACCACCTTCGCTGTTGTAAATGTTATTTGCAAACGCGAGTGTGCGCGGCGTGATATCGTCGACATACTGAAGCGCAACTTCAACATCAACGCCATCGAGCTCTTTTTCGATGTAGAAAATATTTTTGTGGATCGGTTTCTGGTATTGATTGTAGAAAGAGATGAGCGAGCGAAGTCCTCCTTCGAAGTAGAACGTTTGGGACGGCACTTCAAGTCCAAGTTCGCGGAAATAAAATACGTCAGCGAGATCAATCTTGCCATCAAAGTCGCGTGCATCAATAACCGAAATACGGAGTCCCTTTACCAAGTACGCCTGCTGGCGCATGTGCGAAACGATTTTGTTCCAATCAAATTTTACTTCCTTGAAAATCTCAACATCCGGTTCAAAGGTAATGATCGTGCCATGATCTTTTGACGAACCAATCTTCTTAACCGCCGCTTTCTTTTTTCCCTGCTTGTACTCCTGGTAGTAAATACCACCATCGCGATGCACAATCGCATCCATGTAGATCGAAAGCGCGTTCACGACCGAGGCACCGACTCCGTGGAGACCGCCAGACACTTTGTAACCTTCGCCGCCGAATTTACCACCGGCATGCAAGGTCGTCATGATCGTTTCGAGCGCCGAGACTTTGGTTTGTTTGTGCGTATCAACCGGAATACCGCGGCCGTTGTCAGTAACGCGAACGCGATCATGTGGAAGGAGGACGACTTCAATATCATTACAAAAACCACCCATTGCTTCGTCGCGAGAGTTGTCGAAAATTTCAGTGATCAAATGGTGCAAACCATCGGGACCAGTGGTGCCGATGTACATGCCCGGACGCTTACGTACCGGCTCCAATCCTTCAAGGACGGAGATTTGATCTGCGGTATAGGATGATGCTTTTGCCATAATTTAGTGGAGACAATATGAAAATGAGCGCGGAAAGCTCACTAGAATTATACCAAATTTTGACTCAAATTACTTGGAGAAGTTACTTGACATTAGTGTTTTAATATGTTAAAAATACGGCAGTCCGATTGTCGGGCACGGAGTTTCTTAAATGACCAATCTGATCTTTTGGAAGTTTCGGAAGAGTCAGTTTGCGGCAGAGGCAAGAGCATATCATCTATTCCTGTGGCTACTTAATCCAGAAAATCTCTGGAAGCTCAACCGCTCCATGGCCGTCGTTGCACTCCTGTGCACTCTTGTGTCCTGGTTTGCTCCGATAGATCAATTGATAGTTCTACTCGACTTTGCCGCAATTATTGTAGCGGTTGGGACTTACCTCGTTGTCCTTGCAGCCAAGCCAGTGCTCAAGACTAAGCTGGAGCAACGGAGGACTCTGTTTGCAAGGTGCGTACTGATACTAGTCGTCCTAAACCCTATCGTACAATTTCTTACTTATCTCCATTACCTCACTTGAGGAACTGGACGAAGACGAGGTCCGAGCGCATGTGCTCGGACCGTTTCTTTTTATTTACCGCACCTGCCAATTTTCTTTGTCGTTCAGAGTATCGGTAATTTCTTTCATTATTGAGTTTACTTCTTCGTCTGAAAGTGTTTTTTCCATTGATTGGAATACGAGACGGAATGCGTACGACACTCTTCCCTCTTTTTTGAATTCATCAAACAGCGTGAGACGAAAGAGTAGATTCCCCGCTTTCTCTCTGATTAGATTTTGGAGTTCCTCTTTTGAAACCGATTCCGGAACCCAAACCGCAATATCGCGAAGAACGAATGGGTATGGAGAAATTGGTGCGTAGGCAACAAGGTCACTTTTGTTCGTCCATGGTTCATATGCGGTTGGTTCAGAAAGCGGAGAAATGAGCTCGTCAAAATTCCATTCAATAATTCCGTCTTTTGGCGTTCCTGAAATGGTTGGGAAAATGGCTTTGAGTGATTCCACCGTTTCAAGAGCGAGTGTGTCGTTCTTCGATTGCTTCCCTTTTGGACCCTGCACCGCAATTGCAAAAGAAGTGTGTTCTGCGCCTTTTGGAAAAACCCGACCGATATCAAAAATCCGTACTGAATCGATTCCAAGAAGATCAGCGTTTCTTGCATTCAATGTCAGTGCTTCCTTCATTCCTTCTATGAGACTAGTGCGAAGGAAATCTTTTCCAACGGCAACCGAGCTTAAAATCTGCACATCTCCCTTTGGCACAAACGAATACGTCATCACTTCAGAAAAACCCTTTTGTGCAAGAAGTGTTCGCACCTTTTCCGCGTAATAAAATCGCTTGTTAATTTCTGGTGTACCGGCTTTAGTCGGAAGAGGTTCTGGTGCAATCTTGTCGTATCCATAAATACGTCCTACTTCTTCCACAAGATCTTCGGGGATGACGATGTCGCGACGCTCAAATGGAGGCGTTACAGTAAAAGTGTCGTTTGATTCAGTGAATGGAACATCGAGTCGTTTTAGAATCGCGCCTATTTCTTCGACGGTAATATTTGTACCGAGAACTCCGTTAATTTTTTCGCGGGAAACTGACACGGGTTCATTCTCAGAAACCGGTGTTTCAAAACGTGTAGTGCCGATTAATTCTCCGCCAGCAATATCCAGGATGAGTTTGATCACTGCATCCATGCCATACGCAGTTAATAGCGGAGATGGATTATTTTGGTATCGACTGGATGCGTCGGTGAAGAGTTTGAGACGCTGAGCAGTTTTTCGCACACTCGCATAATTGAAATGTGCTGATTCAAGAATAATGTCGGTTGTTGCCTCCGTAATTTCAGCTGCCTTACCGCCCTTGATTCCAGCAATCCCAACTGCTTTATGTGAATTACCATCAGTAATAAGCAGTGTATCTTTCGGTACGGCGAATTCATCGCCTGCAAGTGTCGTTATTTTTTCTCCTTCGGTTGCAGTTCGAACATTGATTACATACTTCCCATCTTTTTCAGAAAGTCTCGATGCATCAAAGGCATGCAGTGGCTGACCGATATCGAACATCACGTAATTGGTCGCATCAACCACATTATTGATTGAGCGCTGACCAACCGACTCGAGCGCGGTTTTGAGCCACAGAGGCGAAGGGCCTACTTTTACACCGTGAATCAAGGTACCGATGTATTGATCACAGAGCGTTGAATCTTCAACCAAAATCGTAAGCGCATCGGTCGACGTAAATGTTGGAACTGATTTGCGAAGCGGATCGTCTTTTACCGGAATATCCAAAATCGCTGCCAAATCTTTTGCAATGCCGCGATGCGACATACAGTCAGCCGCACGATTTGGCAAAACTTTTACATCAAGAATCGCGTCATCTCCCATGCTCAAACTCTCCTCAATTTCAAATGCATGAAACGTAAACGCGCCTTCAATCTCCGCGCCAGATGGAAGCGGTTTTTCAAAATACTTCTGAAGCCATGCGCGAGAAATTTTCATGATTAGAATTGATTCACAAAACGAAGATCGCCATTGTAGAAAAAGCGAACGTCATCAATGCCGTACTTGATCATGATTGGTCGCTCAATGCCGCCGCCAAAGGCGAAGCCTTGATATTTTTCGGGATCAACGCCAGCGTTCCTTAGTACATTTGGATGCACCATTCCCGCTCCACCGAGTTCGAGCCATTTTCCCTTTCCACCGTTTCCCTTTTGATACCACGCATCAATTTCAACTGACGGCTCGGTAAACGGGAAAAAGCTGGGGCGTAATCGCACTTTTGCGTCAGGACCAAGATACGCTTTGTAAAATGCTTCGAGCGTTCCTTTCAAATGCGCGATGGTAATATCGGGACCAACGACGAGTCCTTCGAGCTGATGAAACTGCGCTTCGTGAGTGGCATCAGTTGCTTCATTTCGAAATGCTTTTCCGGGAACAATGATTCGATACGGTGGTTCAATTCCCGCTTTCATTTTTGATTCCATGTAGCGGATTTGGACAGGAGAGGTGTGCGTGCGAAGTAATTTTTTTCCTTCGCCCTCCTTGGTTTTGACCCAAAAGGTATCCTGCATATCGCGTGCCGGATGATCGCCGGGAATATTCAGCGCATCAAAGTTGTAGAATTCGGTCTCGAGTTCCGGACCTTCCGCAAAGGCAAAACCCATGTCATGGAAAATGGCATTAATTTCCGAAATTGCCTGCGAAAGAGGATGGATGTGACCTTTGGTAGGTTCGTTCATGTAGACCGAGTATAGCGATTTATATCGCTTTTTGGAAGTACGCTAGAACCCTTCAAGTCGGTAATACTTTTTGCCGTCTTTGATGATGAGATCGTTTCCATCAAACCGAAAATCCGACCCACGCACTTGGTAGATCGGTACCAAAAGCTTCGGAGTCTTAACATCAATCTCAGCGACATAGACGCCGCTCTCTGTTGTATAGATCGCAACTGAACGATTACCAAAAAAGAAGTCAGCATTCTTTACCGTTTCACTTCCCTTTTCAATCGTCACCGAATCAACACATTTTGTTGGTTTGGTGCAAAAATTGCTTGGCGCAGTTGATGTCGCACCATCAAATTTTGCAATAAGATTTCCCTTCTCAATAAAGAGATCAATTGGACCGGCTTCGGCAATTGGTGTCGCAGTAGCGGAAGTAATAGCGAGAGCCGAAGCACTGGTCGTTGCTGGAGTAAACAGTGCGGTTGTAGAAGTAATGGTACCTTTTGCGACATAGTCAACGCCGGGCGTTGAGGTTGCGCCTTTTGGTTTCAGTGTCTCTAAAACCAATTCGGTTTTTTGGATGTCTTGTGGAATAAAAATGGCACGGGCATCAGAAACGTATGACGGCTCGACCGTCAGGACTTTTTGCCATGGATAATAGCCATCACGCTCAACCGTAATATTGTAAATTCCCGCTTTTAGATTTTGGCGAAAGAAACTCCGCGTTATGAGAGTACTCCTTGCAACTTCTTCGTCATCCATGTATACGACGGCGCCAGAACTTTCAAGTCCGATGAAAATGCCGCCGGTTTCAACGAGCGAAAAATCTTTACTGAAATGATAGCCGCTCGCGTAGAGAATGATGAATGGAAGTGTCACTAAAAATACCAATATGAGAGATATCAGGTACAAACGACGAGTGCGCACTTGAAGAGGCTGCATATAATTTTATACTTCAGATCAGATTTAAAAATTCCACCTGCTTCGTTACGGAGCCTCTGCGACTCGTTGTCGTAATCTCATTTACGCCTCCTCGTCGCTTTCTCCGTGCCTCGCATCTGAAATTTTTAAATATACTCTGATTCAGTTACCCGAGATTATAATGATTCTGATCAACGACTTTTGGGAGTGACCCAAAATCCCATGTAGCGTGCGGTAAGGAGGCGAATCTGTGCATCAAGTCCGGGTATCGCACTAAATACTATCATAGTAAATGGCACCAGTATCCACTGAAGAAGCATGAGTACACTTCGTCGCCACCCCAATTCCTTTGGTCGCTCCGGAATAAGTGCCATCGAGATTGCCGCAGAAACGATGAGACCGCTCATTGCGAGAGTGAGAATAAAGCGCGCCATAATTGGAAGATTGTACGAAAGTACCGTCGTATTAAACGCATGTCCACCAACAAGGAGCGGCAACCAACCGACAATAAAAAGAATGAGTGGATTGGTGACGAGCGACCAGAATCCTTCAATCTGTACGAATGCGGCACGGAATTTTTTGGTAAAAGGAATTTTTGGCGTTTTACGGAAGTTAAACAAAATGTACGGTACATTTTCGACTCCCCATGTCCAACGGCGATGCTGTTTGTACAGGTTTTTAACTGTCGTCCAAATTTTTGGCGCCACATTCGCATCCATGGAAACTGGATATGAAAGTGGAATGACTTCGTAGTCGCCATCGTGCGCAATAAAAAGATTCCAAAAGATTCGTGAATCTTCGGAGACGATATTTTTTTGCCAATAACCAACATCATAGAGCGCTTGGAATGAAAGCGCGTGCGAAGAAAATGTTGCCAATTTTTCTGGTCGCTCTTGTTGAATCATCTGCCAAAAGGTTGATGAATATGCCAAGACGCGTGAAATCATCGGCGCTTCCCAAATATTATTGTTGTAGAGCGGGACTGGTTGGAACGAAACATTTTCTGGCCTTGGTGCAGTGACAAAATGCCATGTGAGGCAGGTAAAATATTTTGGATACACAACCGTGTCGATGTCGAACGCGGAAACGATGACGCGATGATAGGAAAGATTTTTTTGATCGAGAATGAGTTTGCGCGCTTCTTCCGCAGCATAGCTAATGTTTGAACCTTTGCCTGGAATTTCTCCATCGAGATGTCGCGGATGCACGGTGATTAGAAATTCAAAGAAATCATCTTTAAATTCTTCTTTGATACGCTCGGCAATCGGCATTTGATCCGCTACCGTTCGCTCTTCAAGCGCAAGAACAATCGCGATCTTCTTCGAATCCCCTTCTGCTTTTCGACACGCGTCGATACTTGCGTAAATCACTTCATATCCTTCGCGATAGCACGGAAATAGAACGAGATGAACGATATCATCTGACTTTGGTGCCTCCACAAGCATGGCGGTCCAATTGACTGCCATGTTGTGTTTCAAGCGTTTAAAATTGTGCTGAAGATGCGCAGAGAGGTAGACGGTTTTCAAAAACCAGTAGAGCGCAAAAAGAATAGTGAAATATGCGGCGTACTTTGGCGCGACGAATGAAAGGACGACAATACCAAGAAGTGTCAGGAGCGAAAGAAAACCTGGCATGATTTCGAGAAAACGATAGAAGCGATGATCGGCACCTTCTAGTTCGTAGGCATTTCCGACGTGCAGATATGGGTGAGATTTGAGAAGCGGATGTTCCATTTACTTCGATTGATGTTCTAAGTATGCCATAGCGTCAGTCAAAACCGTTCGATCTTCTGGAAAGGTAATTTGGGTTTTTGCCGATTCAAACGGCAACCAAAGTGCATTCTTGACCTCACTTGCTTGGAGCGTGAGTGGTGGATCGTTTTCAATTCTTCCGAGAAAATATCCGACGAATTTGTGGATAACTCCATTTTTACGGGTTAGATCGTATTCCGTTTCAAAGATTTTTTCAGTGTCGACCGTAATGTCGGTAATGCCGACTTCTTCCATCAGTTCTCGGAGCGCCGTTTCTACATTAGTTTCACTTCCCTCCGGATGACCTTTGGGAAAAGTGAAATGACCAGCATGATGTTCGATAAGAAAAAATTCGTACTGCCCTTCGATTAAACGGTACGGGAGTATTCCAAAACTATGTTCAACCTCCATGGAGCCGGAAGTCGGGCTTGAACCGACGACCTACGGTTTACAAAACCGTTGCTCTACCAACTGAGCTATTCCGGCATGACAACTTACATCACCCAAACTACCTTGTAGATTTACAAACCGCAAACAGTACCCCGTACTGTTTGCCTCCACCAACTGAGCTATTCCGGCGATACTCACTTATACGATAAGTTTAAAAAATGCACAAATAAAATATCTTTTAGGAAACTCGGTTATAAATTTTAGCTGCAAGGCATGGAGATAGCTTTAAGAAGACGTATGAAAATACGGCGACGAAAAGCTGAGACTCCGTAACGCAGCAGATGAAAATTTTAACGAGTTTCCCGCTCTTCGCGACGTTCATCAGCCACAGTTTTGAGGAATGTTGATGGGGTGGGACCTCCCGTCGTTTTTCTACGTCCTCGCGCAGTACGTTCACGCATGTAGCCGATGAAGGAAACCAGCCGCTCTTCAAGACGACGGGTTCCCGAAAGAGCCGCAAGCGTCAATTGGTGAGCAATATTAACCAACCAATTTTTCATCCGCACTTGCATTTCACGAACAATACCGCGTCTCGCATACACAAATGCACGAAGGACCGCCATGTCTGCTTTCTCGCGAGATTTGGCAAAAAAAGTCTTGCCACTCCGAAGCTCAAATGAGCGGAATGTGAGAAACGCGAGGAGAAGTACTGAAGAGGTTCCAAATGTGATAATCGTACCCATATTTGTTCGACTTTAGTGTAGTCCGTTAGAGCGGCGGGCGCCAGTTGGATTAGCTTACGCTAAAGCGGACACACTTCGAGATGACAATTTTTTCGCCGAATTTCTGTGTTGCTTCTTTGACGAGATCTGCGATTGTCTTGGTTGGATCCTTGATGTATGGCTGTTCCATAAGAACTTTTTCTGCCAAGTACGCATCCATCTTTCCTTCGACAATTTTTGCGCGCATTGCTTCTGGCTTATCTGCCGCTTCTTTTTCGAAAACTTCGCGTGCAACCTTTGTTGCGTCAGGAGTCACTTCTTCGCGAGTGATGAATTCTGGACTCGTTGCTGCCGCATGCATCGCGATATCATACGCAAGCTTCAAAAATTCATCGGTCTTCGCGACGAAGTCAGTTTCAGATGAAAGGAGTACCATCGCGCCGACTTCTTTGTTCGTGTGGATGTACGCAGATATGCGACCAGCACCAAGCGTGCGGTCAGCTTTTTTCTCAGCGGATGCGGCACTCTTTTTGCGCAATATAACAACCGCCTTCTCTTCGTCTCCTCCGGCTTCTTCGAGCGCCTTTTTGCATTCCATGACCGACACACCCGTTCGCTCACGAAGTGCTTTGACTTGTTCAGTGCTTATTTCCATATAGAACATGCGGCGATGCCGCGAAACTAAATTTGGTAAAAAATATTATACCGCAGGAGTCTCCGCCTTCACCAATTTGCCGTCCTGGTACGCTTTGACGATTTCATGGACGAACAGTGCGATTGATGCGCGAGTTGCATCATTGCCAACGATTGGATACGTGATCTTTGACATGTCGCAATCGGTTGAACCAAGTGCAACGACTGGAATACCGAGTTCATTTGCTTCGGCGACAGCGATCGAGTCATGACGTGGATCAACAACAAAAAGTGCTGATGGAAAGGAATCGCGAAGTGGCAAGATTCCACCAAATCGTCCTTCGAGCGCAGCAATTTCGCGATCGATAAGAAGACGTTCCTTCTTTGTGTATTTAGAAAGTTCTCCCTTTTCGCGTTGTGAGCGAAGGAGTTCAAGTCGCTCAAGTCGCTTTCGAATTTCTGTAATATTCGTGAGTGTCCCTCCAATCCAGCGGCTCGCAACAAACGGCATCAAGATCTGCTCTGCGCCTGCCTGAACTGACTGGCGGGCTTCTTCCTTACCACCGACAAAGAGAATGATTTTGCCAGATGCGGCGAGCGATTTTACGAATGCTTTTGCATTTTCGAGGAGTTCGGCGGTCTGTTCAAGGTCGATGATTTCAACCGAGTCTTTAGAGCCGAAAATGTATTTTGCGGTTGAAGGATGACGACGACGCTTGGAATAACCAAAATGCGCTCCGACTGCGAACATTCGGTCGAGATAGGTCTGATTTTGGGTGTTTTCTGCCGCTACCTTCTTTGTCATACGGTAGAGGGACTATACCAGAGGGGTGGCAAAATCGCAAATGAGCATAGTTGTGCTATATTCTAGGCTGAATCTCTAAACAAAGGAGAGCCAGATTGGCTAATCCCGATGACCGAGTAGGTCTTATCGTAACCTTCAAACCCGATACAGCCACCGAGGTTAAAAACGGCATACTATGGGCCAATGACCTCTTAGGCCTCGGTCGGGTGGACGAGGGGCAGCCGGACACTCTTCGATTTACACTCTCGAGGAGTGATGCAGAGGAGACTATTCGCGGGTTGGAGAAGCTCGAGACAGTGCTGTCTGCCCTGCTTGAGGAACGGACAAAATCAGATACGTGAAGCAGGCCGCTCGGTGAACCCGGGCGGCGCTACTTTTTATTCATCATCTCCACCTTCTTCAAATGCACCATCTTTTGCTTGGAGTGAATCTAAGATCTCGCCGATATCTCCTGCCATAATTCCTTCAAGATTGTGCCATGATTCTTTAAGCCGGTGATCAGTGACGCGGTTTTGCGGGAAATTGTACGTGCGGATTTTTTCGGAGCGATCGCCAGTGCCGATTTGATTTTTGCGCGTATCTGAATATTTTTTTGCTTCCTCTTCTTCCTTAAGAAGCTGGAGTTTTGCGGTCAAAATCTGAAGTGCCTTTTCGCGATTGGCGAGCTGGCTTCTCTCTGAAGTCGAGCGGACATCAATGCCGGTCGGCTTGTGAATGAGTCGTACGGCAGTTTCCACTTTGTTCACATTTTGTCCCCCGGCGCCACCGGAGCGGGAAAATTCCATATCAAGATCGGCAGGATTGATTTCAAACGCAACTTTTTTCCTGATCGGCAAAATCGCAACTGAGGCAGTCGAGGTGTGAATGCGACCTGACTTTTCGGTCGGTGGAACTCGCTGGATGCGATGTACTCCTGTTTCGAAGCGAAGTTTTTTGTAAGCGTCTTTTCCCTTTATTTCGAATGATCCTTCTTTGTAGCCGCCAAGTTCGGCTTCCGAAATGTTTAACTTTTTAAACTGCCAACCAAGAGTTGCAGTAAATCGCTCGTACATTTCAGCAAGCTTTGCTGCAAAAAGTGCAGCTTCTTCACCACCCGCCCCTGCACGAACTTCCAAGACTACTTCGTTTGGAAATTCTTCTTCCGCGGCTTCTTGTTTCAAAATATCTTCCATCTGTGACGCAAGTTCTTCCATACCATGTGAAAGTATTTTGAGATCAGATTCGCCAAGCTCTTTCATTCCCGGATCAGATTCGATGAGCGATTCAAGCTCTTCCTTCTCACGCAAAAGACGCTCGTATTCGGATGCGAGAAACATTGTCTTTTGATTTTCTTTGAATCGCTGAATGTCCATTGTGATGAATTATAGCAACAAAGCCGCTTCGGGTTCCGAAGACGGCTTTGTTGAAAAATAGGAGTCGTTATTTCTTTGCAGCTGCGGCGCGCTTCTTGAACTTGTCGACACGTCCGGCGGTGTCGATAACTTTGTCATTTCCAGTATAAAACGGATGCGAAACTGAGGAGATTTCAACGGTTGCAAGCGGATATTCCTTACCGTCCGAAAACTTTGCCGTTTCATTGGTCTGAATCGTCGAGCCAATAAGAAATTCTGCGCCACTTGAGTTGTCGCGGAAGATGACGAGGCGGTAGTTTTTCGGGTGAATATCTGTTTTCATCAGACCCGAACTATAGCAAAAGTACAGATATACGCAAGGGGGTGCTGGACAAAAACCGGTTTTATATGTATAAAATTGCTTAGATTCTAATCAGTAGCAAGAGGGTTAATCTCGTGAGCAAGAGATCGAGACAAGCCAAAGAGCGGGAGCAGAGGCAGAGAGAGCGAGAGGCTCGAAAGGCTAGGCGCCTAGGAATTCCGCCACAGCGCCGTAGGCGACACCAAAAGGACGCTGGACTAAGCACTGCAGAGATTGTGGCAGGACTTGAAGCAGCGGCGCGGCGGGGTAAACCGATTGTCGCAGAAGGCGTGACTCTGAGTCCAGATCAGCCTCAGCCAACTGGTGCACCGAGAGTCAAGGGCAAAAACGGACATGAGGATATCCCTCCAGTCCGTTTCGGAAAGAAATTTTCTTCTGGAGATCAAACACCGGTCCCCCCGATGCATCGTGATTGGAAGAAACTGATTGCACATTTTAAAGCCACCGCCTAGACAGCGTTTGGCAAGGCCGCCCCAAGGGGCGGCCTTTCCTATTTATGATCCCGTCAAAACATCAATCTGCTGTTGGAAGTATGCGGCGTTGTCCATTACACCTTCGCCATAAAATGCATATGCTGGTTTTGATGCATTGACCCATCCGGCAAAATAGCGGAGTGCTGCGAGCCGCTCCTTACTTGGATTCCCTCCCGCTCCCCCGTTATCCATCATCAAGACTGCTGCTGCCATGATTGCATCGTCCGGACTCCATGGATCCGAAGGGCTCTGCTTCCCCGAAAGTTTCCGGAGTCGATCGCTTGATTCTTGGTACTCCCACGGCCCTGCCCAGAAATCATTCATAGATACTGATCGTGCGCTATTTGAACAATCATTCGTTCGCGTATTGATGAATCCGCCATAACACGCCCACGTGGACGGGATAAACTGCGCTGGTCCCATCGCACCGCCCCAACTCGACGCGCCGCCTTTTTTGGAAACCGGCATTTGATTTGGATCATATCCAAGGGTGGCAGTGATCACCTGATACAGGGGGCGATCGCGGGTCGGATGCATATCGACTTGCCAACTACCAGTACCAAGAAATTCTCCAAGACTGGTCTCTTGTTTCAAAACACCAAGGATAAGTGCGGGACGCACTCCCGTTGCCTTTCCTGCTTTAGTGGCGAGATCAACTGCTTTTCCAAATGGAATAGCCGCCGTGTCGCGAAGGGAGAAAAGTTCAGCGCGAATCTGCGCTGCAGTTTTTTCGGTTGCGGCAATCAGTTTTTTGTATGCTGCCTCCTGCCCTTTCGTCTCATTGACGATTTTTTGCTTTTCTTGTTCCTGATCTTGAATTTTTTTCTGCTGAAGCGCCTGAAGATTGCGGAGCTCAGTTTCATCATCACGCTTATTCTGGAGTGTCTCTTTTGCCGCTTCCGTATCTGTTTTCGTATCAGCAATTACGCCAAAAGAATTACGAAGCGCCAGTTTGATCGAATCGTATGAATCAAGTTCCTGGAAAAAATCACCGATGTCTCCGTTACTTAAAATGAGTTCAACAATTGACGTGTCGTCGCTTTCGCGTGTTTTTCGAAGGAGTTGCGCAAGCGATTGTTTTTCACGACCCAATTTTGAATTGAGTGAACCAATCATCATTTCCTTGCCGGCAATGTCATCGGTAATATTCTGAATGGCGATATTGCGCGCCTGCACATTTAATTTTGCCGCCTTAATCTCTGTGTCGAGAATCGCGACGTCACGCTCATATGATTGACGCTCGCTTTGTTTCGCCTTTAAAAGATTATTTTGGTCGGCGATCTGCTGCTCGATTGTGGTGAGGGTTGCTTGGAGGTCGGCTCGACGTTGTGCTACCGCATCAAGAATTTCTTCAGCACGAACCGAAAACGGAATAACACTAAGCGAGGTGAGAGTGACCGCGAAGAAAAAATGCCCGTTTCTAAAACGCATGTTATTAGTATAGCAAAATCGGCGGGAGAGAAACTCCCGCCGATTTTGTTCTACGCGTATTTGAATTATTCAGAAGGTTCTGCTCCTTCTTCCTCTTCCTTCTTACCGCGCTCTTCAGAGAGTTCGATTGAAGAAAGGTCTGCTGGTGCTTCTTCGACTTCTTCTTTAGTTTCTGCAGCGATTGCAACCACTTCTTCAGAACCAGTCAAAATTTCAACACCTGCAGGAACCTTGATATCGCTAACCAAGATCTGCTGTTCGAGTTCGGTGAGGACCGATACATCAACAGTGATTTCGTGTGGAAGATCTTTTGGAAACGCTTCGACTTCGATTTCGTGGAGTACTTTGACGAGTGCAGCACCCAATTTTTCTGCAGGTGCAGTACCGACGAATTCGATTGGAACAGAAACGGAGACTTTCTTTCCTTTTTCAATAACGTAAAAATCAGCGTGTCGAACCACTCCCTTGACTGGCTCGACATCGACTTCATGGATGAGCGCTTCTTTGTCTTCGCCAATACCAGAGAGGACAATTACTGAAGATTCGCCAGCCTCCTTCCATACTTTCATGAAATCCACGGTACCAATAGTGATTGGGGTTGATTCCTCCTTTTTGCCATACAAAACAGCCGGGATTTTACCTCCCTTTCTAATTGAGTCGAGGGCTGTCCCGACATCTCGCTTCTCTATTTGTATAGTCAACATGGGCGAAACTATACCTTAGTAGGCTAAAAAAGGCAAATTCTAAGAGGAATTTTTAGACTCCCATCTCCCTGCGCATACCAACATATTGACATAAAGTTTATTATGTGTTATTTATTTCATAGCACTATGGCACAATACCCTACTCTCCCGTACAAAAGGAGGTTGTAAGTAGATGTTGCAGCACCTTGTAAAAGTTGCTCGAACTCGAAGAGAGCTGCGTTATCGTCTACAAAAAGTTTCCGATGCTACCTCAAAACTCAATGGCTTCAGAAAAGATACACGCCCACGGTTCTACAAACCAGTTAACGGGATCTGGAAGTACGAAGAACGATCGATTAGTCATGGGGAAAACAGCCTTGAGACTCTGTTTGAAGTAGTCCAGCACATTGCAGATATCTTGCCTGGCAGGGACTATTTAATTCGTGAGTCCATCTGGGATTTCTCGGAATATGTTGTATCTTGGCAAAAAATACTGGAAGGCTATCTCGCTGTCCTCGATCTTCGTGAAAAAACTGGAGTAATGAGTGGGGAAGAAAAATTATTGGCAGTCGAGCAATCGATCCCCACAATGATCAAGACGGCAAAAACAATATTGGAGGCCGTGAGCGAAGCTGCATTCAATAATACCGCAAGGGATCTGCTGCGGAACGCGGAAATGATGGAGGAACGGCTCAGAGCGGGAATCGAGGCGATGGAGGCAGTAAAGCAAGCTCAAACGAAAGATGCTGCACTCTGCGAAAAAATCACAGCTGGGCTAAAAGCTGATCGGCTCTCCTTCAATACAGTGCCTCCCGCCCTTGATGGAATAACTGCAGTATAGTGAGAAATGCTGTGGCCTCTCGTACCAACGTTCCGAACGTCAGTTCGGAACGTTTTCTTTTTTACTGATCTCCCTGCTCAAGGCGATCGTAGACGGTTTTTGAAATACTCTTGATGACGTCTGCGAGATTTTGTGCGTCATTCCCCTTGGTCATAATGCAGAGGACGTACGGCTGATTTTGCTTGTAGACGATGCCGCAATCGCTCAGAAAAGCGGTTCCGTCTTCCCCGTATCGCTCACCAAATTTATGGGAGACTTGCACACCTTTTGGAACGCCCGCAACGATTCCGTCCTGGAATGATGATTTTGAAAGCGTCGTTAAGAGTTTTTCAGAGTTAGGAGCATTTAAATACGACGCGTTATAGAGTACCCGGAAAAATGAAGCGAATGTTCGCGCGTCTATTTGGTAGCCAGAACCGTCACCATTCGGAAGCGGAATTCCCATAATACTTAAAGAATCTTCCATTTCTTTGGTATCGAGCATCGTGCCAAGGAGATTCATCGCGTCGTTATCCGAATCAGTGAGCATAAATCCCATCAAATCATTTATCTTGTACGAATTTCCCTGAACAAGATGATTGCCCGATTTGAAATGTTCCCGTTGGTTTAGGGTAGGTGGCTGTGTTGCGACAACCGTTTGTTCCAAAAAGCCTGGATGTGATTCCTCATGCTTATAGAGACTCATTGCGAGTGGTACTTTAAGCAAACTTGCTGGTGGTGCTTTAAAATCACCATTAACTGTTGCCCATGGGCCATTTTTTAGATCGCGGAAATATACTGCTCCATCGGTCAGCTTCCCGCCGTTTTTCATTGTTGCAATCGCATTGTCCAAAAGTTCCTTCAGGTCATTCGCGGTCGCATTCGAGACATTATTTTGATCACCACAAAAGAGGAGCGGGTTTACGAATGTGTAATTATCCGCTTTTTCTTCAACGTCTGGAGCAAATGATGTATGCGTCGGGAAAAAATCTGAGTTGAGAAGATACCCTCCGGCAAGCCCGAGCACAAATACAACCACAATAAGCGGAATAATTGTTCGCTTCGTTTTCCGTGGAGGAGCGCTATCCATTGAAGTAGTGTAGCAGAGCTACACTTTCCTGTGAAAATTCGGTACATGCGTGTGGGGAAAAGGTATCGACTTTTCTTCGCATGATATACTTTTTATATGCAAGAAAACGGATACGACTTCGCCGCAATCGGCGATATTACCACTGACGCATTTATTCTCCTCAAGGACGCAGAAGTACATTGCTCGATCGATAACACAAAATGCGAACTGTGCGTCCGCTTTGGCGACAAGATTCCGTATGAGCGGGTTGATATCATTCGCGCGGTTGGTAATTCGGCGAATGCCTCCGTTTCTGCCGCACGCCTCGGACTTACGTCTGCATTTGTCGGCAATGTTGGTTCTGATCAAAACGGTGCAGAATGTATCGAAACGCTCAAAGGAAATGGTGTACATACTGAATTCGTTACTGTCGAGCAAGGAAAAGAAACCAACTATCACTATGTGCTTCGCTTTGGAGCCGAACGAACTATTCTCGTAAAACACCACGACTATGAGTACAAGGTGCCAAGTTTTCCTTCTGCTCCGAGGTATTTGTATCTTTCTTCGCTTGGTGAACATTCGCTTCCCTTTCATGTGGAAATCGCGTCCTTTGTAAAAGCGCATCCGGAAACAAAATTGGTCTTCCAACCTGGAACATTCCAGATGACCCTCGGTAAGGATACGCTCAAAGATATTTATGCGAATACCGAACTCTTCTTCTGTAATCGTGAAGAAGCAATGCGTATCCTTGGAATCGAGAGTAATGAAATCAAACCGCTTCTCGAAGGACTTCGAGCATTCGGACCAAAGATGGTATTCATAACCGACGGTCCTGCTGGTGCATATGCATTTGACGGCAATGAAGCGCTATTCCTTCCGATGTATCCTGACCCGGCTCCACCGGTGTCGAGAACAGGCGCTGGAGATGCTTTTGCATCAACAGTGACTTCAGCGCTCGCGCTCGGAAAATCAATGGAGGAAGCCTTTTTGTGGGGTCCGATCAATTCGATGGCAGTTGTCCAACAAGTAGGCGCACAGACCGGACTTCTCCGGAAAGATGAACTTGAAAATTTCCTTGCGGATGCCCCACCCTCATACAAAATCTCAAAGCTCTAAGTAATCCACAGCTTTCATAGGAATTACCCTTAGGCTCCTTGGTACAATACAGGTAATTAATTACTAGAATAGCCTTCGCCTATGAATGAACTTACCAAAGACAAAGCCCTGCTGGTCGTCATGGCGGTCGGCATATTTGCAAGCGGATATTATTTCCACGAATACAATATTTTTTCGGCTCACCAGATTCCAGTACAGTCGGCGTACGACAATACTTCCGCAATTGATAATGATTTGAACGCAAGTGCCGCAAGCAGCCTCGATGATATTTACCTCAATGATGATGCATTTACTGGTATTGAAGATATCAGTAGTACTGACACGCCAGTCACCGAATAAAACTCCTCTCTTGAGCATACACAAAAAATCTGCGCACTCGCGCAGATTTTTTGTTTATGTATTTCGCATCAGTTTGCGACGAAGAATGTACCAAAAAATAATTCCGGAGAGCAGATCGACAGCAATTCGAGCGAAAGTGAGGAAAATGATAATTGTTGTACGGCGAGAGTCAACAAAATTATGCTCCAACATTGGAATCTCGTATGAATAAAGAATACCGAGCCATAAAAGTGTTGCGTATAGCGCAACTGCTTTCTCTCGAGTAATTGAGAAGTAATTCATGACGATATACGCAAGGTATGCAGCGATCGCGCCCGAGAGAATTGTCGATACTGCGCCAACCGATTGAGTAATAGCGAGAAGCGTCTTCGTATCCATCTTGTATTCAATAAGTCGTGGCAAGAATGCGACGAGACGAAAGGATGATTCATTCCATATAAATCCAAAAAACACTCCGAGTCCGGAGAGTGCCAGCGTTGTTTCAAGTACGCCAAGCTCGTGAGAACCTAGCCATTCGGATATTTTCATTTTCGCGCGATTACTTTTTTGACCGCAGCGATTATTGAATCGGCATCAAGTCCATACTCTTTCATGAGCTCTCCGGTTTCTCCTGACTGTCCAAAACGATCATGCACGCCAATAAATTCGATTGGCACTGGATACTCGCGCGCAAGAAGTTCTGCAATCGCGCTTCCCATGCCACCAGTAACTTGATGTTCTTCGACGGTTACGACTGCGCCTGTTTGCTTCGCAGCAACAAGAATAGTCTCTCGATCGAGTGGTTTTACCGTGTGATTGTTCACGACTTGCACATTGATTCCTTCTGCTTCAAGGGTTCGAGCTGCTTGAAGCGCATTATGGAGAAGCGCACCACACCCGATTATCGCTACTTGCGGATTATCACTATTCCACATGGAGTATGCCGTACCAATTTCAAATGGAGTCTCCGTAGTCGTCATAACCGGCGTTTTTTCCCTCCCAAACCGAAGGTAGGTTGGAACTCCATTTTCTGCCGCAGCAATAGTTGCTTTTTTTCCTTCTTCGGAGTCACACGGGATGATTACCATCATATTAGGAAGCATTCGCATGAGCCCAATGTCTTCAAGCGCTTGATGAGTCGCACCATCTGGACCGACTGAAATCCCCGCATGCATGCCGCAGATTTTGACCGGTACATTATTTATGGCGATGGTTGTCCGAATCTGTTCATTATTTCGTCCCGGATTAAATGCTGCGTACGAAGCGATAAATGGAATTTTTCCATAATTTGCAAAGCCAGAGCCGATTGCAGCAAGATTTTGCTCTGCGACGCCGAGTTCAATATATCGATCGGGAAATTTTTCCTTAAACCAATGTGATCGTGTTGATTCTGCTAAATCAGCGCAGAGCACGACAACGTCGCTATTTTTTCCTCCTGCTTCGACAACGCCACGTCCAAATCCATCCCGAGTCGGCACCATCTCCGGCTTTTCAAACATAGTCTGTGCGAGTTTGAGGGATTCGTTTACCATAGTTTATGCGTATGCATTCTGGAGATATCGACGGAAAAAGATATTGAAGCCAATAAGTATCAAGGATACCGCAACAATCATGTAGAAATTGGGAACGGTCGTGAGACAGCTTGTTTGGCCAAATGCCGCACTGTACAAATATTCCGATGGACACATACGAAACACTCGCGTAAGTGCAACAAAAAAGCCAAACTGAATTGCGATGTCAGGAAGATACGTATTGATGCGACTGAAAATGCTTGATTTGTTATTCATAGGTAATTATTGATGTTCGCTTTCAATTCTTCCTCCGAGCGTTCGAAGTTCGTCTAAGAATTTTTTTGCATCTTCCCTCGAAGGCGGTTTGCCGTGCCAGTTATAGTCAAATTCAATTTCTTTGATTCCCTTTCCTGGAATCGTATGCGCCAAGATCAAAGTCGGTCGTTCATAAATTGCTTTTGCTTCTTCAACTGCATCGACGATTTCTTCCATATTATGTCCGTCAATCTCAATGACATGCCAATTGAACGCGCGATATTTATCGGCAATTGGTTCTAACGGCATCACCATTTCAGTCATGCCGTCAATCTGGATATTGTTCCGATCCATAATTGCCGTGAGATTGGAAAGTTTATTTGCGCCTATAAACATTGCTGCTTCCCAAATATTTCCTGCATCCTGTTCACCATCAGACATAACAACGTAGGTGCGGAATTTCTTTTTATCCATTCGCCCTGCATACGCAATTCCCGCGGCCTGCGATAATCCACTCCCCAAAGGTCCAGACGTTGTCTCAAGTCCCGGGAGTCGTTCACGCTCGGGATGTCCTTGAAGACGTGAACCAAATTTGCGAAGCGTAAGTGTTTCTTTTACATCAAAATATCCCGCATGCGCCATTGCAGCGTAGCGAACCGGCACAATGTGTCCATTTGAAAGAATAAGTCGATCCCGATCTGGTAGTGCAGGATTTTTTGGATCATGTTTCAAAATATGGAAATAGAGTGCAGTAAAAATATCTGCCATGCCGAGAGGTCCTGCAGTGTGTCCGGACCCCGCTTCGGTCAGCATTGAAATAATTGTTTGGCGAATCTTATTCGCTTGGACAGCAAGTTCAACGCTTTTTGTTTCGGTTACATACCCCATGATACGACACTTATATTGAACGGAACCACTCGATTGTATCTTTGATCGAATCGCTCCCAAACACTGCGGAACCTGAAACTAATTTTTGTACTCCGGCTTCAACGAGCTTCGGCGCAGTCTCGTGGTTCACGCCAATGTCGATACTTATTGTAACCTGCGGAAAGCGTGCGTGTATATCTGCAATTTTTTCATATACCCTCGAGTCGAGCGAGGTTCCTTGCATGCCGATGTGATCGCTTCCCATGCATTGAATAAACGCTGCTTTTTCAATCCATTTTTCGATTTCAGATGTATCTGTCGAAGGCTTGAGTGCGATCCCAAGTTCAATTCCTCGCTCTTCAGCACGAAGGAATAAATCATCGAGTACCGTGTCGGTCACACTTTCGCGGTGCACGATGAGCGCCGAAGCGCCCACCGCAACCCATTCATCAAAAAGATGTGCGGGGTCTTGAACCATCATATCGATTTCATACGATAATGATTCCCACGAAGGCAAGCCACGCTCTTCTTTGACGAGCGATGCGAATTCACCGTGATCATTTTTAAATGGCCACGTTTTGCCTTCTGCAAAAACGCCATCAACAATATCTACTTGTACACGAGAAACGAGCGACGCAACTCGCGTGGCATTCTCTTCAAGCTCAGCAAAATCAGCGGGAAGGATTGCGGGGATGATTTCAGCCATGCAAAGTATCGATTATGTGGTCTATTTTTTTGATGCGGCGCAGATGTCGTTCTTCGCCTTGAAATGATGTGTCGATAAATAGCGATACAGCGCGAAGCGCTTCTTCGACATTCAAAAATCTTGCAGCAAGAGAAAGTACATTTGCATCATCATGTTCACGCATAAGATGAATGATTGCAAAGGGATCAACGCTTTCTTTTCCCGCAGCATCGATTGGCGCTTTGGGCAGTATGCTTCCATAAAACACGCCAGCGCGAACACCCTTGAAGCGATTTGCAACAATCGCCTCGCCTTCTCCTGAACCACCAAGAATGATTCCTCGCGTATTTTCTGGATCTTTCGAAACACGCTCTGCAAGCGGTGCAATGAAATCAGGATAATCATCATTCGGATCAAGTGAATGCGGGCCAAGATCTTCAACGTCCACACTTCTCCCCGCGAGAAACTTCATAATTTCTCCTTTGAGATAAAATCCTGCGTGGTCTGACGCGAGTAGAATTTTCATAGTAGATGATTACTGGAGTGTGGCGAGTTGCGGAAATAAGAAGAGAAAAAATGCAGGATTGAAGAAAACCGCAACAATAATCGCAAACACGCCAAAGCCGGTCATCGGTTTTTTCGCGAAGAGGTATCCGAATCCATACATAAGCGAAGTGATCACGAAATAATGGTAGAGGAGGAACAGAAAAATAAGTCCGATTCCCACTGGATTGAGAAGAATCCCAAAGAGTGAGATGAAGATTGGAATGTACGTTCCTTCGAGGACAAGCTGTCCGAGAATTGCCGCAATTGCGAGTAGAACGAAGAATCGTTTCATGGTTGGAAAAAATTATTAGAGTTTTTTTGCTGCAGAGACCACGTGTTCGACAAGCGCATAGGTGTATCCCATTTCGTTGTCGTACCACGCAAGCACCTTGCAGAGCGTGCCATCGACTACTTTGGTAAAGGAAAGATCTGCAATCGACGCAAACGGGCTTCCCAGAATATCGCTTGAAACAATATCTTCTTCAGTTGTCGTGAATACTTTGCTCCACCTCGAATCTCCTGCCGCTTTCTTCAATAGTGCATTTAATTCTTCAACCGAAGTTGCTCGCTTTGAAACAAATGTAATATCCGCAATTGATCCCGCAACAACGGGTACGCGAAACGAAAGTCCGTCAAACTTTCCCGTAAGATCTGGAATCGCTTTGGTAACCGCAATTGCAGCGCCGGTTGTGGAAGGTACGATATTTTGTGCCGCAGCTCTTCCCTCTCTAAAATCTTTTTTATTCGGACCATCAACAATTGATTGGCTTGCGGTATATGCATGCACGGTTGAGAGAATTGCGCGCTCAATCCCAACTCCTTCGTGAAGAATTTGCATTACCGGAGATGCCGCGTTCGTTGTACATGACGCGTTCGATGTAATAGTTGTTCCCGAAAATGAATCTTCATTGATGCCCATCAAAATCGTTGCGCCAGACATTCCTGCTGGAGGATCGTCTTTGACTGGCGCGGTAATGACGACTCGCTTCGCGCCCTGATCAAGGTGTACTTTTGATTTTTCATAACTCGTAAAAAGTCCGGTTGATTCGACAACGATGTCGATATTCATTTCTTTCCACGGCAATTTAGTCGGATCTTTTTCCGAAACAACGAGTACTTCAGCGGTACCGTTGATTACGAGAGCCGGTTTTGGATCGGTTTTAAATGTGACCGCAAACGGACTTCTGCCATACACCGAATCATATTGGAGGAGATACGCGAGATTTGCGATATCGCCAAGGTCATTGACCGCAACGATTTCTAATTCGGGATTATCTTTTGCAATCTTGTAAAATGCGCGGCCGATTCGGCCAAAGCCATTAATGGCGACTCTGGTTTTCATATAAAATAGTATACCGTGGTCTGTTTCGGAAGACCAAACACACGCCACTACGGAATACTATCGGGGGCAGTAATCCAACAGTTGAGACCGGCGCAGTTGCGTAATTGACCTAATCTTGTCGCTAGATCTGCTTGTACCGATGTATATGCCGGTGTTCCCGCTTTATTTAGAAGCTCATATGGATCAATCAGCAAGTCATATAATTCTTTCTGGTTGTTATCATGTTCAACATATGTGTATCGTGTCGTACGCACCGCATCAAATCCAGGAGTGCCTGGAATGAGTGGATCATAATCGAGCGTCCCGTCCATTCGTACTGCGGTGCGCCATGTCGGATCTGCACCTTCGAGGAGCGGTACCAGGGAGCGACCATCGAATGTGACTGTCTGGTGCGCATCTGCGATATCAACAATTGTTGGAGCGATATCAACATCACTGACTAGTTTTGTATTGACGGCATGAACGACTCCTGGCCCTCGTACAACAAGGGGAAGCCGGATAGATTCTTCAAAGAACGACTCTTTACCTGAAGCTATCCGATGCTCACCTGCATACCACCCGTTATCCGAAAGATACAGAATATATGTATTGCTGAGCTTGCCGATTGACTGCAGCTTTTGTATGAGGCTTTCGACACCATCGTCGACCGACATAAGAGAAGCGAGGCGCTTGCGATACTTTTGGGTAATTGCGGCAATTTGAACCGTAGTAAGGAGTGGTTGGTTTGAGGTGATAAATGCAGGCTTATCTGACATATCGGCCTCATTAAAATTAGGCAATCGCGGCAATGGTTCGCTTGAAAATGCGGCCATGTATCGCGGTGCGGGAATTGGATCGGTTGTTGGAGTGTTGGTTAAATCATCGTGAGGTGCCAAATAGGCCAGCTGTATATAGAATGGCGATGTGGTATTCCTTTGAGACTCGAGGAAATTCAATACCTTGGCAGTAAGTACGTCAGTCATGTACTCACTAGGATTTGACCCATAATTGCGTATAGTGCCGTTCTCATTAATTGCATAGTTGTAGTAGGAATGAATAAGGTGATCGCCTGAACGTGGCACGCCATTCCATTCATCCCAGCCAGGCGGTACGTGTGATGCAGGATAATCATCTGCACCTCCATAGAAGTTGAAATATTTCCCGTAAAACGCATTTGTATATCCCACATTTTTCAGCCATACCGGCAGGGCTTTACTCTCGCGGAATCCAGTTGCGAGTGAAGCAGGTGGTGGTGACTGCTTGGTTATGCCGTGGTTTTGGGCATACATTCCGGTAAGGAGTGTCGTGCGCGCTGGACAACAAAGCGAAAGATTGTCTATGTAGTTAGTGAATTGAACGCCTTGATCTACGAGCAAGGATTTAACCTTGGGCATTTTTGATAAGCTGGCATAGTCTTGGTCATCCGTTACGATCAGCACGATATTCGGCTTTGTAGTTGCTAAACCTTTTGTAAACACTGCTGAAGCGATCGCGCTTGGAGTAAGACCTGTCTTCCATGCTCCGACTTTTATGGTCTTAGTATCGGTTAGAGTAATGGGCGCCGTATAGACGGCACTTGCTTCGGTCGGGGTACTGCCATCGAGTGTATAGTGCATGGTTGCGTCAGCGGTTGTTACTGAAAGAGTAACGGTCTGCGAGGCGGTGAATGTCCCGCCTGCAGGAGATATTGTAGGGGTGGCCACAATAGTCGGCTCACCGGTTGTTCCGCCGACTGTACCACCAACCGTTCCTCCGGTTGTTCCGGTAGTGAAGAATCCAGTCACGACGCCACCGCCGCCAATCGGATTAATGATCGCTTGGAGTTGCCAAAAGTTTGTTGCGCAAAAAGAGTCGCGGCAGCCGCATTTCCATGCGCCGCCGACAAAGGTACACGAGTATGCTGCAAAGAACGTATAAAAAGATGGCGAGCGAAGATCGGCATTTTCGATAGTGGTGTGCGCGCCGACAAGCAGCCAATTCCCTCCCGTTCCTGGAGCGGGAGTTCCGGTAAATGTAATTGGCACCCATGCGGCACCAGTCCATCTGAATCCATTTTTATAGACATATTTTTGGGTGGCGGTGTCGGGAGTCTCAAAACTAAATGTCGCATCTCCCGCTGTATTGCACGCAAAATTAAGCAGCGTTTCTTTCGCTCCACCGAATACGTTGTACGCGGCGCCATATCCCGACGGAATAGTAGCGGCGTTGGTATACCGTTCAGTGCATCCGTACGACGGAACAGTGAATGTGGTTCCGACCGTAGCGCCGCCGGAAGTCACGCCAGTAGCAACCCCCCCCGTCGTCCCCACTCCCGTCCCCGTCGTAACAGTACCCGCAGTACCAACGGTTCCATGTCCATCACCTCTCCACAGGGTTTTGTATACCGCGATAGGATCTTGCCCTGATTCGTTTGCCGGCCATGCGGAATAAATACTGCCGTCTCCTTGGTCGAAGTAATCTTCGTGATCAAGAATATCTTGGTTCGCATTAAAGAATGCGTAGGTGAAGCGGATGACGTCCGCCGGATGTGTGGAAGCGGCGGCGCCTTCGCGGCGCGGCGCCCATTCGGGAAATACCATTCGAACTCCTTGCGCTCTCGCGAATGCCACAATTTCGTTGAATCCCCAGAATCCTGCATTGCCTGCAAGGATTTGGTTCCAGTTGTTTCCTGGCGCTGTTGCTGATTCCCCCTGCACTCGCACCATCGAGCTGTCATGCCACGATGCGCCGACAAAATCGATTTGTTTCCCGATGGGGCCAGGAGGAAGCACCGTGATTCCGTTGATGATTCGAGTACCAGGGCTCCAACTGGCAACATTGTTTGGCCAGAGTTGTTCGTGGCGAATGGTGCTGCCCCCACCACGACGATCGGAATTGATGAACTGGAGTTGTGGACGGAATGCGAAATAGTAATTTGGATATTGTCCGCGCTGATATTTGTATCCTTCTTTAAATACGCGGATCCATCTCGCCCATGCATATGGAAAATCCTGATACGTGAAATGCTTTCCGGTTGCGTCAGTATATGAGCCTTCAGGAGATTTGCCGTGCGTCTCGAGCGTAAATTCATAGAACCAGTCCATGGTCATTGGAAACGCCGGATCGCCGTCGCGCTGATCGAGGTATGCGAACTTTCGTCCGAGGAGAAAGAGGTATTTGTCCGCGTCCCCGTTTTTGATATCCCGATAGATTGTCGGGTTCGCGTATGTGGAGCCAGTCCATCGATTGCCGAGTGTTGAAGGAATTGGTTCTGCCCAGTCGAGATGAATGATGCGCTTTCGGTGCACGGTTGCGGGATAGTCGCCCCAAATGTGGCGGAACCATCCTTCGTCCTGGAACACGCCGTGGAAAAGCGGCGGATCCGCGTTCCATGCTGCGGGAGTGCGGTTGAAATCGCGATCCGTTTCGGCTTCGCTGTCGGCGCCGCCAACATTCGGCCATGTGACGACATCTCCCATTCCTTGGGTCACTGAATCTGGTTCGTGACCCATGAGATCGATGTAGTTCTGCATATGATCAGAGCTGCCGTTGATCCAGCTACCGGCATTCCATGGCATGCCGCTTTTGCCGACGTGTCCAGAAAAGACAGCCGCGTATACTGGCTTTCCAATGATACCCGCAACAAAGACAAGGATGCCCAAAAGAAGCGGGATGGCGAAGAATTTCATGCATATATATTGTACCGCCTAGTGGTTCGAGGCGGTGGGAGGTGGTGTGGATTTAATTCATTCAGACTTAACGCTATTTAAATGGAATTTGGTCCAACTTGACTCACATTGAGCTCAACGGCTGGTATCCATGTCTCCGCGGTAGTTGGAAATTCCTGCACATTCGTATAGTGACCCGGAATATAATTTACCGCGCCAACGTGCGCTTCGATGCGTCCGTCCTTCACTACCGGTCCCCCGCCATCGCCTTTCCCAATTATGATGGTGCCTCGATTCCCCGCCATCAACCAATTGATCGATTGTTCTGGAGTTTGTGAGACAGTGTCACCCGGATCGCGGGCAAGTACCTCCATACGATCCCCTTCAAAATTATTTCCAATTACTCGCTGATTGGCGCCTTGTCCAACAATTGCGCCAGTTGATTGCCTGATGAAATTGGAGATAACAATATTGTTCGAACCGTTTCTAAGAACAATGCCGCCTTTGACATTTTTGACAGTATTTCCGCGGATAATATTTCTTGAGGATTTAATCGATATGCAGTCATCAGTAAATAGGTTGTTGGTTACGAGATTAAGTTCAATGACCGCGAGCATCCCTTGCGCAGAGTTGGAATACGTTTGACCGACTTGTATACACTCTTCAAGATTGCCGCCAGGACCAGCTTGTCGGTCATGTACATAGTTGCGATCGACAAGAGTATTCCGTGCTCCGTCAGTTGTATTCGTATCAAAGCCGATTCCTTGGGTTGAATAATTGCCAATCTCATTCCGGTCAATGCGGCAATATTCGCATGTCCTTGAAATGTTAATTGCATTACGGTCGGTAGTGTTAATAAATAGGTTTCTAGACACTCGATCATGCGTACCGGTTACGTTAATTCCTGTTCCGCCTTGAAATTTCATTCCTTCGAGAATAACGCAGGTACCGCCAACGGTGAATTCTCCCATAAATACTGGCGAAAGACGATTCAGCGCCCGTATCACAATTGGCTGCGATTTCGTTCCTGTACGATTAATGCTGAAATTGCCCAAATAGGTATTGTCTCCAACCAAAATCAAATCTCCTGCATTTGCTCCCAAAAGGGCTTGGGAGAGTTCAGTGGCATTATTGACGGTGATTGGAGCGCGCGGAGATGTTGGAATTATATCCACACACCCTGGTGTTTCCTCCGGAGGCCATGGATAACAATTCGATCCGGTACAGGCCGGCTCCGGTCCAGATGTGCCTCCTCCGGTAGTACCGCCAACAGTGCCTCCCCCTGGTGTTCCGCCACCGGTGCTGAAGAAAAATCCTCCGTTTGGATTTTGCGTTGCTTGGAGTTGCCAGAAATGGACTGTACAAAATGTGTCACGACAACCGCAGTTCCAACTGCTATTGGCAAAGGTGCAAGTGTATGCGGCAAAAAAGGTGTACGCGGGAGATGGGCGAAGATCGGCGTTTCGAATGGTTGTTGTTGCTCCCATCCGAAGCCAGTTTCCTCCGCTTCCTGGAACAGGGATTCCTTCGAAGGTAAACGGCACCCACGAACCGCCATTCCATCGATAGCCGTTTTTGTAGACATATTTAGGGGTGGAAGTGTCCGGTGTATTTATTGAAAACGAAACATCGCTCCCCGGACCATCACAGCTGAGATTAAGGAGAAGTTCTTTTGCGCCGCTAAATACATTGTACGCGGCGCCATATTTGGCAGGAGTGATAGTGTTATTGTCAAAACGCTCGTGGCATGGCTCAAATCCAATCGATGCCGCAGATCCAACGCCCCCTGTAACCGTACCTCCCGTCCCCGTTCCCCCAGTAGTCCCCGTGGTGCCAGTGCCAGTCGTAGCTGTTGTTCCCGTTCCTATCGGAGCACCTGTTCCGTTTATTTCGAGTACGAGCAGATAATCTGGAATTTGAACATCCATTGTGGTGATTCCAGCATCGTTGGTAACGGTCTGTATTACATTTGCATTAAATGAAGGCTCGTACGTATGGACAGCAGTAACTCTTGAATTAAAATGCACCGTTACCGCCTTCCGTGCCGGCTCTATGTCAGCTGGTCCGTTTGAACTACTCACCGCTTGCCATAAGACAAGATAAAAGACCCCGTTACGCTTTTGAAGCAATAGTTGCTGCACGTTAGCGGTGTCACCAGAAAGCGTGTAATCAAGCCCGCTTGTCGTAAATGGCGCGCCAGGATCTTTAAAGAGATTGATGTAATTTTTAATCGCGGTGAATTGTTGGCGCACAGAACCATCATGGTTTATGATGCCGAGTTCATCGGATTGTCCGTTGTCGACGAGTTGATAAATATATACGCGCGGTGAGTTATGGGTGAGATGCCATAAAAATTCACGCGGAAAATATTTTGCAGCCGCACGTTCTGAGACTGCACGGTGACCGGGATCATCAGGAAATTTTCGATATCCGACTTCGGTTGCCCACACCGGCTTTGCGCTTCCATACCGGTTCAAATCAAGAGCGCGAACATCAGTGATTCCCCATCCGCCGCCGCCCGGGCCTTCAGGATACAGTCCGGCGGGATAGTCGTGCGAATTCCCGACATCCATGTAATTTGCCGCGTCAGTAAATGTGCTTTGAAAAATACCTGGCGAATTGCTGGTGTGTGCAAACGATGCCCCAAGATATGGAATATTTCTTGTTATTGCGTCCGCTTTTACGCGCGGATACATGTCTTTGATGTAATTGCGTTGATTGGTCTGCCATCCGGTATCATGAATGTCACGCTCGTTTGGAGGCTCAATCCCATCGACAACATTTATCGTCGCATTCAGATCGCGAATAACCGCAAGGTCATCAGCTCCATGATACCCCTGATACAACAAGGTGATACCGTTGTTAGTGCGTAAATCTTTCCACTTTGCTCGAAGGGCGGTCGACGGAATGCCACCGCCGCCGTTGTCACGAATATGTCGAATACCGCTTTCAATCAATCGCGGCTTAACGATGTCGTCGTAGTGCATACCATAAATCGTATCGGTGTAATCGAGATGAACGTTCACTCCGACTTCGTCAGCGGCAAGATCAGACATTATTGCAGGAACCACCGCGCCAGAAACCTGCGGCGTGAGTATTAATAATGCCCTGCCCCCGCTAAACCATTCGGTAACTCCTAGAAAACCAGCGACAAGGAATGTGGCAATGCCGAAAAAACGGAAGATCGTCATGATGTATATATTGTACCGTCGAGTCGCTTTGAATTAGCGAGAGTGGTGTGGATTTACGGACAGAGGTCGTCCGCATCCCCATTTGGTCCGACGTTTCCCGGACCGAGATTCAGTGTTGGAGCGGTAGCTGCGGGATTTACATTTTGAGTTGCGGGTACGGAACATCCCTCTGCTCCAACAGCGGCGTCAGAATTACCATTTAAGTCAATTCCTTCCGGACAACGAGTAGGTTCGCGACGCGGATTAAATTCAAGATATCCAATACGGAGTTTGTCTGATGCGGTAGTAAATACATTTCCCCATATTTTGGTACGTACTGCATTCGCATGATTTGCTCCAGGAGGGACTTCGTCAGGAAGGCAATCTCCGAGAGAGAACGTACAGTCTCCCGATCCCGCCCAAAATCCTTGAATACTGCCTTGAAATACGTTGCTCACGAAGAAGTTGTCCGTGTCGAAACTAAAGGCTCCCACATTTTCAAAACGATTATTGAAAAACACGTTCCGCTGCCCATGTCGAACACCGGTACGATTTTCAGTACCTGCGACAACATTATTTTCGATAACGTTCTCAGTGGATTTCAAGTAGAATCCGTATTGCCGCTTGTCAGATGAATCGACGTAATTTTTTTCAATCAGCGACCGAGAAATTGATTCTCGCTGCTTGTTTACGAGTCCGAGATAGACATTGATGCCTCCTGATGAAGTCTGCGGATTGGTGACTCCGCCCCTAAAGAAATTGTGATCAATGCGATGATAGTACGGATTCGAAGTGCCATCCGCGATGTTGATCTGAATATCTTCCTTAGTATCGCTGGTGCCTGCGTCAAGAATATTTCGATCAATGCGTATATTTCGAGCGTCACTTGCGGTATCGATTATTTTCTCGCCCGGAGCAGAGAGGAAATTATTTCCCGTAACACGAACATTGTTTCCATTCACCTGTAGTGTAACTCCAACAAATGTAAATCCTTTGATGACAACGTAATCTCCATTGATGGTGAGCGTGCCTCCGCTAAATGTCCCTCCTGGAACAAATACCAGCGGATTTGCTGCGGTACCGCTTTGGTTGATCACTCGAGTAGCAGGAGAAAGTGTTTGAGCTCCAGTCATCGAGTAACATATTTTTGCGGCATTCGCTTTAACGATTCCATACCATGTCGGCGGCGTAAATACGCCTCCAGTCCATTCAGATCCTCCGCCAGTGCCGCCTGTCGTTCCGGCCGTTGTTCCGCCGACTGTACCACCAACCGTTCCCCCAGTGGTTGCGCCGCTGGTACCACCGCCACCGAAGAAAATATCACTACCGATTGGATTTCGAATTGCTTGAATTTGCCATCCATTGAATATGCACATAGCGTCGCGGCAGCCGCACTTCCATGCGCCGCCAGAAAAAGTACATGAGTACGCCGCAAAAAAAGTAAACACATTTGCTGGGCGCAAATCAGTATTGTTAATACGCGCCGACGCGCCCATCAACAGCCAATTTCCTCCCGAGTCCGGAGCAGAAGTTCCGGTAAAAGTTATCGGCACCCATGCGGCACCATTCCATCTGAAGCCAGTTTTGTACACATACTTTTGATCGCTTGCGTCATCGCTGTTGACTGAAAACGTTGCATTCCCGACTGAGTCGCAATTAAAGCGCAGTAACAATTCATGAGTAGTGTTGAATATATTGAAAGCGGCACCGTATCCTGCGGGCGGAACAACCGAACTCGTATACCTTTCATTACAGGTAAGCGGCGGGGCGCCGACAGTGGCAAACGTTGCAGTCGTTCCGCCAACCGTTCCTGTTGTACCGACCGTAGTTCCCGTCGTTACTGTTCCTCCAGTTGTTGTAGTCGTTGTGCTTGCTTGCAGTGCAGTTGCGATTGCAAGTGCGATTTTTTTTGCACCTTGCTCGTTGGTATGGAGCCGATCAGCAAAATCCGGATCGGTTGCGCTAGGCATAGTGCCTGGGAACACTTGATCTAATCGCACAAGAATATCGTATTTGGAAGTATCGCTTAGGATGAGCGTATTGAGCGTTCTGCGCTTCAAATCAATTGCATCCGCTTCTGATTGCGGCGGATTGCTGAACGGATAGAAGGGATGAATGGTGAAAGCGACCACCGTAAACCCGTCGGCATGCGCCATCGCCCACAGCGTTTTAAGATCAGTGTATGTTTCCTCCGCGGTACGAGCGGGACCTCCCACTCCGCTTCCTTGAATGTCGTTGATTCCTCCATAGATGATGTAGTACGCCTTCTTATCTGCTGCTGGCTTATGCGGACGCGCTTCGGTTGGATATTCGGTGAGCATTTGCTTCACCTGTTCGCCGGCTGCAGCAATGTTGAAGATGCTTGCGGAAGAATACCAGGTAATATATTGACTGATATAATTCACCCAATCGCCTGGCCTTCGAGGATCTGTCGGCAAACCAACAGATCCATTTGAAAGGCTATCTCCTTCAATGACTACAATATCCGCTCTGCCTCCGGGCGCTGTTTGCGCATGTAAATGAATAGATACGCCAATGAAAAATACCGCGATGAAGAGAAGGGTTACTCGAGGCAGTATGGTACGTATGTTGTATGTCGACATATGTTTAATCGGCGCAAGCAGTGAGGCTGATCCCCAGTGACGATGCGGCAAAATTTTTCGATGCAATCCACCAGCCCAATGTTTTATCCCACGGCTTTCTTGTGTGATCGCTCATGGAAGTCAGTGTTCCCCACACCGCAACCCCTTGAGTAAGGGGACGGAGATGTTGTAATTGATAGTCCCAAAATGTCTGCGAGACATACGGCACCGAATCAATCTCAAACTGCGGCCAAATGTATGGAATTACTGTCTTTCCGGGACCGAGTGCTTTGTAGGAGTTGATTCGACCAGTCGCCATTGTATTCCATAATTCTGGATTGGATCCCATATCAAGATCTGCTGCATAGAGCGATGGCTGAAGAAAATCTTGCGAATTGATGAACGCTTGTGCTGCTCCCGATCTGCTGCTAATTTCTCGTGTCATGAATGGTGCGCCGTAATAGCCAAACTGGGTACGAGTATCTCCTCGCGCGCGCACTGCAGTACGAAGACCATTTATTGCTTGCACGTATTTTGCAGCGTCTGCATCGCTAAAACCGATTCGATCTGCATCACGCCAAATCTCGATATCGATAGATACATAATCAAGGTTCGCCGCAACAATATTTGCTGCGGTAGCATCAACACGAGCCTGATTATAATTATTATTTCCATCAAGCAATTCCGAAGGATTCACAATATCCAATCCTCCAGACAGACCGCAATTCTTTAAGTTCGGCTCACCGGTAAATGCAATAGTGTCATACATTTTCCATGTTCCCGGAGGAGGCGCCGTTGTTCCTCCCGTTGCAGTGGTGCCAGTCACCGTTCCGCCAGTTACTACCACGCCGGTAGTACCGCCAATTGCAGAGCGCATCGCTTGAATTTGCCAGAAGTGAACGCCACAAAAAGAATCGCGGCAGCCGCATTTCCATTCAGAATTTGAAAATGTACAAGTGTATGCGACAAAGTATGAAAATCGATCTTGCGGAAGTAGATCACTGTACGGAATAGTCACGTGTGCTCCCATCAAAAGCCAATCGGGTGACCCCGGCGCAGCAGTTCCTTCAAACGTGAATGGCACCCATGAACCGCCGTTCCACCTGAACCCAGTTTTGGAAACATATTTCTGGGTGGCGGTGTCTGGAGTATTTACTGAGAGTGTGAGATTGCCATTTGAATCACAAACCGTGCGAATTAATAATTCACGATATCCGCTAAATACATTGAATGCTGCACCGTAATTATTTGGAATGCCAGCAGCGTTGCTATAGCGCTCGGTACAACCTCCGAAAAAAGGAAGCGTTGTTCCCGAACCTCCAACCCCTACTCCAACTGTGGTTCCCCCCGTCGTCCCCACTCCCGTCCCCGTCGTAACAGTACCCGCAGTACCAACGGTTCCATGTCCATCACCTCTCCACAGGGTTTTGTATACCGCGATAGGATCTTGCCCTGATTCGTTTGCCGGCCATGCGGAATAAATACTGCCGTCTCCTTGGTCGAAGTAATCTTCGTGATCAAGAATATCTTGGTTCGCATTAAAGAATGCGTAGGTGAAGCGGATGACGTCCGCCGGATGTGTGGAAGCGGCGGCGCCTTCGCGGCGCGGCGCCCATTCGGGAAATACCATTCGAACTCCTTGCGCTCTCGCGAATGCCACAATTTCGTTGAATCCCCAGAATCCTGCATTGCCTGCAAGGATTTGGTTCCAGTTGTTTCCTGGCGCTGTTGCTGATTCCCCCTGCACTCGCACCATCGAGCTGTCATGCCACGATGCGCCGACAAAATCGATTTGTTTCCCGATGGGGCCAGGAGGAAGCACCGTGATTCCGTTGATGATTCGAGTACCAGGGCTCCAACTGGCAACATTGTTTGGCCAGAGTTGTTCGTGGCGAATGGTGCTGCCCCCACCACGACGATCGGAATTGATGAACTGGAGTTGTGGACGGAATGCGAAATAGTAATTTGGATATTGTCCGCGCTGATATTTGTATCCTTCTTTAAATACGCGGATCCATCTCGCCCATGCATATGGAAAATCCTGATACGTGAAATGCTTTCCGGTTGCGTCAGTATATGAGCCTTCAGGAGATTTGCCGTGCGTCTCGAGCGTAAATTCATAGAACCAGTCCATGGTCATTGGAAACGCCGGATCGCCGTCGCGCTGATCGAGGTATGCGAACTTTCGTCCGAGGAGAAAGAGGTATTTGTCCGCGTCCCCGTTTTTGATATCCCGATAGATTGTCGGGTTCGCGTATGTGGAGCCAGTCCATCGATTGCCGAGTGTTGAAGGAATTGGTTCTGCCCAGTCGAGATGAATGATGCGCTTTCGGTGCACGGTTGCGGGATAGTCGCCCCAAATGTGGCGGAACCATCCTTCGTCCTGGAACACGCCGTGGAAAAGCGGCGGATCCGCGTTCCATGCTGCGGGAGTGCGGTTGAAATCGCGATCCGTTTCGGCTTCGCTGTCGGCGCCGCCAACATTCGGCCATGTGACGACATCTCCCATTCCTTGGGTCACTGAATCTGGTTCGTGACCCATGAGATCGATGTAGTTCTGCATATGATCAGAGCTGCCGTTGATCCAGCTACCGGCATTCCATGGCATGCCGCTTTTGCCGACGTGTCCAGAAAAGACAGCCGCGTATACTGGCTTTCCAATGATACCCGCAACAAAGACAAGGATGCCCAAAAGAAGCGGGATGGCGAAGAATTTCATGCATATATATTGTACCGCCTAGTGGTTCGAGGCGGTGGGAGGTGGTGTGGATTTAATTTTGAATTACCTCCCTATTCGCCGGAACGCCCGTTCCCTCCACCGTACAGCTCCCTATTTGCTCTCCTGGACTAAAGGAAACCACTGAGACAGTCTTCCCTTGGAATCCTTCGAAACTATTACTTACAACACTGACCTTGCGAATGTTCTTAATAAGAACACCAATGAGACCGCCTCCGCTAAACGTGTTTTTGGTGATCATTGCTTCATCGGAAGTTATATTTTGGCAGTCATTGGTATTGGTCGATGAAATTGGTTCTTGTCCTGGCTCAATGCAATTTCGTCCACATGAAATAAATGTATTGTTTTCAATAAGCGCATATCCGACGCCTTCCTTTAGGGAGATAGCGTGATTAAAGCCTCCGTTGAAAGTATTGTTTGCGATGTAAATGGACTTCGCATTGTAGATGCGGAACCCGTAATCCATCGTGTAATTTTTTGAGCCATTGCTGAGCGTACTTTCGATTCTGTTAGAATCGCTGTACACATCATTAGCTACAAGTTGGATGTTCACTTGATTAGCAGGATCTCCTAAGTTAACAACAAGACCGCTGCTGACAAGATTTCGAAATGACGAGTTCTGTACTCGAATGTTTTTTGAATCTTCAAGAGTTAGGTAGCCTCCCGTCCATGCGAGACCATCCAAAACTATTCCATCCGAATTCGTAATATTCGGAACTCCAGTACTTCCCCCATTGAAATTACACTGCCTTACTGCAATACATTTGAGGGTTAATACGCCTCCCGTGTGACCGTTTATTCGCAGCATCCCGTAATTTCCTGGACTAAGATTGAGAATTCGACAACCGGCTCCAAGATTTGAACTAAGGGATGATGGCGTCACCGACACTGGAGAACCGCACGGCGTAATCTCAGGGAAACCTGGAGGAGCTGGAAGTTCCGCGCCATCAGTTGTGGTGTCGGAAGCAGTACCCGCAGTGGCTGTTCCGCCCAAAGCACTCATCGAACAGGCCGGAGATCCTTTCAAAGTAGAACGCACCAAAAATCCTTCAGCTGCCGTGCCATACTTAAAGTTGCGGAATATCGCTGCTTCCACAAAGTATGCGACGCCCCATCCATCTGGTCGATCCGTTATTGGGACTGGATCAAATGAAAGCGGCTGCCAGACAAGCTCTCCGGTGACTCCATTGCGGGTGGCCATCTGAATAAATTTATCTTTGTAGCTTACCGTGAGCGTTATGCCGCTCCACGTGACCGTAATCGGACTATCGATGCCAAGATCGGCAAGAGTATTGGTTGATGCCAAAATCCGATTTGCTTCCTCCATCGAAAGCCCGGACGAATCCCCTGTTCGTTGCTGGATTATTAATGCGAGATCGGAAGGAGTAACGCCAAGTTTTGTCACCGAATCTGTCGGTAGAAGAGTGATGGTCGTAAATGGGACCCATTCATCTCCTGAAGGACCGCATCCTGGACCTGGAGTAAGGACGAGTGGTGAGCGAAACGCTTGAAGTTGCCACAAACTAACTCCGCACACTGCGTTGCGGCAGCCGCACTTCCATGCGCCATTTACAAAAGTACAGGTGTAGCCGGCAAGAAAATTGTACATGCCTGCTGGTCGAAACACGCTCTTTGCGATTGTGGTGCTTGCGACTGCTTTGAGCCACGCGCCGCCCGTTCCAGGAACCGGTACGCCGTGCATGATGACTTCGACCCAATGAGTTCCGTCCCATCGATATGCGGTGCGGTAGACGTATTGCGGATTGGTCGTATCCTCCGACCCTTCCATAAACAAAGCATCGTTTGTTGGACAAGACGTATTGAGAATTAATTCTCGAATTGTAGAAAATACATTATATGAGGTCGCATATCCTGGTGGGGTCAGCATAGTATTGTCGTACCGCGGTTCACAACTTACTTGAGCAACAACCGAGGGTGTATGCGAAGAAAACAAAATATATCCAATGCCAAGACATAGGAGTGAAATAAGAAATACGCGCACCGACAATTTCATATTTCATTCATTGTAGCTCTTTTTAAGAGTATGTTCTGGAGGAGTATGGGGATTTCGCCACACCAACACCTCGACTATAGACCAAGAGATTTGAGCGCCGCAAACCATTGATCGGCGATGAACGCAGCTCCAGCCGCATTTGGATGGAGATCATCCGTAAAATAGGAGTTCTTATCGAAATTCGTGAACATATCTGCAGTGATAACCGGTGAGTCAGTCGTTGAGGTGCTTGATGCGAGTGCACCGAGTTTGTCATTGAGTTCCATGATCAGTGCATCTGGGATAATGCGAGCCGGCATAATCTTGGCGAGAACAATCTTTACTCGTGGATTCTTTGCGCGCAAAATTTGGATGATACTCGTATCGGAATCAATTACTTCGTCCGGCGTTTTCGATCCTTGATCAGGAACGGTCGTTACGAGATCGTTTGTTCCAATATGAAGAAGCACTATGTCCGGTGTATACGCTTGAAGCCATGAAGGAAGCGCATCGCGAATCTCCCACGATTCCCATCCGGCATGTCCTTCTTGGTCAGGATCCCACGGTACACCAGTATCTCTGACGGTACCAACGTTATCAAATGGAATACCTGCGGCATTTAATTTTTGAATCAAATATTTTCGATAGGAACGAAAGCTGGTTGGAAGATCTGCACCTGCACGCGTTATCGAATCTCCGAGTGGAAGAATTTTGGGTCCGGCGACTGGAGCTGATGGAATTGCTTCTGCACGCACCGCTTGTATTTCCGCTGTTGAGAGGGCGCGATTGTAAATACGTACATCATCGAGCGTACCGCCAAAGGCACCGTCCGTATCTCCAGCACTATCCCCTAAATATAATTTAAATGTATTGGTAGTGATGGTGGTCGTTGGAATCGTCTTGCTGGCGACTAATTTCCCATCGATATAGAGCGACATTGTTTTACCATTTCGTACACCTGCAATATGTCGCCAAACGCCGACCGGAAGCGATGTCGTCGCACCTTCAATCGTATAGATTTTGTTGTTTACCTTTACGCGGAATTGCGGCACTTCAGCACCCGAAACATCGGATCGATCGACAATCCCATATGACACATCTGAATATTTAAGTCCTTTCTGGAGGAGCTTTGCATTTTTTGATGTGGTAGCTGTTGCCATGCGGGCATCGCGCTTAGCCCAGAGTGTCACGGTGATATTAGTTTTGATATTCAAGCTGGTCGCATTTGCGATTTCAATACGATCATCGACGCCGTCAAAGTGGACACCGAGTGCTTGTTCACCTTGAACCCAAGTAGAACCGCCGAGCAATTTCCCTGTTTCCCTTTTACCCGATGTGTCAGCGGTTGTTGTCCCGATCCCTTCATCCATAATCCATTTGCCGACCAGGCCGGTGGTGGTTGAGGTTGCTACTTGTCCGCTTACATTTAATGGTTCGACAGAAAGGGGTACGAACACAAGGATAAACGCAATGAGCGATCCACCAACTGCAATGAGTTGTGTATCACTCATTTTTGAAAAGAAAGTATTTGATTGCATGCAACTAGTATACCTTTCTATTGAATGAAAGGTTCAAAAAAATATTGTGCGGGTGGGGATTATGCAAATATTTTATCTACCGAGATCGTAGAGTTGTTTGACCTCAGCGGCAGAAAGCGCACGACCGTATACACGTAGATCATCGAGTCGTCCGCCCCAGAAACCTGATGCTGCATCCCATCCAATATCAGCGGCGGTTGGAGATGTGTCTGATGTTCCGCTCGCAGCGAATGTTGCATTAAAAGTACCGACCAGTACTCCATTCATGTACATGTACATGATGTCATTAGGATAGTCGATAACGCCAACAGCATGTAACCAATCACTGTTACCTGCTATGGTAGGTGAAGAGATCGTAAACACATTGTTGGATTCTCCATCTCCTGCACGAACAATTAAGCGTAATCGGTCGGAACTATCGACTGCAAATGCAACGCGCGCCGTGCCGGTACCGGTAAAAATGGTAATAATTGGATCAAGGTTTGCCGTCCCTTCTCGTTTGATCCACGCAGAGACTGTTGCGCCAGGAACATTCCGAAGAAGGTTTGTTGATGCCCCAAGTACTATTTCGTCATCAACACCGTTCATCAATATTGCCTGACCAATTCGTCCTGTCGCCGTCGTTACCGTCTGATTTACCCAATCACCATTGTTCCCAAGCGACCCTCGATCACGAATTTCAGCGGATGAGAATGCGCTGTTTGTATTAATCGCATTACCATCAAACGTCCAATGTCCTTGAAGTCCTTTCTGCAAATCAGGAATATTGTTTAGTGTCGTATTTATTTTTGTCGTGCCACCGAGTTGATACAGTCTTTTTATTTCATCACCTGAGAGGACGCGGTTGTACATTCGCACATCGTCAATACCTCCGGAAAATTGTCCTGCGTTGCAGGTGTTATTGGTGCATCCAATTCCTTGAAAACTTTCTGTGCCAACGTAATCCCCCAGTGTATCTGCGGCAGGAGTACCACTGACTACGCCATCTATGTAACATGTTTTTGTCACCCCATCATGGGTACAGGTAATTAAACTCCACTTTAAAGTGGGGACGGTGCCGAAGCTGTCGTTCTGCGATGAAGTCCCATCAGCGGTAACAAATTGCAAAGTGGGAGGAGACAACGTCTGGTCTAGTCGTATCCAATATTGCGCCAAGAAGTCGTTGTTGCTTCCATTTTGTCCTCGTTTGAATATGGTAGCTTTTCCGGCACCGCCCGTGATGTCATCTGGGTATATCCATGCGCTGATAGTGTAGTTCGAATTTAAATCGAGCGCAGAGGATACTGCAAGTCTCACAAAATCATTCGATCCGTCAAAATAAAGCGCCTGCCCTATGTCTCCTTTCATATAGGCACTCGACGTGGACATATTTCTCATTGATCCGTCATTACCTTGTCCACTCGTATCACTGACGACTCCCCCCGGCACATCCTTCCCATCGAATGTCCAATGACCGACTAGTCCTGATTCAAGAGCCGGCTGACTCCTGATGGTTTGATTTATTTTTGTCGTACCTCCGAGACCGTAGAGGCGTTTGATATCATCAAAGGAAAGAACGCGGCTGTAGGCGCGAACATCATCAACCGTGCCGCTGAAATACGCGGAAGTAGTTCCGATTGCGAAATTGTCCGCCGCCATGCCGGTGGAAAATGTGACTGCGACAAAGTGCCAATCACTGTCAGGAATAATGCTTGAAGCGGCGGAACCATCGACATATACATTGGTTGGCGTAAAGCCATTACCCGTCACCACGGCCGAAGAATTGGTGCTGATGTAGGTGCCGTCGGAATTATCGATATTGATAATGCGCTGATTGATCGTAGTAGTTGCAGGTTTTATCCAAAATGTAACTGTTTTCATCGTGCTGCCGCCGTCAATATCCCCCATAGAAGCGATACCACTTGTACCATTAAAAAAGAGGCCTTGACTGATTCTTCCCGGAACAATCGTCGTACCGGTCAGAGTGGCGTTATGATTTCCTGTTTTATCACTAATACTGCCTCCGCTCGAACCGCTGCCGCTCAGCGAATATTGATAGAGCGTGTCATTCGTGCTTCCTACCGCATACATTTTCGTGCCATCGGATTTGAAATTAGCTGCCACCGGTTGCGTATCCTGACTATTCACGCTTTTCGAGACGCTGTCATAGGTGGCGGTGGAGAGGT
>CAYPKR010000003.1:0-73650 GCA_964411375.1 uncultured Candidatus Saccharibacteria bacterium
TGGGGTAACGAACGCAACCCTCATTGCCTGTTATAAGTGTCAGGCGAGACTGCCCTTTTTTGGGGAGGAAGGTGGGGATGACGCCAGGTCAGCATGACCCTCTGATATCCTGGGCTACACACATAATACAATGGCGACTACAACGAGAAGCAATGCCGCGAGGCGGAGCAAATCTTTAGAAAAGTCGCCCTAGTTCGGATTGGAGTCTGCAACTCGACTCCATGAAGCTGGAATCGCTAGTAATCGCGGGTCAGCCATACCGCGGTGAATACGTTCTCAAGTCTTGTACTCACCGCCCGTCAACTCAAGGGAGTCGGGAGTACCCGAAGTCCCCTGTATAGGGGCCCACGGTAAATTCGATGACAGGGAGTAAGTCGTAACAAGGCACGGGTAGCGGAAGCTGTTCGTGGAATAATTCCTAATTGGAGACGTCTGCCGCCTTCGGGCGGCGGACTGACAAGTTCGATATTCTGGATCTCGATCGAGTCTGGAATAGGCAATAGTGTTGAATCCTTTCTCTACACTCGCTTCGCCGGATACGCGTACCGGTACTGATGAATGGTGTGTGGTCACTGACCACTGAACGGAACAAAAGAGAGTGAATTTTTAGACAAAGTTTTGCAAAAATAATTTACGTACGTATTCAGTTCGAGGTTTGCACAAAGCCCCGCCGAGCTTCGCTCGGCGGGGCTTTGGTATTCTAAAACAGGGAACTTGACAAATCTTGTATTTTCTGGATTAATGCTATGAGCAGAAACAGTAGCCTAGGGGAGAAACCTATGGGACTGCCATCGAAACCATCTGCTGACTCTTCAGGGAATGGTCTTGGAATCGGTCTTTTAATAAGCGTATTGTTCTGGATCGTACTATTCTTCGTGTGGATGGAGCTCGGCTTTCAGGGATGGAGACTTGTACTTCTTCTGGTTCTCAGTGCGCTTGCCATCGCTGTAGTGCTCGGCGTCATCCACGATGTTCGAAGTAAAAATCGGCCGCCTCTCATAACGTGGCGCTGGCGCTGACCACGCCCGTCTCGACCCGCCCTCGCGCAATATTCTGCGCCGGGCGGGTTCAATATTTTGAACTTCTGTGGTATGTAAGGATATAGGAGTTGTATCGTCCCGAGTCTTGAATCTGAAGTACAAGCAAGGAGATGCACTGTGTTCGAAAAGATGAAGCGATTCATCAAAGATTGCGGGGTCGCATTTGATCTCGTCGTCCACCCGCGCGACCCGGCCACCAAGGAAGGGAAGCGCGTTGCCGCATACAAACGGCTCTTGCGCCGAAGGTTCGTACGGCCAGTCGTCCTTTTTGGTGAGCGTGCAAAGGACATCTGGCACGGCTACATGTTCCGTCACTACGCACCGCTTTGCGGGCTTGCGTTCATCGGCAGTATTGCACTTCGCGCCATTCTTGTTCGTTAGGAGCTACCCTGACCCGCCTCGCGCACTGCGCCAGGCGGGTCTCGTTTTTGACAAAAGTAATTTTGTATGTAACTATGCATTCCGGCCTCAGAAAAGGAGCTAGTGATGCAACTATCTTTCAGATATGATCTCGATGACTCTGGCCTTACAAGGGAGAGCGTGCAGAATGCTATGAAAGTAGTAGCTGCCTTTCTGCTCAAATTACCATCCGAGTGGCACAAGGCTTCTTTCAGCGCAAGCTTAGAAAATCGGTCCTACACTGCACTTTACTTACATTGCGATACATTTGGTAGTGATCCACAAGACAATTTCACTTGCAGTGTGGGGATTCCTCGCCCAGAGGAGGGGCGAAAGGAAAAGGTGTCGACAAGCAAATTGGCGGACGAATTATTCCATTCTTTCGCCGCTACGATCACAGAACATTATTCCAGGCTTCATCGTGAGTGGCCTCCCTTGGAGTAAGTCGCGACCCCCAACCGGCCCGCCTGCGCACTGCGCGAGGCGGGTCTCGTTTTTTTGCATTCAGAAAAGACTCCTATATACTCCGATCTAGAAAGGAGGCAATTCATGTCTGATCTTTCCGAACCTTTTTCAGGAGTTACAGAAACACAAACCCTTCTGCTGATTTCTATCATTACCGCCTTGCATCGCAAGCTCGACAAAGAGGGAATGACTTCTTGGGTAAGAGGAATTGATTTTGCTTTCTCTCCCCATCTGAATGGATTCGAGATAGTCATGACGGTGCGATTATACTTAGCGCCGCTGACGCGGTACATCAGTCAAGCAATCGTATGTACTTCTTCAGACCTGCCCGAATCCATCGCCTCCATTTTCTGTAATACGATCAAGGGGCAGATCATCCGTTCACAACTTACCGATATATAAAGCCGGCGAGAAAAGGTAGTCTCGCCGGCTTTCATTGTGTAAAAGGCCGTTTTTTGGTAGATTGCGGATACTTGATTGGGACGAAGGAATCTCGTTTCGAGATTAGAAAAGGGTGGTTAGAGCGGTCAAATTGTCCCCCGGACAATTTGACCTGATACTGACTCGGTCCCAAGTTCGAGTTGAAATATTGTGGTTCGGATGGTTAGAGCGGAGAAAATGTGGATACCCACATTTTCTCCTGATAATGACTCGAGTTCCAGAGTTCGAGTCGTGTAGAAGTAAAGATGATAGTATTTTGAAAATTAAATAAATGGTTGCAAGAGTGCAGCTGTAGCTCAGGTGGTTAGAGCGCGTCACTGATAATGACGAGGTCCCAAGTTCGAGTCTTGGCAGCTGCACTCTTGAAGGCATTTAATTTTCAAAATGTACGATAATTTTCTTTACAATCTACTACTTAATCTTTTTTTGAATGTATCTAGTGGAGTCGTGACTGGCTGGGTTGTGTCGGAAGCATATTGGCTTCGTAGAATAAAGGTCGACAGACCGCGTTTGTATCTCGAATCGAAATCTTGGGATGAAGAAAAAATGTTTGAGCTTTATAATCACCCTTGGAACATAGAGCATGAAGAATTCTTCTTAAAAAATAAAGGGCTAACACGTGCTCTAGACATTGTGGTGGAGGGGGATAATTTCAGTAAGAGGATTGATTCCTTAGAGCCTGGGGAAGAGTATTTTATTGTTAATTTAGATTTTGAATCAAAAATTTTTCTGAAGATTTCCTATAAGGACATGTTTGATAAAGTCTACTTGGAAAAATGGTCTGTTCGGGGTCCTCATGGAGAATTAGACAAATGGAGTGACGGAAGTGTTGGTGGAACTATAATGTTCGGTGATTCGGTTAAAATCTAAAATGCCCTCGCTCCGCACCAAAGAAACAGCTGATACATACGCGCAGGATATTGCCGGCGGAATTTTGGAGCGATCGTGTCGGCTGTGCGACAAACATGAAGGAAAGGAATTTGAATTTTGGAAAATCATCACCAACGACTATCCATACGACAACATCGCGAAAGTGCATGATATGATCGTGCCGAAACGGCATGCAAAAGAAACCGAATTATCGGGAGCAGAGTGGGGAGAGTTTCAGAAGATCAAAGTAGAATATCTCAATCAAAACTACGATTATTTCATGGAGCCGGCGCATCCAAACAAATCAATTCCGGATCATTTCCATCTCCACCTGATTGTCGAAAATAAATAAAAGAAGCCTGCGGGTTAGGCAGGCTTTAAAATCTTTCCCTCAAAAGAGGGGTTAATGAGGAATCTGAGTGGCCATTATAATGAACACAATCAGTGTGAAGATGGTCCCTAACACTAACGTAACTTTACCGAGACCATCAGTGATTCGGTCAAATAAGGTCGGGGCATACATCTCTTCGACAGTCGGTGGATCTTTCTTCACTGCATGTCTCCATAGCTGAAGGTCGTTTACCAGAACGGGGACAGGTAAGGCACGGTTCGAGAGTACGTCTCATATACCCACAATAGAAATGTTATAAACCAGAATAAGAGAAAAACCCTCCGGCTCGCTAAAATACTTTTTCGTTTTCGAGCAAAAGCAGGATCGCTAAAGAAAGCAATCCGAAGCCTATTTTCTCCTTCCATATCGAGTGTTTCAAGTCTCGCCAGCCGCTGATCAATTTCTTGAATCCACATATCAGCCCGTAAACTCCCAGCTAAGATGGCTAGGTGTGCTATATCTGCGATAGCACAAATCACCAGCTTGAGATTGCCCGTTTGGTCAGAACCAAAGACAATTGGAAACGCTGCCGCATTCAAGACAAGAAACATGCCAACCCGCTGCCATTGGCTTTGACTATAGCCATTTCTAAGCGTTGCAAGTCCTGCGTAGACGTTAGGTTCTCCGTCCTGCATTTAATTCCTCCACCCGGAAGTACTTTCTAGTAAAGATTATACAATATTTTTATAAAATGACAACTGCATTCTTGACGATTTTGAGGAGGAGCGTACTCTCTTCGTAGAACTCTCATAGATTGGAGACGAAGATGTATCAGATGGTCCGAACGGCAATCTTGTCGCTCATCATTATCCTGGCTGGATTTGGCACGACCTTTGCCACCCAGCCTCTCGGCGCAGAGCGGGCGCTCGTCCTAGCCATGGATACTTCAGGGAGCATGATACATTCCTGCATCGAGGTGGTGGAAGGGTCGAAGCGATCCTGTATCAATCATTTTATGCTTCAGCGCGATGGTACCGCCGCAGCACTCCTCGCGAACGCTGATGTCATCACCAAAGTTCCGACGGCGATTGCCGTTATTTCCTGGGCGACTCCGAAAAATACCGTCATTGATATTCCGTGGACATTAGTTCGTACTCCGGACGATGTGCGTGCCCTTGCCGCCACAATGCAGTTCATTATTGGTATGGACGGCGGTGGCACTAATCATTATGCGGGCCTATCCTTTGCTATGGGATTATTCGATGATCCGCAAGTGCAAGGTGTGAAGCAGAAGATCGTTGATATCTCGACCGACGAAGGAGTCAGTTTTACTGGAATACCCCAAATCCAACAGCTCTTCGTGGAGCATCCTGACATTACGGTAAACGCACTCGGCATTGATCGGGGAGATCCCGAAAATACCGCGATCATCGATCACGGCAAAGAGCTCTCTTCAAAGCGTGTGGTCGAAAATCTCCAGTTGAACCTCGTTTCATCGGATGGCTTCGTGCTTCCTGCGGAAGGATGGATATCCTTTCAGGACGCCATGATCCAAAAAATGCATCAGGAGCTTGTCTCTTGAAGAATCGACGAGCCCGACCACCTGCGGTGGTCGGGCAAATTTCTTTTCTCCACATTGACTCAAACGATGAAGTCGCCTTAAATGGGAATATCCACTCCATGAAGCAAGTATGAATCTTCCATTCTTCAGTTTTAAAAAATTCAAAAAAGCAACCGACACGCCGAGCGATCGACTCGACATGATCGAACAAGCGGTTGAGAGCGGGCTCAATCGCGTCGACAAACTTGCGCGCGAACGAACGCTTCTTGCGAATGAGCGTACACTTCTCGCGTATCAACGCACTTCAATTTCGCTGTTTCTTCTTGCACTTGCGCTCATCCAATTTACAGATGATCCATTTCTTGCACGGCTCGGCTATCTCGTCTTTTTCCTCGGCATCGTGATTGTTGCGTTTTCCCTCGTCCATTTTCAAACCAAACAAGACCGAATTAGTCGTCTCTAGTCGAGGCTTGCGAGGTGTCACACATTCGGGCATGATACGCGGATGAAAATCCTTCAGAGCAGAATCCTCGCCGGTATCGGTTTTTGTGCACTTCTCCTCGCTGCCTATCTTTTGCTTCCAGACGCGACCGAAGCGAGATTGCTCCGCCTCGTGAACGCGCTCGATTGGCCGGTCACCGTCCTCATTCTCGCGTTCTTTTTCCAGCGCGTCCTCACGTATCTTTTTTTCTCGCTCGACTCGTTTAATTTTTTTGGCGCAAGCGGAACGCTTCGTCCTATTGAAGATGTAATTGAAGAACAGACCGCGAGACGCATACGTGAACGCGATGAACGCGAAGGAAAAGAGCGATTGCTTCGCGAGTACACTGAAGTTCCGGGAGAAATCGTTGAGTATATGAATACGCAGGAAGAAACGATCAACGAGCTTCGCAGCGAACTTGCCGAAGCCTCGCGCGAGCGCTACATCCAGCATCTCGCTGAGGAAGCGAAGAAAAGAGGGGAGGAATAATTTTTCCAGAGTAAATTTCTAAAAGAGAATTCGCCGCCGGCATGCCGGCGGCGATTCGTATCTCCATCTCTTAGTTTCCTCCGGCAAAGATTGCTGACATTTTCATTGCATCAAGCAATTCTTTCGCTGCAGCCTTCAGGGCACATATTTTTGTTACACGAAGAGCGTCGATAATTGGCTGTGCTACCTTGCGCAGCTGAAACTGATCTCTTCGTTGTTCGATAAGTGGAATCAGTTTGCTTGCATCATTGGCAAATGCCTTCCATCCGCCAGGAAGAGACTCTTCGCATTGACTCTGCGCTTCGGTAATTTTTGGCATGCGTCCAAGCCACAACTCAACCTCTCTCTGCGCTTCAGCCTCATCTCCTTTTTTATATAGCAGTCCCGGAGCTGAAAGGATGCTGTCGCTGAGTAACCCTCGTTCCTGCGAGAGGGAGGAATAGTCTTGTGCGAATGCACCACTCGAGAAGACGAGCAGTACAAGTATGATCGCGATACGCATAGCCCCTCCTCGAGCCAGTGTTGTCCTATTTGTATTGTACCACTCAAGTCCTCAATCTATTGATCTTTCTTCAAAGATCTCTAGTATGAGGGAACTGGGCATGTGGCGGAACTGGTATACGCGTACGTCTCAGAAGCGTATTCCGAAAGGATTGGGAGTTCGAGTCTCCCCATGCCCACACAATTCAAAAGTTGGCATACCAGACAGAACCCCCGCAGTTGCGGGGGTTTACAGTGAGGTTGCTATTCAGAAGAAGTAATCCTGCAACGCGCCGAACCCTCGGCAGGAATGTCGCAGAAAAAAAGGTCACGTTTGTTGAAAAATGCGGCGAGAAAATTGGGGTCAGTAGTGAAGCCGGTTATTTTTCCGCAGGCAAAGTCGAGTCGCAATCGCCCATACGAATCGGCGCGAGAAACGTTTGTTTCCGTACATAAGACGTTCGACGCTACTATCATCGAATCGTGATAACGGCTTATGATCCAGATTACGATTCCTAGCAATAGCAGGATGATCGCCAAAATCATTACCCTATCTTTCCACGTCAACGGTTCAGAGCTTCCGTTCAGCTTGGTTGCCGCCATTTTTCATCCTTCCTGTAGAGAACAGTGATGCTAGCAAGAGCGTATAAGCGTTTGGGGATTGTGTCAACGAAAATGCTACTATTTTCCTGATGATCGGCATTTTTGATTCAGGATCCGGTGGGCTGACTGTTTTGAGAGCGATTCGAGAACGAGCGCCTGATTTGGATATTGTCTATTTTGGCGATACGAAAAATGCGCCGTATGGAAATAAAAGCAGGGAAGAACTCTCGGCACTCACTGCTCGTGGATTCCAGATTTTGAAAGATGCTGGGGCGACGCAATTTGTCAGTGCGTGCAACAGCATTTCTGCGTCGGTGACCGAAAGACTTCTACGCCCGCTCCGCATTGATATCGCAGAGGTGGTTGAAATGTCCGAACCATCAATTAAGTCGTTTGAGGATGAGACCGATCAAAAAATTCTCCTTGTTGCGACGACGGCGACTATTGAGTCAGGAATGTATCAAGATGGATTTACAGAAATTGGAATGGATATCGAAACGTCTCCAATTCCTGATTTAGCAGGCGCGATTGAGCGAGGAGAATCAGCCGAGCTGATCGAAACAATTATTCGCAGAGTTTTTGCGAAGAGGGATTTGTCCGAGATCGATTTTCTCTTTCTTGGCTGCACCCATTTTCCACTCGTTTCTGATGTATTCAAAAAAATACTTCGAGAAGAGAAAAGTCACGCGATCGTATTTGATCCGGCGCTTCCGGTTGCTCGGGAGGCGACAAGACGCTTTGGGACAAAGGGGAACGATTCACTCACTTTTTTGCTCTCTGCAGAATCAGATGCATTTTCAATGCGAGTATCAGCGCTTTTCGGGGAAGGACATTCCATGAAGATTGTATGAATTGCAAACTCTGTGCCCTTCATGTATGAATCATCTAGTGGTAGTACACTACTAGGGAGTTTTTTAGTAATTATATTGTATATATGAATAAGACAGTGGTGTGGATCGTTGCAATCGGAATCATTGTGCTCGGTTTCTATATTTGGTGGTCGGGTATGCAAGAACCGCGTACATTAAATGAAAATCAAAACGCAACGACAACGACGGACACGACCTCTCCGGTTTCAGTTGGAAATGTTTCGCGGAAAGGATTTACGTCAAACGTCATTAGTAGCATCTCTGACGCGAGCTCGTTTGCGGCGTTTCTCTCAGCTTCGGGCGTTGATGCAACACTTCGAGGTACTGGACCATATACCGTATTCGTTCCAATCAATGCCGCATTTGATCATGCACCAGAAGGCGTATTGTCAGTCACTGGAGCAGAACGCAAGCGATTGGTGCAGTACCACGTAATCTCGGGAAAAAAGATCGATCCGAATCTGTTGGTATCGGGAACCGAAACAGCACTTTCGGGTGATCCGCTCAATATGCAGATTTCTCAGCTTGATCATGTTGCGCGAGTAAACGGCGCACTTATTCTCTCAAGTTATTCTGCTTCAAACGGCGTCATATATCTCATTAACGGCGTGCTGATTCCCCCACAGAAGCCCAATTACCAATAATTGGATCAGTAGGTTGGGGAAAAAGATTTAAATACGCACCGCCGCGCGAAGCGCGGCGGTGCGTATTTCGTCCTCTGTCCGATTATTCGCGCTCATGGTATACCTGTCTTCAATGGCTGATTGGAAAACTTTCTTCAAGAACAAAAAAATTACCGTGATGGGCGCCGGGCTTCTTGGCGGTATTGGCGATATTCAATTCCTCGTGGAACAAGGGGCTGATTTGATCGTCACCGATCTTCAATCGGAAGAAGCGCTCAAAACATCAATTGATCGCCTCAAAGATTTTCCGAATGTGCGATTTACGCTCGGAAAACACGAGCTTGCTGATTTCAAAGATCGCGATCTTGTTATCAAATCGCCTACCACACCGCTCGATTCTCCGTTTACTGCGGAAGCAAGAAAAAATCATATTCCAGTTACGATGTGGGCGGCATTGTTTGCAAGGTTCGCACAGGAAGCCGGCGTGCCGATTGTAGGTGTTACTGGAACGCGTGGCAAAACAACTACGACTGCATGTATTGTTTCCATTGTTGAGGCGTCAGGCAAAAAAGTAATTACGGGGGGCAATGTTCAAAATATATCTATACTTTCACAGCTTCCTACACTTACTCGCGACTCAATCGCTGTCCTCGAGCTCGATTCGTGGAAACTCCAAGGATTTGCGGAAGAAAAAATCAGCCCACATATCGCCGTCTTCACTACCTTTTATCCCGATCATCTCAACTATTATCACGGCGATCTCGATCAATATCTTGCTGACAAAGCAAATATTTTTTTGAATCAGACGCCAGAAGACACGCTCGTTGTCGGGGAACAGGTTGCCGAACTTCTCCAGAAAAAATATGGAAAGAAAATCAAATCACATGTGGTAATCACAAAGACAAACGCAGTTCCAAAATCATGGAAACTCGGGATTCCAGGTGAGCATAATCGCTATAACGCAGCATGCGCAGCCGCAGCTGCTCGCGCACTTGGTATTGATGATGAAATTATTAAAGGCGCAGTCGAATCATTCAAAGGTGTTTCAGGACGGCTTGAATTTGTACGTGAACTTCGCGGCGTCAAAATTTATAACGACACAACTGCCACGACACCTGAAGCAACACTTGCGGCCCTCGAAGCAGTTGGAAATTCAGATACAAAAAATATCATCCTCATTATGGGCGGCGCCGACAAAGGACTCGATATGTCCATACTTCTCCAAGAAGTACAAGAAAAATGCAAAGCAGTCGTTTTGCTTCAGGGATCGGGAACCGAAAAAATCGCTCCGGCATTTCCAGATGCTCCCGCGTTTGATTCACTACAATCGGCAATCGAGCAGGCTCAAAAATTTGCAAAAGAAGGGGATATCATTTTGTTTTCTCCCGCCTTCGCTTCGTTTGGTATGTTTAAAAATGAATACGATCGAGGAGATCAATTCATGGCACTCATACAAAATTTACAATAGGAAAGGGGGCGCTAGGCGCCCCCTCGACCGTCGATTGGATTGTGTGTGGTTCCGCCCACGATTTGAAGTACGGGTCGGGAAGACCGAGGTACAACTGGTTTTCGACGAGGAACCTCTTCTTCTCGTGCGGCAGCAAAGCCACTTGCAACAACGCTATATGGACAGAAGCCCGGCATACCTCTTCCTGCACAATCGCAAGGCTCGTTTCTGTGAACATAACAAGAGGCACCTTGATCGCCGTCCGGCATCCTTTCAGTCATGAGATCCTCACATTGTGTACTCGACTCATGGCAACGTATCACACTCTCCCAAAGTTTCAACCTTAGTGCTAGGATTGGAACCACATGGAAAAAATTCACCTAATCGGAATCGGCGGCATCGGTATGAGTGCGCTCGCACAGCTCTATGCCAAAGAGGGAAAGTTGGTTACGGGGTCTGATCGTGATCCGTCTCCAGCGGTACATGACCTCCTTCTCAAAAAAGGAATACAAGTATATGTCGGTCACCGCGCGGAGAATGTCCCCGAGAATGCTAATCTCGTCATTTATTCTGACGCTGTTCCTGAAGATAATCCGGAGCGTGCGCGTGCGCGGGAACTCGGTATTTTGGAACAAATGTATTTTGAAGCGCTCGGAGATGTTACCAAGGGTAGAAAGACAATCGCGATTGCGGGAACGCACGGAAAAACAACAACAACTGGAATGCTTACTAAAATCTTGATTGATGCAGGAGCAAATCCGACTGCGATTGTCGGTTCCATCGTCAAAGATTTTGAATCAAACTTCGTCGCCGGCTCGCCCGATCTTTTTGTTGTCGAAGCATGCGAATGGCGCGGGCACTTTTTGAATCTGTCACCATTTATTTTAGTTGTTACGAATATCGAATGGGATCACACGGATTTTTATCCAAATCTTCAGGCAGTCCAAAAAACATTTCGAGAGCTCATGGAACGAGTTCCAAAAGACGGTGCGATTGTGACTGACATGACTCATCAAAATATCGCGCCACTTCTTGTTGGACTTTCTTGTCGTGTGATTGATTACAAAACACTCACGGAAATCAAGACACCGCTTCTTGGTGAGTTTAATCAAGATAATGCACGTGCTGCGGCAGGAGGAGTGAACGCATTTTTGCCTGAAACCCAACTACGTGACATCAACACATCTCTCAAAAATTTTCACGGCACATGGCGACGTTTTGAATATAAAGGAAAAACAGAAAACGGCGCCGAAGTGTGGGACGACTACGCACATCACCCAACTGCAGTTGCGGTAACACTGAAGGCCGCGCGGGAAAAATTTCCCGATACCAAAATCACTGTCGCATTCCATCCACACTTGTACTCGAGAACGAAAGACTTATTGCCTGAATTCACCAATGCATTTACGGATGCCGATCATATTATCATTGCGCCGATCTATGCCGCGCGTGAGGTTTCGGACGGTACAATCTCAAACCACATTCTCGCCGAAGCAATTGCTAAAACAGGGAAGGACGTCGTCGCGTTCGATTCGTTTGATTCAATTGAAGAAAAACTACGCACGCTTCCCGAGGGAAGCCTCATCATTACCATGGGCGCAGGAGATATCTATAAAGTCGGGGAGAGGTTACTTGGCTGATTCTCCGCTACACTGCTGCCTTGCGAGTTCGATCGGTTGAATCGGCGCGGTTGTATAATCGGGCAGCGTTTCTTCCAAGTAAAAGGTCATATTTGTTTGGATTAATTTTTCTCCGTCTTTGTGATGATCGTTCCAATCGCGGCAGAGATACGCGAGATAGTAATATCGAAGCGTCGAGAAATCGGCCGACCAGAGATTCATCAGGTATTTCCGCCACCGCTCATCCGGATAGAGCGCGGAAACATTTTCTGGCTTTTCGATGGTTGGAATCTTCCATCCTGGATTTGCAAGATTTACGCTCGCGCCATTTTGCTCAATCCCAGTAATCGCGTACCATCCATCATCTTTGAGAGGATACGGCGCAAACATATTCCACATCTGATCGAGTCCAAGTCCGCGCATCCATGTGTAATACGCGATTGGATAATTGAGACGAAAACGCGCGGACGGAATATTTGAATAATTCCAAGCTGATACTGCCACAATATATGAAAGCGCGAGGATAGTGGAGACAGTCCAGAGTAATTTGCAGATGATTTCTGGAAGCATCCATTTTGGTTTATCCGGCAGACATACGCGCTTGCGATGATCGGCGATGAATCGATACACATGCTCGCCAATTGGTCTAAACATCGAAAGATTAAAAATCGGTGCAATCCAGTAGAGAAGTGGGGAAGCCGCAAGAAGCGCAATACCAGCGCCGTATGAAAAATGATGTGCGCCACCTTTGGTCACAATAACCCACGAATCCTTCGCTTCCATTTCTTTCAGTATCTCGGGATTTGTTTGTGCTGGCAGAATTTCGGTCTTCGGCAAAATCAAAAAGGTGCGGATCAGATGCGATGATTTTTTACAGAAGCCGCAATCGCCGTCGTAGTAGATTGTGAGGTTACCAAAGTGAGTGCTTGCCCAGCGTTCAACCGAATCCCAAAGTCTTGTGGTGAGGAATGCCGATACACCGGTCATTGAAATCCACGAAAATGGACCGAGGTTCATATGGAGCGCAAAAGAGAAATGCATTACTAGAAGTCCAAATGTTGCAATTGAACGAGTGAGGAAGGTGAATACCGGACTAAAGAGGAGAAAGAATACTGACGCCTGAAGTGTCGTTACGCCAAACGTCAGAAACATCATGAATGCAGGAAACTGTCTGGTGAATTCTCCAATCGGCGTTGAAAATTGATCGAGCGAAAGCGCATAATAGACCGCCGTTCCGTTGGTCGTCCATTCCACGCCAGTTTTAAGAAGAACTGCAGAGAAATATACAAACGATACTTGGAAGAGAAATGCTGCACTCCATGCGGAGAGAAAACGCTTTGGTACTTCTCTTCCGTATCGAAGCGCGGCGTCAACTGAAAACGCGCGTCCCCACGGCAAAAACATACCGATAAATAAATAAACGCGAAGCATAATATCGCCGCCTTGAAGGATGATTGGATTGAGGAGTTGCATTATAAAAACCGCGAGCCATACGAATACCGACGCCACTCGCGTTTTCCAACCGATGAGGAGAAATACTGCCGCCACGATTCCAATCAGGAGCACAACAAGCGGAAGCGCCGGAAATTTGTCCATGAGATTGAAGAGCTCCGGATGCGGCGTGGTCCACACTCCAGAGTGAATGAGGCTGCTTGGAAAGACGCCGCCGTTTCCATAATGAGCGGTCAGATTGGCAAGACGCTCAAAGATAAAGTCGTACAGGACAATGAGCGAAAAGCCGACACGCATGAGCGCGAGCGAGCGAACATCAATACCGAATAGCTCGTTGATCTTCGCCGAAATACGATTTTTCATTGGTAGTATTTTACCATGATAAAGTCGTACAGGACAATGAGCGAAAAGCCGACACGCATGAGCGCGAGCGAGCGAACATCAATACCGAATAGCTCGTTGATCTTCGCCGAAATACGATTTTTCATTGGTAGTATTTTACCATCCGAGCATATTTTCGGACTATAGGGCGGCATGGTATGGTTCGGAGGATATGGGAACATTATCCGTCGTCGCAACGCCAATCGGTAACCTCGAAGATATGACGCTTCGAGCCATTCGCATCCTCAAAGAAGCGGACATTATTCTCTGCGAAGACACTCGAGTGACCAAGCGTCTCCTTTTTCACTACCAGATTGAGACGTCGACCATGAGCTACCACGAACATTCGGGCAAAATGAAGGTAGAAAAAATTGCCGATATGTTGGAGGAAGGGAAGAAAATCGCTCTGGTCTCTGACGCGGGAACGCCGGGCGTTTCTGATCCAGGAAGCTACTTGATCCAAGAACTCCGCTCAAAACTTGGCGACGATCTAAGCGTTGAAACCATTCCCGGTCCTTCGGCGCTAACCTCTGCCATTGCGATTGCAGGGATCGACGCTGATGCGTTTGTATTCCTTGGATTTCTCCCGCACAAAAAGGGACGAGAGACGATGTTTGGAGAGATTGCGGAGACTTTGCGTGCCGTTATTTTTTACGAATCCCCACATCGGATCCTCCGGACACTCGAATCGCTCTCACGGCACATTGGCGAGCGCCAAATGCGTATCTGTCGCGAACTCACCAAGATTCACGAAGAGGTGTTGTCCGGTTCGGCATCCTCACTTCTCGACCAATTGAACGAAAAACCGGAAAAAGTACGGGGCGAATTTGTAGTCATTATTAATCCACTTTAGACAGTCAGAAAATCAGAGAGTATACTGTTTTGACAAACCAGATTATGCGAAAAGAAAACACTATTATTGCGCTTAGTATTCTAATCTTCCTCATCCCATTCCTGGGTGTGCCGGGGAGTCTCAAAACACTCGCGACTCTCACTTCCGCATTTCTTATCTGTATCTTTGGGATTATGGTCAGAAGTGATTTCAAAAAAATGGCAGTAGCAAAAGGGAAACACACGGATGCATTTGTTGAAAACGGTACCCATCAGTAATTAGCAGTTCAGGAGATTTGCTGAATAAATAGACACGCGCCGCGTGGCTAAGCCACGTGGCGTCGGGGTACCTATTCAAGTTTCGTTCGAAGCCAGGCACCCACTTTTCTTTTTGAACCGGTAAGTATGCGGAGAGATGTTTCTTCCCAATCTCTAGACGCCTGTTCGAAAACACGATCAATCAATGAGGCCGCTTCTTCTGGGGTTATGCCAGAACCCTCGGGAGATCTGCACAATGATACGATGAGTGCATCCCGAAGAGCCCTATCACGAAGCGCCAGTAGCTGTCGAAGGTTCATGCGAACTCTCCTCTAGAACATTCCCCGAGAGAATACCATAGGAAAGGAGGAGTGGTATACTCTCTATAATTATGAATCCCGATGAGCGAGTGACATATTTTGCAGAAACGGATGCGAGAGGAAAACGTGTTCGCTTCGGTATCAAAGCAAAGGATCGTTCGCGTCATATGTACGTGATCGGCAAAACCGGTATGGGTAAATCGACCTTGCTTGAGAATATGGCGATTCAGGATATTCAAAATGGGGAAGGAATGACTTTCATCGATCCGCACGGTTCAACTGCCGAAAAATTACTTGATTACATTCCAGAAGATCGTATCAAGGATGTCTTATATTTTGCGCCATTCGACCTCGAATATCCGATTTCATTTAATGTGCTTGAACAAGTTGAGCCTGATAAGCGGCACTTGGTCGTCTCTGGTCTCATGGCGACGTTTGAAAAAATCTGGGTGGATGCATGGTCGGCGCGTATGGCGTACATTCTCCAAAATACGCTCTTGGCACTTCTCGAATATCCAGGTGCGACGATCCTTGGCGTTAATCGTATGTATTCTGACAAGGATTTTAGAAAGCGTGTGATTGAACATCTTACTGATCCGACCGCACGCTCATTTTGGGTTGATGAATATTCAAAATATACCGATCGCTATACGCAAGAAGCGACGCCAGCAATCCAAAACAAAATCGGTCAATTCGCATCAAATGCGCTTGTCCGTAATATCATCGGTCAGCCTCGATCGAGTTTTGATATTCGCAAATTAATGGACGAGAGAAAAATCTTTATTGTTAACCTCTCAAAAGGACGAGTTGGTGAGGGAAATGCAAATCTCTTAGGCTCAATGCTTATCACTAAAATTTATCTCGCCGCAATGTCTCGTGCTGATTCGATTGGTCCAGTGCTTCGAGGACTTCCAAATTCGTATCTCTACGTAGACGAGTTTCAGTCATTTGCCAATCGATCGTTTGCAGATATTCTCTCCGAGGCGCGTAAATACAAATTGAATCTCACCATTGCGCATCAATATATCGAACAGATGGAAGAAGAAGTGCGTGCGGCAGTCTTCGGTAACGTCGGTACCATGGTCGCATTCCGTGTTGGGTCATATGACGCAGAAACACTCGAGAAAGAATTCGCGCCAGTATTTACCATGGAAGACATTGTGAATCTCGGGTTCGCGCAGACGTATCTAAAACTCATGATTGACGGCGTTGCGTCCCAGCCGTTTTCTGCAGTTACGCTCGGTCCAATCGAAGCGCCAACAATCTCTAATCGCGACCGGGCAATTGCGTATTCGCGCGCGCAATATGCGGCACGAAGGTCTGATACCGAAGAAACGATTCGCAAATGGCATGAGCCGGTTGTTCCAATAATCGGTGCGACTACTGCACCACCTTCTCAAAGAAGCGATGAGCGACGTTCGTTTGATAGTAATTCGCGACGAATGGAGCGTAGAGATGATTCTCCTCGTCCACCAAGAACTGATGATCGCCGACCTCGCGAAAACACGGAGCGACGAGAAGCTCCTCGAATAGAACGAGTTCCCGAACATCGCGATGCTCCGTCATCAGTTGTGCAAACTCCTGCGTCTCTCAAAGAAGTATTGGCGCGGATTGCAAATGCCGAAAAAGAAAAGCAGCAAGAAAAACAACAATCAAAAGAGCAGGCTCCTCGTGTTGAAAAAAATGATTCAAACGAACATCGCAAAAATACTTCTCATGCAAACCCTGATCAAAAAAGTGGCAACACCAATGAGCGAGAAAAACTCAAAGAAGCGCTCCAACATCTTGCAGAAAAAAAGCCGAATGGAGAGCATACAGAATCAAGACCGCACATGGCTCCAGAAGTATCAGAAGATGAACTTCGCAAATTACTGTACGTCGAAGAACCTCCTAAATAGCTAGAATCAGATTTTTCCGAATTTGGTGTCTATTGTGTACGACGATATGCACAGTGGTAAAATCCATCACATATATTTGAGCGCGGCGCGGTGTTCGGCATTTGCCTTACTCCTTCTGCCGATTCATGCATCTGCCTCAGTTCTCATCAACGAAGTTGCGTGGATGGGAAGTCTAGTGTCCGCAAATGACGAATGGATCGAACTTCGAAATGTTGGAAGTAGCGCAGTCGATCTTTCTGGATATACGCTGACTTCTGGAAATGGATCGCTTCATGTACCGATCTCGGGTTCAATCGCAGGAAGCGGATATTTTCTTTTGGAGCGAACTGACGATTCGACGGTACCAAATGTAGTTGCCGATCAAATTTATTCTGGCTCGCTCACGAATGTGGGCGATTCGCTGACACTTAAAAATGCATCGGGTTCAGTTGTTGATACTGTTTCTGGCGGAGAAAATTGGGGAAATATCGGCGGAGACAATACTACCAAAGATACCGCGCAAAGAACCGAAAGTGGTTGGATTACTGCCGCAGGAACTCCGCGCCGAGATAACGCAACTAGTGGAGCCACACCAACTCCAGCACCTTCAAATTCAAGTGGGACGGCAACTGCATCTAAATCATCGGCAACTTCTCTAAAACAAAATGAACCAGAAGATCCCGGCATGACGGTTTCTGCGGGAGGCGATCGAATGGGACTTATCGGATCGGATATTTCATTTTCAGCGACTGCATACGGTAAAGAAAAGAAGCCGATCCTGAATGCGAATTACGCATGGACGTTTGGTGACGGTACATCCAAAGAGGGAACACATGTCGTGCATCAATATTCGATTCCCGGTGATTACGCAGTTATGGTAAATGTCGGCAATATTGATTCAAAAACAATGGTGACGGATCGGATTATTGTTCATGTGCGTGAAGCATCATTTGTGCTCACGCCGAACAATGACGGTTCTCTCACACTTTCCAACCAAGATGCGGATGATATCGACATTGGAGGATTCATACTCACCGGCTCAGGAAAACAATTCACTCTACCACTTCACACCATTATTCTTGGCGAAGGATTTATCAGGTTTATGCCGAGCATTCTTGGTTTTTCTGGAGATCAATCGAGTATGCTTTTGTATCAAAGTGGAGCAGTTGCAACTCGTGTCGAAGTTTCGGAAACTGCCTCTGGTAACCAATTGCCCGCAGGAATGGTTAGTGGAAAGATAGCGGATTTGCCAAAAGAGGAAATAATTTCGTCTAAAAAGACATCCGGCGCTAATACCGAAGGGATTCCTGCTCCTCAAAAAGGCAGTGCAAAAGTGAGTGAGGAAAAAATCCCGCCGCAAGCGGAGCTTGCGGCGGGAGCAGGGAATTCAATTTCCGATTCTGGAAAATTCTCGTCATTATTGCTCTGGTTCTTGCTTCTCGTAGCACTTCTTGGTTCGGCGATCGCGGCGGTCATTATCGTTCGAAGACAACCGATCGAGTCCTTACTCACCGCTGATGCTTTTTCGATCGTCGAAGAAGAGGATCCGCTGGTGTAATTGACGGCATGCGAGTAATGCGCTTTTCTTAGTCTCTAATGGATGTTTCGAAACAAAAACTTATTCTCGTAACAGGAGGAGCCGGCTTCATCGGCTCGAATTTGTGTGATCGGTTGGTTATAGGAGGTCACAAAGTTATCTCACTTGATAACTATTTCGCTGGCTCCAAAGAAAATCATGTCGACGGAGTCGAATATCGTGAAGGACACACCAAAGATATCGAAAAATTAATCCCTGAAACGCCAGATATTATTTATCATCTTGGTGAATATTCGAGAGTTGAACAGAGTGTACTTGAGCCGGAAGTTGTTGAAGATTTAAATACTGTCGGCACCACCGCAGTCATTGAATTTTGGAAGCAGAGAAAATCGAAATTGGTATATGCAGGGTCATCTACGAAATTTGGCGATAACGGCAAGGCACGTGAGGCAACGCCGTATGCACGAACCAAGGCAGACAATACGGAACGAGTGAAAGCAGTGGGAGAGCGGGAAAAATTACCGTACGCAATTACTTATTTTTACAACGTATACGGTCCCCGCGAACGCTCCGGCATGTACGGCACCGTTATTGAAATATTCAAACAGATGTATCTCTCCGGTGCGCCACTCACGGTTACGACTCCGGGCACTCAAGAGCGGAATTTCACTCACGTCGATGATATCGTCGACGGACTCATTGTTGTTGGAGAGAAAGGGGAAGGAGATGAGTTTGGGCTCGGAAACAGTGAACGGTTTACCATACTCGAAGTTGCGCATCTTTTTTCCGCTTCGGTCGTGATGCTTCCTCCGCGCGAAGGGAATCGGATGATGAGCGCACTCGATACAACCAAATCATTGTCCCTTGGATGGCGCGCGAAGAGAACACTTCGAGAATATATTGGCGCGTTTGTATCGGAAAACCACAAAGCAGTCACGCACGACATCCGCATTTTGATATTTTCAACGACGTTCTATCCAACCATCGGTCCCGCAGAAGAAGCATTGATTACGCTTATGCAAAAAATGCCGCACGTGCAATTTGATGTAATTACTGCTGCATTCGATGCTCGGCATTCCGAAACATTGGCACTGCCAATTTCTAATGCAACAGTATATCGGGTGGGATTTGGTAATCGGTTCGATAAATTTTTACTTCCGATACTTGGTGCAAGAAAAGCACGATCGCTTGTCAAGAAACATCGGTACTTATTTGCATGGTCTTTGATGGCAAGCTATGCGACACTTGCTGCGATTTTTTCAGGGCGCAGAAAAGACTTGCCACTCCTCGTCACGCTCGCCGATCAGCGAATCACCTGGTATACACGCCTCTTTCTCTCGTTTGTACTTACTGGAGCCGATCAAGTGTATGCAACAATTTCGTCCCACGAAAAATATGTTGCCGGAAAGGCACGTCAGCGTTCTATGGGGCATGGTGACGATTTTGCCAATCAAATCCGCTTTTCATACCAAAGCATTTTGGCGAAAAATAATACTATATGAAAAAAATTCTTATTTTTTCCCTCACCTATTACCCAAAATTTGTGGGTGGTGCGGAAGTCGCTATTAAAGAAATCACGAACCGAATTGACCCTTCTGAAATCGAATTTCATATGGTAACGCTTCGGATGGATTCGACGCTTCCCAGGGAAGAAAAGATCGGCAATGTCATTGTCCACCGGATCGGATTTTCAAAACCGAATCCGACGATGGCGGATTTGAAGCGGTTTCCACTTCATTTCAATAAATTTCTATTTCAGTTCACCGCTTTTTTTGCCGCGGCCTCGCTCCACCGTACATATCATTTCGATGCCGTGTGGGGAATGATGGCGCATTCGACGGGCGTGCCTGCCGGTATCTTCAAAACTTTTTTCCCCAAGGTTTCGTACATCCTGACTTTGCAGGAGGGGGATCCGATTCCGCATATCGAAAAAACCATGCGTCCTCTCTGGCCCCTCTTCACCCGCGGTTTCTCAAAGGCCGATGTCATTCAGCCGATTTCGACATTTCTTGGAAAATGGGCAGAAGCGCGCGGATTCAAAGGTAGACTCGAAATTATTCCGAATGCAGTTAACATCGCGCATTTTTCAAAAGAATATTCGGACGCTGAACTCAAACTGATCAAAGAAGCACTCGAAAAAAAAGACGGTGATATTTTCCTGATCACCACTTCAAGGCTCGTGCACAAAAATGCGGTTGATGATGTGATAAATGCATTGCCATCTTTACCAACCCATGTGCATTTTGCAGTACTCGGGATCGGTCCTGACGAAGAAATGCTTCGCTCGCTGGCAAAAGAAAAGGGCGTGGAGACCCGCGTGCACTTCTTAGGGCAGATTGGCCACGCCGATCTTCCTAAATATTTGAAAGCATCCGACATTTTTATTCGGCCAAGTCGATCGGAAGGAATGGGGAATTCATTCATAGAGGCGATGGCATCGGGAGTGCCGGTTATTGCAACGCAGGAAGGCGGCATTGCAGATTTTCTGTTTGATCCTGAAAAAAATCCTGAACAAAATGCAACTGGTTTTGCGGTTGCCGCAGATTCTCCTGAAGAAATCGCAAAAAAAACGCGCTGGATTTTGGAACATCCGATTAAAGTATCGAAAATCGGTGAGACTGCTCGAACCATGGTATTTGAAAAATACGATTGGAATCTAATCGCAAAAAATATGGAAGAGCGAGTGTTCAAACCGGTGTTGACGAAGAAATAAAAAGGAATATTGTTTTGACAGCTAGTTTGAACATCGGCAATCCCGTCGAAAAATCTTCGAGGAATCTAGCAATGCAAGCCATGATGCCGGCCACGGGGCGTTGGTTTTGTGAGGGAGATCCTCTGGTAGAATTTACGCCCCCCAGCCTTCGGCAAGTCGTACCCTTGTTCTAGCGATGCCGGTGGAGGAAGCCCCAGCTCGGATGCGGCCACTCATTCCGCTCGAGGCATTTCCGCCCGGCGTAAAGCAGTTGGCGGAGATCGGGATCGCCATGACCAAAATGACGATCACACTCGCCCTCCTTGGCAGCAAGACTCTCGAGATGAATGCCATGTTCTGGCTCACTGGTAAGGTGGTACCACGTTGATCATCGCGCGCCCTGTCCCTCTCTGGACGGGGCGCTGCATCGTTTTCGGAGAAAGATGAGTATACTAAGAATATGAAGATTCTTCTGGCAACCCCCCTGTATCCTCCCGAAATTGGTGGTCCGGCAACGCATGCGGAAATTGTAGTCCGCGAGTTTCCCAAACATGGAATCAAGGTGAGGTTGCTCCCATTTTCTCGCGTGCGATTTCTTCCTAAAATCATCCGACACTTTGCATATTTTATTCTGTGCGTTTGGCATGCAATTGGCGTGGATATTGTGTATGCGCTTGATCCGGTGTCAGTCGGATTTCCTGCGTCTCTTGCCGCAAGACTGCTTCGGAAAAAATTGTATCTTCGTGTTCCCGGCGATTATGCATGGGAGCAAGGTCAACAGCGATATCGCATTATTTTGCCGCTGGATGAATTTGTAGTTGCAAAAAATTTGCCACAAGGAGTTCAGCGACTTCAAAAAATTCAAACCTCTGTTGCGACAAAGGCAGATGGTGTCATCGTCCCATCAAAATATTTGGGCGGAATCGTAGAAAAATGGGGAATTAATCCTGCAAAAATTAAAGTAGTGTATAGTTCCATTCATTTTCCTGAAGCACTTCCAGACAAAAAAGCAGTGCGCGAGAAACTCGGCATCAATGGCCCATACATTGTAAGTGCTGGCAGACTTGTTCCGTGGAAAGGATTTTCTGCTTTGATTGAGACGATTTCACAACTCAAGGAATCATTTCCAAATAGTATGCTTGGCATTGCTGGAGATGGGCCCGACGCGACAATTTTGCGTCAAGGTGCCCTCGATCGGAACGTACAGGACAATGTCCAATTTCTTGGGCGAGTTCCATCTGCTGAACTTCTCGAACATATTGTCGCCGCTGATATTTTTATTCTGAATACAAATTATGAAGGATTGTCGCACCAGCTAATCGAAGTAATGCATGCAGGAACACCAATCATCACGACCAATGTTGGTGGGAACACCGAGCTTATAGAAAACGGTACCGAGGGAACACTCGTAGCGTATAATGATACAAAGGCATTGCAATCGGTGGTTCAATCCATCCTTGCGGATCCGCGTACTGCAGAGCAAATGGCGAAAGCTGCAAAAGTACATGCTGCTTCGTTTACTGAAGCAAATATGATCCAAGCACTCGTTCCGTTATTCCAATATTCAAAATAATTCTATGCGCGTTCTCATGATTTCAACTGACCGAGGTATCTTCGATCCGAAGAGTGTCGTCCGCGCGCGAATGATCCAGTACGGGGGCATTGTTGAATCGCTGCATATCGTTGTGCTCGCAACAGCAGCGGGACATTTCAAAGATGGGGCGATTGCAGAAAATGTGTTTGTGTATTCGACCAATTCATTCAGTCGATATTTCTATCCGTTTGATGCGATGTGGAAGGCAAAACAACTGCAACTCAAATTTGATATGGTGACTGCCCAAGATCCCTTTGAATGCGGACTCGCTGCGTGGCGAATTGCAAAGCGAGCGCGCGTACCGTTTGAGCTTCAAGTCCATACTGATTTTGGGAGCAAATATTTTAAACGCGAAAGTGGGCTCAATCGCACTCGCGTACGAATTGCGAAGATTACGCTTCCGCGCGCAAACGCGGTTCGCGTTGTTTCAGAGCGTGTTGCGGAGGCAGTGCGTCCACTGACGAAAGCATCAGTCACGATTCTTCCGATTTTTGTTGATATCAATCAGATAAGTACCACCAATCCATCGTTCTCACTTCGCACCCATTTTCCCGATTTTACATTTATTATTTTGATGGCATCAAGATTGGAGCCGGAAAAAAATATTCCGATCGCACTTCGTGCACTCAAAACAGTGATCCAAAAATATCCGAGAACCGGTCTCGTTATTCTCGGCGAAGGATTTAAAAGAGCGGGACTCGAAGCGGAAGCAAAATCACTCGGAATAGAAGATCATGTGAAATTTCTTGGCTGGCAAAATGATCTGATTTCATATTACAAAGGTGCAAGTATGTTTCTTCTGACATCGACATACGAAGGGTACGGTCAGGTATTAGTTGAAGCGGCGGCGGCGAATTGCCCAATTGTTTCAACTGATGTTGGAATTGTGGGCAGTATTTTGAAAGACAATGAATCGGTGCTCGTCGTGCCGACCGGGGATGCCGACGCCACCGCCGAGAAAATCGCCGCATTTTTGACCAATAACGATCTCCGCCGGAAACTCGCTGTAGGTGCCAGAGACGCTGTTTTTGCCGCAATTCCGGGCAGTTTTGGCGACTCTGTTGCACAAATGAAATCCTCATGGGAGCAGATGATTGCGCCCAAAACAGGGACAAAGTAGGTCTTGACACCAAGGTAATTAGCTGGCTTTCTGCTTCAGGGTAGCTTCACGTACAGTAACTTAGACTGGCGGAGGATCGTTCTGTTCTCTAGGGCTTATGCCAAGAGGGAGTTCTTTGCCATGACGAATGGAATCAATGTCGTGTCAGTCGGAGGAGGAGGTGCTCATGTCCGCATCGCTCAAGCTGTAAAACTGGTTGGTGAACGATCAGGTTTGCCAATCAACTATGCTGCTGTCGTGGGTTCACTAGATAGTGGTGGCTCTTCTGGAGAGCGTCGAAAGTACACCGGATGGTGCCTAGGCGATACTCGTCGGGTAGCGTCAGGGCTTATGCCGCCTGGAGTCGCGAAAGAATTCGAACTCCGTGATTCTGACGGAATAGCCGCTGGACAACTTATCCTTGAGAAATACCTCAAGGGAAGAGATCCTCGAGAAGCAATTCGATTGTTCTGTGAGGAATATGCGCTTCCAGGTCAGGTTTTCCCCGCAACGTTTACAGACGCGCATGTATTTTTGGAGTGCAACGATCGTACTCGTTTCAACGGTGAAGACGAAATTTATAATGCCGATGTCGTCGCTCATGACGGCGTTTGCCGGTTGTGGATTTCTCCCGATACTGTGCCGAATCCTGATGCAGTCGCTGCAATAGGGCAGGCTGACGTAATCATCATTCCTCCCGGGACACTTCTGTGTTCCCTGAAGCCAACGATTATGACTGTGCGAGACGCGCTTCTTGCAAGCGATGCAACGTTCATCTGCTTTCCAAATCTATTCAATCGACAGAAGCACATGTTGCATAGCGCAACCGTTGACGATCACCTCGCGCTCATCGAAGAAGATTTGCGTCCAGGGATCATTGATCATGTGTGCATTAATACCGCACCGTTTCCGGATGAGATCCTGCGTCTATATGGCGACGAGGCAAAAGCGCCGTCGTATGTGCTGAGCGCTGCCGGACGGAATGTCCATGGCGCCGACCTCGTTGACGGGGAAGTAAATGTCTACCAACAAAGTGATGTTATCGCTGGGCTCCGCTCTCCGATGTCGCATCACTTCCCGTCAGTAGCACAAATACTCGATTCTATCTTCCGGCAAATTCTTACTCCGGGAGTGTACCAATGAACACCCAATTACTCATCGACTTCGATTGCACTCTCTTCGACACCGATGCGATGAAAGTCGCACTCGGTGAGGAGCGGATCCGACGTGTTATCGCCGGTCTTGAATTCTTCAGGCGAGATGAACTCTCTAAGTTCATCTATTCAGACGCACGCGCATTTTTAGCGAGTGACTCGTCTCGACACACCTTGATTTCGTTGGTCGCACCGACCACTACAATGCCGACCAGCCTTTCGTTTCAAAGCGCGAAGATTTCGGCATCCGGCATTCTTAGCTATTTCTCACTCCGCATTATTGCGGATGAAGCGTATAAGGGACCGATCGTTTCGCGGCACTGCGCTTCGCTCGGTATCGACCCCCAGCATGTCGTCGTTATAGACGATAGGCAGGACCAGCTTGATTCAGTGACCGAGCATTGTCCCGATGCGCGAACTGTCCGAATTGACCGGACTAGATCTTTTGGTAACGAATGCAACGTAATTGCTTCGTTTGCCGACCTTCCGAGATTGCTTCGGAGGATACACTGATGTTCTTTCACCTAGCCGTGGCCGGCCCGTATACTCGGGCCGGCCTTTTCTCTTTGAAACATCACCATTGTTCTTCGTGTTGTATTAGGTATCGCACGGGGCGCCTTTTTATGAGAGTATAACCACAACAAGCCATGAAAATTGGGTTTATCGGGCAGGGATTTGTGGGGAAGAGTTATGCGGATGATTTTGAATCTCGCGGCTTTTCGGTTGTGCGGTACTCGCTCGAGCCGGCATATTCAATAAACAAAGATGCAATCGCTGATTGCGACATTGTTTCCATTTCGGTACCAACACCAACGACCCCAAAAGGTCAGGACATTTCAATTCTTGAAGCAGTACTTCCTCTCGTTGGCGTTGGTAAAACTGCGGTCATCCGTTCAACTGTACTTCCTGGGACCACTGAAAAACTCCAAGAAAAATTTTCAAAAATTATTGTCCTGCACGCACCAGAATTTTTGCTTGAAGCGGGAGCTGCATACGATGCAGCACGACCGGCGATGAATATCGTTGGATGTACGCTCAATTCTGCAGTGCATCGAGAAAAAGCAGCAGAAGTGCTATCAATCCTACCAACCGCGCGTTTCTCATTTATGATGACTTCGCGTGAAGCGGAAATGGCGAAGTATATTCACAATACGCACGGTTACATGCGCATCATTTATACAAATCTAATGTATGAACTCGCTGAAAAACTTGATTGTGATTGGGGGAAAATCCAATCGATGATGGAAGCCGATCCAATGATGAGCCCATATTACAATAAGCCCGTTCACAAGGGTGGACGAGGAGCCGGTGGCGCATGTTTCATAAAAGATTTTGCGGCGTTTCGACAGTTTTATGAATCAAATATTGCTGACCCCGCATACCGTACGATTTTGGATACTCTTGAAAAGAAAAATCTTGAACTCTTGAAACAGTCGGGAAAGAATCAGGACATCGTGCAGGCCGTGTATGGAAACAATGTGTAGCTATGCGTATTCTCATCTGTACGCAGAAGGTAGATAAAAACGATTCGGTGTTGGGATTTTTCCACCGATATCTTGTTGAGTTTGCAAAACATTTTGATCAAGTCACCGTAATCGCACTCGGGGTTGGCGAATATGATCTTCCTAAAAATGTTCGCGTCTTTTCGCTCGGCAAAGAAAATGGCGCAGGAACTTTTTCATATGTTCGCCGATTTGTACCACTCATCATTCGCGAGAGAAAAAACTATGATGCGGTTTTCGTCCACATGAGTGTTGAATTTGCGATGCTCGGCGGTCTCATCTGGAAATTTATGCGAAAGCGCATTGTCATGTGGTACACGCATCGGCAGGGAAGCATGCGCCTTAAGATCGGGTCGTTTTTTGCCGATTCGATTCTCACTGCTGCAGAAGAAAGCTATCCGTATCAAACGCCAAAGCGCCGAGTGATTGGGCATGGAATCGAAACTGCAAGGTTTCAGTGTCTGACTGATTTGGAGCCGCATATTCATCTTGAAATTCTCACTGCTGGGCGAATTACCCGAATCAAAAATTGCGATACGCTTCTTGAAGCAGTTGCAAAATTGCGAGATCAAGGGCTTACCGTACACGCGACATTTCTTGGTTCGCCAGTAACCCCCGACGATAAAAAATACGAGGAAGAACTTCTTGTGCTCATTAAAAAATTGGATATCGCGGATCTCGTGTCATTTCCCGGCTCCATTCCGAATGCAGAAATCTCGTCGTGGTATTGCAAATCAGACATTGTGACCAATATGACGCCAACAGGCGGTCTTGATAAAACAGTGATTGAGGCAATGGCAGCAGAGCGTATTGTGATTGTGTCGAATGAAGCCTACAAACCCCATTTTGGTACTCACGCCCCCGATCTGATTTTTAAAGAACGTAACAGCGACAGTCTTGCCTCAAAAATAAAATCATTTGTCGATCCTGAAGCGCGTGCGCCGATTGTAGAGTATCTCCATAAGTATGCACTGGATAATTTTGACGTAGTGGCAATTGTTCAAAAGATAAGTAGCGCGCTCAAAAATGGATAAGCCTGACATTATGTACCTCGCTGCGATGCGCTTTCCTTCGGAGCGTGCACACTCCGCACAGGTGGCGATGACTTCCGCCGCGTTTGCGACCCTTGGACAGAAAGTCGAAATTGTTATTCCATCGAGACGGGGAGCTGTCAAAGGAGATCCATTTGAGTATTTTAAAATCCCGAAAAACGAAAACCTCACCGTTACTACGCTCAAAGTACCTGACACCATTCGCTTCGGTCGGTTTGGATTTTGGTTTCACCATGTATGTTTTGCGCTTCGAGCACGAGCACATGCGCGCATTCGAAATCCACACGTCCTGTATTCTCGGGACGAATCAGTACTATTTTTTTTCCGTAATTTCGGAATCCCGTTTGTATGGGAATCACATCTTGGTAAATGGAATATACTCGCACACTCGGTTGCAGAGAAATGTAAAACACTTATTGTCATCAGCCGCGGACTTCAGAATTTTTACAGAGATCGAGGCATTTCACTTGCAAAAATAACTGTCGCGCCAGATGGCGTATCACTTGAATCATTTGAAACAACGGAAAGTAAAGAAACTGCACGCGGACGACTTGGTTTGCCGATCGATGGGGTCATCGTCATGTACATCGGTTCACTTGAAAAATGGAAAGGATACGATACGTTTGCACGTGCGGCAAAATTTTCCACTGCACGATTTGTGGTGATTGGTGGAAAAGATCATGAGGTAGAGAGGCTGCGTAAAGAATTTCCAAGCGTACTATTTCTTGGTGCGCGTCCATATGCCGAACTTCCGGGGAATCAGAGGGCTGCTGATGTTTTGGTTATACCGAATACCGCAAAAGACATCGTATCGCTCCAATTTACTTCGCCGCTCAAATTATTTACTTCACTTGCGTCGCATGTGCCGATTGTTGCAAGTGATATTCCCTCAATCCGCGAGATCGCTAATGCAGGTGAAGTATTCTATGTGCGCCCTGATGACCCGGAAGCACTTGCGAAGGGTGTGAACGAAGCGCTGCATCCACTGGAAGGTAAAAAACGCGCAGACGCAGCGTACCAAAAGTCACGATCATTTTCATGGGAAGCAAGGGGGAGGACGATTCTTGAAGCCGTCGGTCTTTTGCCTGAGCACGCTATTGCGTCAAATCAGCCATAACTCTATGATGCCGAGAAGCTTATCTATGCAGATTCCTCACATTCTACAAAAACCGCTCAATCTACTCCTTGCGCTCCCACTCGGCATACGCTTTATTATTGCTGGCGGCACTGGTACCGTATTCAATCTATGCGTTCTCTACGTTCTGACGGATTTCTTCGGAGTTTGGTATCTGGCATCGACTACAATTTCGTTTTTGGTTGGATCGGTGTTTAGTTTCACTCTGCAGAAATTTCTAACCTTTAGACATACAAACGCTTCGGGACTTCAACGCGAATTCCCAATCTTTCTTACGGTCGGTGGAATCAACTTGTTCTTAAATAGTGCGCTTATGTACACGCTCGTCGATATTGTTGGAGTATGGTACATGCTTGCGCAAATTATTTCGACCGGCATTATTTCAATTGAAAGCTTCATTACCTATCGCTATATTGTCTTCAAAAAGCCGCAATGAATCCAATGAAACTCTCCATCGTCATTCCACTCTTCAATGAAGCACCGAGCGTTTCACATCTTGTTGATGCGCTCAAAAATGCGCTAGCGAAGCAGTCAAAATATGAAATCATCATCGTCGATGACGGTTCAAAAGACGCAACATGGAACGAACTTTCGAAATGCGGAGAAACATTTCCTGAACTTAAGAGTATTCGGTTATTCCGAAATGCCGGTCAGACAACCGCGCTGCAAGCAGGTATTGATGCATCCTCCGGCGAAATTGTCGTGACGCTTGATGGCGATCTCGAAAATAACCCAGCGGATATTGATCGACTGCTCGAAAAACTAGATGAAGGATACGATGTTGTTTCTGGATGGCGTAAAGATCGATGGAAGGGAAATACATTCACTCGCCGAATCCCCTCAAAAATAGCAAATGCACTCATTTCATACATGACGGGACTGAAGCTTCATGATTATGGATGCACCCTAAAAGCGTACCGAAGGGAATATCTCACCCCGCTTCGCTTGTATGGCGAAATGCATCGATTCATTCCGGCATACGCATCATGGTACGGTGCACGTATTGCAGAGATTCCTGTTCGATACACGCCACGGCGATTTGGTAAAAGTCATTACGGCATGGGTCGAATCTTCCGCGTACTTCTCGATCTTCTTTTAATTCGATTCCTTGAGAAGTATATGCATCGCCCGATTCACTTTTTTGGCGGTGCAGGAGCAATTTCACTTGCAATCGGAGGTGTTGCAGGTTTTCTCGCAATTGTTCTGAAGATCATTCATTTGAGAGATTTTGTATCGACACCGCTTCCAATTTTCTCGGCCATGTTTTTAATCATCGGCATACAATTTATTCTGATGGGTATTCTTGCCGAAATATTGATGCGAACATATTTTGAATCACAAGGACGAACCACCTATATCATTCGAGAAAAAATTAATTTTTAATGTAAAGCCCATGTGCGGCATTGCCGGATTTAAAGGAGTTGGAAATGCTGCATTCCTCGAGGAAGCGGTACGTCGATTGAAACATCGCGGACCCGACGACAGCGGCACATCGCTAATACAGGATGTTGGCTTTGCATTTGCGAGGCTTGCCATAATTGACCTTTCACCGCTTGGCGCACAGCCAATGTGGAATGCTGAAAAAACGGTCGGGATTGTTTTTAACGGCGAGATATATAATTTTGAAGAGCTGCGAGTCGACCTTGAAAAATGTGGGCACACATTTCAGGGACATTCTGATACGGAAGTACTCCTTCATGCGTACATGGAATATGGTACGGAGTGTTTCAAAAAGTTGAATGGAATGTTTGGGCTTGCGATTTATGATCAGAAAAAAGACGCACTTATTCTTGCACGCGATCGATTTGGTAAAAAACCACTCTATTGGAGTAGAATGAGCGACACAATCGTATTTGGATCCGAACTCAAGGCAATACTCGCACATCCCAAAGTGCAGCGGGAGCTCGATCCTGATGCACTTTCAGCATATCTTTTTTATGAATATGTGCCGACTCCGGGATCCATTTTTAAAAACATTCATAAACTTGAGCCAGGTTCTGTACTTACCTTTGAGAAGGGAAATATAACCATCAATTCATTTTGGGAGCCACCGAAAACTATCGCCCCACTTTCATTCGATGAAGCGCTTAAAGAATTTGATCGCCGTCTCTCGGAGAGTGTACAGCGACGTATGGTATCGGATGTTCCGCTTGGCGTGTTTCTCTCCGGCGGAATTGATAGCTCGACGATCGCGTATTATGCGCGTCAGCATACCGATAAGCCACTTCAAACATTTTCAATCGGATTTGATGAAAAATCATTCGATGAATCATCCTATGCGCGTGAGGTAGCAAGACATCTTGGCACTGATCATCATGAAATGACCGTCCACTCATCTGATATTCTTCGTGCAGTCACCGAAAAACTCCCTGACGTTCTTGATGAACCATTGGCAGACGCATCCATTCTCCCCACACTCTTTTTGTCGGAGTGTGCTAGAAAAAATGTCACCGTCACTTTGGGTGGCGATGGCGCTGACGAACTTTTGTTCGGGTATCCGACATTTACGGCAGAACGATTTGCTTCGCTGTATTCAACTCTTCCACATCCCGTACATTCAATATTTTCGGGAATGGTGGGGATGATGCCAGCTTCTGATTCGTACCTCAACCTCAAATTCAAAGGAGCACAATTTTTGAAAGGTTTTAATGGGGACGCTAGATATCGACATGAGAGATGGTTGTCGGCATTTGACGAATCATTGATTCAAACTACTTTGAAAAATGCGCCATCAAACGAAACACTCGGACATCTACTATTTGATCATATCGATTCCATTAGAAAACGAGTAAGTGAAATGGAGAGCTGGAATTTGCTTAGTTTTGAGTACGCTTTTACGTACCTGATGGACAAAGTATTAGTGAAAGTCGATCGAGCAAGCATGGCACAGTCGCTTGAAGTTCGTGCGCCATTTCTCGACTACACACTTGCTGAATTTTTATTCACCCTTCCTTCCTCATATAAATATCGTGGCGGCACCGGTAAATATATTCTTCGAAAATTAATGCAGGATCGCTTACCTCATTCTGCAACTACGCGGAAGAAGCAAGGATTTGCGATGCCAGTAAGTGCCTGGCTTCGAAGCGAACTTCGTCCGCTCCTCACTGAACTTCTCGAACCTACCAGGATTCAGAAGCAAGGATTATTTGATCCAAAGATGATACAAAAAATGGTTGAGAGACATGTCGAGCGGCAGAGAGACTGGCACAAAGAACTTTGGACACTTCTTATCTTCCAATTATGGTACGACCGATGGTATTCGTAGGTAGTCACTCGATTGCTTGACGGAGAGGGAATTGGTTGAAAGAATGAATCATCATCAAGAGAACCGGCATGCATCCCTTCCTATTTTCTCGGCTTAAGACCGGTACTCGAATCCATATTCTCGGGATCGTATTTTCGCTCCTCGCGGGAGCTGTTATCGTTGCTCCACACTTGTGGTTTATCGTCCATTCCGGAAGTGCGTATCAAGGTATTCAACTCTTTGGAGCAGATGCTGAGACGAGCTATCTCACCCGCATCCAGGAAGCCGCGGAGACGGGAGATGTAGCTAACCCGTATATCTTCGAAGAAAAGGGAACGTTGCCGTCATCCTACGATACCTATATCGAATATGCGCTCGCACTTCCGACTATTTTCTTCCATGTTCCGGTTGCAACAATGAATCTGTGGTACAAGTTTTTGCTTCCTGCAATCGCATTTTTCCTCGCGTATCTTCTTGCGTATCGTGTAACTGGGCGGAGAAGCGCCTCTCTCCTTGCCGCTTCGCTTGGGATTCTTGGACTTCAATTATTTTCAGTCAGCGATATTCGATTTTTTCTCGGACATGCGCCAGTGGGGTATGAACCGTTTACCAATTTTGTGAATTACGGACGTCCAGTAAATCCAGAAGCAAGCGGCATTGTTTTCTTCGTCTACCTGCATTTGTTGTGGTCATTCTGGACTGCGGCAAGTGGATGGACGCTTCCCCTAATGCGTCGAAAGTTCTTCCTCATTATGGCGCTCGCAACGGTATACGCTGCATCGTTCTACGTCTATTTTTATACGTGGACATTTTTTACAGTTCTGAATGGTCTCTTCTTCCTCGCATGTATCATAGAGCGTCGATTTCGAGACGCGGTGCATTATTTGTTCATAACCGCTCTCGGACTTCTCGCCGCGATTCCGTATTTTTTGAATCTCATCGCGTTCACTTCACATCCGTACTACGCCGATATTTCAAAGACATTTGGGTTTGTCATCTCCCATACGCCAAGAATAAGTACCGGTGGACTCGCAACTATCATTCTATTTACGTGTGTTGCGCTCTGGTGTGATCGAAGGCAATTGATGAAACCTCGTGGTACCGCAATGTATTTGGGAGTTCTACTTCTCACAACGGTTATTGTTATCAATCAGCAAATTCTTACGGGTCGGTTGCTGCAAGAAGGGCATTATCATTGGTATTTCAACACCCCAATTTTTGCGCTCGCAATCGCGTGGTCATTTTCAAAGATTTCGGAACGTATTCGGATTCGTCACTTATTGTCAGGTATCACGCTTTTCGTTATTCTTGCCGCGTTTGGAACAACGATATACATTCAAATTTTAAGTTATCGCGCGCAGGAAGCGGTGGCGCTTTCTGACCAAGTCTATGCGCCACTATTTACATGGTTGAATAAAAATGCCGCGCCTGAATCAGTACTTCTTGCTGATCACCGTATTTCGGAATGGACACCAGTGTATACGCATTTAAATGTGTATTGGAGTGATTACAACTTTACGTATTTGACTCCGCGATTCCGTGTCATGCATGCGCTCTTTATGTATCTTAAACTCTACGATATTCCGCCATCTGCGATGCCAGAGTCTGCATTCCATCCACCTACCGATACTGCCGAGGCCGCGTTTGCACACAAAGAAACAGCAATTTTGGTAGGGAACCATCGCGAGTATCTCTACGGATTTTATCCAGACGGCATGGCATACTTGAATACGCTCTTTTGGAATGGGCCGTTTGAGAAGCGTCTCCATGATTATCGAATTGACTATATTGCGGTCGACATGCGGTTTGAATCAAATTGGATTTCCAAAATACCTCCGAGTGCAAAGAAAGTTTTCGAAGAAGGTCCAATCGTACTCTACCAACTCTAAGTACTCCGTATGAAAATAACAGTTACACTTCCGTCAAAATGCCCGCTCTGTCTCCATCCGCATACCACTTTTTATGCGAGACGACGTGGGTACGATCTGTTCAGATGCGACTCCTGTAGAGTAATTTTTGTATTTCCGCCGCCAGAGCATGTCGAAGAAGTCTACAGTGCTGATTATTTTACCGGCGCGGTTAATGGACATGGCTACGTCGATTATGAGCGAGAAAAACTCGCGATGATCGACACATTTAAGGAATATTTGAGGCGGATTAAAAATCGAAAACCAACTCCTGCCCATCTTCTTGATATTGGCGCGGCAACTGGCACCTTTATAGAACTTGCAATTGAAGCGGGATATACCGCAGAAGGAGTGGAACTTTCTGCATATGCGGCTGAAGCAGCAAGACAAAAGGGTCTCAAGGTGCAGACGGGAAAAATCGAGGACGCATCATTTTCACCTGAATCCTTTGACATCATCACGATGTTCGATGTGTTCGAACACATCAGCAATCCGATCGAAGTACTCGGGGCGGCAAAAAAACTCCTGAAGCCGGGAGGTATTATTGTCGTCAACACGGTTGATGCAGATAGTTTGTATGCACGAGTCCTTGGAAAATATTGGCATCTCATCGTGCCTCCAGAACATTTGTTGTATGTAAGCGTCTCAAATTTTGGAGCATTCCTTACGCGGAATGGATTTCAACCACTTGAATCTGCAAAAATTGGAAAATCATTTCCGTTTCCATATGTCCTCTCAACATTTGCCCGTTGGGTTCGCATAGAGTTTCTCGAATCCCTCGCAAGAAAAAGTGGCAAAACACCGCTCCAAAAATTACGCCTTCCGATACATCTCCGCGATCTTTTCTTTATGATTGCTGAAAAAAAATGATTCGCCTCGTTTTACTATTTTCTCTCTCCTCGATTGTATTGACGCTTTTTCCAGCGGCATTGGTCTATCGTGCTGCAGGAGGGAATTGGCAAGGAGTGCCGCCAGAGCTTATCACTGATAGTCTCTACTATTACGCCCAAATCCATGAAGTTCGAGACGGTTACCCAAAAGTCGGTAATCCATTTTTTAAGGAGCATCAAAATGAAATTGCTCCTGCATTTTTCCTTCCAGTCGATATTGCCGCAATCCCTATGTATTTTGGTGCGTCCATCACAGCGACGGCACTCATTGATTTATTCTTCTTTACTGGTGTATTTTTATTTCTCGCATACTTGATTCTTCGCGCATGTGAACTCCCACGAATGTTTGCATATCTGGGGTCGCTCATCGCGTATCTTGGCGCGTATATGTTTATGGTACGGCCGGTTGCGATGCAGATCGTATTTCCAACCTTTCTGTTTTTCCTTCTTTCATACCTGTATTTTCTCCGCGCTCCCGGAAGAAAATCAGCAGTCATCCTTGGGCTCGGCATTCTACTCGCACCGTACACCTACACGTATCTTGCGTACATCGTGATTGGAACAATGGCGAGTGGGGTCATTTCATTTTTGATTTGGAGAAAGTGGAACGAACTCAAATGGCTTTTTGTCTCTGGTCTCATTTCAATAATCGGAGCAATTCCATTTCTATTTGGCATTTTCTTGCCTGAAATACATCACCCACTGTATCCAGAAACGATTGTTCGAATCGGTATGGTCATGACTCATATTCCTGCGAATGAATTTTTCTATTACGGTCGTTGGGTACTACTCGTTCTGGTAGCGCTTCTTCTCGTACTGCGTGGAGCATTCCGTGACCGAATCCGTTCATTAGGGGATGATCCGCAAAATATATTCCTGCTCTCCAGTGGAGCGGGACTGCTTATTGCGGCGGGAAGCAATATCATAACCGGCGTTGAATTATCGCTCGCAATTCATATTGGCCGATTCATTATTTTGTGGCTCTCGCTTGCGGTAGCTATTCTTGGGTTCCGTTTCCTTATGCTTCCTAGATGGGAAATGCGCACACCAGTTCGAATTCTCGGTGCTCTCCTTATCATAATTATGGGAGTCAGTCTTATCCGAAATATTCCGCGTTCATTTGCTTTTGCAACAAAAGATAATCTTTCGCCAACTGCCGAGCTTCAAACATACGCCGAGCCACTCCGAGCACTGACACTTGGCACCGCGCCCGGAGCAGTTGTTTGGAGTAATGATACGCTCGCACGCTACATTCCGATCATGACAAATGATTATGTTCTGTATACCGAAGCGGGCGGACTTCAGCTTGTTGGAGACACCGAGATGATTGATCGCTATTTAGTATCCCGAATGGGAACTTCAAGCGAGGAAACACTTCGCAGTTCAATCGGCAAATATTTAGGCGCTGGTATTGGAAAAGAGCAACCAATCGCAATAAATCGAAGTGTCGCATGGTGCCTTCGTCTCAAAAAAATAATTCATAATCACGTTTGTGCAGAGCCGACAAGTGGTGAGCAAATTCTTGGTGATCAATTTTTTACTGAGTTGTTAGCACAATCAAAACAAATACAAAGTAACCGAATCGATACCCTCCGTAGATTCAATGTCGAGTATCTTCTTCTCGACAGTACCGTTGATCCGACGTTTAGTTCGTTTGGAGTTTCAGGAGAGCTCAAATGGAGCAATGATCGGTTCTCAATCTATCGTTTGAGCGATGAGTAACGCTGACGAAGTCGCCACGGCATAATGAGTACTTCGTAAATGTAGCGATGTAATCCGCTCGATATTTTTGAATACCCATTTTCTCGATTTTTGAATGTAATCGGTACTTCAAGAATTCGCGCACCTAAATAATGCGCGATAAGTTTCATTTCCATTTGAAAAGCAAATCCCGTTGCAGATACATCCTTGAATGCTTCGTGGCGAAGGAGTGGTGCGCGGAATGCTTGGAATCCCGCAGTCAAATCGCGAATGCCGGTTCCGGAAGCAGTTGTTGCATATATATTTCCGACACGACTTAAAATGATTCGACCAATTGGCCAATTCTCAAGTCTACCACCGCGTACATAGCGTGATCCGATCACCATTTCATGCCGTTTGATTTCTTCAAGAAAAACATCAATGACTGACGGATTATGTGAAAAATCAGAATCCATAGTAATGATCACGCTGGCTCTGGGATCATTTTCCAAAATAGCTCCGAATGATTCGAGGTAGGCGCTTGCGAGCCCGAGTTTTTTTGGTCGGCTGTGAAGGCGAATATTCGGATTCTTAGCTGCCATTAGAGAAACGAGCGCTCCCGTTCCGTCAGGGGAATTATCATCGACAACAACGATTCCGATCGTGGGATAGAGTTTTGTTACGGCAGTAATCATCCGCTCGATATTTTCTCGTTCGTTATATGTGGGGATCACAACATATACGCCCCTTTCCGTATCGATCGACTGTTCCTGCATAGAATTATTTACGAAGCTCGAGAATGGCGAGCCCGAGGGGAAGGGGCTGAATAAGAAATGCGCGTGCCTTCGGGGTCACTTGCATTCCGATTCGACGAAGTTGTTTTTTGTTATAAAACACCTGATCAGTCCATGGCCAAAATGGGCGAAGGATTTTTGGTCGAGTCAAAATGTACCACACATGATGATATGAATAGCGATAAGGAACGCTGATGAGCGCAACGCCTCCTGGCTTCAGCGCACGAAAATGGCTTTTTGCGATATCAACCGGATTTTGAAAATGTTCCATAAGGCCTTGGCTCCAGACGACATCATATTCTTCCTTAAATGGATAGGTGAGACAATCGCCCAAGATAAAATGTGCGTTGGTCACCCCATTTCGTTTCGCAACATCTTCTGAAAGACGAATAGACGCTTCGGTGATATCAAGTCCAACCGCCTCCTTGATCTTTGGTGCAATCTGAATGAGTAGCGATGATGTTCCAGAGCCAAGCTCTAAAAATCGACTTTCCGGCTTCAAATAGCGGCGAAACATCCGCAAAAAGAAATAGTTATAGACATGGCGGCCGGCATTAACCATTCGGGTAAGGAGCCCTTCGCGGACCCATATTCTCTGCCATTCCGCCTCCTGATCTAGTTTTCGTAACTCCATGATATTTACGGTATACTCACGAATAGTAACAGTCCTCTACCGAAACCTCAAACCATCTACCATTGTTACTCACTAGCTGTCGGATTCTCACTATCATCAATCATCATGTGCGGCATTAACGGTTTTACTTTTGAAGATGTACGCCTCATCAAGAAGATGAATGCGACGACCGCACATCGCGGTCCGGACGGCGAAGGAGCGCTCGCTGAAGAGGGAATTTCTTTGGGACATAATCGACTCGCAATTATCGATCTTGATCCGAGGGCTAAGCAGCCGATGGAAAGCGCGGATCATACACTCGCAATCGTCTTCAATGGTGAAATTTATAATTTTAAGGAGCTCAAGCGCGAGCTAACTGAATATACATTCAAAACAGAAAGCGATACTGAAGTCATTCTTGCGGCGTATCAAAAGTGGGGAAGAATGTGTGTTGAAAAAATGAATGGTATGTTTGCCTTCGCGATTTGGGATCGTAATCGTCATGAATTATTTTTGGCGCGCGATCATATTGGCATCAAACCGCTCTACTACTACACGGACGGAAAGAAGTTTATTTTTTCTTCCGAAATAAAAGCGATACTCGCGCATAATATTCCACGCACGGTAAATAAAACTGCATTCTCTGAATATCTGCGACTTCTCTATGTTCCTGAACCGCAAACGATGTTTGAAGGTATTTTTAAATTTCCTCCGGCACACCGAGGTGTTGTTCGCGGTGGTACGCTCCGCATGGAGCGATATTGGAGCGTCGATCCACTCACTAAAAATACTGATGGAGTAGAAGAACAAAAAGAAACAATTCGTGATCTAGTTGATTCCGCAGTGGAGCGTCAATTGGTATCGGACCGACCCCTCGGCGTATTTCTCTCTGGTGGAATTGATTCGAGCATTGTTGTCGATTCGATGTCCAGGCTCGGTGGATCGATTGAAACTTTTTCAGTTGGATTTGATCTTTCTGAATCCGAACAATCAGAAAAATTTAACGCCGATGTTTCCCTCGCCAAACGCACCGCTGAACACTACGGTACGAAACATCACGAGGTCTATTTGAAAGGAGATGATGTTGTGTCTCTTCTCACTAAAAGTGTCGTCAGTATGGACGAGCCAATTGCGAATGCGACTGCCCTCACACAATTTAAACTTGCAGAATTTGCACGTCAGTCGGTTGTTGTCGCGCTCGGCGGGGACGGAGGAGATGAACTATTTGGCGGATACGATCGCTATCGACTCGCATATATTTCATCCAAATACCACTTGGCTCCGTCTTTTTTGCGGAATATTTTAGGATCAATCGTTCCGTCGCTCAAAAAACTGGAAACTGATCCAGACATTTCTCGTTTCGCAAGGTTTTTATTTCAAAAAGATGAAACACTCCAGTCCGTCGTTCGACCAGAATATAGTACGGATGCGGCATCAATACTCTTCGCTCCACAATTTAAGGGAGCAAGCGAAGAAACATTTCTTGATTTATTCATGGATGTCGATCGCCAAAGTTGGCTCGTTGATGAATCGCTTATGCGCTCTGACAAAATGAGTATGGCATCGGGACTTGAAATGCGTGTGCCACTTCTTGATATCGACATCGTTGAATACGCCGCTTCAATTAAGGCGACTGACAAAGTATCGTTTCGAGATACCAAGCGCATTTTGAAGGACGCATTTCGTGATCGACTTCCTGGATATTTATTTACCGAGCCAAAACGCGGTTGGTTTTCTCCTGCAGCGAAGTGGCTCCGCCGTCCCGAAGTATCGCGCTTTGTCGACGAAGTACTCAATCCGTCCTATTATCCGCCCACTTCCAGGCTCTTTCAGTTTGACGGTGTTCGTGAAATGCTTGATCGTCACCGTGACGGAAAGGCATATAATCTGACCATGCTCTGGGCGATCATTGTTTTCCAGATTTGGGCGAAAGAATATAAGGTCACGATCTAATATGAAAATTCTTGCGGTCACTCCGCCATTTCATCAAAAAAGCACTGGTGCGGCGGAACACGATATTATTGCCGGTATCAAATTACTTACGGAAATGGGTCACGACGTTTCGGTGGCAGTTTTGAGTCCTTCCTATTATGATTCTGCTCGCGCACTCGAATTAGTTCCAAAAGGAGTAGCAGTATTTCCATACACGCCGCCTGCGGGCAATTTTTCAAAGTGGCTTGTTGCGTCTATTCGAAAGCCTGCGCTATTCGATCGTGCCGCGTATAGTTTTTGGCAGATGACTGAAGATTCGAATTTCCAGAAATTTTTTGACACACAAAATCCAGACCTTGTCATTTCGTGGTGTTCGTATTCATGGCCAGCGCTGTATTTTGGAAGAAAGAAAAAAATTACAACCGTATTTCGTTCGCATAATTACGAACCGAGCTTCTTCTTCGAAGCGCTGACGGGATTTGAAGTCTACTCACCCCTAAACTGGATTCGCCGAATTGCAAAGTGGATGGGGGAACGAAGTGCTGTTCGTTTTGCTGATTCAGTTGCGACTATTCCATTTGCGCAAGCGTCACTCTACAAGGAGTGGCGAAATCCAAGGGACATTGAAATACTCACTCTTATTTTTTTAGGAAGTCGGTTACAATCATCATTTGTTCATGCGAGCAAAAAGCCGCTCGACGTTTTTTATCTTGGTGCCAATTACAATGTTGCATTTCATCTTCGTGGAGTTGAATCGATCATCTCGCATATTGCGCCTGAAGTGATTGCACGCGCTCCTGGCGCATTTCGTTTCCATATTTGCGGATCAAAACTGCCCGAACGGTTAGTGAAACAGTGCGATGGAGTGAATATTATCTACGAAGGATATGTCGATGATTTTAATGAATTTATGAGTCGTATGGATATTGGCGCATTTCCAGTCCGTACCGGAAAATCGATGAAGGGAAAAGTATTTGAAACGATCTCGCGTGCGTTCCCCGTTGTCATTGCACCGAATTGCCTCGGCGGCTACGATATACAAAACGGAGAAGAAGCGTTGGTGCGGGAATCGAATGAAGAATTTGCTGATGCAATTATCTCTCTTCAGGATGATGCGCTTCGAAAAAAACTTTCTGAAGGTGCGGCAGCATTTGCGAGACGGGAATTTGGAGAAACACACATTCGAAGTGTTATGGAACGATCAATTACACGAGCAGTCGAAAATCACACAAACTAATATGTCGCATTGGGAACAATTCATGCGTGAAAAACTCACGCGTATCTTTTCGGAGAATACGGAAGTCATCGATATCGGCGGGAGTCTTCGTATTCGTGGCAATTGGATCACTAATGATTACGAATGGCTGAAGCCTGCGGTCGAAAAAGTGACGTATAAAATTCTCGATCCCGTTCCTGATTACCATCCAGATATTGTGGGCGATATTCACGCGCTTCCGTTTAAGGATAACGAGGTTTCCGCGTTTCTTTGTATCGCAGTCATGGAGCATATTGAAAATCCGCATGTTGCTGCGCATGAACTCTATCGCACCCTAAAGAAGGGTGGCATGTGCTACGTGTATGTTCCTTTTTTGTATCCATATCATGCTGAGCGCGGATATTACGGTGATTTCTGGCGCTACACCGAAGAAGCGCTTCGACATATTTTTAAAGAATTTCCGACAATTGAAATCGTTAATGTGCGAGGTGCTTTGGAAACATGGATTTATTTGTCACCATTTCGCAGGATTCCCGGCATCCAACCACTCTCGCGGTTTTTGGATAGAATCCTGGGCAAATCGAGGAGCAAACAAACCAGCGGCTACCAAGTATTTTTACAAAAGTAGAAAAGTGTTTTCTACTGTCGCACCTTTTAGGCAGAAATCCAGTTTCTGATAGTATTAGGCATTCTATGAATGAGCAGATAGTCATTGTTGGCTTCGGATGGGTTGGTCAGGCAAACGCGCTCGCGCTCCGGTTGATGGGCTATTCGGTATCCTATTTTGATCCGGGTACGCCACCGCTCCACTATGAAAAAAAATATAAAGACACGTATGCCGAGCTCAAGCGAATTTCTAGGGTTACTGAAAAAGATTCACCGAAGACTGTCTATGTCGTCTGCGTGGGTGACCGAGTTTCAGAAGAAGGCGTACAAGATATCTCTCTCATCGTAAGTGCACTCAACTCTTTGAAAGGTACAAAGGGGCGCGTGGTACTTCGTTCAACCATTATTCCCGCAACACTCAAATCCCTCGACTTCGATTTTTATGTTCCTGAATTTTTGCACGAGAAAAAAGCAGTCGAAGAATGCATCACTCCGTATTATTTTGTGATTGGACGAGATACTCCAAATATTCTCGAACCAAACTTCTTCGGTGAATGGGAGAAGCGCGCGCTTCGCACATTCCGTGGAACACCCAAGGAGGCATCTCATATCAAATATCTCTCCAACTTGTGGAACGCGCTTCGTATTGCCTTTGTTAACGAATATGGTTCGACCACTACTGAACCTTCTTCAAAAGAAGCGGTCGAAGAAATAGAACACATCATCGGTTATCTATTTGAAGACAAACCATATCTTCGCTACGGCCGATCATTCGGTGGACATTGTTTGCCAAAAGATACGCGCGCGTATGCACACTGGCAGGAGAGCGAAGGAAAGAATGTGCCACTCATTAAAAGCATGCTTGCATCAAACGCGCTTCATATTGAACGTGAGAAAAAGTTCTCCAATCTTACTGAATGGTTTTCAGAATGGCAGCGTCCCGCGCTCTCTGGCTGGGTAGCGCTGCAGAGTCTCGCGCTCTCAATTAAGCGCAATATTACCCACCCGGGGAAGACGCTTGCAGGAAATCACCGTGTCGATTGACTACTTGGTACAGATACGTAAAATCGGAACACTATGACTAAAGTATTAGTAACCGGCGGCTCAGGTTTTGTTGGTGGGCACCTCGCGAATCACCTCCTCGATCGCGGGTATGAGGTTGTGATCACTGACAATTTTTTTCGTGGCCGAAGGGATGCTGATTTTGAGACACTTCTCAAGCGTCCCGGCGTTTCGTTTATCGAAGCAGATTTAACTAAACGCGAAGACTGGAACAAGCTCGGCGGTGGATACGAACACGTCTATCATCTTGCGGCAGTAAATGGCACCGGACTTTTTTATGAAATTCCGCACGAAGTTTTGCGCATCAACATTCAGACAATGTTCAACGTCGTTGAGTGGATGCATGAAATGAATCGTGGCGGAAAACTCCTATTCACTTCGTCAAACGAACTCTATGCAGGTGCGAGGGAAGCATTCGATATCTTGCCGATTCCAACGAACGAAAATGTGCCGGCAGTTATTCCTGATATCCAAAATCCGCGCTGGACCTACGCAAGCTCCAAACTGATTGGTGAGCAGATCTGTATTCACTATGCGAAGGCATACAATTTTCGAATGGTCATTGTGCGTCCGCACAATTTTTACGGTCCGCGTGCCGGCTATAATCATGTTATTCCGCAATTCATCGAACGCATCGGCAAAAAGATGGATCCGTTTCCTGTCTACGGTCTCCATGACAAACGATCGTTTTGTTATATCGATGATGCAGTTCGCGCGATGCGGCTTGTAATGGAGAGTCCGCGAACTGATGGCGGCACCTACCACATCGGATCGGAAGAAGAGCGAAAGATTTTGAATATTGCCGAAGTGCTTTTTACTGCGATGCAATTTATTCCGAAGCAGATCATCGCGCATCCGTCTCCCGCAGGAAGCGTGAAGCGTCGCCTTCCCGACATCTCGAAACTAAAGCGCGATATCGATTGGGAACACGAAACAACCTTTGAAGAGGGAATCAGAAAAACGATTGATTGGTATCTTGCCAATCCGAAGTCGGATAAGTAAAAACTGCGCACGAGGCGCAGTTTTTATATACCCGAAACTAATTTTTCTTCCCCGTCTTTTATCGAAACAATATCGCCGCTTTTGTAGGCGCTTTCTTCAGAGATGATTTTATGCGCGATATCTGCAATGAGTGCCGGACTCTGTTTAGTGGAGGAATCATGCGCGAGGCGTTCGCGCATTTGTGTGTTCGTCGGACCCGGACAAATGGAGATAAACGAAAATTCGGAGCGGTTGCGCGCCAAGCCTTGCGCCAAATTATTCACCGCGGCTTTAGATGCGGAATATGCGGCAGTTCTGCCATTCGCCTCCACACCTGCGGAAGATGAAAGAAAAATCATTCCACCGCCTTGGTTTAAATCTTTTAGAAAATATTTAGCGATGTAGATGAGGGATAGGGAATTGATCTTGAATGTTGTTTCAATTGCTTCGACTGATTGTTTCTCTAAATCAGTTTCGGTGTCGATATATCCATGCGCGCAAACAATCCAGTCAATTTTTGTCCCTTCGGCTGAGATTTTTTGCTCCAATTTTTCAATATCGGAATATGACGAAAGATCGGCGTCAGCGCGGGTAATCGGTATCACCTCGTTTCCTGCTGTTTCGAGCGTTTCTTTAATTGCGCTCCCGATTCCACCATCCGCACCGGTCAGAAGAATTGTTTTCATGTTGTCAGTATGCCAGAAATTTCTGCTAATAAAAAAGTAGCCCGGTCGCGCGAGCGACCGGGGACTTTGTGAAAGAGATAAGATTAAAGACCGTGTGGCCGACTTTCTCCCCACCGAATGCAGGCGGCAACCAATTCACGTTGGTCATAACCGAATTCAGATACGGAAGGAAGTTTGTCGATTGTATACCACTCGGTACTCGTCGCTTCTTGTCCGCCGTGGGCGGTTGCACCGAACAGAAAATCTTCGCTCAAGATTTCAACTGGGTAATAGAGCGAGATTGCATGTTTCCCCCCAGGAACTTCTGGAAGAAAACCCGTAGGCGGCTCCCCACCAGGTTGGGTCGGAATCCACTGGCCGACGGTGATTGGTTTGGACCAAGGAACCAGTAACTGAATATCAACCCCGAGATCAATCTTAAACTGACGCCGAAGACAATCTTTCACACCCTCGCCGTGCCTTACCTTTCCGCCAATAGAACAGAGCTTCCCCGCGAAGTGGCCAGTACCGCGTCGAATCACCATACCTTCGATTTTACCGCGGTTATTCCGCCGAACCGGAACTCCATCGGTGCAGATGATGGGCTGGATAGCTTCCACAACCTTGTAGACAGGAAAGGAAGGGATCCTGCCGTCGGGCATCGATCAATGTGCGATAGCGAAGTTCGTTGGCGAGGTCGTCGGTCGAAACTCCACTCAGATCCATTGGATTTCCTCCACTTTCGATCTATCTGGTTAGATTAACGCCTTCGCGAAAGTACCATACAATACATGTATCGTCAATAGAATGGCGAAACGCACTCCGTTGTGATTCTCGAATCAGTTCGTTATAGTGAGCGCATGCCAACAACTCGCTGTCTCTTGTGCAATTCACTCAATCTTGCTCCGATTATTAATCTCGGTTTTCATCCGCTTGCCGACACCTTTCTCAAACAGGAACAGCTCTCCGCAATGGAGCCGACGTATCCTTTGACCGTATCGCTCTGTATGAATTGCGGACATGCGATGGAAGGATTCATCGTGCCGCCTGAAGTTCGCTACCAAGAAAACGACTACAGCTACGACTCGGGAAATTCAAAAGTCTCGATTAACCATTTCAATGAATTCGCTAAAGAAGTCGGTGAGAAATATTCTCTGACCGACAAAGATCTCGTCGTCGATATCGGCAGCAATGTCGGCACGCTGCTCGAAGGATTCCGCTCGCAGTTTAATACGCCGGTTCTCGGCGTCGAGCCAGCGCCGAACATGGCGAACATTGCGGATGAGCGAAACGTTCCGACCATCCACGGATTTTTTGACGCGAAAGCGGCTGCCGAAATACAGAGCAAAGGCGGTGCAAAAGTAATAACCGCGACCAATGTCTACAATCATATCGGTGATCTCGACACCTTTATGAACGATATCAAAACCGCGCTTCGTCCCGACGGCGTATTTATTTTTGAAGCACCCTACCTGAAACTGTTGGTAGACAAGATGGCGTTCGACACGATCTATCTCGAACACACGTCATACTTTGCTGTGAAGCCTCTCGCCGCGTTTTATGCGAAGCGCGGATTTGCGATTACCGATGTCATTACGAATGATTATATGGGCGGCTCAATGCGCATGACGGTTGCGCTTGGAGATACTCACGCACCGATTGTCGCCGAGATGGTAACTAATGAAGAAGCGATGCAGTTATTTAGTGTAGAAATGTACAAAGGATTTCAGGAAAAGGTTAATGCGTTTAAAGTGGATCTTTTGGATCAGCTCATTACTGCAAAGAAGGCAGGTGGAAAAATTATCGGCATCGGTGCGGCGACTAAAGGAAACACGTTGCTTAATTTTTGCGAAATTGATTCAACACTCCTTGAGTTCGTTACCGATTCTTCTCCGTACAAAATTGGAAAGTATACGCCGGGCTCGCATATTCCGATCAAGCCGGACGAAGCGATTACGTCGGAGATTACCCACGCACTTATTTTGCCGTGGAATATCGCAGAATTTTTGAAAGGGAAACTCGGGCACTCAAATCTCAAGTTTATTACGCCGCACATGGATTAACATAGTAATAATTACGTAATTAACGATTATGAAGTTAGAGAAAAAGCCGGTAAATTTTGAAGATGCGCGCGGCACGATTATGGACATTATTGTCGGTGAGCCGCGCGAACACTGCACGATTATTTTCACCAAAGTAGGAGGAGTTCGCGGCAATCATTACCACAAACAATCTCAGCAATCAGACTTTTTGGTTTCTGGTCATATGAAGGTATACGGTCGCAAAAATAACGAAGGCGAAATTGTTGAAGCAGATTTTATGCCGAACGATTACGTCGAATGGGATGCAGGTGAATCCCACGAATTTGTTGCGGTTGAGGATTCAGTCTTTATCACATTCGTAAACGGTCCGCGTGGTGGCGAGGCATTTGAGTCGGATACCTTCCGTCTCGATGTGCCCCTCCATGAAGAATTTGCCAAACAGTAAGGCACCAAGTAGTATCGAACCACAATGAAAGATTCTGCTCGTCCGCTCCGGGTGCTCGCGCTCGCTCCGACCAACGTACCAATGTCGGGGTGGGGTCGCTATGCCCATGCGGTGGGGCGAGAACTCACTAAGCAAGGAATCGAATACACGCTCCTTGCAGAAATGCCTGACCCCGAACATCCTGAGCGTCCATATCTTTTGAAGCGCACCAAGTTTTCTCTTTTCAGAAATATTTTGACGGTACGACGAGCTGTTAAAAATGTCGACATCGTTCATGCATTCGATATCTGGCCGTACGGCATCTACGGTTTTTTTGCCGTTTTAGGGTCCAAGAAAAAATTGTTTATGACCGGTGTCGCGACGTATTCAATTGCGCCTGCTCGGAAAGGATTGAAATGGTTCCTCATGTGGCTTGCGAGTAAAAAGGCACGGGCGATTTTTTCGGTCAGCGCGTACACCAAATCGAGAATCTATAAGCGCATGCCGACTGACAACAATGTTGTCGTATACTGGGGCGCTTCGTCGATTCCAACAATTACGCCTGAAAAAGTCGCTGAGTATCGAATCAAATACAATATTCACGATACGAAAACCCCGATTCTTTTAACGGTTGGCGAGATCAAACATCGCAAGGGGCAGTTTGATGTTGTTCGCGCAATTCCAGAACTCAAGAAGCAATATCCGAATATTCTCTACTGCATTGTTGGTTCCGACAAAAAATATCTTGAATACACCGACGCTATCCGCGAATACGCAAAGCAAGAAGGAATCGAAGCGAATGTCAAAGTAATCACCGATGCAAAAACGGACGAATCACTCGCATTCTTCTACACGATTGCTAATATATTCCTTTTGACTTCAAACAATGAAGGCGACCATTTCGAAGGATTCGGACTCGTTTTCCTCGAAGCAGAACAATTCGGCAAGCCAGTCATCGGCACTCTTGGATGCGGCGTTGAAGAAGCACAGCAACCCGGCTACAATGGCTATCTGGTGAGGCAGAGCGATCCAAAGGATATTGCAGAAAAAGTAGAAAAGACTGTAAGTGGTAATAAGGAACTGCTTGGCGAACATTCGAAAGATTTTGCGAGTCGATTTACATGGGAGAAGACAGTGAAGGAATATATCAAGCACTACAGAAAATAATCATACAATAAAATTATGCGCGCATTTGTTTTCTCCGTCTTTTCTTTTATACGCAAAACATTCGGTATCTATCAGCGCCCGACTCGCTACGATCATTTGTATGAGTATGCGAACAAGCTACAGGCAAAGCGCATTATGGAAATCGGCACGTGGAAAGGGGAGCGTGCGCGTCAAATGATTGCCGTTGCAAAAAAGTATCACAAACCGGAAGAAGTCGAATACTATGGATTCGATCTCTTCCAGACGATGGATAAGGACACGTACGCGTACGAAATTTCCAAGCAGCCGCCAAGCCGTGCAGAAATAGAAAAAGAACTCGCGACAACCGGAGCAAAGATCAATCTCTTTGAAGGCGATACAACGAAGACGCTTCCGGGAGTTGTCTCGACACTTCCCAAGATGGACATCATCTATATCGACGGTGGACACAGCTACGACACTATTCTTTCTGACTGGGAAAATTCCGCAAAACTCATGCATGAAAAAACCGTCGTCATCTTTGACGATTACTGGCAAAATCGCGCTGATGGCGCAAAGCCGATTGTCGATAAAATTGATCAGAATAAATACCGAGTCGTGCTGCTTCCTGCGATGGACGTCTTCTTCAATCCCGATTTCGGCCGTCTCGTCATTCGCTTCGCGATGGTAACGAAGAAGTAGCTACTTATAGCTTCGCCATCACTTCAAACGCATCTTTGCGTACATGTCCTTTTGCGATTTCGTCCTTGACCATCGCTTCGGTGATCGCGCCGTCTTTGATTGCGTCACGCACTAATTCGAAAAAGAATTTCTCAACATTTGGATCGGCGTGCGGCTGGTAGGTGCGCGACACTTTGCCAGTCATTACGAGAATTGGTTCACGCGGAATAAATCCAAGTATCGGCTTCATATTGCGCTCAAAATCGATCGGAAGTCCGGTGCGCCATGGTTGGGTTTCGCGCTTTGAAGTATGAAGCATTTTTGTTTCTGATGTCAGTACGTCGATCGAGTTCCAAATGCGGGGGAGTTCTTTAACCGTTTCTGGATCAATTTTTCGCATGCGAATGATATCGGCGTAATCGATTTCTTTTTTGTGAAGTTTGTCGAGATAATTTCCGACATTCCAGTCGGTGAGTTTGGCGCAATCAAGAAGCATCATACTCGATTCAAACGAACCTTGCTTTGCCTTGCATGCCGCAAGCGATTTTCCTTCAAGATCCATATCGAAGAGTTCGTGAATGTCGACTCTAGCAAAAATATCTGGATCAATTACCACCGCACGTCCTTGGTAACCCATTCGCTCCGGCGGCAGGAATCTTGTCAAAGTAAACGACTGCAAGTCTTCCGGATCATACTTCGTCAAAATACCGTCCCGAATATATTCTGCGCCAACAAAATTCTTAAACATCGGGTCGTCGTCGACATTGAGAAATTCGACCCGAATATCCTTCGGTTTCTCTAGTCTCTCGATCGCGTACTTCGCGATGTGGGCGCCTAAAATCTGTTTGTTATTTGCTTGTATAAATACCGCGCGTGTTTCCATGAAAATGTGGCTATTATTGGACTCCTAGCTACTTCCTTGCGGCAGAGGCTCGAAGAGCGTTTAATAATGACGTTATCGATATTGAAACATTTTGGCGTCCAGAATAGTTTCAAGGATATTATAGGACATTTCCCTCATACATGTTGAAAAAAACCCTGATTGGAATTATCCAGCGAAAACCCTCGATGTACACCGGATCGGTCGTTTTAAACGTGCTCGGCGCACAGCCGATCCGCACCTTCTATCTCTGGTGCCGTCGGTCCTTTCATTTCCCGATCGTTCTTAAAAGCCAGTTTCGACCCTATCTTGCCGAACTCGAAGAAAACGGGGCAGTCATCATTCCAAATTTTCTCTCACCCGAGGAGTATACAAAGTTCAAGGCAGAGTTCGACTCGCTCTCGCCAAATTTTCCTCCGGACTATTCAGAGATCGCACTTCCACACGTTGATCGCTTGAGTCTCCATGACGGTCGCGTTTCGGGATTTGCCAAGCACCTCTTCTTGGACAGTCCGCTCATTCGTGCGCTCACGATTGGATACTTGAAGCGCGAATATCATTTCCCCTACAACGCCTATCTCACCAAGATTTATCTGAATCAGGAAGAACTCGACAAGCCCAAAAACGGCGGCACCAACAATATTCATTTCGATGCGCCTACTCGCGTGCTCAAATTCTTCTATTATGTCACTGACACCAACGAACAAAACTCGGCGCTCTATTACTGCATGGGCACCAACAAGCGCGGAAAACTTTCGCGTCTCTGGTTTGAATATAAGTTGTCGATTCGATTCGCGATGAACAAATGGAATCCAAACAACGAAGGGGAATATCTCGCGGCAGATCCATGGGTAAAGCTCACACCTGAAGAAGTCAAAAAATATCACCTCACCGAAAAGCCAATCAATGTAAAAGGGAATACGCTCGTTGCGGCGGATGTCGGTGCGTTCCATCGTCGTGGGGCATTCTTGAAGCCGGGCGTTCGAGAAACCGTTGAAATCAATTTCCGTGAAATCGAAACGCTTCGCCACACGTTCTACCCACTTGAACGATTTGCTCGGAAGCTTTTGAAAAAAGAAAAACCACTGAAGGCTCCGCTCACCGCTTCGACGATGTAATCGGCTATACAGAATGAAACACGAGCGAATCCTCGGGATAATCCCCGCACGACTTAATTCAACAAGACTTCCCGGCAAAATGCTTCTCGATATGCTCGGGAAGCCTTTGATTGTGCGCACCTACGAGCAAGCAAAAAAAGCGTCGATGCTTGATGACGTAGTCGTTGCGACTGATTCTCCGGAAATCAAAGCGGCAGTTCACGCATTTGGCGGGAAGGTACTCCTTACTTCATCAAAACCAAAAACGGGGAGTGATCGAGTCGCAGAAGCCGCAGCAAAATTTCGTGACTTCAGACCCGACATCGTACTTAATATCCAAGGCGATGAACCTTTGATGCCGTCTGCCGCAATAAATACGACTGCAAAACTCCTCCTTGGCGAAAAGCGCGCAGTCATGTCGACTGTTGCGTCGCGTTTCACAAAGGAGAGTGAGCTTTTGGAACCTGGACTCGTCAAAGTCGTCATCGACAAAAATGGATACGCACTCTACTTTTCCCGCTCGGTAATTCCACATCCTCGCGTCCCGGTGCCAATTGAAAACTACTTCAATCACATCGGTATTTACGGATACAAAGCTGATTTTTTGAAACAATATGTGAAGCTTAAACAAACACCGCTCGAGCTTGCGGAATCCTTGGAACAACTTCGCGCGCTTGAAAATGGATTTGAAATAAAAGTCGGCGTGGGGAAGTTTGAACGCGCGGAAGTGAACGAAGCGCATGAATTCAAACGAGCGCTTGAGATGATGCGAGGGCGCGGACGCGTATAATAGCAGAATGGAATTCGGAAAGCCTGATGTCTGGGACTATAAAGCACACCAAGTGCTGATTGCCAAAATAAACGCGCTCACTATTCGGGGAGTACCGCTTAGGGATGCATTCGAAATCGGTGGGTATAATGCGTGGCAGTGGTATCAAGGACTATTGTTTGAGTCGATAAAATGGCGCGTCGTTGACGGGGTGACGCCTTCGTATGATCTGCTTTCGTATAAGCGAATGCTCTATGAAATAGCAAAACTCAAAATTTTTTTCTACATTTCACTTCTTGGATTCCTCGGGGCACTCATTCGCCGACCGAAAGCCCTCCTCTACAGCATTGATCTTAAAAATTCTCGCTTTAAAGGAGATCAGCGAATTACTCCGGTGTATGACGCATTCTTGCGCACTCATACGCGATTTGTGGAATGCTTTCATGTCGGAAGAGGAAGGAAGACATTCTATAATTGGATAGGTCGGGGACGACTATCCCTCTATCTCGAAGGGATCGATGCATTCTTTTTATTTTGGAGTATGCTCCGCCAATCTCCTATGCGTTCCGAATTTGCCGCAATTGATTTTTCTTCCATTCCTGAACGTGATCGCCCGCTTGCGCAAAAAGTTGTACGGAATCTGATCTATCGAATTGAACTTTCCAAAATGCGGATCCGCGTCTTCCGCCGCATCTTTCGTGCTCTCCGACTTCAAAAAATATTTTTGATTGATGACCCGCGCCATTTTTGGGAATTGATTGCCGCAGGGAAAGCAGAGGGAATTGAAACGATCGCACTTGAGCACGGACATTACACCCGCTATCAACTTGGCCTCTTTCAATTTCCTCAAAGTCGCTACCCATACCTATCACCTGACATGCTATTGGTGTGGAGTGAATATTGGAAGCATGAACTCGAAAAATATCATTCGGTATTTTCAAATATCACGGTTGCCGGATACAAAAGTCCAATTCCAGATGAAGTGCACCACAGACCAATCGGCGAAAAACTTCGAGTACTCGTGCCATATGAAAGTGTAGCGCCAAAAGAGGCTGTGCGTACCTATCTCAAATTACTTTCGGCAGATCCTACGGTTTCAATCGTATTTAAACCAAGACCTGATTCTTCTGTAGATGAACAAATTCGCGACTATGTGCTCAACTCGGATTTAGTAACGGTTCTCGAAGCTCTTCCCAAAAATCCGCGCGATGTGTGTGATATTGCAATTGGCACCTACACGACTCTGTTGTCGGAATTGGTTATGCAGGGTGTTCCGGTCGCTCTCCTTGAAACCCCAATGGATTATGGAGATGGTCTTGTGGAAAATGGGATTGCGGGACGACTTCAGTTTGAACCTGTCTCATCTCTTACAGAAAGACTTCGCGTACTTGCTGCAATTGATCCCGCAGAAATTGCGCGCCGCAGAACTGTGATTACGGGAAACGCAAATCAGATGATGGCAGATGAAATTGTCCGTATCCTTAGATAGATTCTGCGGAAATATCTTTGTACGTTGCAAAGAGTACAATAACCACGATAAGTTTAAATGCTTCACTCACAATGCGGGAAATAATCATTCCCATAAATCCGCCGAGCATAATCCCCGTAAACAAAATGCCAATCGTGCCGATCTGTGCAATTACATTGTATACATAGAGTCGCGGATGATTTTTGGTTACTTGAAGCGATGTCATCGGAATAATTCCCGCAGTTGAAAAAATAATCATGATCGCATAAATCTGCGAGTAGGGGATTGCCTCAATATATTTGGGAAAAAATGCGTGGAAAATAATGGGCGCGACCAATGCATACGCGACCACCGCGCTCACGGTGAGGAACGTCACTTGGAGCAGTCGTCGGGGAAGAGCGGTCTTGGTTTCGGTAACACTGCGTGCTGACAATTTAGGAAGCATCAGTGAATAACTATTTTTGAGAACTCCGCGAATTTGTTCAGGGAGCGCCGTCGCAAAGGTGTAGAGCGCAAGTTCCGCCGCACCCAAATAATGAAACACCAAAATTGAATCGATTTGTTCCGCGAGTCCGCCCAAAATCCCCATGATACTCAAATGCGTGCCGAAGCGGATGGATTCACCACCTGTTAACACCGTTGCGGGATAGCGTTTCAGTGTACGGAGATACAGATAGAGTGAAATGAGTGCATTTGTTGTATAGTAGGTGAAAATAATCGCGACGACATTGTGGGTGATAAGCACAATGCCGATCAAAAATGGAATTGGAAAAACAGTTCGCGCAATTGCGTAGGTTGTGAGCGAAAAGAAATCGCGAATACCATTTAAGAATGATTGATAGAGTAGTGATGCGTTCCAAAAAGGAAGCGCGATCGCGGTGATGAGGAGACTCAAGCCTAATGTGTGGTTTCCGTGGACAAAATAGTAGGCGCCGCTTAAGAAGCCTACGATCGCCATTGGAATCGAGCCTTTGAGACTTGCACGAAACGCGATTGGCATTTCCCCGTGATTTCCTTCAGCGACTGATTGCACTACAGAGATTGCAAGTCCAGTTAGAGAAAAAGTGGTAAGAAGTCCTGCGAGACTCAAAATATATTTGTACTGTCCGTACACTTCCTTGGGAACTAGATTGGCGAAGACAACCGCAAGTGCGAGCATGGCAAGGGCGCTCACCACTTGGTTGATAAATAAAAGTGACCCGCCTTTAGCGAGATAGACGAGGTCAGTTTTGACGTAGGGTTCGAGGGCTCGAAGCACGCGATAGAGCCATGATTTCGGATCGGCTTCCATGAATAGTACAACTATACCGTAGACACGGGCGTTTCCAGAGCAAGGTAAGGTGTAATATCGGCACGGAGGAAGCCATCTGTCTAGTTCGCTGAAGGCCGAGCCTTCATGGTATATTTCGCCCATATGGACACAACGCGATTCCTTCGCTACAGCATCTTCACGATGCTCTTTTGTATACCCTTTATCCCTCTTATCGTTCTTAACGGCACTTTCTTCCCATTTATCGTAGGGAAAAATTTCGCGTTCCGTATCTTTGTTGAAATCGCGCTCGGGCTATGGGTTGCGCTCATGCTCGTTGATCGCTCATACCGTCCAAAACTTTCTCCGGTCTTCTGGTCGGTCGTCGCCTTTGCGGTCGCGATTTTTGTGGCCGATCTTTTCGGAATGAATTTCTGGAAGAGTTTCTGGAGCAATTTCGAGCGCATGGAAGGGTACATCACGATACTCCATCTTTTCGCATACTTCGTCGTTGCCTCATCGGTATTTAATACCGAAAAACTCTGGCATCGATTCTTCAATACGAACCTCGCGGTGTCAGTTTTGATCTCGATCTTCGGACTCTTTCAGCTTGCTGGCTGGTTTACGATCAACCAAGGCGGTGTGCGTCTCGACGGTACGTTCGGCAACGCAACATATCTCGCGATTTATATGGTCTTCAACCTTTTTATTGCTGCATGGCTCATGCTTTCCTACAAAGGGAAGAGTCTCAAGTGGGTGCGCGGCATTTACGGAGCAATTATTCTTCTTGAATTGGTCATTCTCTTCTACACCGCAACGCGTGGTGCGATCCTCGGTCTCATCGGTGGTGTATTTCTATCGGCAATTCTCCTTGCGCTCACCATGCGAGGCAATCCGCATATTCGAAAAATTTCCTACGGCACCATAATCGGACTCGTCGTTTTGGTTGGTGGCTTTATGCTCATCAAAAATACGAGCTTTGTTCAGCACAACGAAGTACTCAGTCGTCTTGCAACCATTTCGCTCGAAGGTGGTCAGACGCGTTTCGAAGTTTGGAACACCGCGTGGCAGGGAGTAAAAGAGCATCCAATTTTTGGATGGGGACAGGAAAACTTCATCTATGTTTTCAACGAGCATTACAATCCGAACATGTACGCCCAGGAAGCGTGGTTTGATCGCGTGCATGACGTCGTTCTTGATTGGCTGATTGCCGGAGGCCTTGTCGGACTCATTGCGTATCTCTCGATGTTTGGCGCAGCGCTCTTTGGGCTGTGGTTTTCGAAACGATCAAAGGATGCATTTTCGCCACTTGAACGCAATTTGATCACCGGTCTTTTTGCAGGGTATTTCTTCCACAATATCTTCGTCTTCGACAACATCTTGAGTTATATCCTCTTCTTCTCTCTGCTCGCCTTCATTCATTATCGTCTGACGACCAAAGGTTTGGATCCTGATCTTTCCGATAAGCGTGCGAAGGGAACTGGTCTTCCAGCCCAGGTAGTATTGCCAGTCTCGCTGGTACTCACCGTGGTCATATTCTATTTCGCAAACTGGAACGGCATCATGACGAACGTAACCTTGATCAAGGCAATCTCTCCGGCAGAAGGTGGTGTCGCACAAAATCTCGAATACTTCAAAAAAGCAATTTCCTACCACGGCCTCGGTATGCAGGAAGTGAAAGAGCAGCTTTTGCAGACTGGCATTACGGTGTCGCGTGCAAACGGTGTTGATGCAAAACTCAAACAAGATTTCCTCACCTACGCAAGAACACAGATGGATGAAGAGCTGGTAAGCAATCCAAATGACGCACGCCTCCAGGTCTTCATGGGCTCATTCCTAAGCGGTGCTGGAAGTCCTGAAGAAGCGCTTCCATATCTCCAAAAAGCAATCGAGCAATCACCATCAAAGCAGATCATTCTCTTCGAGCTCGGTCAGACACAAATTCAGCTTGGCAAGTACCAAGATGCAGTCGCGACCTTCAAAAAAGCATACGAGCTCGCGCCAGCTTTCCAACAAGCAGCGGTTAATTACGCAGCAGCGCTCATTTATGCAGGGAATCTGGATGGTGCATCGAAGATTTTGACCCCGCTTTTCGGTACGATGGCAGTCAACAACGATCAATTGCTTGCCGCATACTACGCAAGCAAGCATTACGATCTTGTTCTCCAGATTTGGCAGGCGCGTGTTGCGTCAGATCCAAACAATCTTCAATATCACGTCTCACTTGCTGCCGCATACTTAGTTTCTAATCGCCGCGCAGACGCAATTTCTGAACTTCAGAAGGCAGAAGCACTTGATGCGACATTCAAACAGCAAGCAGATTATTACATCTCGGAAATTCGCGCCGGCAGAAACCCGTAAAACCTTTCGAGAAAGCCCACCTCCTTCGTTACGGAGCCCTGAAAAATACCAAGCAGTATATTTAATACAGCTTGGTATTTTTCTTTCCCGTGCCTCGGATCTGCATCTTTCTCGAAAGGTTTTTTCATCACAACACTTGCATTTTTCTGGATAGTCTGCTATATTCTTTCTTGTGAGCGCCCGCGATCTGCGAGCCCCTCCGAAGATTTACGAAAGCACCACCCCCAAAGGGGTGTTTTCGTTTATGAACGACTCTCCAATTCTTCATTTGCTGTCCATACATCGTTGTGTACTATATATGTATTCCTCCAAGAGATGGGGGGCGGCGGCACTCACAAATAAATCTTTGGAGCTCGCACCCGCTCCCCATCTTTCGGCGGAATACTATTCCATGGAGTTTTTAGAACAAGTGTCTCTTGCAAATAAAACAACGCTCCACCTTGGCGGAGCGGCTTTGTTTTTTGTAGAAGTTTCAAGTATTGAAGAGTTACGAGAAGCAATCAAAAAAGCAAAAAATGGCGGACTTCGATTTAGAGTAATCGGAGGTGGATCAAATATTCTCGTTCCAGATGAGGGTTTCGATGGGCTCATCATCAAAAACTCGATACCAGGCATCCAATATGAGGAGATGGGGGAGAAAATACATGCAACGGTTGGTGCAGGAGAGGTGTGGGATCAATTTGTCGAAGACACCACTATGCGTGGATTCTATGGACTTGAAAACCTTTCAGGAATCCCGGGAACAGTTGGCGGAACGCCTATTCAAAATGTCGGTGCGTACGGAGTCGAAGTTGCCAATCTAATTGAATGGGTTGAAGTATATGATGCAAATACTGATTCAGTGCGTAAAATGTCGAATGACAAGTGTGCCTTTGGATATCGCGACAGTATTTTTAAAGGGCACGAAGAAGGAAAAGGTTTGTGCGTGACACGAGTACAATTTGTTCTTAGTAAAAATAAAATATTGTCACTTGAATACAAAGATATTCAAGCGGCACTTCAAGAGCAGGGAATTATCGATCCAACACTCAAGGATATTCGAAAAATAATTCTTGCTATTCGAAGCAGAAAATTTCCTAATCTCAAGGAATTCGGCACCGCAGGATCATTCTTCAAAAATCCATTTATTACTAAGGAACAACTCTCTCTGGTGCAGGAATTCTATCCAGATATTCCAACGTACCCAGGACCCGATTCTCTCATAAAAATACCGATTGCGTATGTGCTTGAGCGCTTACCTGAAGGGTATAAAGGAAAACGATTTGGGAATGTTGGTCTCTATAAAAATCATTCGCTGGTTGTTATTAACTATGGAGATGCAACCGGAGATGAAACACTTTCATTCGCACAAAAAATAATTAGTGAAGTGAAAGAAAAAATTCAAATTGAAATGGAAATGGAAGTACAAATACTAAAATAAAAATAAAAAAATATTTTTCAAAAATAAAAAAATAAAAAGTTATCCACATATATTTTTAAAAATGATTGTATATACATCATTCATTCGCAATAATAGTGATACAGCGTTAGTCATCTTGCATAAAAAATATTTCGCAAAAATATTTGGTCGAAGATGAAACTACACGCCCATACTAATTAAAACAAAATCTATCATGGCAAAGAAAAAGAAGGCTGCAAAGAAGACCAAGAAGAAGGCTTCGAAGAAGAAGCGATAATCTCTCTATCGCATCTCCCACAACAAGGGCTCCCACTGGAGCCCTTGTTTCTTTTTTCATAACTAATATAAAAAAGCCATCTACTTTGTTGCGGGTCTCGAAAAAATCCTTCGCCGTATTGTCATACGTCTACGGATTTTTTCTCCCTGCGCCTCGTATCTGATCTTTTTATATTAGTTATGAATACTCTCGAATAGCTCCTGTTTTTGTGTTATCCTGCGGTACGTATGTCATTTCTAAAGTCACTATTAGGGGGCGACGAAAACGGCAAGGCGCTTAGGAAAATGGCGCCTATTGTGGCTGAGATAAATGCTTTTGAGGCTAAAATCCAACCCCTAACAGATGAGGAGCTCAAAGGAAAAACTGCTGAATTTAGGGCGCGTCTCGAGAAGGGCGAAACCCTCGATCAGATCCTTCCCGAAGCCTTTGCAGTCGTTCGCGAGGCTTCTCGTCGCGTATCGGGTCAGCGCCATTACGATGTTCAGCTCATGGGCGGTCTCGCTCTCCATCAAGGCAATATTTCTGAAATGCGCACTGGAGAAGGAAAGACCTTGGTCGCAACGCTTCCTGCATATTTGAATGCACTGACGGGGAAGGGAGTGCATGTCGTCACCGTCAACGATTACCTCTCTCGCCGCGACGGCGTATGGATGGGGCAAGTATATTCGGCGCTCGGTCTTTCCCTTGGCGTTATCACAAGTGACGCATCATATATATATGATGGTTCGCACAAAGAAGTTGAAGTGGAGGATACAGAACGCGATGAGCTCGGTTCGTTCAAAGTTTTTTACGATTTTCTCCGTCCATCAACGCGCCAAGATTCATACAATGCCGACATTACGTACGGTACCTCGAATGAATTTGGATTTGATTATCTTCGCGACAATATTGCGTATGAAAAACGTGATCTTCGTCAACGCGGATTCCACTATGCAATCGTTGACGAAGTCGACTCGATTTTGATCGACGAAGCGCGCACCCCGCTCATCATTTCGGCTCCCGCGGCACAATCTGAATCTCTCTACGCAACGTTTGCAAAAATTGCCGCAACGTTAAACGTCGGCGAGGATTTTGAACTTGAAGAAAAGCATCGACAGATTTTGATGAAAGATTCTGGTATCGAAAAAGCAGAAAAGATGCTCGGCATGGGAAATATTTATACTGACGGCGGTATCAAATATGTGCATCACCTCGAAACTGCTGTTCGTGCGAAGGCACTCTTTAACAAAGACAAAGAATACGTCGTGAAGGACGGACAGATCGTCATTGTCGATGAATTCACCGGTCGTCTTCAGCCAGGACGACGTTGGTCAGAGGGGCTCCATCAAGCAGTCGAAGCAAAGGAAGGCGTGCCGGTACAAAACGAAACACGTACATTCGCGTCGGTGACATTCCAAAATTATTTCCGCATGTATGCGAAACTCTCTGGAATGACGGGAACTGCCGTAACTTCCGCCGAAGAATTCCGTACGGTCTACAATCTCGATACGATAATCATTCCAACCAACAAGCCGATCGCGCGCAAAGACAATGATGATCTTATTTTCCGAACCGAAAAAGGAAAGTTCACCGCAATCGCCAGAAAGGTAAAAGAACTCACCGAAAAGGGAACGCCGGTTCTCATCGGTACGGTTTCGATTGAGAAAAACGAACTTCTGGCAGAATATCTCTCAAAGGAAGGTGTAGCGCATGAAATGTTGAATGCAAAAAATCACGAGCGTGAAGGAGAAATCATTGCACAGGCAGGTCATCAAAAGCGCGTAACGATTGCAACCAACATGGCGGGTCGCGGCGTCGATATTAAACTTGGAGGAAATCCCGCAACGCTTGAACAATATGACGCAGTCAAAAACCTTGGCGGACTCTTTGTCCTCGGTACCGAGCGCCACGAAGCACGTCGCATCGACAACCAGCTTCGTGGTCGTGCCGGACGTCAGGGCGATCCGGGTGAGACGCAATTTTTCGTCTCTCTCGAAGACTCTCTTATGCGTGTCTTTGCATCGGACACAATAAAAGGAATGATGGAGCGTTTGAACATTCCGGAAGACGAGCCAATTCAAAACAAGCTCATCACGCGTTCGCTTGAATCTGCACAAACCAAGATCGAAGGATTCCATTTCGATTCTCGTAAACAAGTGCTCGCATACGACAATGTGCTAAACACCCAGCGCCACTCGCTCTACGCAACTCGCTCGAGAATACTTCTTGGCGAACAATCCGACATTGAAGAATATCTAAATGAACAGGTTGCGGGCGATGCCGAAGCAATGAAAATCATTGGATCAAAGAAAGCAGAGCTTGGAGAAGAAGCGTTTATTGAAAGTTTCCGCCGACTCGCACTCCAAACGATCGACATGTTCTGGATGGATCATTTGGAAGCGATGGACTATCTTCGCTCGAGCGTCAATCTTCGCGCCTATGGTCAGCGCGATCCGCTTGTTGAATATCGCAAAGAAGGTCTCCTGCAGTTTCGTCAGCTTGAGGAATCAATTAGTGCAAATCTCATTCGTCTCCTTCCATCAATCGGTGGAAGCGCAATAGTTACAGAAGAAAAGAAGATGCAGAACGTACAGAAGAGCGCAGTACTTCTTGGCGGCAGTCAGAGTGCATCAAATGCAAAGAGTGTGAACGGGGGAGTGAAGTCTTCTAAAATTGGCCGCAATGACATGGTCACGATCACGGATGGTACTAAGACCGAAACAATGAAATACAAAAAAGCGGAACCCTTGATTGAAAGCGGCGTTTGGAAGATTGTATAATTACGTCATATGAAAATTCTCGCAAAATTACTCGTATCCATACTCGCTATTCTCCTCGCGTCTAAGTACGTGCCTGGGATTCATGTCGAAAGCATCTACACCGCGATCATCGTGGCACTTGTGCTCGGACTTTTGAATCTCACGGTGAAGCCGATTCTTTTTGTCCTTACACTTCCAATCACAATCCTCACGTTTGGACTATTTGCGTTTGTTTTAAACGCGCTCATGCTCTGGTTTGTCGGCTCTTTTGTAGAAGGCTTTGCAGTCGACGGATTTATTCCGGCTTTGATCGCGTCTCTCTTCATTTCGGTCGTTTCGTGGTTCGGAAACCATCTCCTTAAAGACGCAAAGTAATCGGGGATTCAAAATCCTTGCCGATTCACCAACCCTAGCGTAGGCTCATACTACATATGGCATTTGTCGACGAAATACGAATACACGCAAAGGCAGGTGACGGCGGAAACGGCGTCGAGCGTTGGCGTCATGAAAAATTCCACGAATATGGGGGACCGTCTGGCGGTAACGGTGGACAGGGCGGCGACATATATATGACAGCGACCCGCGATCGCGGTGTCCTCTCCGACTACCGGCACGATCCGGAATTTTTTGCTGAAAAGGGAGAGCCCGGAGGTGGCCGAAGCATGCACGGCGCAAACGGGGCGGATACAACAATCAAGATTCCTGTCGGCTCCATAATCACCAATGTCGAAACAGGTAAGTCATTCGAACTTTTAACTGAAGGCGAAACCGTAAAGGTTTTAACCGGTGGTCGTGGAGGTCTGGGCAATGAGCATTTCAAAAGCTCTATCAATCGCGCACCAAAAGAAACAACCGACGGTAAGCCGGGTGAAGAAGCGCATTTTGATATTGAACTTCGCCTTATCGCAGATCTCGGGTTCATCGGACTGCCGAATGCAGGGAAGACCAGTCTTTTAAACGCACTCACTCGCTCACAGGCAAAAACGGGAAACTACGCCTTCACGACGCTTGAGCCAAATCTCGGCGACATGATGGGCTATATTCTTGCTGATATTCCGGGACTCATTGAAGGCGCATCCGAAGGGAAGGGGCTGGGACACAAATTCCTCAGGCACGTAGCACGCACGAGACTGTTGGTACACTGCGTCTCGCTCGAAAGCGAAGATCCGCTTAGAGACTACGAAACCGTCCGTGCTGAGCTTGGTGCATTTGATAAGTCACTTCTAGAAAAGAAGGAAATCATCGCGCTCACCAAATCGGACATGGTCACACAAGAGACAATCAAAAAAGTAATCAAAGACTTTGAAAAGCTCGCCGAGAAGGTAACGCCAATTACCATCCTCGACGACTCAGTTATGAAAACCTTCCGCGAAACGCTGATGAAGTTTTTGGAAGAAAAATAACCATGACCCACATCCATGAAAAGATTGATTTTACGGCAAGTGTGTATATCGTGCATGAGAACAAAGTACTTCTCCATTTACATCAAAAGACCAATCTCTGGCTTCCGCCAGGCGGCCATGTCGAGCTCGACGAAGATCCGAATGAAACCGCGATCCGTGAAGCAAAAGAAGAATGCGGACTCGACATTAATCTTATAGGCAATCCGGTAGGATCGGGAGGAGTCACGGGAAACTCACGCGAACTTATCCCACCAAAATTTTTGAACCGCCATTTCTTTATTGGTGGAAGCGGACATGAACATATTGATCATGTGTATTTTGGAGAGGTGAGTGGTGGAATACTTACACCTGAAAATGTAGATGAAGATTGGCGATGGGTAAGTAGGGAAGAGATCGAGTCCGACACAATCCCACTAAAAGCAGATATCCGCGCGTACGCACTCGCGGCACTCCGAGAACTTTCAAAATAAAACTATCGCCTTGCCGAGAATCTCGGCAAGGCGACTTCGTTTAGCGGTGCCACGGTTGTCGGGCACGAATATCGATTTCTTCGTTTCGACGCCCCTGTTTCAGTATCTGGATTATTCTGTAGATACATTCAAACAGAAACATCACTAGAGTTCCGAGCGTAAGCCCTATATTTGTCCAGGCGTCAGTAACTTCCGCTACATAATTGCTGTCATCAGAGAGTCCGCCGATTGAATACAGCGACCAGTAGTCCAATATGAATCTGGTCAACAAACTAGTTGCAGCAAGACACATGACCCCGAGAACCACCACATCCCATTTTCTTGGGATAGAAGGGTACATGATTTTTCCAATTACCATGTACATTACTACCGATCCGCCAACGGTGCCCGCTAAAAGGTGCATGAATATCTGGTACTCGAGCCACCATGGCTTGGGGGTGAGAAGGTAGGCTATTCCGCCGATTGCGAAACTGCATAAGCAGGGAACAAAAAATTGCCACAACCTCTGCTTGATCATCAGGTCAGTCTCCACTGTGTTGCGCTTCCGTCACTATAAAGTAGAAAAGTCTACTGTCAATTTTTGAGCCTTCAGGGATAATCTGTTAGGATAGCGGGACATGGCAACCTATCGCCCTACCATCGGACTCGAGATCCACGCAGAGCTTCGTACAAATACGAAGATGTTCTGCAACTCCAAAAATGACCCAGACGAGACTCGTCCGAACGTGAATATTTGCCCAGTCTGTATGGGGCATCCAGGGACACTCCCGACGATCAATAAGGAGGCTGTAAAGCACGTCCTCAAGGTTGGACTCGCGCTCGGCGGAACTATTGCCGACTACACCGAATTTGATCGTAAAAACTATTTCTACCCAGATATTCCAAAAGGCTATCAAATCAGCCAATACAAATATCCGCTTGTTGCCGGTGGGGAACTTGCGGGGATCTCGGTTACCCGAGTTCATCTCGAAGAAGATACTGCGCGCTCACAGCACGAAGGGGAAGGCAGTATCGTTGATTTCAATCGTGCAGGAGTTCCTTTGATGGAGCTGGTGACTGAACCAGTTATTCATGACGCAGAGACTGCAGGAAAATTTGCAAAAGAATTACAACTCTTACTTCGAACACTTGGCGTTTCAAATGCCAACATGGAAAAAGGGGAAATGCGGGTCGAAGCAAATATCTCAATCTCGGCTAGCGAAGAATTCGGGACGAAAGTCGAGGTCAAAAACTTGAACTCCTTTAAGTCAGTCGAAAAGGCGATCGCGTACGAGCTGACTCGTCAGGCCGAGATCTTGGATAGGGGAGAAAAGGTGATTCAGGAAACGCGCGGTTGGGATGAAATCAAACAAGTAACATTTTCACAGCGTCTCAAAGAGACCAGTGAGGACTATCGATATTTTCCAGATCCTGATTTGCCAAAACTCATAATCTCAGAAGTGCCAGAATTTTCTGGAACAAATCTTCGCGGAGAGATGCCGGAACTTCCGAATACAAAACGCGAACGCTACCAAAAAGAATTTGGACTGAAAGTTAGTGATATCGAAATATTTGTTACTGATACAACGCTCGGAAACTTTTTTGAATCAACAATCGAAAAAATTTCTGACAAGAAAAATATTCAACTCGCGGCAAATTATATTACTTCCGACCTCGTCGGTCTTTTGAAGGGAAGTTCGGTCAAAGAATCAAAGTTAATTCCAGGTTCTTTTGCAGAACTAATCCAGATGAATGGTGAGGGGTTGCTATCATCGCGCGGCACCAAAGACCTCCTTGCTGTCCTGGTCGCGGAAGGAGGCGAGCCAAGAGTCGTAGCTGAAGAAAGAGGACTCATTCAGGAAAATGATGAGGTGGCACTCCGGGGAGCAGTGGAGAAGGTGATAGCGGGGAATAGCGGGGCCGTAGAGGAGTTTAGAAATGGAAAAAAATCGTCGATTCAATTCCTCGTTGGACAAGTTATGAAAGAAACAAAAGGCTCGGCTAATCCAACTGCAGTCCAAAAGATACTCCGAGAAGTTCTCGGCAAGTAGCTGGACGAAATAGGTAATAAAAAGAATCTCGGCTAGCCGAGATTCTTTTTATTTAAAGGATATTTCAACGATTACTACCCTTGAGATTTAGGTACTCGCAAGACTATTAATGTCGAATTCCATGCCCTGCTCCCCTGTTTTACGACCCAGGATCTAGATGGTCGGGAAAGATAATGTATTTAAAAATAGAAAGCTAAATTAGCTCCGATTCGGAAGACTAGGGAACTCAAACCTAAAACGACCAGCAATTAATTCTTTAAAGGGTTACTGATTTCTACTTGACCACAGATTTTTAATAAAATCGGCTAGCTCGATTTAACTAGTCTCGTGTAGAATAGCAGTAATGGACGAACTCATAATTGGAGGAAAACAATATATCTCGTCAAGGCGAGCGGCTGAAATAACCGGCTATGCAAAAGACTATATCGGTCAACTTTGTCGGGGGAAACGTATCGAAGGGAAATTAGTCGGTCGTAATTGGTACGTTGAGCCGAGATCCCTACTCCATCTATCGGCAAAGAAAGGCAACAACTCGCTTAGCGGAGATCAAGGCATCTCTCGTAGAGAAGAGGCTTCAAAAGGAGCAGAAATTCTCGCTGAGAGCACATTCGCGTATGAACCAGAAAATGTAGCATACGAAAACGACGAGTCTCCCTTAGTTCCTGTACTGAAAATAGCAAGGAAAGAAAGTGTGCAAGCTCAGGTCACTTCTACAGACACAGCTCTGGAGTCAGAAGAATTACCCAGTAACATAGCAATCGATTCTGCCGAGCAAAGGGAGTCTATTGATGAGCCTGTAAAGGTACGCAAGGTTTCAGTTAAGCCATCGGCTAATGCTGTCGATTTACGCATAATGGGACTTATAAGCGATACCAAGCGAAGGAAGCAAGAGACAGCGGAAAGAGTAGAGAGTCGCGCAGAGACAGAATTACAAGCAGTTGAGAAGGTAGTTCAGCCTAAGGTCATAAAGAAGCGGGGGGTCTTTGTCCCAAAGCTATCTCTCGTTCCAGCCCTAAAATTTGCAGTAGTAACAGCCAGTCTAATGTTTATACTAGGATCTGTTACAGACAGGACTCACGTTTACCCGAGTGGCAACAATCAGTACTCTATTTCTAGCGCTGCAAGCCTGACTGCATCTGTCGAAGAGGGGATTAAAAATCTCGTTAAAACGAGATAATCTTATTTTAAAGCAAATAATGGGTACAAAAAGATTCCGTATCGCGGAGTCTTTTTTCTTGCATTAGGAATATTTGGGCTAGAAAGGAGGTAAATAAATATTTAGTCGGTGTTAGTAATCGAGGTAACCTATCCTCAGGAGGACAGAGGTTTGATTCGAATGGATTCGTCGGATCATCGGAAAGTAAGGAATAGCGACTAGATGGGTGAGTCACTTCAAATTTCTTAAGATCTATCTTGTAGATAGAGGCGGTTGTTGCTGGAATCAGTCACAGATATTTGGAAGTAAGAATATCTATAATACGTTTTAAAATAAGATTATCTCGTTTTGCCGAGATATATTTTTAAGCTAAATAATTTTAAATAACCTATAACCGCCTTCAAATAATTTTTTGAGTCAATGCGAGTAAAATACCGTGGAAGCGATCCAATTGAGTCAAAAATCGATCTCAATAGGGAAATAAAGGCTAGATTTTGCTATTTTGAGGGGTTTTAGATCGGAAAGTTTCATTATTTCTATCCAAAATATTCTTTCTATCTTGATATATAGCCATCTTTTTTATTTTAAGAAAAAATAACCTCAAAAAAGATTCGTTGGAAGCTAAAAAAGTAACGAAAAAATCGAACCATCCGAGATTTTAGATTTGTTGAAAAACCTAGTGATTCCGGATATCAAAGAAAGTCGATTTTATCCACAGAAATAGTTAGGTCGATGTCGATTTTATCTTGTAAAATATAAGTAATTCGTTCAAACGGATTAGCCATGAGCACTGTTCTTTTATTCGAAAATAGGGAATACATCGCATCTCGCGATGCAGCGCTCGATTCCGGGTATTCGCTTGATTACATTTCAAAACTTTGTCGTTCAAAAAAATTGAACGCAAAGTTGATCGGAAAAAGTTGGTTTGTTGAAAAAGATTCGCTCGAACTTTTTCTTCAATTTTATTTTAAGAAAAAATAACCTCAAAAAAGATTCGTTGGAAGCTAAAAAAGTAACGAAAAAATCGAACCATCCGAGATTTTAGATTTGTTGAAAAACCTAGTGATTCCGGATATCAAAGAAAGTCGATTTTATCCACAGAAATAGTTAGGTCGATGTCGATTTTATCTTGTAAAATATAAGTAATTCGTTCAAACGGATTAGCCATGAGCACTGTTCTTTTATTCGAAAATAGGGAATACATCGCATCTCGCGATGCAGCGCTCGATTCCGGGTATTCGCTTGATTACATTTCAAAACTTTGTCGTTCAAAAAAATTGAACGCAAAGTTGATCGGAAAAAGTTGGTTTGTTGAAAAAGATTCGCTCGAACTTTTTCTTCAATCACAAGAAAGAATCAAAATTGAAAATCAGAAGCGCCTTTCGCGTGAACGCCGCTCTGATTACCGCACCATTCGACTTCAGGAGAGTGTGGTCAAACTTCGAGAGAACATTTCAGAAACTGCATCGAATTCTGCCAAGGGAATTTTTTCACGTTTCCCTGCAATCGCCTCTACCCTCACTCTCGCAGTACTTCTCTATGCAGTCGTAAGCGGTACTATATCGATTTCGAACATTTCAAATCGTGCACAGTCGGCACTTGCTGATGCGGCAAATACCATTGGTTTTATCGGTGATCTTGCGAGTCAAAATCAAACTGCATGGAATGCATTTAATGCAAATATGCAGACTGCAATGATCGGTGTTTCAGAAGCGACAACTGATTTGCAAAAAAATATTGGATTTTTTGTAAACGAGATGAATCACGAGACAATGGTTAGTCACCGAGCAATTGGAGCATCAGCAAATACTGCAATCAGTGCGCTTACTACTACGGGTAAAAATATCGGATCGAACATCTACGCAGTGTTGCTTACTCTCCATGACACTGCAATCGTATACGTGAATGGGCTCTGGGGTCACATGGCATTTGTCGCACCACAATCTCGAGAAATTTCTGAAGCACCAAAATCGAATACGAACACAAATACAAACACGCCGACAACTGAAGATTCTGGCTCGCCGCAAGGAATGGTTGTGGTCCCATCGAACGGAACACCGAGTGCAGATGCCGAACAAATTTCAAGAATTCAAAAGACGTTCTCTGACAAAGTTTCTGTGATACCGGCAGAAGACGGAGAAAGCGGAATTATTAGACCTGAATTTAAAGACACGAAAGGCAGTGATTATGTCTACGTGCTCGTTCCTGTTGGCGGCGGCGAACAAAATTCAGGAAGCGTAAATACTGGCGGTACGAAGCCATAATTTTTGTTTGTTCCTGGTTTCCCACCACTTCTCTGGACGTGCGGTGGTGGGAAACTGGGCGGAAACGCACGGTACTAGGTCGAAAAAATATGTTCACACTGAATTCATCACAACAGAAAAAAATTGCAGGAATTGCTCTTGGAGCACTTTCGATTTTCTTGGTGAATGGACTTAGTGCAATCGCAGCAGCACCGGAAGGCGCATTCATGGTGACACCGGCGAAAGTGGAAATCGACATCAATCCGGGAGAGACGGTGAGTCGAGACATCACGATCGAAAACAATACGGGAAGTGAAACAACATTTACGATGACCGCAGAAAATATTTCAGGAACTCACAGTGGGAGTGAGACCGTCGTATTTTCAAATGCAACTGACACAGCATCATCGCTCAAAGAAAATATTTCGTTTGAAAAAAATACATTCACGATTGCAAACGGAGGAAAAATTTCACTTCCTGTTACGATCACCATTCCGCAAAACGCAGAACCATCGGGACGCTACGCGGCAGTGTTAGTTAAAGCGATTCCATCTGGATCAGCGAGCGGCGCATCAGTTGCATCGCAAATCGGCGTACTCTTTTTCGTACGCGTCGCAGGAGACACTGGTGCAAACGCAACGCTCAAAAAATTCGGGACAAAAAATGATGCATATCTGTTTGCAAATGCTGACGTGCCATTTCGAGTGACGTTTGAAAATACCGGAAACGTACACGTAAATCCGTATGGAAAAATCTGGATTCGAAATATGCTCGGACAAAAAGTTGGAGAAATTATTCTCGACCCATGGTTCGTGCTTCCAAATTCAGTACGCACACGTGACGCTGAGTGGAAAATGTCTGGCGCATTCGGCGTATACCGCGCAGTACTTGAAGTGAATCGCGGATACGAAAATATTGTTGAAAGCGCATCGGTCTCGTTTGTCGTGTTGCCGTGGTATGTTCTGCCAACCTTGCTTATTTTCCTCGGTGCAATTGTGTGGGTTCTGTCAGTTCGACAAGCACGCAAAAAAACAGAGCAAACAATATGACGACTCGCAGAGTAAAAATCGCAGTCATGTTTGTACTTGGACTCGCACTCACTGCATCAGCAGACACCATGCAAAGTAGTAACTATCGAATTCAGCAAGACAGCATGAACGCTGGTGGCGTTCGCTCAACTTCAGGAACCTACTCGATGGAAGATACCGTTGGCGAACAAGCAACTGGCTATTCAGGTAGCGCTTCGTACAACCTCAAAGCGGGATATCAGCAGATGGATAGCGTCGGATTAGCCCTGACTGGAGCCGCAAATGTGACGCTCTTGCCTGCACTTCAGACAACCGGCGGAGGAACTTCAACTGGTTCATTGCCACTTACTGCAACAACCGATAACACCACTGGCTACCAGATGTCGATCAAGGTTTCGAACAATCCAGCGATGCAGTCGAATTCAGCATCGATTCCGAACTATGCACCAGTTGGGGCAGACCCTGATTTCGAATTCATTACACCAGTTGCCGCTGCAGCATTCGCTTTTTCTCCGGAGGGAACAGAGATTGTACAGAAATACAAAGATGACGGCACTGCATGCAATATCGGTACATTCGATACGACTGGCGCTTGTTGGAATTTGCTTTCAACGATTGACGATGTCATTGCAACGCGCGGAACGGCAAACAATCCTTTGGGAACAGTGACAACACTTAAATTCCAAGTTGCGGCAGATGCAGCGACAACGCTTTCGGCCGGATCGTACATTGCAACAACTACCGTGACACTGATCGCACTCTAATCGTATGCGAACGTTTCTCTCACTCATCTTCCTCGCAACATTCATGGCACTTCCACTCCTCACTCTTCGCGCAGCTGAAACCGGAACCTTCACGGTCGGTCTTTCGGTTACTGCACCAACTGGAGGTAGTACGACTGGCACGACAGGAACAGGGACGACTGGGGGAACAACGGGAGGAAACGGCGCACCACCAGAACATCAGCTTCCAAAAATTCTAAACGTGATCGTAACTCCTGATATTCATTCATCACTCATCACGTATACGACTGATCCACATGCACTTGGTTCGATTCAATATGGAAAAACAATCGACTACGAGGCAGGAACCATTTCTGAATCCTTCTATGTCACGAGTCACGCGACACAAATTTCTGGACTTGAAGCAGATACACTCTACTACTTCAAAATTTCAGTCATTGATGGGTTTGGTGGAATCGCTACATATATAGGTACGTTCCACACCACCGAAGTCGCGACAACTCCAACTCCAGTTACTCCGGCAAACCCAACAACATTCACTGCAACGCCGCACGCAAAAGAGATTGATCTTAATTGGATTACTCCGGGCGTCGTAAATCCAGAAGTGCGCATCATGAAATCAGATTCGTTCTATCCGAATGATCCAAGTGACGGCACACTTCTTTTTGAAGGATACGGTAATTCATTTCCTGATACCGATGTTGTCCCTGGAAAAACCTACTACTACACGCTCTTCGTAAAACAGGGAGACGAATATTCTTCCGGAGTTATTGCAAAAGCAACCGTTCCAAATGTTGGTGTTGAACCACTTCCACCTTCTTCAAATCCGTTCGAAGGATTGCCAACCTCATCAAACATCGATCCAAAAATTCAATCGCTCACGCTTGAAGATTTCCTCTTCATTCAAGATGGAAAAATTCTTTCTTCGCATAACGGACAGATCAACATCGATGGAGAAAAGAATTTGACCGTTATCTTGCCGTACGATCGCGTGCCGGAAATCTTGAAGACCATCGGTATCACACTCCACGACCCAGAAGATCCTGCAAAAACATTCACGTTCTTGCTTCGAGTGAATGAAGATAAAAGCGGATATGTTGCAACAATCGCCCCACTTGGTCGCTCAGGAATCTACAATCTCGCGATCATCATCCTCGACTACAAAAATCAAGGACTCAAGGAACTCAAAGGTGCGCTTCTTGCCGAAGTACAAACTGCGCTCCCAATAGTCGGCGGACTCCTTGGCCGAATTTCAAACCTACTTGATTGCCCACCGTTCTTCCTCGCTATTTTCCTTTCGGTCATTTTGGCAGGCGCGCTACCACGTCGCCGCAAAGACCATGGGGTAATCGCCGCTTCTGCCTGATACATATATATGTACGTTTCGACGACAATCTCATTTTTGAAAAAGATACTTGCAGGCGCGGGCATGTTGCTCTTGCTTGCGTTGCCACTTCTTTCCATGCAAAAGCAAGCATTTGCGGCATTTAATCGAGAAATCAACTACCAAGGCAAGCTCATGACCTCGAGTAATGTCGCGGTATCGAACGGTTCATACAATATTCGTTTCAAGCTCTATACGACTCCAACTGGTGGCGCGCCAATCTGGACCGAAACATGGTGTCAGTCGCCTGATGGTGGAACAACCTGCGATGGTACCGGAGTTGATGCACGTGTACCGGTATTCAATGCACTTTTCTCAACAATGCTCGGTTCAACCACACCGATCACTGGAATTGATTTCAATCAAACGTTGTATTTGAGCGTTGAAATCGGAGGAACAACCGGAGTACCTTCGTGGGATGGAGAAATGTCTCCACGTAAGCGCCTTTCAACCGTTCCAACGGCAATTGAAGCAGGGAATTCAGCAACGCTCGGTGGTGTTGCGTCCACTTCATTCCTTCGCTCCGATCAATCAGATTCATTTGATACTGGAACATTGACTATCTCTGGGGCTGCAACACTTTCAGTACTCGGCGATCTTTCAGTTGCTGATACCAATATCGCGCTTACTGGCGCATCATCTAATTTCTCGGCAACAGGAAACTGGTCAGTAAACAATACGAATCTCGTCGTCAATAAACTAACTGGCAATGTTGGAATCGGAACGACGACACCAGCAAGCAAGCTCACAGTCTGGGCATCAGGAATCGGAACCGGTACGAATGCATTTGAAGTTGTAAATAATGCATCAAGCTCGGTCTTCACCGTAACTGATACGGGCACCACAACACTCTCTGGAATTTTGAATGTAAATGGTACTGGTGCAACGTCAACATTTGCCTCCGGCATTAATCTCACAAGTGGTTGTTATGCAATCGGCGGAACTTGTCTCTCAACATCGGGCGGCGGCGGTTCCGGAACGGTTGGAGCCGGAACAACGGGTCAATTCCCATACTACGCAGGTGCTGGCACAACGCTCACTGCAACATCATCACTTTTCATCGATGTAAATGGAAATGTTGGAGTTGGAATCACGAGCCCACGTGATAAATTCAGCGTAAACGGTGTTTCATCGGCATCATCATTTAGATCAACTTCAACTGCAGAAACAACCCAGCTTGCTGGAGGATTTATCGTATCGGGTACCACCACTCTTGCTGCCGCAACTTCAACGACTCTCTACACTTCGCTCCTCGGAGTAAATAACGAATATTTCAATGATTTGACTGGTACCGGTCTTTCGAATGTCGGCGGCGCGCTCACGCTCGATACTACTGGCAACTGGAGCGGAACATTTGACGGACAGGAGGGAAGTTACTATCTTGCAAATTCATTCTCGACAACTTCCGCGACGTATTTCTTGGCGCAAAATCAAGGTAACGCATTCTCAACAACATCAGCGACATACTTCCTCATAAATAATCAGGGAATCGCGTTCTCTTCGACATCTGCTGCATACTTCCTTTCGCAAAATCAGGGTGCAGGATTCTCCACCACTTCTGCAAGTTACTTCTTGTCTCAGAATCAAGGAAATGCATTTTCAACAACGTCGGCAAATTACTATGCTGATGCTTCAACAACGATTCCAAAAACATATTCGAATAACACGTTCACTGGAAACAATATCTTCAATGGAACGCTCACGGTTGGAACATTCAACGGACCACTTCAGGCAAACAATGGTGTCGTATCAGCAACTACATCGATTGGTGTTCTGTATGGTGGTACGGGACTCACGAGTGCACCAAGCTTCGGCAATATTTTGGTTGGTAATGCACTAGGTGGGTACGCACTGACCGCAACTTCTTCACTCGGCCTCGAATCCCCACTTTCATTCAACGCCCCACTTTCTCGCCTCGGAAATACCGTCTCAATTCCAAATTCTTCAGCATCAGTTGATGGGTATCTTTCAAGTTCAAACTTCGCAGTATTCAATAATAAAATTTCATCAACGTCGCTCTCTGGAGCTTCGGTCATTTCATACAGTCCAGGAACTGGAGTAATCACCACAACCGGTGGTACCTTTGGCGCTGGAAATTACGTTTTCCCGTCTGATATTACCGTCACTGGAAACTCGACCACAACGAATGCAACGTCAACTAATTTCTTTGCAAATACGGCAAGTTCCAGCAACCTGTTTGCCTCAAACTTTACCCTTGGAAATTTAACCGGTCTCCTCAAAGCAACCAATGGCGCAGTATCGACTGCGATTGCTGGAACCGATTACGCAACCTCCGGCGTAGCAAATACATTTGCAACGTGGAAACTTCTTGGTAGCTATCTTGCGCCAACAACCACCGTTGGGATTTTTGTAAATGCCTCATCAACTATAGGTAATGGTACAGGAAATGGAGGTTTGACGGTGTCTGGAAATTCTACGACAACAGGAAATGCCTATTTTGGAGGAAACGTAGGTATCGGTACGACAACGC
>CAYPKR010000004.1:0-16143 GCA_964411375.1 uncultured Candidatus Saccharibacteria bacterium
CCTGGGGCTGGAGAAGGTCCCAAGGGTTTGGCTGTTCGCCAATTAAAAAGTTACGTGAGCTGGGTTCAAACCGTCGTGAGACAGGTTGGTTCTCTATCTACTGCGGGCGTGGATTTTTGAGGGGATTTGTTCCTAGTACGAGAGGACCGGAATGAACTGACCTCTGGTGTATGGGCTCTGCCGCCAGGTGGACCGCCCAGTAGCTATGTCGGGAACGGATAAGCGCTGAAAGCATCTAAGCGCGAAGCCGACCCCAAGATTAGAAATCATTTGAGACACGTAGGAGATGACTACGTTGATAGGCACTAGGTGTACGCACAGCAATGTGTTTAGCCAAGGTGTACTAATTCGTCGAGTTTCCGATATGGAGAACGGGAAGCCGCATATCTGTGCTTTTGGATTGGTTATTTAATTTTTGTGCAACATTTTCTCACGTTGAAATTTCTGTAATGGGTCTGATACAACATTACTGATGTGGAAGTATCCTACGGACTGGATGGTGGGCTCTGAACAAGTGGCCACAGTACGGAAGATGTTTCCTCGAAAGGTCGGTCGTTCCGGACAGACTCAGACGATTTGCCGAACAAGATTCTTGTTCGGCCCATTACAGAAATTTCAACCAACCGCATTGAAGGTTCTAAGCTGGTGACTTATCGTTGGGGCCACACCCGATCTCATTCCGAACTCGGAAGTTAAGACCAATTGAGGCGATGGTACTCGCAAGGGAAGAGTAGCTCGTCGCCAGCTTAGAGTTTTCAATACAATATTATTTATCGGGCACACAAAATACCATCGCCTTGATGGTACTCGCAAGTGTCAGAGAGTTTCTCTCCCAGAGAAACTCTCTCCTCGCCAGCGTAGAGTTTTCAATCTTTTTTCTCCATTTTCAAATCCGCAGAGGTACTCTCGCGCGAGGTTTTCGCTTTTTTGGTACACTAATTGCCATGACCTGGGCAAGTAGACGCCGGACGCTATATCTCTCGATTGTCGGAGCTTTTATTGCGGCAGTGCTTAGCGTACCCATCTATTATCTTTTTTTTACTGAACGCCCAACTTGTTTTGATGGAAAACAAAATCAGGATGAAGTCGGTGTCGATTGTGGAGGAGGATGTAAGCGCCTTTGTCCGTCACAAATTCGCACCCCGATCATTCTCTGGTCGCGCTCATTCAAAGTGACTGACGGCGTCTACAATTCAGTCGCATATATTTCTAACTCAAACTTTGATGCAGGTGTTGATAAGATCGATTATGCATTTGAACTTTTTGACGACAAAAATGTAACCATTGCACGAAGAGAAGGATCAACATTTCTTTCGACCAACGGTATCACACCAATTTTCGAACCCACCATTCAAACCGGTACGAGACTTCCAGTTCGTACACTCTTTGAATTCAAGAGCGATCCATATTGGCGAAAGGCTGAAAATGTTCCGGGGTACACAGTTTCTGGAATCGAACTTATTACGAGAGCGGATGGCACACCGAGAGTAGATGCAACAATCGCAAACGATACGGTAAACGATATTCGCAATATTGAAGTGATCGCAACAATTTTTGGAATTGATGGAAATGCAATGGCAAGCTCTGAAACGGTCGTAAAGCTCTTGCCTGCGCATGGATCAGCGCCGCTTGTATTCACGTGGCAGACACCGCTTCCATCTGACGGGACTCGAATCGAAGTAGTACCACGCATTCCACTCCTTCCCGAAGTACGGAACTAACATGTCGAGTCAGATTTTTCGGTTGCCCGGGATATCAGCATTCCAACATATCGATTGGACGCTCCTTCTTGCTACGCTCTTCATCTCGAGTGCCGGGCTTTTGACGATGAATTCGTTTCAGAGCTCGAACGCATTTTTCGAACATCAGATCGTTTGGTTGCTTATTTCGCTCGGCGTTTTTTTTGCCCTCTCCTCTCTCGATTTTCATTTTCTCCGTCGCACCAGTGTGGTGGTGGGTATTTTTGCTGGAACGGTTGTTGTGCTTCTCGCACTTTTCGCAGTCGGTTCGGTATTTAAAGGAGCGCAAAGTTGGTTCAACGTTGGACTTTTTGCGATTCAGCCATCAGACCCAGCAAAACTGGTTGTGATCATTCTGCTTTCAAAATATTTTTCGAGACGTCACATAGAAATTGCCAATATTCGACATATCGTTGTATCAGGATTTTATGCGGGGCTCATCGGACTCCTCGTTCTCATCGAGCCGGACTTCGGTTCCGCAATCATCATCGGGTCTATTTGGTTCGGAATGGTACTTGTTTCTGGTATCTCCAAAAAACATCTCTTCGGGCTCATTGCGCTCGGTGCTTTTTCTTTCTTTATGCTTTGGAATTTTGCACTTCAGGATTATCAAAAACAGCGCGTTCTCACATTCATTCATCCATATGCGGATATTCGCGGTGCCGGATATAACGCATTTCAATCAACAATTGCTGTCGGTTCTGGCGGGGTTATGGGGAAGGGAATCGGATACGGAACACAATCAAAACTCCAATTTCTTCCTGAATATGAAACTGACTTTATTTTTGCTGCGTTTGCCGAAGAGTGGGGATTCATCGGAATACTCCTTCTTGCATGTCTCTACGGATTAATCATTTGGCGCATTATTGAAGATTCAAAAGTCGGCGCATCGAATTTTGAAACATTGTTTGGACTCGGCGTCGCGACATTATTTATGGCGCACATAATCGTCCATGTCGGCATGAATGTCGGCATCTTGCCGGTAACAGGAACCACCATTCCGTTTATGAGCTATGGTGGATCACACTTGGTGACCGAATTTGCTGCACTCGGCATTCTCATGGGAATGCGAAAAAGTGCACGCGTTATTCACGCGTCCGACACCGAAAACGAATTGCTTGGGCTATAGGTTAGAAATTGGGAACGTCGCTGATCCGGTACATGATGACCGGACTTGTTTGAAGACCGCTTGCGGTGATGATTCCGCAATTGGTTTCTTCGCCGGCAGGATCGTTATCTTTATCTACCAAGTTATTGAGAGCATCAAATACCGTGCTTGCGCTTGAGACTGAGAGACCGTTGAGAAGCAAGTTAACGCCTCGGCCTACTTGTCCGCCTCCCGCACAGCTTCCAGGAAGGAACGTTGCAGTCGTTCCAGAATCGAGATCGTATGCATATGAACCGCCAAACGGCGATGTTGGTGTTTTGGGGAGATAGGCTGTAAGAGGGTCACCCGAATCCATTAAGCTTGCAATGGTTGGATTTGTCGCATTCGCGACACCGCCGGGAAGCGTAAATCCTGCGCCTTCATACCACCATGTTGAAATTTTGTTTTGATCTCCAAGCAGGGTAAGCGCTCGCTCGATTTGTTTGAAATCACTGATCGTACGCGCGGCGTTTCCTTTTTGGCGTGCGCTATTCAAACTTGCAAGAACAACTGAAGAGAGAAGCGCGATTATGGCAATCACTACGAGGAGTTCAATAAGAGTAAATCCTTGCTCAATGTGCGTATATTTTTTCATAGCATACTGCCGCTCTAGATTTGATCCGGCGGAATATTTTGGACATGGTTGTATGCCGGAGGGCGATTATTCCGAAGAATAAGGCCAACAAGAATAATTGCGATGAGCGTTATTCCAATGAGAGCGATATTGGCCTCCTTAACATTTCTGACAAAACCGCGTTCGACAAGAAAGCCTGTTATTTTTGAGAGCTCTGGAATCCCTGTTGCTTCTTTCTTTCGCGGTACCCTTTTCTCGCTCTCTTCTTCAAACGTCACTTGTCCCATTACTTCATCATACGCCTTCTTTCGGTCGCCGAAAGAAGGCGTATGTGGACATGCCAGCGCTTATTTTTCATACAAATCAATCGTTTCCGCGATCATCCGGTCGGAGGAAAAATTGCTCCGAACGGTTTCCAAAAGATTATTTGCGTGCTGATCTCGTTTCATCGAATCATTCATATATATAGAAAGAGCATCAGCTATTTGTCTCGGGTTTTTAGGCAAAATCAAGGTACCGTTTGCGTCATTCGTAATGATTTCGGGAATGCCGCCAACATTGGTCGCAACAACAGGAAGGGTCGCAAGTCCTGCTTCAAGTAACACATACCCAAGTCCTTCGGAAAGAGAGGGGAGGAGAAATATATCAAAGGCTTTCAGATATTTTGATGCATCTTCAATGAATCCGGTTAAAAATACATTCTTTGCAAGGCCGAGCGATTTGACCCGTGACTCCAGTGTGTCTCGCATCTCGCCACCGCTAATAATCACATAGCAAATGTTCGGATTTTTTTCGGCAAGAATTTTTATTGCATCAATTGCATACGGAAGTCCTTTTATAGGATGAAGTTCTGCGATTGTTCCGATCCAAAACGTGTCTGGTATATTTTTTGCGGCAAGCTCTGGACGCTTCTGAATCAAGAATTCTCGCGCGTCCATTCTTGATTTGAAATCAATTGGTCGAACCCCGTTTCTAATAATCGCTATTTTATTTTTGAGGAAAGCGGGCACGTCTTTTTCCAGAGTATGTGATACTGCAATCGACTTGTGAGAGAGAAAAACCGTCAGCCACGTAAAAAAAGCAATTAATTTTTTTGAAAGAAGTCCACGGTCTTCGTTAAACGCAAATCCATGCATGGTAAAAATTATTTTTTGAGTACCAGCAAGTCTACCTGCAAGCGCACCGAGCCCGCCTGCTTTTGCGCTATTTACGTGCAGTACGTCCGGTCTTTCTTTTCGGATCAGTGAAAGAAGCGCAAAAAAAGTTTTGAGGTCTTTGATTGGATGCACATCGCGTTCAAGAGAAGGTATTGGAATAGTGCGAATATGTAGGGCTTCAAGTTTTGATTTGAGCACTCCTTCGCCCCCGAGTGCTACCGAAACGTCCCATCCTTTGTTCTTAAGCGCACTCGCCAAATCAAACACATACCGCTGCGCCCCCCCGAAGTAGGATTTAGTGATGACAAATAAGACTTTTTGCATGCCTTTACGATACCATCTGGAACCATCCTGGGGAGATCTCCGTAACCTTGCGTATACTGAAAAGTGTTGTATAGTGTGACCACGTAGCCTTCATGTTGGAACTCCGCAAACGAGAACTCACCATCCTGCTTTTCGGAGATATCTCCCTCTTTGCGCTGTCTCTTTACACCTCGCTCGTCATCCGAAACGGGGAACTCCCGAGCCAGTATCTTTTGAATCTCCACTACCTTCCATTCTCATTTCTGTTCCTGGTGTCTGTTGCCATTTTCTTCATCAGTGGACTCTACGATAATCACACCACCTTCTTCAAAAATCGCCTGCCACAAACCGTGTTTCGTGCGCAAACGCTGAACGCAATCATCGCGGCACTCTTTTTCTTTCTCATTCCGGCATTCGGCATCACGCCGAAAACGACACTTGTGGTGTATCTCATCGTCTCATCTATTTTGATTACCGCATGGCGCCTCGTATTTTTCCACCGACTCTTTTTAGGAAAGAAACAAAAAGCACTTTTGATCGGAGAAGGGCAGGAAGTGGAAGAGCTCATGAGCGAAGTCAATAACAATACGCGCTATGATTTTGAATTTGTCCGCGCGCTCGATTTCGGTTCACTCAAAGATGCAAATGACCTTCCTGAAAAAATGCGCTCCCTTATTACGCGCGAAGAGATTTCGGTCGTTGTCGCCGATACTGATTTTGGTGGAGTGGATGAGCTCATGCCACTCTTCGTCCATATGAGTCTCATCGAACACAAAATCACGTTCGTGAACCTTTCAAAAATGTATGAAAATATTTTTGAACGTATTCCGCTTTCTTCACTTCGTCCTGATTGGTTTTTGCGCAATATTTCAAATGGTCAACACTTTTTCTACAGCATAATCAAGCGCGGTATCGATATTATTGGCGCGCTCAGCATGGGTGCTGTGCTCCTGGCACTGATTCCATTTGCATGGCTTGCAATGAAAATTGAAGGAGTGGGTGCATTCTTTATTCCACAAGAACGCATGGGTTCGTTTGGTTCGGTGATTCGTATTTATAAAATCCGTACCATGACCGTGAGCGACAAGGGCGCATGGATCGGCGAAGGAGAAAATCGAGTGACGAGAGTCGGCGCAATTCTTCGCAAGGCGTCAATTGATGAACTGCCTCAGGTGTGGAATATTTTGAAAGGGGAGATGTCGATGATTGGACCTCGAAACGACATCATGGGACTGGCGACTCGTGCTAATAAAGAAATTCAATATTACTCCCTTCGCTACATCGTACAGCCGGGGATCACGGGTTGGGCACAAACGCATCAGCAATACGCACCGGGAGAAATCAATCCCCAGTCAATCGAGGCATTTAAAACGCGCCTTGCGTACGATTTGTATTATGTAAAACATCGCTCCATTTTGCTTGATCTCAATATTGCGCTCCGTACCATCAAGACACTTCTTTCTCGCTTCGGTGTTCGACTTCGGATTCGTTAAAAAAAGAGGGCCTGATTGATTCAGGCCGGGAAGAAAAGATGATCAAGTGGGGTGCCCCATCGTTGATAAGTGATCGGAATTTCTACGTCCCATTCTTGGGTAGAGTAAATATTATCTTCAATAATATCCTCTGGTCGTAGACGTTGTTGCCAAGCAGTTAAGCAATCCTCCAGTGGCCCGCCAAACGTTTCTCCGTGGCTGTCCCACGGAGATATGAAGCAAGTGTTTTGCGGGTCGCGAAAAGTCTCGAGCTTCCTCTTCAGGTTGAAACCGTAGCAAGTGTCATTGATAACAATGAGAGGTCCTGACAGTTTTCGTAAATGATGTAGGATCCAGAAATAAAACGCACACCCCTCCCAACCTATGTTCCATCCATGACCGGCATAGATGAGCGCATACGCTTGGCTCGATCCTGTCGCATGAACACTTCTTTTGATTGCAGAAATTGTACTAAAAGGAGTTCTCCCGATAACAACTCTCGGAACAGTGCATCCTATACTCTCCAGATATTCAGCCATCCGAGCGGTTAGGTCTTGAAATCGGTCTTCCTTTCCAGAAACGACCATCACATTCGGTCTCATAGAGAGATCCTTTCAGAAAAAGCAAACTTGCTGAAAAATAGAATATATATATATCTGAATGTCAATGACATTGATTATTTGTAGGTTGTAACCACTGCGATTGAACGGTAGTATCAATGCATATGGAAAGTGGTCACACCGTATTTATAACCGGCGCGTCTGGCTATGTCGGCGCTATGCTCGTGGAACAATTTTCGAAGCGTCCTGATGTGTCACGCATTGTCGCGCTCGACAAAGAGCCAATGCCTGAACATTTTGGAACAATTCCTGAAATTGCTGAGAAAGTAGTGTGGGTGGGTGCAAACACGAGCGATGAAACGTGGCAGGCAACCGTTGCCGAATATATGCCGGACATCGTCATTCATACCGCATGGCAAATTCGCGAACTCTACGGCAGGCGCGATCTCGAATGGCGGTGGAATATTGAAGGGTCGGATGCGGTCTTTACGTTTGCGGTCAATCAGCCAGCAGTTAAAAAACTCATTCACTTTTCAACCGTTGCTTCGTACGGCGCATTTCCGGACAACACACTCGAACATCGCTACGCGGAAAACGAAGCATTTCGCAAATCTGAATATCTCTACGCCGAAGAAAAACGTATCGCGGAAGAGAGACTTGAAGAGCGCTACTTTAAAGCGCGCGAATCGGGAAATACTACGCAGGTATTCATCATCCGTCCGGCAGCAATTACCGGGCCTCGTGGCCGCTTTCAGCGCATCCGATTTGGTTTGCAGTCCGCACTCTCTGGCAGTTTGAAAAATGAAAAAGCATTTTCGTATCGACTCGTCTCTACGATGGTGTCATTTGTACCAATCACGCCGAAGTGGCTCCGCCAATATGTCCATGAAGATGACATTACTGATATCGTGGCGCTACTTGCGTTCAGTGAAGTTTCCGGAGTATACGAAGCATTTAACGCTGCGCCTCCCGGTCCCGCAGTTTTAGGTCCCGACATGGCGCGCGCAGTGGGAAAAAAGACTTTGAAGATTCAACCCTGGATGGCTCGAATCGCGTTCTTTTTCTTCTGGCATCTGACGCTTGGGAAAATACCAACCGCAAAGGGAAGTTGGCGAGGCTATTCATATCCGATTAATGTGGACGGTTCCAAAATTACAAAGATGTACGGATATCAATATAAGTATGAATCGCTTAATGCGTTTCAATATACGAACGGGCGATACGAAGAATATGTTCCCGAAGAAGAGCGGAAGCACGCATGAAAAAATCCGCGACGAAGAAAGTGAATCGAAAACAAAAAATAGTCGTTGCTGTCTCCGGTGGATTTGACCCGATTCACATCGGACATGTGCGCATGTTTGAGGCGGCAAAAAAGTTTGGTGATGAACTTGTCATTGTTTTGAACAATGACAAATGGCTCCGGGCCAAGAAGGGTTATGCATTCATGCCAGAAAAAGAGCGAAAGGAAATACTTGAATCTCTCCGTGTGGTTGATCGTGTCATTCTCACGAAACATACAGAAAATGATCCTGATCGAAGCGTTTCAAAAGCGCTCGCTTTGCTGAGGCCCAATATTTTTGCAAACGGCGGTGATCGAAAAAAGATTGCGGATATTCCTGAAGCAAAAGTCTGTAAAGAATTCGGCATCAAAATGATCTTTAACGTTGGCAAGGGCGGCAAAGTGCAATCGAGTTCGTGGTTGGTTGACGGCGCAAAGAAATCGAAAGCCGCTTCACGGTAGGAGTATTCTCGCGTACAATCGGCGCATGACGGTTGACGGCAAAACAATTCGGGATGAGATCATTCATGATCTGAAAAAAAAGGTACGCGCAGGGGACGAAGCATTTTCGCTTGCTTTATTTGTTCCAGAGAATCCCGATTTTGCAACGCAGTCATTTATAAAAATAAAGCGAAAGATCGCACAAGAAGTCGGTGTTCAGATTGCTGAACATACGCTAACGTCTGAAATGACGACCGACGAAGCGATTGAAGAAATTTCATGTGCCGCGCGTGACCATCAGGGGATTATTCTCCAGCTTCCAACAAGCGCGCATATTGATGCTGACCGCGTGCGGAACGCAATTCCAATCACGCATGATGTTGACGGTGTTTCCGACTCCGCAATTCATGCATTTGAACGAGGTGAGACAGAAATCGTGCCGCCTGTCATTGGCGCAATCGCGGAAATCATTTCACAAAATAGCGTTGATATTGTTCAAAAAAAAGTGGTGGTTGTCGGAAAAGGGAAGTTAGTCGGGAAGCCAGGCGCAGTATGGTTTACGCGGATGAAAGGAAACGTTACGGTTCTTGATAAGCATTCTCCTGACATGGATCGCGTCGCTGATGCTGACATTTTGCTTCTCGGGGCAGGAGTTCCATGCCTCATCCAGCCTGAAATGATCAAAGAAGGCGTCCTGGTTTTTGATGCGGGAACCAGCGAAGCGGAAGGGAAGCTCGCGGGAGATGCTGACCCGTCCTGTGCCGAAAAAAGCGCACTTTTCACCCCAGTTCCAGGCGGGATTGGACCCATTGCCGTTGCCATGATCTTCAAAAATCTCCTTGCCCTCGCCGCATTGCCGAAAATCGAAAAATAGCTATACTACAGGCACTTAATCAATATGTGGCAGACACGACTCACGGCACTCCTCGTCCTCCTCGTCGGCATTGGGATCGGCTATTTTGTGTACCATTCTGAAATCGACCCATCGTCTCGCTTCCATTTCAGACTCGGTCTCGACTTAGTCGGCGGCTCGCACTTGGTCTACAAGGCAGACACATCATCACTCGGCTCGGCGGATATTCCGGGTTCCATGGATGCCCTTCGCGAAGTCATTGAACGCCGCGTCAATCTTTTCGGCGTTTCCGAACCACTCGTGCAGGTTGAAGAGGGAAGCGCGATTGCCGGGTCTGCGGGAGAACATCGCCTCATCGTCGAACTTCCTGGCGTCACGGATATCCAAGAAGCGATCAAGCAGATCGGTCAGACACCAGTCCTTGAATTCAAATTGATTGATCCTGCAAGTGTCACTAGTGCATCTTCAACACCAGTATTTATAACCACTGGACTCACCGGTCGTTATCTCACCAAAGCACAGATCCAGTTTCAGTCAGGTAAAACTGCCGGAGCGCTCACCAATGAGCCAATGGTTTTGCTTACGTTCAATTCCGAAGGTGGCGATCTCTTTGCAAAAATCACTCGTGAAAATACCGGAAAACAGCTCGCAATCTTTCTCGATGGCCAGTTGATCTCAAGTCCGGTTATTCGCGAAGAAATCGCCGGCGGACAAGCAACTATTTCTGGCGGCAACATGACTGCAGAGCAGGCACGTGATCTTGCAAAAAATCTGAACTTCGGCGCGCTTCCTGTCCCAATCGAACTCGTTTCGACACAAACGATCGGCGCAACGCTTGGTAACGAATCACTGCAAAAAGGACTTCATTCCGGAATCGTCGGCATGCTCGCAGTCATTCTCTTTATGATCTTGTGGTATCGACTTCCCGGTATCATGGCAACGTTTGCGCTTTCGATCTACGTCGCAATCATGCTCTCCATTTTCAAATTGATGCCAGTCACTTTGACTGCGGCAGGTATTGCTGGATTCATCCTATCGATCGGTATGGCGGTGGACGCAAACATCATTATCTTCGAGCGTCTCAAAGAAGAACTTCGCCACGGCAAAGATTTGCCAGACGCGATTCAAGATGGATTCGCGCGCGCATGGCTTGCAATCCGCGATGGACATGTCACTTCGATCATTTCTGCAATTATTCTCTTCTGGTTTGGAACCTCCTTGATCCAGGGATTCGCACTCACGTTTGGAATTGGAGTCATTGTTTCGCTTTTCTCAGCAATCACCCTAACGCGCGTATTCCTTCGTGGAGTCGGCAATATCAAGAATCATGATACCGCACGGATTCTTTTCGGAAGCGGCATCAAACTCAAATAATATGTTTGTCATCAAATACAAAAACATCTTTTTGATCTTCTCTGCGGTTCTCACTGCTGCTGCGCTTGCACTCGCGCTCATCTTTGGACTTCGCCTCTCAATCGACTTCACCGGAGGTGCACTCACGACTGTGTCGTACGAAGGAACACGCCCAGAAAAAACCGCACTTGATCAATCACTCTCACGTTTGCCACTCGGAGAAATTTCGCTTCGCGAAGCGGGAGATAAGGAATATCTTCTTCGTACGCGTGATTTGACCGAAGCAGAGCGTCAGCAAGTTGTTGATGCGCTTTCACTTGGCGGTTCAGCAAAACCAACGATTGAGCAATATACGTCGATTGGTCCAACAATCGGTAAAGAGCTTCGCAATAAAGCGCTCATCGGACTGCTTACCGTTATTCTTGCGGTCGTTATCTACATCGCGTTTGCATTCCGCAAAGTGTCTGAACCAGTTCCGTCATGGAAGTACGGCATGATCGCGATCATCACGCTGATTCACGACATCATGATTCCAACTGGTGTCTTCGCACTCCTCGGGCATTACATGGGTGTTACCGTTGATACACTCTTCCTCACCGCACTTCTCGTTATTCTCGGATATTCAATCAACGATACCATCATCATCTTTGATCGAATCCGCGAAAATTTGAAAAACAATCACGAACGAAACGAACACGAACACTTCGACTATACCGTCGGTAAATCGTTGTATCAGACCTACGCACGCTCGATCAACACGTCGCTCACGGTCTTGATCACATTGCTCGCGATCTACTTCTTCGGTGCAGAAGCAACCAAGAATTTTGCACTCGCTTTGATTCTCGGAGTTGCCGCAGGAGCATACTCATCGATCTTTATCGCCGCTCCGCTCCTTGTCGTGTTCGAGAAACTCCAACACCGTTCATAATCACATGATCATTGGTATCACTGGAACACTAGGCGCAGGAAAAGGAACGGTCGTCGACTACCTCAAATCAAAGGGCTTCATCCATCGCTCCGCACGCGCATTCATCACTGATGAAATTAAGCGCCGCGGACTTCCGATCAATCGCGACGCGATGGTTTTGGTCGCCAACGATCTTCGCGAGCAATTTGGCCCAGGCTACGTCATCGAATCGCTCTTCAAAGAAGCAATTGCTGAAGATGATCGAGCTGTTATTGAATCAGTTCGCACGCTTGGTGAAGCAGAGTTTTTGAAGAATCATGGCGCGCTTATTATTGCCGTTGATGCTGATCGTCCGCTTCGGTACAAGCGTATTGTCGAGCGAGGAAGTGAGACTGACGATATCTCATTTGAAAAGTTTGTCTCCGATGAACAGCGAGAATGGACGGCAGCAGATCCTACCAAACAAAATCTGCTCGCCGTTATTGAAAGTGCAGATTACAATATTGTGAACAATGGAACGGTTCCCGAACTCTACGCTGAAGTAGATTCGCTGCTCCAAAAAATTGCTGAACGATAAGTTTCCACCAACCAAATGAATCAAGAATCAGAAAATAATTTTCGTGGACTCGGCATTGCGCCGGGGCTTCTTGCTATCCTCGATCAGCTTGGGTTTATAAAACCAACCCCGATCCAGATCCAGGCGATTCCTCCTGCAATCGAAGGAAAAGATATGATCGGTATTGCCCAAACGGGAACGGGGAAAACGCTCGCATTCGGTATTCCACTGCTTCAACATCTCGCACAAGCAAACGGATCACGTCAAGGACTCGTACTCTTACCGACTCGCGAACTCGCGCTCCAAGTTGCTGATACTTTGAATAAAATTGGAAAAGTAGGAAATCTTCGCATTGCAATTTTGATTGGTGGCGCACCAATGAATCCACAGATTAGATCGTTAAAAAATAATCCGCATGTGGTGATTGCAACGCCCGGTCGTCTCCTTGATCATCTTGATCAAAAAAATATCAATCTTTCAAAATCAAACCTAGTCGTTCTCGACGAAGCCGATCGCATGCTCGACATGGGATTTTGGCCGCAGATTCGCCGCATCATCGAACTTCTTCCTAAAGAACGCCAGATGATGCTTTTTTCTGCAACGCTTTCGCGTGAGATCACTGACCTCGCGACTAAGCACATGAAACTCCCCACTCGAATCGAGGTTGCGCCGGCTGGCACCACTGCCGACAAAGTCAGTCAGGAATTTTTTATCGTCGATCACAAAAACAAGATTCGTCTGCTTGAAAAGGTTTTAAGCGAACGAAATGGCTCGACCATCGTGTTCACCAGAACTAAGCATGGTGCAACAAAAGTGATGCGTTCCATAAAAAACATGGGACACACTGCGGCAGAAATTCACGGCAACCGTTCGCTCGGGCAGCGCATTGATGCACTCGAAGGATTTAAAACAGGGAAGTATCGCGTGCTGGTCGCAACCGACATCGCCGCACGCGGCATCGATGTCAAAGGTGTTGAACTCGTCATCAACTACGATTTGCCATCACAAAGCGAAGACTATGTGCACCGTATTGGTCGCACCGCACGCGCAGGAGCAACGGGGCACGCCATCTCATTTGCCATGCCGGACGAGCGTCGCGATATCCGCGATATCGAAAAATTGATTCGAAAAACAATTCAAGTAAATGCCGCACCACGCGATCTTCCGCCGATGCGCGCTCCTACTCACTCAGGACCCGAACGTCCCGAATTTCGACGAAATGAAAATCGAGGAGGAAACCAATCGCGTCCAAATAGTGGACGCGGAGGCGAGCGCCGCTCGTTTGGCGGACGAGGTAATTCTCCGCATTCTTCTTCCCGCGGCCCGCGCCGATTTAGCCGCGGCCCACGACGCCCATCGTCGCGATAACCTTTGTTGCAAAATTAATTGCATTCAGTAGAATATTTTTCAGGAACTCTTGAGGTCAACGCGTGATCTCTTGAGGCCATTGAGGGGAGTCCCTAGGGCTCAACTCCGAGATAGTCTAGTTGGTAGGGTAATAGCCTACTCAAGGGCTTCGCTCCAAGCACCCGGGTTGCTAGCAACCCGGGTGCTGTGAATTTTTATATAATCTTCGTTCCAACAAACTTCTCACCTTTTAGATATTTTTCACACTCCTCAAGTCTCGAGCCGTTTAAAATTGCTACTTCGATTCCATCTTTCTCTGCTTCCTTTGCAGCGACTGGATCAAACGGGGAAGAGAGTCCCGGATCCCATTTTTTCGGCATCAATTTGCGAAATTCCTTCCATGTCATTTCTTCAAACTTTTTTGCATTTGGATTTTTATCGGGATCGGCATCATACACATAATCAATATCAGAAAGATTCACCAATTTTTTTGCGCCAAGCGATTGGGCGATTTTTACGGCAACATAATCAGTCGAACGTCCCGGTTTCCAGCCGCAACCAATGACGATTGGTTCAGTGACGCTAAATTTTTTATTCGGATGTTTTATGAGCGCTGGATGTGCGTGCTCATAGAAAATGGAGCGAAGTAAATGCGCATTGAGGCGAGTCGCATGAATGCCGAGCCAGTCGAGATCTTCTGAAGTAAGTGGGGTAATTTCGTTCGCCGCTTTTTGATAGCGACGTGCGAGCTGACCGCCGCCAGCGACGATTGCAAATCGATAGCCGCTTGCAACATGCGAGAGAATAAATGATTTGAGGGAGTTAATAAATGCAGTATCAATAGTGTCGGGAACCATGAGTGAGCCGCCGACCGAGAGAACCACTGTTTCATTGTGCATTGAGAAAAATTGTAGCATAGTTCAACCAGGCTTTCTTACGAGGAACCAATGATGAAAGTACGTAAAGATGAAGGATCTCGAAAAAAACGAAGATATGCAGTGATGGGGACGAGGCAGAAGGGACGGTTCCAAATCGTAGATTCTAAAGGAAGTGTGCTCGCCGGTTTCGAAGATTGCACTTCTGATGTTGCGACAGAAGAATGTCGCAGACTGAATGGAGAAAAGGTTTTTACCAGCGCTCCTGGGAACGTAAAGGAAAAATACGGAGGAGGGTAAGTATATGGAACACGTTATCGCCGCGTTTACCTTTGGTAAACGCGGCGATTCAATCTGAACTGTACAAAAATATTTAGAGTGGTATACCTTTTCTAGAAATAAACACATGGTGGGGTAAGTGTAATGACGTATGGCGGTTCAGTTGGAAACCATAATGGATCAGTGTACCGCGTCTATGCTGAGACTAGGGGACGACGGTTTTGCGTAAGGCATAAGGATTCTTCAGAGCCAGTAGAAGGAGGGAGCGATTTGTCACGCGATCAAGCTCAGTCCCTCTGTGACGACCTTAATGGTCAGGTTGGAAAAAAGGGAACGAGCGCAGGGGTTCCTAGGCTGCAGGCTCGGAGGGATGCATTGGCCCTACCTATGGTAACGAATCGATCCTGCTGAATCACGGAGAGCGACATAACCCTGGACGTTCCAGAGCTCGTATCTCCCTGAAAGCAGCCTAGCCGACCCAGCCGCCGCCCGTAAACGGGCGGCGGCGAATCTTTTTTACCCACAAATTACCCCCAGGATATCCCCGAAATACGCCTAGGCGCCCTTAGTTGACTCCCCCTATTCATTCATATATACTCTCTCCACTACCAATCCCCGCGGGTTTTGCCTCTAAAAGGCGCCCGTAGCCGGACGATTGAGCCGGCGGGAATTTTGGTACTGTCCTCTGACAACTGAATACATGAACATCATTTCGCAAGAATGGTGTTCAGACGTAAACGCAAAACCAAAATCGAGTTTGGCTGGATTAATCCTCTAGCTAAACTCTGCTTAAAAAATTCCAATTTTTGGAACAGAAGATGATGCGAAAAGACATTCTCTTTTGTTCCGTTCTGAAGCATTCGTAAGAATGTTTCAACCAGTGCATGCAGGGCGCCTCGCAAGTGGCGGTCTGATGCAAATTCACTAGTCTATTTAGATTTGAAATTCGCAAGAAAATAAAATCTATATTGAGAGTTTGATCCTAGCTCAGGGTGAACGCTGGCGGCGTGGATAGGGCATGCAAGTCAAGGGGTCCGCAAGGACACCGGCAGACGAGGTCAGTAATACGTAGGAACATACCCCGAAGTCTGGTATAGCTCGCCGAAAGGCGGGGTAATCCCAGATGGTCTCGTAAGAGTAAAGGAGCAATCCGCTTCGGGAGTGGCCTACGCAGTATCAGCTAGTTGGTAAGGTAATGGCTTACCAAGGCTATGACGCTTAGGGGAGGTGAGAGCCTGACCCCCACCGAGGGAACTGAGACACGGTCCCTACACCTACGGGTGGCTGCAGTCGAGAATATT